>CBFHNR010000004.1:0-151863 GCA_965657215.1 uncultured Paracoccaceae bacterium
GTGATCGAACATAACCTAGACGTTGTGAAAACAGCCGATTGGATAATCGATATAGGACCCGAAGGCGGAGACGGAGGCGGCCAAATCGTCGCCAAAGGCACCCCCGAAGCCGTCGCCAAAATTGAGGCCAGCTATACGGGCCATTACCTGAAAGATATGTTGAAATCGAAAAAGGTCGCTGCTGAATAGTTGACCGATCTTCTGTCAATTAGTCTGTAGCGCCTTTTCTAAAGCATACTCGGTTACAATCTTGAGGTCGGAACCTTTTGATATCAAGTCGTGTGCTTTCTTGATTTTTGTCCCAAAGTGCGTCGTCAACCAATGTTCGGAAGGTGCTGATGCAACAACGACAAAGTCTGTTTTATTAGAAACAGTTTTGGCGCAGGTGCCGCCCTTTTCTTTGATCATGTCTTGGACAATAGTTCGTGTTCCGAAGGTCATTGTTCCAGTAAGCACAAACGTTTTGCCATAAAATGAAATTGCTTTAGGGTTGGTAAATGCATGCTTAATTTGGGTAACATTTCCCAAGTTCGGAACCCCTGTGTCGTGATAGCCGTTTCCTACCAATTCGCCTATCCACTCTTGTATGTCGGAGTATTGGTTTTGCTTAGCGAATGTTGAATGTAAGCTATTGGTTACCGAATTTCTCAAGGACTCTAATATTTTGAACTCTGACAATATCTCTGAATTGCTAAACCTTTGGTGAATAGCAATTACTTCCGATCGTAAGACCTTTCCATCGCAAATAATTCCTGCGCAAAAGCCTAAGAACTCAGAAACATATTCTCGTTCAGATGCGGCTTCCTCACTTAGAAGGTCTTTGCGCTTTTCTTCAATAATGAAGTTGAGGCTGTCAATCAAATCGCGCTCACTATCAAAGCAATTGTCTTCGATATCCTCCAACAAATCATCGATATTCGGCTCTTTTATGATTTTAGAAAATCGCTTAGCTTCTTCATAGATGGCTATGTCTTCTCCTTTTTCAATTCTGGAAGAAGCCAAGACACCTTGTAGAAAACCGATCCAGTAAAACCCTAGTTTCCTGCGATTTGGTTTTTTGTGTATCCTTGAAAGTTTTTGTTCGAATTTTGCGTCGTCAATTTGAGACGCAGCTTTTTGAGACAATTTCATAGCAAACAATCCATCTTTAAAATAATTTAAAAATAGACGTCTAAAAAATGGTTTGGCAATAAAAAAGGGCCTGTCGGCCCCTTCTTTTATTTCTCTGGGATCAACCCGTGTGGACTGAACCTCAGCACCAGTAAGAGGATGACCCCCATTGTAAAGAGCCTCATATGGGCCACGCTTTCCAGCAAATGCGCCTTGATCGCGCTATCCTCAGCGAACCCCATTGTGACGATATCCATGATGAAATAGCCCATTGGTTCCACCTGAACCCAGAGGAACCAAATCAGAAATCCACCCAAGACAGCGCCGAGATTGCTTCCTGAACCACCGACGATCACCATCACCCAGATGAGAAAAGTAAAGCGAAGCGGCTGATACGTCCCTGGTGTCAACTGACCGTCTAGGGTTGTCATCATCGCCCCTGCAACACCGCAGATCGCAGAGCCGAGCACAAATATCTGAAGATGGCGGCTTGTGACATCTTTGCCCATCGCTTGAGCCGCTGTTTCATTGTCGCGAATGGCGCGCATCATGCGGCCCCATGGGCTATTGAGCGCAAGCTGCGCCATCGCAAAGATGATCACCAAGACGATCGCGAACAAAATAGCGTAGTTTAGCTTGACCAAGATGGATGACGCCGTCGTGACATCCCATCCATAGCCAGTCACCCGATCAACAAAACTGGCTGACTCTTGCAAGTCTACTTCATAGGGCACAGGTCGGGGTAGGCCGATTACGTTTTTCACACCTCGCGCGAGCCAGTCTTCGTTTTTCATGATGGCAACGATGATTTCCGCAATCCCAAGGGTCGCAATCGCCAAATAATCAGAGCGCAGGCCAAGCGCCGTTTTTCCGATGATCCAAGCAACGCCTGCGGCCAAAAGGCCTCCAACAGGCCAAGCAACAATCACAGGAAGTCCGAGCCCGCCAAGGTAGCCTGTCACCGCTGGATCAACGGATTCAATGGCTGCAACTGCTGGATCAAAGACCGCGCGGTACACAAAGAATCCGGCAACCAAAATCGCGATCACGCCAATGGTTTTGGATTTCCCTTGCGGAAGGGTTTTGTACGCAAAGATTGCCGCAATGACCGTCATGACGCCCAAGGCAAGCGCGAGGAAAACGCCCATGCCACCGGCGCGCCAAGCCTCAGGAACAGGTTCCATCGAGACAAAGACTGTTGCCAATCCACCAAGCGCCACAAAGCCCATCACACCAACATTAAACAATCCAGCAATGCCCCATTGTAGGTTCACACCGATTGCCATGACTGCACTGATCAACCCCATATTCACAATCAAAAGGGCCGAGTTCCAGCTTTGCATAAACCCCGTCAACACGATCAATGCAGTGACGGCTGCAAATAAAGCGATATTTTTCATCTCAGTCATCAGTAGGCCTTTCCATTAAAGAGACCAGTCGGCTTAAAGAGTAGCACAATCACCAAAATCACAAAGCTCACGGCAAATTTGTAATCCGTGCTGAGCAATTGCACCAATCCATCCGGAGCAAGGCTATCAGGCATCGCATAGCCCAATACCTTTTTCCAAGCATAGGTAATTGTCACCTCAGAAAAGGCGATCACAAATCCACCTGCAATGGCCCCAACGGGGCTACCTAATCCACCCACAATCGCGGCTGCGAAAATCGGCAAGAGCAGTTGAAAATAGGTGAAGGGTTTGAATGTCTTGTCCAACCCATAAAGCGTCCCCGCGACGGTTGCCAAGGCGGCGACGATGAGCCAGGTCACCATGACAACACGCTCTGGATTGATCCCAGAGAGGAGGGCCAAATCTTCGTTATCGGAATAGGCCCGCATAGATTTACCAGTGCGTGTTTTGTTCAAAAACCAGAACAGCAAAGCCACAATGATAATCGCGGCCACAACTGTAATGGCTTGCGTTGTTTTAATCGCTAGTCCTTCGTTCAGTCCGGTCATCTGTTTGAACTCACGTGCGGAAATGATGAACCGATCCCCATCCAAGAACGTGCGTTCTTTGGGCCCGATGATAAAACGGACCAATCCGTTTGTGATAAACATCACGCCCATTGAGACGATGACCAAAATCACAGGTTTTGATTTTTTGGCGCGGTAAAACCGATAGACAGTCCTGTCTGTGATCAAGACCAAAGCGCTGGCCGCCATAATCCCAAAGGGCAGGGCCAAAAGCGCCGTGGGAAGTGGCCCAAGTGAGATCCCCATGGATTGAAACCACCATGTAACTCCAACCGTTGCCATTGCACCAAAGGCCATCGTGTCCCCATGTGCAAAATTGGAAAACCGCAAGATCCCATAGATTAAGGTAACACCCAAAGCGCCCAAAGCCAGCTGGCTGCCATAGGCAATCGCAGGCACCAAAACAAAATTCGACAAAGCGACAATCGCGTTGAGAAAATCCATCTCTTATCCTCCCAAAAACGATTTACGGACATCAGGATCGGCCAAGAGCTCTTTCCCAGACCCGGTGTAGGCATTTGCCCCTTGCACCAGAACATAACCTTTATCGGCAATTTCCAATGCTTGACGGGCATTTTGTTCCACCATCAAAATCGGAATGCCTGTGCGCGACACCTCGATGATCCGATCAAACAGCTCATCCATGACGATCGGGCTGACACCCGCTGTTGGTTCATCTAACATCAACACTTTCGGTTGGGTCATCAAGGCACGCCCCACGGCCACCTGTTGGCGTTGCCCCCCTGACAATTCACCGGCGGCTTGCGCGCGTTTGTCGCGCAAAATGGGAAAGAGGTCATAGACCTGTTCCATCGTTGCTTTGATGTCGTCATTGCGAATAAACGCGCCCATTTCAAGGTTTTCTTCAACGGTCATTGAGGCAAAAATATTTTGCGTTTGCGGAACAAATCCCATGCCCTTGATAACCCGATCTTGTGGGCTCAGCGCGGTAATGTCCTCACCATCAAGACGCACGGCTCCAGAGCGCACAACCAACATCCCAAAAATCGCTTTCATCGCCGTTGATTTACCAGCGCCATTTGGCCCAACAATCACAGCAATTTCCCCACGATCTACAGAAATCGTACAGCCATGCAAAATGTCGGGACCTTTGCCGTACCCGCCACTCATGGTATCCCCAATCAAAAATGGTTCAGACATGTTTCTGATCCCCAAGGTTTCTTCTTTTCATAAATATCCTCGCCGAAGGCCTGCACAGCCGTAATTAAGCGTGCAACGCTTCTTTGTTCTTTAGACCCGTTCCAAGATAGGCCTCAATCACGCTTTCATTGGCTTTGATCTCATCCAGTGTGCCCTGAGCCAACACTTTTCCTTCCGCCATACAGATGACGGGATCACAGAGGCGGCCAATGAAATCCATATCGTGTTCAATGACAACGAAGGTATATCCGCGCTCTTTGTTCAACCGTATAATCGCATCGCCAATGGTATTGAGCAACGTGCGGTTCACGCCTGCACCAACTTCATCCAAAAACACAATCTTTGCATCAACCATCATTGTGCGGCCAAGCTCAAGAAGCTTCTTTTGACCGCCCGAAACCTGACCTGCTTTGTGATCGGCGAGATGGGAAATTGTCAAAAATTCAAGCACTTCATCGGCTTTGGCGCGCAAAGCACGCTCTTCATCCGCGATCCGTTTGCGTCCAAACCACGTGTTCCAAAGCGTTTCACCCGCTTGGCCCGATGGCACCATCATGAGGTTCTCACGACAGCTCATGGATGAAAATTCATGCGCGATTTGAAAGGTGCGCAACAATCCCTTGTGAAAGAGCTCATGCGGTGGCAACCCAGTTATATCTTCGCCATCCATTGTCACGCGCCCTGATGTGGGGGCAAGAACGCCCGCAATCACATTAAAGAGCGTCGTTTTTCCCGCGCCGTTTGGTCCGATCAATCCTGTAATAGATCCCTTGGCGATTTCCAAAGAGGCGCCATCACAGGCATGAAATCCACCAAAGTGTTTGTGAAGGTGTTCAACTTTAATCACAGTTTCAGCTTTCCACTTAGAATGCGAACAGCCCGAGCCAAAAGCCCGGGCTGTCCTGAAGAATTGAGTAACTTAACGGTAGCGAACAGTTTTCGCTTCGCCGCCGTCAACAGTCAATTCACGATAGGAACCAGCCGCTTCGCCTGGTCCGATCAATTCAACGCCAGTTGCGCCGACGTAATCGATCTCACCACCGTTTGCGAGGATCTCAAGACCTTTGGCCAATTCACCAGCTTCAATTTTCTCACCTGGTGCGTTTGCAACGTCAAAGACTTTGTCTTTGTAATCGCCTGGCTCAACAGAGTTCGCTGCTTGCATTGCCAACAAGATCAACGCAGCTGCGTCATATGACTCAGGAGCAAAAGCAGATGTTGCGTTGAAGCCTGCGCCTTCGGTGACTGCTTTGAATTTATCAGCCAATTCCGCGCTTGGGCTTGGGTTTTGACCTGATGTTCCGTCCAATTCGTCGCCGAATTTTTCGAACAATGCATCAGACACCATGCCGTCAACCAATTGGAACGTGTCAAACGCGCCAGTGTCGAGGGCTGCGCGGATGATACCTGCGCCACCTTGGTCTGCATAGCCTGCAACGACCAAACGCTGACCGCCTGCGGAGGCTAGTGCGCCAACTTCAGCAGAGTAATCCGCTTTGCCGTCTTCGTGGGCTGCCGTGATTGTGATGCTTCCGCCTGCTGCTGTGTAAGCTGCTTCGAATGCGTCAGACAAACCTTTGCCGTAGTCGTTGTTTGTATATGTCACAGCAACTTCAGTGATACCTGATTCAAGCAAGATATCTGACATAACTTGACCTTGGCGCGCATCAGAGGGTGCTGTGCGGAAGAAAAGGCCGTTATCTTCGTTGTTGTTGTGTGACAAACCTGGTGATGTCGCGGAAGGTGAAATCATTACCATGCCGTTTGGCATCGCAACGTTGTTCAAGATCGCGCCAGTCACACCAGAACAGTCCGCTCCAACGATCCCTTTAACGCCATCCGCTGTGATCAAACGCTCAGCTGCAGCACTTGCGGCAGAGGCGTCGACACAAGTTGAGTCACCGATAACTGCTGTGACAGTTTTTCCGCCCATGAATACGCCGCTGTCGGACACTTCTTTAATGGCGAATTCTGCGGCTGGACCCATTTCTGCGACCATGCTTTCGATTGGACCTGTATAGCCCAAGATAATGCCGACTTTAACGTCGCCACCGTGACCATCTGCAAAAGCAGCGCTTGTCATAAGCGCGGTTGCAGCCGTCGCTGTTAGAAATTTATTCATCTGTTAGTCTCCCGTTTGTGTCGGAATAAGTTAAATTCCAACCGATATTGTAGTGTGACGTTGTGGTAAAGAAAAGTAGAAAACGCCGCACCCAAAGCGACGTAATTCAGACAAGAACGCCGCAATACTCACTCTGAGCGAGAAAATGCCAATTTTAAACGGATAAACGGGCTCCGTGGCTCCCACGTTCACGGTAGGGGGTCGTATCATAGTGAGAGCGATAGCATTTAGAGAAATGCGACGGTGAGGCAAACCCACAGGCAAGAGCCACGTTGATCACACTCATATCCGTCTGCATCAACAGGTTGCGTGCTTTTTGCAGGCGCAATTCCATGTAATAGCGTTTCGGGCTGCGATTAAGGTATCGGCGGAACAACCGTTCCAATTGTCGTGTCGACATGCCAACTTCTTTTGCCAAGAGCGAGGGGCTAATGGGTTCCTCAATATTGGATTCCATCATTTGAATGACTTGGCTCAGCTTGGGATGACGCACCCCAATGCGGGTTGGCACCGAGAGGCGCTGTGTATCTTGATCTGTGCGGATCGAGCTGTAAATCATCTGATCCGCAACAGCGTTAGCCAATTCTTCGCCGTGATCATCGGCGATGAGTTTGAGCATCAAATCAATCGAAGATGTACCGCCAGCCGTTGTCATGCGTTTGCCATCGACAACAAACACGGATTTTGTCAAATCTACTTCGTCGAATTCCTCGGCAAAGCTATCTTGATTTTCCCAATGGATCGTTGCGCGTTTGCCGTCCATTAAACCAGCCTTCGCCAATGGATAGGCAGCCGTACAGAGACCAGCAAAAGCAAGGCCCTTGCGCGCTTCACGGCGAATCCAGTTCAACAAACGCTTTGTTGTGTTTTCACGGATTTTCATGCCGCCACAGAGCATGACCATATCATCCCGCTTTAATTCGATGAGGTCATCATCTAATTTGAACGACGTGCCCGCAGAACAATTCACGGTATCGCCATCTTCGCCGATGACAAGCCATTCATAGAGTGGCTTGTTTGCCATGCGATTTGCAATCCGCAAAGCATCCAATGCTGAAGCAAAGGACAACAGGGTAAAGTCTTGCATTAAAACAAAAACAAACCGTTGTGTTGTCTTCTGCGCGGTATCGACTTCAATAATTTGAAAATCTGCGTCCATAGTGAATCATCCCGTGGAATTTGGGCGTCGTCTAACTCAGCAAACATGACGCGTATAGTGCAGTAATCAAAATTGTTCTAAACAAGTCAAGTCTTGTCGCAATTCAACTATGGCTCTTTTGAGAATCCTTTTGTATAGATTCCTGCGATGATACCGCTAACCTGGAGTGGAGAAGTAAAATGACTGAGTGGCAGAAAACGAATTGGCGTTCCAAACCGAGAATCCAAATGCCTGATTATTTGGATCAAGGGGCCTTAAATGCAGTGGAATCTCAGCTGTCACAGTATCCACCTTTGGTTTTTGCAGGCGAGGCGCGCGCGCTTCGTGCGAAATTAGCGGCAGCCTCACGCGGTGAAGCCTTTTTACTTCAAGGTGGCGATTGCGCGGAAAGCTTTGAGCAGTTTTCTGCAGATGGCATTCGTGACACGTTTAAAGTCATGTTGCAGATGGCGATGGTTCTCACATACGGCGCCAAAGTTCCGGTGATCAAAGTCGGCCGCATGGCGGGTCAATTTGCAAAACCACGCTCCGCGCCCACAGAAACCAAAGATGGTATCGAACTACCAAGCTATCGCGGTGATATCATCAACGAGTTGGCCTTTACAGCCGAAGCACGTATTCCAGATGCCAAGAAAATGTTGCACGCTTACACGCAGGCGGCGGCAACGCTTAACCTCTTGCGCGCGTTTTCGACAGGTGGCTATGCGGATATGCAACAAGTGCACAGCTGGACCCTTGGCTTCACTGAGCATGACAATGCAAAACGTTACCGTGAAATGGCGGAAAGCATTAGCAATGCGCTTGATTTCATGGCGGCCGCTGGCATCAATAGTGAGACAGCCCATACTTTGAAATCAGTTGATTTCTACACAAGTCACGAAGCCTTGTTGCTTGAATACGAAGAGGCGTTGACGCGTCTTGATAGCACATCTGGCAAATGGCTCGCGGGATCGGGTCACATGATTTGGATCGGGGATCGAACACGTCAACCTGATGGGGCGCATGTTGAATTCTGTCGCGGCGTTCAAAACCCAATCGGTTTGAAATGTGGTCCGACAACAACCGCAGACGATCTCAAAGTCTTGATGCAAAAGCTCAATCCAGAAAACGAAGCAGGTCGTTTGACACTGATTGCTCGTTTCGGTGCAGGAAGCGTCGGAGATCACTTGCCACGTTTGATCAAAGCCGTCGAAGAAGAGGGTGCGAACGTCCTTTGGACCTGTGATGCGATGCATGGCAATACGATTAAATCATCAACTGGCTACAAAACGCGTCCATTTGACAGCGTATTGCGCGAAGTGCGCGAATTCTTTGAAATCCACAACGCAGAGGGAACAATCCCGGGTGGTGTGCATTTTGAAATGACGGGTCAAGACGTGACTGAATGCACAGGTGGTGTTCGTGCGGTTACCGACGAAGACCTTTCTGATCGCTATCACACAGCATGCGATCCGCGTTTGAATGCGACGCAATCGCTTGAACTTGCGTTCTTGGTAGCAGAAGAATTGGTTGCACGTCGCTCAGCGCAATCACCTGTTGCTGTGTCAGTTTAAGACAGGTTTTACTTAACCTAAGAGGCCTGCATAAATGGTGCAGGCCTTTTTTAGTTTATGCATGCAATATCAAAGCGATAGTCTTTTTTCACAATGTTTCCTAATGGGATTAGGACACCAATACCCTTTGTGGCCTGTCCAGCATAGTTTGCTAGTGGAAATAGGGCCAAGTTTGCCTTGAGGTTCCGTCCAAACATGGTGCCTTTGTCCACTAAGGTGATGTTATAGGGACGCTGAGCTATATACATATCTGAAACGATGTCGCGAAGTGCGAGCCTTGCAGATGGCGTCATCATTACAGACAAGGGAAGTCCTGAGATATCATGCCCAAAGAGCGCGGTTAACCCATGTCCATGCATCTTAATAGTGACGTCAAAAGGCGATAGTCGGTCAAACAAAAAGAGATGTTTTAGATGGGATTTGATGTCATCGATATTGATATCACCTCGATGAGGAAGACCGGATTCTGGGCGTTTTTCTGACCACAGTTGCGACAGCGCATGAACGGTCGAGACATCCCTGCGAATACGCGGAAAGGCAATGATGTTGTCTGATGGTTGGATTTTTTCTAGTCTTGCCAACATGTTAGCGTACCCATCTTATTTAAAGTAAATCTATTTCAAATTTAATATGTCATAAATTTGGGCGGCCTTGGGGATAATCTTTATATTTGGTTAACGCGACTAACGGGCCTCAGACTTGTATCGATGGATGCAATAGCTTAGGACATCCTTGACAATGATGAGGTCCAAAATGTTACGTTCAATGACAGGCTTTGCAGCACGTTCAGGTGAAATCGGTCCCTATGCGTGGAGCGCCGACATCAGAAGCGTCAACGGACGCGGATTGGATCTCAAGCTTCGCATTCCTGATTGGTTAGATGGTCTGGAACTCAAAACCCGCAAATACATGACGACAATTGTGACGCGGGGCAACGTGTCATTAACCCTTCGTATCCAAGCCAACCAAGAGACCTCAGACACCTATGGCGTTAACGAGACCTCAATGGAGGCCATGCTCACCGCCCTAAGCCAAGTCGAAGAGCGTGCCATGGCGCTTGGTGTGTCTTTAGCACCGAGTAATGGAACAGATATCTTGGCCCTCCGCGGTGTTTTGGAGCCGATGTCCTCATCGACGGAAATTGCGCCAGTTGTGGATCATTTGGAAAAAGAGCTGATCATTCTCATGGATGATTTTGCCTCTATGCGTGCGGCTGAAGGCGAGGCTCTTGGTGACATATTGCACTCACAAGTCGATGAAATAGCGCGCCTGACGGATCAAGCACGCGCGGTCTTGCCAGATCGGGACGCGAAAGCGAAAACGGCACTGCGTCAACAAATTGCGCGGCTCATGGATGAGAGTTCTGATTTTGATCAGGGTCGCCTCGAACAAGAGCTTGCTGTTTTGGCAATAAAAACAGATGTATCTGAGGAATTGGACCGTCTAGAAACACACATCGCTTCTGCCAAAGATTTGTTGAGCGATGGTAAGGCAATCGGGCGAAAGTTTGATTTTCTAACTCAGGAATTCAACCGTGAAGCCAATACTCTTTGCTCAAAATCTCAGCATGCTGAATTGACCAAGATTGGCCTTGCTCTAAAGGTTGTTATTGATCAAATGCGTGAACAAGTCCAAAACGTGGAGTAATCTATGTCTCAAAATCGCCGTGGCCTGTTAATCATTATTTCGTCGCCTTCTGGTGCGGGCAAATCCACTCTGTCTAAACGATTGCGTATTTGGGATCCTGACATTGAATTTTCGGTCTCTGCGACCACGCGCCCACCGCGTCCAGGTGAAGAACATGGGCGAGAGTATTATTTCCACTCAAAGGATGAGTTCCAAACCCTTATAAACAAAGGGGAAATGTTGGAACATGCGGAGGTCTTTGGAAATTTCTACGGAAGCCCCCATGGTCCTGTGAATTCTGCCATTACCCAAGGGCGGGATGTTTTGTTCGATGTGGATTGGCAAGGGGGGCAACAAATCAGGAATTCCTCCCTTGGCAAACACGCCTTGTCGATTTTCATCCTTCCACCCTCTATTCCTGAGCTTGAACGCCGCTTGATCTCGCGTGGTCAGGACAGTGCCGAGGTGATTGAGGGACGCATGAGCAAGGCACGTGATGAGATTTCTCATTGGCCTGAATATGACTATGTTTTGGTGAATGATGATCTCGATCAAACAGAAGAACGCTTAAAAACCATTATTTCAGCAGAGCGGATGCGGTTGTCTCAGCAACCCGATATTGTGGACACCGTTCGTCAATTGAACTCAGAATTTGAGGAGAGATCATGACCGTATATGCTTTGGGAGACTTGCGCCCTGTTGTGTCAGAGCAGGTTTGGATCGCACCAGATGCGAATATTATCGGATCTTGTCAAATTGACGCTGGGGCCTCGGTTTGGTTCGGCGCAACACTGCGCGGGGATAATGAGCTTATCCATATTGGGAAAAACACCAATATTCAGGAAAACTGCGTTCTTCACACGGATATTGGCTTTCCTCTGACGATAGCTGAGGGATGCACCATTGGGCATAAGGTCATGCTGCATGGCTGTGAGATTGGTGAAAATTCATTGATCGGCATGGGCGCGATTGTTTTGAATGGTGCTAAGATTGGGAGAAACTGCCTGATTGGGGCAGGGGCCTTGATTACGGAAAACAAGGTGATTCCCGATGGGAGCCTCGTTATGGGCGCTCCTGGCAAAATTGTGCGATCCTTGGATGAGGCCGCAATTCAAGGTCTGCGCGCGAGTGCGCTCCATTATGCGCAAAACGCCGCACGGTTTAAATCAGATCTGACAGCTCTTTAATTGCGTGAACTTCAGCGTGACGTATGAACCGGTCATAGTCGGTATTCCCGTCGATGAGGCTATCGGTGAATTCGATTTCAAATTTGAGCGTTGGGTTTTGTGCCCGCACTTCGCGTTTAATCATTGCAGGGTTCGGGACGTTCAGTGTCTGCGCAATGAGCGTTCCGCTAAACCGCCTCTTTGCTAAGATTTGCGCAATATCAATTGCGTCATAGCTTTTGCAAAACAACCAACAATAAATCGTTTCGATATCTTCGACCATCAAACTTGGATGGCGCAATAGTCGAAAAGGCACATTTGCAGCTAATGAAGATAAGCCATGTTGCGGTGCGCTTTCTTCATCAGGAGCAAGCGTGATCATGGTCCGCAGACCTTCATGATACGTCATGTCTCCCCCAATGTATGGTCAACCATGGATGGCAGTCCGGATAGTCGAATCGTCCATATGTTGATTATGCAAAATTATTGAAGGCATTAATACAAAAGGATTAAGGTTGATTTGTGTCACAAGACTTTTACACAGGGTTAGTAACAAGCAGCATCCTGAGAAAAGAGTCGCCCATGATTGACGTCCTTCAAGCGTTTCCGCTGCCGAGTTTTGTCGTAGCCCCGAATGAAATTATCACCGCTATCAATTCCAAGGCCGAGGATTTATTGGGGCAAACAACCAAGGGGCGTCATTATCTTCGCAGTATTCGCAGCCCTGATGTGGCGGATGCCATTGATTATGTTCTACAAAATGGTGGCGATCGGCAAACACGTTGGTTGACCACAATTAGCGAAATCGATTTGACCTATATGGTTTTTGTCTCTGGGATTGAAGAGGGCGCGGCACTTGTAACTCTTGAAGATACGTCACATGTGGAAACCTCGCGAAAAATGCGTCGTGATTTTGTTACAAACGTAAGTCACGAGTTAAAAACTCCGTTAACGTCAATGTTGGGATTCTTGGAGACTTTGCAAACGACTGCGCAAACGGATCCAGTGGCACAACAGCGGTTTTTGGAAATTATGACTAATGAGGCCAAGCGGATGAATCGCTTGGTGGATGACTTGTTATCTTTGAACCGCGTTGAAAGCGAAGAGAGAACAAAACCCGCAGAATCGGTGGACCTCAACGCTCTTCTCATTGCGACCAAAGAAAACCTGTCGCCGCTGAACGAAAAAACGAACACTCAGATCAAAATAACCTTGCCAGATGAGCCGATTGAAATTGCAGGTCATAGTGACCAGCTGACACAAGTTATAGTGAACCTCATTGAGAATGCCATTAAATATGGTGGGTCAGACAAAGATATCATGGTCAACCTTGGGCCAGTTGATTATCAAAGCACCTTGCGATGTGACGGGGTGTGCCTCTCTGTAACAGACTTCGGCCCAGGTATAGAACGAAGCCATATTCCACGTCTTACAGAGCGTTTTTATCGCATTGATCACCATAGGTCGCGTGAGATTGGTGGAACGGGTTTAGGTCTTTCTATTGTGAAACATATTATCAACCGTCATCGGGGCCGTCTTAAGGTCACCAGTGAGATTGGATTTGGGTCCACTTTTTCGGTCTTTTTGCCTAAATCATAAATATTCAATTTTTCTGTCATTGTCACACAACTGTTACGTTGGTGTCGCAAAAGCGTTGCAAACGAAAAATAGACAGGCCGCAGACAATCAAGACGTCTGACATACAAGGAGAAATTATATGTCTTTTGTGAAATCATCTGTTTCAATCATCGCGCTTGGCGCACTTACAGCAACTGCTGCTGTTGCTCGTGACCAAGTTCAGGTTGCAGGCTCATCAACAGTTCTACCATACGCGTCAATCGTTGCAGAAGCGTTCGGCGAAAACTCTGACTTCCCAACACCAGTTGTTGAATCTGGTGGTTCATCAGGTGGTCTTAAGCGTTTCTGTGAAGGCGTTGGCGCAAACACTATCGACGTTGCAAACGCATCACGTAAAATCAAAGACAAAGAAATCAAAGCATGCGCAGACGCTGGCGTAACTGAGATCGTAGAAGTACGCATCGGTTATGACGGAATTGTTTTCGCGTCTGACATCAACGGCCAAAACTTCGCGTTCCAGCCTGCAGACATCTACACAGGTCTAGCTGCTGAATTGCCAGTAGACGGCAAAATGGTTGCAAACCCGAACGCAGACTGGTCTGAAGTAAACGCTAACTTCAAATCTCAGCCTATCCAAGCTTACATCCCAGGCACAAAGCACGGTACACGTGAAGTGTTCGAAGAAAAAGTTTTGCTAGCTGGTTGTGAAGCAACAGGCGCAATGGCTGCGATCATGGAAATGAACGGTGGCGACGAAGATGCAGCAGAATCTGCATGTATGTCAGTTCGCACAGACGGCCGCTCAGTAGATATCGACGGTGACTACACAGAAACACTCGCGTCTATCGAATCTAACAAAGACGGCATCGGCGTATTCGGTCTCGCTTTCTACGAAAACAACACAGACAAATTGCAAGTTGCAACAATGTCAGGTGTTATGCCTTCAACAGAAAGCATCGCGACTGGTGAATACCCAGTTTCACGTCCATTGTACTTCTACATCAAAAAAGCACACGTTGGCGTTATCCCAGGTGTACAAGAATACGCTGAATTCTTCATCTCTGACGAAGTTGCAGGTCCAGACGGCCCATTGGCTGAGTACGGCCTAGTTTCTGACCCTGAGTTGTCAGCAACACAAGAAAACGTAAGCAACCTAGTTGTAATGAAGTAAGAGACTTGGCATTAGCCAAATCTAACAATAAACGTCTTGGCGAACGGCTGTTTGCCAAGACTTTTTCAAGAGGGGCGTTATGACGAATTTGCTGCTGATCGGTTTGGTTTTAGTTTTGGCGATTGTAGCCTTTATCGTGACCAGAGCCAAGGCAACCACAGCCTCAGGACGTTCGTCCGAGCCGTTGCACTCTTTACCTCGGTATTATGGTTTATATGGTGCTATTTGCGTCGCGCTGCCTGCGACGTTTTTATTCCTTTTGTGGCTTATTGTTTCGCCGCTTTATCTAAGCAATTCATTTTCATCCCAAATTACGCCTGACATGGTCCCTGATGGGGGATCAACGAGTCTTGTTATGTCGGATGTTTCGCGTATTGCCTCTGGTCTAAAATCAGCCAGTGATAGCGGTCTTGTCGCTTTGGACGACTTAAATCTTGAAACAGACCTCACGTTGCTTGGAACGACGTTGGAGACGTCTGGTGTCATCATGGGGGGCGCGTTAGATCCGTCGCTTTTGATGTTGGCAGTTGATTATACGACTGCGTCCAATAGCTCGCACAGCCTCAAGATCCTCTGTGTATTAGGTCTAGCGCTTGCAGGGTTTGCTTTCGCCTACATGCGTATTGCACCCGATTTTCGTGCTCGTAACCGAGTAGAACAGGTTTATCTCGGTGTTTTGATGGCGGCGGCTGCATTGGCGATTTTGTCAACTGTCGGCATCGTGATTTCAATGTTGTTTGAGACATTGAATTTCTTTGAACTGCACTCATGGAAGGATTTCTTCTTTGGCCTGAGCTGGGCGCCTAATTTTCATGGCGATAGTGCTTTATCTATCCTGCCTCTCCTTTGGGGGACGATCTACATCTCGCTCGTTGCTTTGTTGGTTGCGGTTCCTATCGGATTGTTTGCAGCGATTTACCTGTCTGAATATGCGTCCAACTCTGTGCGCTCTTTCGCCAAACCGATGCTTGAGGTTTTGGCCGGTATTCCCACGATCGTTTACGGTCTTTTCGCTTTGATCACGTTCGGCCCGTTCTTGCGTGAATGGTTCGGCGAGGGTGGTGCGTTCGGTGTTGATTGGATGGGCGATGCCCGTTCGGTTGCGACCGCTGGTATCGTGATGGGCATTATGTTGATCCCATTCGTGTCGTCTCTGTCGGACGATATCATCAACGCGGTTCCTCAAGCGCTTCGCGATGGGTCATACGGCCTAGGTGCGACGCAATCGGAAACAGTGAAACAAGTTGTTTTACCTGCCGCTTTGCCTGGTATCGTTGGTGCGATCTTGCTCGCGGCGTCCCGTGCTATTGGGGAAACGATGATCGTTGTCCTTGGCGCTGGTGCGATTGCGCGATTTGCTGGCAACCCGCTAGAAGCCCTCACCACAATCACGACCCGTATCGTGAGCCAATTGACAGGGGACGGTGATTTTAACAGTCCCGAAACCCTCGTTGCCTTTGCCCTTGGTTTGACCTTGTTTGTGTTGACCTTGGCCTTGAATGTCCTCGCACTTTATATCGTGCGTAAATATAGAGAGCAGTACGAATGAACACGCCTGCACCCAAAACATCACTTTATACGATTTCTGATCGCACCAAACGTCGGAATGCTTCTGAGCGTCGGTTCCGCCGCTACGGTCAAGCGGCCATCCTTGTCGGCCTGATGATGCTCTTTGTCTTGGTTTACACGATTGTATCTAAGGGTACTGGTGCATTTCAGCAGACCTTTATCACGGTTAACATTGAGCTTTTGGAATCCAAGCTGGACAAAAAAGGCAATCGGAATATTGATGATATCAAAAAGGTTTCGACCTTCGGATATAATCCTCTCTTGAAAACTGCGGTTGAAAATGCGGTGACTGAGGCGGGAATTGAAACGACGCTCATGTCCAAAGATATGGCGAAGATCATATCAAAAAGTGCCGTGTCACAAATTCGAGAAATGGTGATCGCTGATCCGTCTCTTATTGGTCAGACAATCGAGATCAAGCTTTTGACGAATTCTTGGATTGATGGGTATCTCAAGGGGCGTGTCACCCGTGAGAGTATCGCCAACAACAAGAACGTGTCTTCTGAACAATTGGATTTGGTTGATGGCTTGCGTGACGCTGGTATCGTCAAGAAAACGTTTAATCCTGCTTTTATTCTGGGATCAGATGCCTCCGATCAACGACCAGAGGCCGCCGGTATCGGTGTCGCTATGGTTGGATCACTGTTCATGATGTTGGTGGTCTTGGCCCTTGCTCTTCCGATTGGGGTTGCCGCGTCCATCTACCTTGAAGAATTCGCTCCAAAGAATCGTATTACCGATATTATCGAGGTGAATATTGCAAATTTGGCCGCTGTTCCGTCGATTGTTTTCGGTATTCTTGGTTTGGCCGTTTTCATCAACATGATGCATTTACCGCAATCTGCGCCTCTCGTCGGTGGTATGGTTTTGACCCTGATGACATTGCCGACAATTATCATCTCGACCCGCGCATCGCTCAAGTCGGTCCCACCAAGCATTCGCTCAGCGGCACTTGGAGTAGGGGCGTCAAAAATGCAAACCGTATTCCACCATGTCCTGCCGCTCGCGGCACCTGGTATTTTGACAGGAACCATCATCGGTTTGGCGCAAGCCTTGGGTGAAACAGCGCCCCTGTTGTTGATCGGTATGATCGGTTATATTGCGACCAACATGCCTGACACGATCGCTCAGGGGCTTTTGTCGCCAAACTCGGCTATGCCTGCGCAAATCTACGAATGGGCCAAACGTGCCGACCCTGCGTTTTATGAACGCGCTTGGGGTGGGATTATCATTTTGCTGATTTTCTTGGTAACAATGAACACAATAGCCGTTATTTTGCGTCGCCGCTTTGAGCGTCGTTGGTAAATAGAACAAGACCTACGTTAGAGAACACTGGAGACTTCCGTGACTGAACACAGTATAAAAATCAACGCAAACAAAGTGAATGTCCACTATGGGGACGCGCACGCAATCAAAGACGTTGATGTCGCGATCCAAGACAAAACAGTGACCGCATTTATCGGTCCGTCTGGCTGCGGTAAGTCAACTTTCTTGCGCTGTTTGAACCGTATGAACGACACGATTGATATTTGTCGCGTGACAGGTGAAATCACTCTTGAAGGTGAGGACATTTATGACGCCAAAGTTGACCCTGTTCAGCTTCGCGCCAAAGTGGGCATGGTCTTTCAAAAACCAAATCCGTTTCCAAAGTCCATCTATGACAATATCGCCTATGGTCCGCGTATCCACGGGTTAGCGAAATCCAAAGCTGACCTCGACGAGATCGTTGAAAAATCCCTTCGCAGTGCCGCGATCTGGGACGAAGTCAAAGACCGCCTTGACGCGCCTGGAACGGGCCTTTCTGGTGGTCAGCAGCAACGTATCTGTATTGCACGCGCTGTTGCAACGGCACCTGAAGTATTGTTGATGGATGAGCCGTGTTCTGCGCTTGACCCAATTGCCACGGCACAGGTCGAAGAATTGATTGACGAGCTGCGCGCAAATTATTCCGTGGTGATCGTGACCCACTCAATGCAACAGGCAGCGCGCGTGAGCCAGAAAACGGCTTTCTTCCATTTGGGAAGCTTAGTTGAATTTGACGACACGACTAAGATTTTTACCAATCCCGTAGATCCACGCACCGAAAGCTACATCACCGGTCGTATCGGATAGGAGAGTACTATGAATAATAATCAACATATTCGCTCATCATTTGATCGCGACCTTGAAAAAATCCAAGCTCAAATGTTGAAAATGGGTGGCTTGGTCGAGCAAGCCATTCTTGAATCAGCAAAGTCATTTGAAACGCGCGACACTGAGCTTGCTGATCTCGTACGTAGCCGTGACAAAGTCATCGATGAGATCGAAACGCAAATTAACGAAGATGTGGCGCGCATCATCGCTTTGCAGGCGCCGACTGCCAGTGATTTGAGAATGCTTTTGTCCATCCTAAAGGTGTCAGGAAACCTTGAGCGTATTGGCGATTATTCGAAAAACATTGCAAAGCGCACGAACGTGTTGCTTCAGATGCCGCAGATCGACAATTCATCTGTCGCTCTTCGTCGCCTATCCCGCGAAGTTCAAATGATGCTTAAAGATGCGTTAGATTCCTATATCAATCGTGACGCAGACTTGGCCGAGGATGTTATTGCGCGTGATAAAGATGTAGATGAACTTTATAACGGTCTTTTCCGTGAATTCCTGACACATATGATGGAAGACCCGCGCAATATTACCGCCTGTATGCATCTTCACTTTATGGCGAAAAATATCGAACGCATGGGCGATCACGTCACCTCAATCGCGGAACAGGTTGTATTCCTTGTCACTGGTGAAATGCCAAGTGAAGCCCGCGAAAAAGGGGATAAAACCTCCTCCGATATTGGTATGTCTCAGGACTAAGGTTATGGCCGAAAAAGCAAAAATTTTGGTGGTCGAAGACGACATCGCGCAAAGCGAAATCCTAAGCTATAATTTAAAAGCGGCTGGGTACGATGTTTTGACAGCTGACAACGGAGAAGATGGAGTGTTGCTCGCATATGAGAACCTCCCCGATTTGGTGATTTTGGACTGGATGATGCCGCGTTTGTCAGGCATCGAAGTGTGCCGCCAATTGCGGGCCAAACCGGAGACACGCGAAGTTTCCATTATCTTGCTTTCGGCACGCTCTGAGGACGCGGATAAAGTTCGTGGTCTAGAGCTTGGCGCTGATGATTACGTTGCAAAGCCTTATTCCATCACCGAACTTATGGCGCGTGTGAAAACACAGCTGCGCCGCTCAAGAGCCAGTTTGGTCGGTGAAGTTATTGAATTTAAACACATAAAAGTTGACTCAGGGTCGCATCGGGTCTTTTGCAAGGATACCGAAATTGACCTGGGGCCAAAAGAGTTCCGTCTCTTAAGCGCCTTTATTGACAAACCTGGACGTGTGTTGTCGCGCGAACAATTGTTGGATCAGGTGTGGGGGCGCGATATCTACGTCGAAAGCCGCACGGTTGATGTTCATGTTGGGCGTTTAAGAAAAGCCTTAACAAAACACGGCCATGACGATTTGATTAGAACCATTCGTGGTGCTGGATACTCTCTGGGTTAAGCTATCGGGGTAGGGCATCTTCGCCCTCGCTCCATGTGGCAAGCCAATCTCGAAATACTTTGACGGGCTCTGGCAAATGATCAGATGTCGGCCAAACAAGGTGATAAGCTTTATCTGTTGTTCCATCGCCGTCAAAGACTTGTACCATGTGGCCGGTCGCCAAATGTTCTTGCACCAAATACTGCGGCATCAAAGCAATCCCTTGACCATGTAAAACGGCCTGAATCAGCGTTGAAAATTGATCATACACTGGGCCACTCGGCGCTTTGCCTGAGAACCCTTGTTTTGCAATCCAATCGGACCAAGCTGTAGGGCGCGATTCCATATGAAGCAGCGTATATTTTTCCACTGCATTGGGATCAAATGTCGAGACATATGTTGGCGCGGCGACAGGCACCAAATATTCCGACATCAATTTTAGAGACGACACATGGTCCCAATCTGGCGATCCAAAATGCAATGCTGCATCAATCGGTTCTTGTGTGAAATCAAAGGGATGCAAACGCGTCAGCATGTTTAATGTAATCTCAGGATGGCGGCTACTAAAATCAGAGAGTTTAGGCATCAACCAACGCATCCCAAAAGCAGGAAGGATCCCCAAGGTCAGAGTTCCACCAGAGCGCCCCGAGCGAAGCGTTTGAGTTGCCGTTTCAATTTTCTTTAGACCAGAGCGAACATCGTCAAGATAGGTTTTTGCTTGCGGTGTGAGGTAAAGCCTTTGTTTTTCGCGCCTTACAAGCTGAACTTCAAGTTGTTGTTCTAGCGTTTTGATCTGCCTGCTTACCGCACCTTGAGTTTGCCCCAAGTCTTGAGCAACCGCCGAAGCCGTTCCCAAGCGATCCAACAAATCCAAGGCACGCAAGGCCGACAGAGAAGGAATATTTTGAAACCTGTTCATATATGACAATTTCTCATAAACTCGTGCAAAAATAGCTATATCATTTTGAAATACAAGCTGTAAATTGAGGAAAACACAAACTTCAGAGGGTCACATTATGAAAGATATTCCTAATCTCAAGGCGAAAGATGCACCTGATCTTGGATCATTTGACTGGGCTGATCCGTTCTATTTGAACGATCAACTGACCGAAGAAGAAAGATTGATGGCTGATAGCGCTCGCTCTTACGCGCAAGATAAACTACAACCGCGCGTCATTGATGCCTATAGAGATGAGATTTCAGCGCCTGAATTGTTCAAAGAAATGGGGGATATGGGGCTGCTCGGATCGACTATTCCAGAGGAATATGGCGGGCTAGGGGCTGGATATGTGTCTTACGGGGTTATTGCGCGGGAAATTGAGCGGGTTGATAGCGGTTACCGCTCTATGATGTCGGTGCAATCCTCGCTCGTTATGTATCCCATTTATGCCTATGGGAGCGAAGAGCAGCGTCAAAAATACCTACCAGGCCTAGCCGCAGGTGACTTGATTGGCTGTTTTGGTTTGACAGAACCTGACGCTGGCTCTGATCCAGCAGGCATGAAAACGCGTGCGGAAAAAACCGCGACGGGCTACAAGATTACGGGGTCAAAGATGTGGATTTCTAATTCTCCCTTTGCGGATGTGTTTGTCATTTGGGCCAAGTCCGATGCGCATGGCGGGAAAATCCGTGGGTTCATCTTGGAAAAGGGTCAACAAGGACTGTCAGCGCCCAAGATTGAGGGCAAGCTATCGCTGAGGGCATCCACAACTGGCGAAATTGTCATGGAGGGCGTCGAGGTTGGTGAGGATGCATTATTGCCGAATATTCAAGGACTTAAAGGTCCATTTGGATGTTTGAATCGCGCGCGCTATGGAATTTCATGGGGTGTTATGGGGGCTGCTGAATATTGTTGGCATGCGGCACGTCAATACGGTTTGGATCGCAAGCAATTCAACCGTCCATTGGCACAGACACAACTGTTTCAAAAGAAATTGGCCGATATGCAAACAGAAATTGCGCTCGGGCTTCAAGCGTCTTTACGCGTTGGACGTTTGATGGATGAGGCGAATGCCGCACCTGAAATGATCAGCATGATCAAACGCAATAACTGTGGGAAGGCGTTAGACATCGCGCGCATGTCTCGGGATATGCACGGTGGCAATGGGATCTCTGAAAGCTTCCAAATTATGCGTCACATGTGCAATTTGGAAACGGTGAACACTTATGAAGGTACGCATGATGTGCATGCCTTGATTTTGGGCCGCGCGCAGACAGGGTTGCAGGCATTCTTTTAAATAGTTCAAACTTATCGGTCAGGGAGTGTTTTCCTTGGCCGCTTCGTCTGATAGCCGGGATTTAGCCGCTAATTTGTTTCAATTTTGTTAATCAGTGCCGATGTGTTAAACGCGCGATAGGGCTTCGGTAAGGTTTTGTTAAGCTTGGTTTAATAGGTAATCTGATTTAATCAGCGCTGTACAGAGTTGCGCATAATAAGTATTATGTTAAATAACCGTCACAATATTGTGCAGTTTTTCAATTTATGGTTTAGTAACTATTGTAACGATGGTGCTATGCAAGTAACCTACACATATAGGCGAATGGGTTAATAGTGTTGGAACTATAATGCATTAAGATTTATTCACAATTTTGTAAACAGGCTCAATATGGATCGTTCACTAGTCCAATATCTGATCGACGTTACGAACTCTCGTTCGATTGAGGATCTGTGGGACAAGCATTGCCGCAAGATGCGTGAATATGGCTTTGATAAATTGCTCTACGGGTTTACGCATTTTTCGACACCGAAGGGATTTGGGAACCCCGATGATTTTATTGTGCTAACTAACCATTCGAACGATTACATTGAGAAATTTGTGAAGACTGGCCTGTTTTTAAACGCCCCTATGGTCAAATGGGCCGTTGAGAATGAAGGTTGGACAAGTTGGTCTATTGTACAGGAACGTATAGAACGTGGTGAAATCTGCGAAAAAGGACTGGACGTTTTAAAATTTAACCAAGAATACGGTGTGACCGCGGGTTACACGATTAGTTTTAAGGCGATGTCGCAACGGTCTCGTGGTGCAATTGCGTTGACTGCTGGTGAAAATATTAGTCAGGACAAAATTGATGAAGTGTGGGATGAACATGGTAACGATATTGTTCTCTTAAACAACGTTGTTCATTTGAAAATCCTGTCCCTCCCCTACACCACCATGTCAGGTCGTCGTCTCACCAAACGTCAAAGAGAGGCGTTGGAATGGGTTGGAGATGGAAAAACGACTCAGGATATTGCGATCCTAATGGGCTTGACACCAGCAACAGTTGAGAAACATTTGCGTCTAGCACGTGAAACCATGGGTGTTGAGACGACAGCTCAAGCAGTTTTGAAAGCAGCCTTTCAAAATCAAATGTTCACAATTGGACTAGATGACGCCTAACTCTCTGTTAATGATCATTTAAAATTGCAAACTTTACCAAGGCGTAAATAAGAGTACGGAAATCCAGACTTTGCCTTTTTGCTACCAAAAAGGATACTTAAACTGTTCCGTGAGTAGTGGATTTAGCCATAGGGACTAAAGAGTTTATTAACCTAGCAATATCTAGGCTCTGATTTTCTCTCCGGGTGACCGGATGCTAGTTTGGTAATTTATAGTCGATTACCAAACTAGCTCTCGTTCTAACCGGTTTTGTGCTCAACCTCATCCCCAATGTCCATTGGGCACAAAAAAAGCGCTACTGAATGAAAATTCAGTAGCGCTTTATTTTTTTGGTATTAGCCTTGAGCGGCTTTTGCAACTTCTGCTGCAAAGTCTTCTTCGACTTTTTCGATGCCTTCGCCGACTTCCAAACGGATGTATCCAGCGATTTCAACGCCTGCTTCTTCTGCGGCTTTTGCAACAGTTAGATCAGGGTTGATGACGAAAGCTTGGCCAAGCAATGTGACTTCGCCCATGAATTTCGCCATACGACCAACGATCATTTTTTCGATCACTTGCTCTGGTTTGCCGGATTCACGTGCTTGCTCTGTCAAAACATTGCGCTCACGCTCAACAACCGCAGGGTCCAATGCCGCCTCGTCCAAGGCTTGTGGGTTTACCGCTGCGATGTGCATTGCAACTTGGCGACCGAACTCTGGGTTTGATCCCTTGAGCGCAACCAATACGCCGATTTTGCCCATGCCGTCTGTTGCCGCATTGTGAACATAGCTCACAACTTCGTCACCAGAGATTTTTGTCATGCGACGCAAAGACATGTTTTCGCCGATTGTCGCGATTTTGTCTGTTAGGATGTCCGCAACTTTTTTGCCGTCAACTTCTGCATCCGCCAAAGCTTCGATGCTGTCCACGTCCAAGGCCGCTGTTGCAAAGCTTGATACCATTGACTGGAAGTCTGCGTTTTTGCCAACGAAATCTGTTTCAGAGTTAACTTCAAGAGCAACACCTGTGCCACCGTTTACGGCAACTGCAACCAAACCTTCCGCTGCAACGCGGTCAGCTTTCTTCGCTGCTTTTGCGAGGCCTTTGGTCCGAAGCCAGTCAATCGCCGCTTCGAAATCACCATCTGTTTCAGTCAACGCTTTTTTCGCGTCCATCATTCCTGCGCCAGTTGTTTCGCGCAGTTCTTTAACCATTGCTGCTGTGATCGCCATCTTGGCTCTCCTTAGTTTGAAAAAATGACGGCGCGAGTCACCTCGCGCCAGAATTTAATTCTGTTTAACTGCTTACGCCTCTGGTGCGGCTTCAGGAGCTGCTTCGGCAACGGCCTCTTCTACAGGAGCCTCTTCCATCTCACCCAAGTCAACGCCAGCTGCGCCAAGTTGTGCGGACATTCCGTCAAGTGCTGCGCGGCTTGCAAGATCCGTGTAAAGAGCGATCGCACGTGCAGCGTCGTCGTTTCCTGGGATGATGTAGTCAATGCCTGCTGGTGAGCAGTTCGTGTCAACAACAGCAACAACAGGAATACCCAATTTGTTTGCTTCCGCGATTGCCAAGGCTTCTTTTTTCACGTCAATCACGAACAAAAGATCAGGAACACCACCCATTTCGCGGATACCGCCCAAAGACGCCTGAAGTTTCGTTTGCTCACGTTCCATGCCGAGGCGTTCTTTTTTGGTAAGGCCTTCGATGCCAGATACCATTTTCTCATCGATTGTTTTCAAACGGCTGATTGACTGCGAAACAGTCTGCCAGTTTGTCAACGTGCCACCCAACCAACGGTGGTTCATATAGTACTGTGCGCATTTCTCAGCTGCTTCTGCGACTGGAACTGCAGCTTGACGCTTGGTGCCGACGAATAGGATGCGGCCGCCTTTTGCGACTGTGTCACGGATGACGTTCAGCGCCTGATCCAAAAGAGGAACAGTCTGTGTCAAATCCATGATGTGAATGCCGTTACGCGCGCCGTAGATATACTCGGCCATGCGTGGGTTCCAACGCTGAGTTTGGTGACCAAAGTGAACGCCTGCTTCAAGCAATTGGCGCATGCTGAACTCGGGTAGAGCCATGTGTTCTTTCCTTTTCCGGTTTTCGCCTTGATGGGGGTCGTGAAAGCGAATGCTTCAACCGGCGGACGCAACAAGGATGTCTCCCTCATTAGCCCAAAACCCCATCTGCGGATTTCAATGAGGCTGCGCATACAAGAGATAGACCAAAGGTGCAAGGGGGTTTGTTCACAAAATCCCCCTACCCTAGGACGCGCTCGACACTCCAATAAAGCCCGACTGCGGCAATCATGACGGAGGCAGGAATGGCGATGAACGGACGATAAAAGGATTTCTGTCCAAACCAAAGCCCAACAAGCAAGAAAGCAGCGGCAACAACCGCCAGCTGGCCAAGCTCAACGCCGACATTAAAGCCGATCAGCGCGGGAATGAACTGCCCCTGTGGCAGGCCAAATTCACCAAGGACAGAGGCAAACCCCAACCCATGTAATAATCCAAAGGCAAAAATCACCATCGGGCGCCATTTAGACATCTTGTTTGTGAATATATTTTCAATTGCAACATAGGCGATAGAGGCGGCAATCAGGGGCTCAACGATGGAGGCAGGAACAGTGACCCAGCCAAGCGCACCCGCCGCTAACGTGACCGTATGTGCCAAGGTGAAGGCCGATATTTGCCAGATCAGAGGACCAAAGCGTGTGCTAAAAAAGAATAATCCCAACACGAATAGAATGTGATCCAAGCCTTTGGGAATAATATGTGTAAACCCAACAGGAATATACTCCGCAAACGTGGCCCACCCAGTTTTTTGGATATTTGCGTTCTGCGCGATCACATCGCTGCGCTGACCGTTTTGTAGGAATTGAGTGAGACCATTTTCCACCCCTTGCTGTCGCAAGATGACACCGCCGAGATCCTTGTCCCAGCCAAAGGTTACAGCCTTGGGCTTTGGCGTATTGGCACGTATTGAGAGATTGGTAAACCGCGGCAAATCGATGTTGCCGACTGGATCGACCTCGACACTTATCAATTCAATGTCCAAGCTCTGACCTGTGCCATCGCGAAGGTCTATTTTACTCTGCACGTCACCCCAAGCTTGTGTGAATTTTTGCGCCATTTCGCGGGATTGCAAGCTGCGCATTGCATCATAAGCGCTTGAATTTTCGTCTTCATTCGTGTCTTCTACCGCTGATAAGTCAATGCCAGCTAATATGGCCTCACCGGAGGTGCGAATGTTTATCACAACACTGTCATCAGTAAGTGTTAGATCCGCAATACTGGGCAAGACCTCATGGGCAAACGCGCCTTTGCTGAGAAGCATCACTAATGAAATCGTCGAAAGGACTGCTTGAATGAATTTTGTAAGATATGTCATTTTGACCACTTTAATCCCTGTGTTTTATTCGGCGCTCACGGCGCCGCTCCTCGCCCATGAGTTATGGCTTGAACCCGAAAAATATCAAGTCGAAACAGGTGAGCCTGCCAAAATTCATATTCGAAACGGCGAAAGTTTTGCCGGCATAAGCTTGTCGTACTTTACCAATCGCATTCGATCGTTTCGGTGGGCGAGCCAAACGGAAACAGATGATGTTGTATCGCGTTCCGGCGACGTTCCTGCGGCGACCGTGGTATTTAAGGATGAGGGATTGGCAAGCCTTGTCTACGAATCCACCCCTAGCACACTCACCTATTCAAAATGGGAGAAGTTCGTTAGTTTTGTGACACATAAGGATGCCGTATTCGCCATTGAGGAACATCAAGCGCGGGGCCTTCCCAAAACGGGATTTAAAGAGGTCTATTATCGGTTTTCAAAAGTATTACTCTCGGTTGGTGACGCCTCTGGGATGGACAAACGTCAAGGCTTATTGACTGAATTCGTGGCCCTTGAAAATCCGTATAGCCCTACGATCGGCACTCACTTGACTGTTGCCTTGTTTCACAAAGATCAGCCACGCGTTAATGCCCAAGTCGAGGTGTTTGAACGTGCCCCCGATGGGCGCGTGACTGTGTTTACAGTGCGGACAAATGAGGTCGGTGTGGCCAAAATTCCCCTAAACAAAGGACACGAATATTTATTAGATGCTATCATTGTACAAGAGCCTGTTTTAGATATTGAAAATTCAAAGGGTGCAGTCTGGGAAAGCCTCTGGGCGGCACTGACATTTGAGGTTCCAAAATGAATGACATGATCCCTCCAAACATTATCTGTATTGGCAGCGTAATGTGGGACATTATTGGACGTGCGAAAACAGCCACCGATAGAGGCGATGATGTGCCAGGGGACATATTGCGCGAACCTGGTGGGGTTGCCTTCAATATTGCCTTCAACTTCAAGGCCCATGGTCATCTTCCTGGTTTGCTAACGGCCATTGGTAAAGATGCAGAAGGCAGCGATTTGATCACATCCTGTTCTGACATGGGCTTCAATATGGACTATGCCTATCGACCCAGTGATCTCCCCTCAGATCACTATATTGGCATCGAGGATAGCGAAGGCCTTGTGATTGCGATTGCACAGTCGAAAACCATTGAAATCTGTTCCGACAAAGTCATCCGCCCTCTGCTAGATGGGCGCCTTGGCAGTTTAACCGCGCCCTTTGATGGGACAGTTGTCATTGATTCAAACCTGTCATCCAAGACACTCGTCAATATAGCGAGCAGCGCGGGCTTTACGGAATGCGATATCAAACTTGCGGTGGCCTCACCCTACAAGGCGCGAAAATTTTTACCCTTCTTGGGGCTTCCAAATTGTACGTTCTATTGCAACCTCCAAGAAGCCGAAGCGCTGTGTCAGCAAACGTTCTCAAACACCCGTGTTGCGGTTGAACATCTTTTGAAACGCGGGGCACATCGGGCGGTAGTTACGCATGGTGGAAAACCTGTGTCTGAGGGGGGACAGCTGAGTGGCATAATAAGCGCCCTGCCCGTTACTGTGAACGCAAAACGCGTGACAGGCGCAGGAGATGCGTTTATGGCGTCGCACATCAACGCCGAACTTATGGAAGCCGACAGGGAAACCGCATTGAACAGTGCTCTGTTGGCCGCACGGCAGCATATCACCTCTGAGGCAAATAAACTGTGACTTTGATCTACACCGACGAAATTGAAAACGCGCTAAAACAAGGGGATCCTGTGGTCGCGTTAGAGAGCACGATTATCACCCACGGCATGCCATGGCCGCAAAACTTGGAAATGGCGCAGCGCGTCGAAGCTGTGGTGCGCGAGAATGGCGCGATACCTGCGACAATCGCGGTGATTGAGGGCAATCTGCATATCGGCCTCACAGAAAACGCCCTACGCCAATTGGCGCAAACGAGCGACGCGCGTAAATTATCCCGCGCTGATTTGGCAATTTGCCTCTCACAAAAAGCAACAGGTGCGACAACCGTGGCCGCAACGATGATTGCCGCGCACCTCGCAGGGATCAAAGTTTTTGCGACTGGTGGAATTGGCGGCGTTCATCGGGGCGCAGAACAGAGCTTTGACATTTCAGCTGATCTTCATGAGCTTGCTCAAACGCCTGTCACCGTTGTTGCCGCCGGAGCCAAGGCCATCTTGGACATTCCAAAAACCATGGAAGTTCTGGAAACCTTGGGCGTTCCTGTGATTGCCTATGGACAGGACGACTTACCCGCATTCTGGTCACGCACCTCGGGTCTTAAGGCTCCTCTTCGCATGGACACAGCTGAGGACATTGCGCAGGCTTATGCGCAACGGGTCGTCTTGAACATTCCCGGTGGTCAGTTGATCGCAAACCCCGTCCCTCAAGACAGCGAAATTCCTCAAGATCAGATTGAGCCCGTCATTCAGCAAGCGTTAGCCCTAGCTGACGAGCAACAGATATCTGCGAAAAAGGTAACTCCGTTTTTGCTCGGAAAAATATTCGAGCTTACAGGTGGCGCGTCGTTAGAGACAAATATTGCCTTAGTTTTGAACAACGCCAAGCTCGCAGCACAAATAGCATGCGCAAAATCGGCAATAATCCGTTAATCCAAGAAGTAGTGATTGTTCCTTCTCATAACATTGCCTAAGTAATACCTACGGAGATGAGGATCGCATGACAAATGCCTTTGGACAGGACCCCAATAAAGTGCCGAAAACAAGCCTATTGTCAAAACTGAGAACGAGCTTTCTAACGGGTTTGGTGGTGATCGCTCCCGTTGGATTAACGATTTGGTTGATCTGGACCGTCGTCGGCTGGATTGATGGCTTTGTCTTGCCCTTCGTCCCTGAGCCCTATCAACCTGTCAATTTTTTTCAAACAGTGATGGGCCTTGATCTTGAGGTGAATATCCGCGGCATTGGTGCTGTGTTTTTCATTCTGTTCACCACCTTTATCGGATGGGTGGCCAAAGGATTGATTGGTCGCTCTCTGATTAAATGGGGCGAAAATCTTGTCAATCGCATGCCTGTAGTGCGCTCAATCTATTCAGGTGTAAAACAGCTCGCGGAAACCGTCTTTGCGCAAAGCGATCGGTCCTTTGAAAAGGCCTGCATGATTGAATATCCGCGCAAAGGCATTTGGGCGATTGGGTTTGTCTCTACTCAAGCCAAAGGTGAAGTTGCGCAACAAGTCGGAGCGGATGGAGAAGAGATTTTATCCATCTTCCTTCCCACGACCCCTAACCCGACATCTGGCTTTCTGTTGTTTTTACCAAAGTCCGATGTCATTGAATTGGATATGAGCATTGAAGAAGCCGCAAAGCTGGTTATTTCAGCCGGTTTGGTCTATCCAAGTGATGAGAACAAAGAAGATTAATTTATGAAAATTGTTTTTTCCGCCGCACTCGCGGCCTTGCTTTTGACAGCGCCAGCTTTCGCGGATTTGAAAACAGCGCAACACGCTCTGAAAACGGGTGATTTTTCGCTCGCTTTGAATGAGGCGCAAAAAATAAAACGAAGCCATCCTGTGGATGCCGCTCTTATTACAGCACGCAGCCTGATTGAATTAGGCAGACCCCAAGACGCAGAACGTGTCATTCGCCCCCTTGTGGACCAAGTGCCCAAATTCTTTTCGGCCCGCATGCTGCTTGGCGCTGCTCTTATGGCACAAGACAAAACAGTCGAAGCTGAAATCCAATATCGCCGTGCTCTTGACGTCGCCCAACAGCCACGCGAAGAAAACATGGCGCGCTCAGTGTTGCGCAATATTCAATCCCGCAGAAGCTTTACCCTGAACGGTATGTTTAGCCTCGCGCCAAGCACGAATGTGGGCAACAACACGAATAATGAAACAGTCACGCTGACATATGGCGAGGCAGAAATCACGAGTTCCAAGGCGAATTCAGGGATCGGCGTCTTAGGGTCCTTAACCATTGATCGCAATTTCTACCGCAAAGACGGATACAAAGTATCAGTCGGTGTCGGAGTATTTGAAAAAGGTATAAAGATACGGCTTACAACCTCGGTGCACGCAGTTTTAACATCAGATTAAAAGACACCAGAAATGTGCGGTCTAAGGTTGATCTCTTTGCAACCTATTCGTCGATCGATTTTGGGAATGAAGCCTACTCCGATACAATTTCCGTTGGGGGGTCAACCCAATACTGCCTCACGCGTGATTGTCGCGCGTTACGGACAAATTTCAAACTCGACAAAATGACTTTGGCCGATGCAACACACCCAGATAGCTATGGGGTGCGGGCTGGGATGTCCTTGGATCTGTTCAAGGGCAAGTCGTTTTCATTGGCCATGAACAGTACCCTTGAAAAACGCCGTTCTGACAATGTGAACTTGGCTTACAAAGGGGCGAGTGCAGGCCTTCGTGGTGTCTACATTCCGAATGGAACATCTCTCATTTTGACAGGAGGCATTAAACGTTCCCTTAAAAAGTGGGACGATATCGCGCCGCTCTTTACAACAAAGCGATTTGATCAATCTTGGGAAGTAAACCTCAGCGCAAGAAATCCAAAGCTTAGCTATTTGGGCTATACGCCGTTTATTGATTATAGCTTTACTCAAAAATCATCGACGATCGAGTTCTACGATATGCAAAGTCACGATGTCATGATCGGGATTACAAACGCGTTTTAACGGCTCCGATTATGATATCGGAACCGTTATCGTTGTTCCTATTGCGATCCTGTAAAGGTTGTGAGCAACTGACGACCGTTTGCATCCACAACTGTTGCCGCCCCCGCCAATTCAGCCGCCTGTGGTCCCGCAAAGAAACGTATGGCAAGAATATTGATCCGCGATTAAAGCGCGGTCCAGCCGCCGTCGACGCTTAATGTTGTGCCCGTTATTTGTGCCGCAGACTCCGAGGCCAAGAAGACAGCCGTTTCGCCAATTTGATCAACGGTTGCGAATTCTCGCGAGGGTTGGCGCTCTAGCATGACTTTTTTGATGACCTCCTCGCGGCCCATGTTGTATTTGGCCATAGTGTCTGGGATTTGTGCTTCGACCAAGGGTGTCAACACATATCCTGGGCAAATTGCATTGGCTGTAATCGGCTCTTGGGCTGTTTCAAGCGCAGTTGTCTTGGTCAATCCAATCACCCCATGTTTTGCGGCAATATAGGCGGATTTGAAGGGGGATGCGGTTAATCCGTGAGCAGAGGATATATTGATCACCCTGCCCCATCCAGCAGCGCGCATTTTAGGCAGTGCAGCCGCGGTCGTGTGAAATGCTGAACTGAGATTGATGGCGATCACAGCATTCCATTTGTCGATTGGAAACTCAGCAATCGGGGCAACATGTTGAATTCCCGCATTGTTTACCAAAATATCACAGCGTTCCTGATCTGCAATCAGGGCGCGGCAGGCCTCAGCATCAGACATGTCCGCTCGGCAATATGTGACAGAGACGTCAAATTCTGTGGATAACTCTTGAGCCAAGGCATGGTCGGCGTCAGAATCTGTAAACGAGTTGAGCACGACATTGGCCTCAGCCTTTGCAAAAGAGCGGGCGATTCCCAAACCGATTCCCGATGTTGAACCTGTGACAACGGCTGTTTTTCCTGCAAATGACATATGTGAGACCTTTAATAAGAGACGCTAACGAAAGTTCATATTCGTCAACAAATACTACGCTTTCCTATGCTGCACCGCAATATAATGCCAAAAAAAAACGCCAGCACGAAGCTGGCGTAAAGTTATTGAGGCAGGTTTCATACAGGCAAGAAACCTATCGAGCAGTGACACCTTTATACCGCTTTGTTTGCGCCACTCCAAGCTAAAAGTTTGAAAAGAGAACGCCACTCCGTTAGGCTGTGGATAAGTTCATCAATAATGACACATTAGGGAGATGGTTATTTGGTTTATCAATTGCTTAGAAACGTCGGGATTGCCTCTAGCTTTGGCATGACAGCTTTGTTTTCGACCGCGCTTATGGCGGAACCGCAATACGCTATTTCTATGTATGGCACTCCTGCTCTTCCACAGGATTTTGTGTCGCTCCCCTACGCAAATCCCGATGCGCCAACGGGCGGAACGATCAAAATGGGGGCCGTTGGCACCTTTGATTCACTGAACCCACATATCGTCAAAGGCTCGGCTCCGTGGCAGCTTAGGTTTTTGGCAAATGAAACACTCATGGGGCGCAGTTGGGACGAGCCTTTTACCCTTTATGGGCTATTGGCCGAGACAATTGAGGTCGGTGAAAACCGGGAATGGGTCGAATTTGTCCTAAGAGACGAGGCACGATTCGCTGATGGTTCCCCCGTCACTGTCGAAGATGTCTTGTGGTCCTATGAAACACTTGGGACCATCGGGAATGGTCGCTACCGGGGTCTATGGGCAAAAATTGAGAGTGCGGCACAAACCGGCGAACGCTCTGTGCGATTTACCTTTAATGAGGATAACCCAGAGCTGGCCTTGATCGCTGGCATGCGCCCAATCCTCAAGAAATCTCAATGGGACGGCAAAGATTTCACGAAGAGCGGCGTTGACACCATTCCAATCACCTCGGCCCCCTATCAGATCACGGATTTTGAAGCGGGCAAATTTTTGACCCTCACTCGCAATCCTGATTATTGGGGCAACGATCTGCCGTTTCGTCGTGGCACAAACAACGTTGATGAAATCACGTTTGAATATTTCGGCGATGGTGTTGTGTTGTTCGAGGCCTTTAAAACAGGCGAAATTGATATGTTCCGCGAAGGGAATGCAGAGAAATGGGAAACCCAGTTCAATTTCCCACGGGTTCAAAAAGGTGAGGTGATCAAAACCGAAGTGCCCCATCAGCGCCCCACAGGAATGCGCGGGTTGGTGATGAATTCACGCAAAGCCAAATTCCAAGACTGGCGCGTGCGTCAAGCGCTCATTCAGGCGTTTAACTTTGAATATATCAATGATGCTCAAAACGCAGGACGTCAGGATCGTATTTCATCTTATTTCTCAAACTCACTGCTGGGGATGTCCCATGACCCAGCCGAAGGTTTGGTCCGAGACCTCTTGTTGCCATTTCAAGATCAGCTCTTGCCCGGCACGCTCGACGGCTACCGCCTGCCCGTTTCCGATGGATCGCAACGCAATCGCGCCAATATTCGCGCAGCTAAGGCTTTGCTAGAGGAGGCTGGCTACAGCGTCCAAGACGGCGTTCTCGTGGCACCAGATGGGGCGCCATTCACCTTTGAAATCTTGTTGCGTCAAGGCGCTGTTGAATATCTTTCGATCGTTGAAATGTATCTTCAGGACTTGAAACGATTGGGCATTACAGCCGAGGTCACATTGATCGACAATGCGCAATATAACGAACGCTTGCGTCGCACTGATTTTGATATGACGCCCTATGCGCGCGGTCTCTCACTCAGCCCTGGGAATGAGCAATTGCTCTATTGGGGATCGGAGATGGCCGATATTGAAGGAACGCGGAACCTCATGGGGATCAAGTCAGAGGTCATGGATCATCTCCTAAGTAATATCCTGACATCCAAGACCCAAGATGATTTAAAAAGCGTGACCAAAGCTATGGATCGTGTATTGATGGCAGGGCGGTATGTCATCCCGATTTATTTTGACGGTGTCAGTCGCATCGCGCATGTGAACACATTAAACAAACCAGACATGGCGCCTATTTATGGCGATCGTATTGGATATTTTCCAGATGTTTGGTGGATTGAAGAGTAAAGGATAAGTCTATGAAAAAATTAATTATAATCGGATTGGTTTCTCTCGGACTAACTGCCTGCACACCTGTGGGTATGGCGGTTAAGGGAACCACGGCTGTTGTCAAAGGGGCTGCTGCCACTGTTGATACGGCGGCGGGCGTGGTGTTTTGATTAAGTAATCGACGTCACCCACAAAATGGTGGCGTCTTCTGCGCTTGTTGAAATGACATTATGGCCCATTGAGGCATCGTAATAGGCGCTATCACCGCGTCGCATTTCAACGGGTTCGTAGAACTCTGTATAGAGCTTGACCACACCTGTCAGCACGTACAAGAATTCTTCACCGTCGTGACGCACCCAACCGCCGAATTCATCGATATTTCGCGCGCGGATACGGGCACGATAAGGACGCATACGTTTCTTAGTGAGGCTTTCTCCCAAGAGTTCGTGCTCATAGGTCGTCGTGATATGGTTGACCCCGTCACCGGATTTAGTCACCACCATACGACCATTGATCTGATCTTTTTGGGGCGGGGTAAAGAGTTGGGGAAATGAGATTTCCAAACCGATAGCGAGCTTTTTCAACGCATCGTAGGTCGGCGACATCTGGCCATTTTCGATTTTTGACAGGGTTGATCGTGCGAGCCCTGCTTTTTGGGCGGCTTGCTCCAGCGTCCATTTGCGATCCTTGCGCAAATCGCGCACGCGCTCACCAAGGTTTAGGGGTTCGGCCACATCTTCTGAGCCGTTTTCGCGCGCTATACGGACGATGGATGTATGATCATTCGTTGACATAACCTCCTATACAAAGCATTCATCGCCTATGCAACTCAGTTAGCAAAAGAGCGTGTATCATGACCCCTCCGTCACAGAGCAATGTCTTTGATCCCTGCCCGTCACCGTTTAATATGGCGGCGCATGTTTTGGGGTTTTCCAATCCTGACCCTGACAAAATTGCGCTGTCTGTTTTGTCACATAGTGGCGCAAAGCGTTGGAATTACCGGGACCTCACAGCTTTGGTTCTAAAAACGGCTCAAGGCTTCTTGGAGTCTGGTTTAAAATCAGGCGACAAGGTGCTGATCCGATTGGGAAATACTGTGGACTTCCCCGTGTGCTACCTTGCTGCTTTGGCCGTTGATATGGTTCCTGTTCCAACATCGCCACAACTCACCCAAAGTGAAGTCGATCGGATTGTTTACGAGCTGTCACCGCGTGCAGTGGTTCAAGGGCCCGATACGGCAAAATCCTCGCGCAATATTGACATTACGATAACGCCGCAAGATATTGAATCCTATAAAGATAAGCGTGAGGCTAAGTTTGTTTTTGGGGATCCAAATCGCCTTGGATATATCGTCTATACCTCTGGGACATCAGGAAAACCTCACGCCGTCATGCATGCGCATCGTGCGATTTGGGCACGTCAAATGATGATCCGTGATTGGTATGATTTGCGAGAGAGCGATAGAATACTCCATGCAGGGGCGTTCAATTGGACCTTTACCCTTGGCACAGGGTTGATGGATCCGTGGACAATGGGAGCAACGGCCTTGATTGCGGATGCATCGGTTCAACTTGAGGCGCTGCCTCTTTTGTTGAAACGTCATGATGCAACGTTGTTTGCCGCCGCTCCTGGCGTTTATCGGCGTATCTTGAAGCGGCCAGAGCTCTTAACGCTTCCCAAACTCCGCCATTCGCTATCCGCGGGTGAAAAGCTGTCTCCTTCAATCGCTCAGAATTGGATCAATGCCGCAGGTACGCCAATTTATGAGGCCTTTGGCATGTCGGAGTGTTCGACGTTCATCTCAGGCGCACCCCATAAGCCCGTACCTCCAAATGCATTAGGCTATGCACAGCGCGGTCGCCGTGTTGAAATTTTGCCAATCCAAGACGGCACGGACCCTGTGCCAGCACACACCGAAGGCTGTATTGCAGTGCACAAAGAGGATGCAGGCCTGATGCTGGGCTATTTTGGTCAACCCATTGAAACACAATCAAAGTTCCGAGGGGACTGGTTTATTACTGGAGACTTGGGGTCCAAAAATGAGCATGGTGTTATCACCTATCACGGGCGTCATGACGATATGATGAATGCAGGGGGATTTCGTGTGTCCCCGATCGAAGTGGAAACCACCCTATCCCAGCATCCCGAGATCCAAGCCGTTGCGGTTAAGGATATTCAAATCAAAGAAGACGTCTCCCTCATCCATGCGTTTTATGTCGCTGACAAAGAAATTCCGAAAACAGAGCTCTTTGCTTTTGCATCCCAGCACCTCGCCAGTTACAAGCAACCCAAAGAGTACATACGCATTGAGCGCCTTCCCACTGGCGCAAACGGTAAACTTTCTCGCAAAGAGCTAGTCAATTTTGTAGGAGCCACCCTTGGTTAAACTAGATATTCTATCCGATCCAATTTGTCCTTGGTGCTATATTGGCAAATCCTACCTTGACCGTGCGCTTGAGGCCGAAGGGGATCATCCCTTTGTGATTGAATGGCATCCGTTTCAACTTAATCCCGATATGCCCAAGGATGGCATGGATCGTCGTGCCTATTTGGAACAGAAATTTGGCGGCAAAGACGGTGCAGTCAAAGCCTATGCGCCCGTTGTCGAGAATGCGGAAAAAGCGGGGTTGAACATCAATTTTGAGGGCATTCAGCGCACGCCAAACACGCTAGATGCACATCGTTTGATCCATTGGGCAGGCATAGAAGGCCATCAAACACGCGTGATGAATGCATTGTTCAAGGGGTATTTTGTTGAAGGGCGCGATATCGGAAATCACGAAGTCCTCGCAGACATCGCAGATAGCGCAGGTATGGATGCGGCTGTGACACTGAAATTAATGTCCGGCGATGAAGATATCGATCTGATCAAATCACGGGATGCCCATTCTCGTGAAATGGGGGTGAACTCAGTTCCTACCTTTATTGTCGCCAATCAGCATGCGGTTCCAGGGGCACAGCCACCTGATTTATGGCGACAGGTCATTTCTGATATCAAGGCACAGCTCAAAGAGACCGATACAAATTAAATGTCTCACTCCACACAAACGATAGGACGGGTCGAATTCATTGCCTTGATGGCGATGTTGGTTGCGACAGTTGCCTTTTCTATCGATGGGATGTTGCCCGCCATGCCCGATATGGCGCAGGAATTAACGGCCGCTGATCCAAACAAGGTTCAGCTCGTTTTAGTCATGTTTATATCTGGTCTTGCTTTGGGAACATTGGTGGCTGGGCCTCTCTCTGATAGCTTTGGGCGCAAACCTGTGATTATGATTGGGTCGCTCGTGTTTTGCCTCGCCTCACTGGTCGCATTCATGGCGCAAAACTTAGAAGTTTTGCTCATTGCGCGTTTTGGTCAAGGCATCGCCGCAGGTGCACCGCGTGTTGTGTCACAAGCCTTGATCCGTGATTTATTCGCAGGGCGTGAAATGGCAAAGGTTAGCTCCTTTGTGATGATGGTCTTTACGTTGGTTCCTGCAGTCGCCCCCTTAATTGGAAGCATGATCATTTGGCTCACTGGGTGGCGCGGCATATTTGCTGCTTTTGCCGTCTTTGTTCTTATCGGAGCAATCTGGACGCATTTACGGATTGTGGAGCCAATGACACCAGAAAAACGGCGTCCGTTTCAAATGTCCCCGTTTCGCGACGCACTTGTGGAAATGGCGAGCCTTCCGATGGTGCGTTTGTCGATTTTGGTGCAAATCCTTGCCTATACGGTTTTGTTTTTGTCGATCACGCTCGTACAGCCCACCTTTGACGTCTATTTTGACAAGGCGTCAGAATTTCCTGTTTGGTTTGCCTTTATCGCCATTCTTGCAGGGAGCGCGAGCTTTTTGAACGCGATGTTAGTTATGACATTTGGGATGCGCCGTTTGATTACGGTGGCATTATTGGGCCAGCTTCTGCTTGCGCTTGGGATGCTGGCCCTGTTCCAACTGAGTGATCTGTCCCGTGAGTATTGGTTTTTCATTTACATCGGTTGGGTTGTTTCGATCTTTTTTGGCGCTGGTATGACCCTTGGAAACCTGACTGCACTTGGGCTTGAACCCCTTGGACATATTGCAGGAACAGCGACCTCAATCATGGGGGCGATTGCGACTCTATTCTCTGCGGTGTTTGCGGGTATTTTGGGTCAGTTCTTTGATGGAACGCCCCTTGTTCAAATCGTCGGCGTCCTTGGCACAAGCTTGATTGCTTATGTGATCGCGCTTAGGATGAACAAACATGAGCGCGTGGCAACATCCTAAGCACCGCGATTGTGCGTCTTGTCATAAAGCTGCGCCACCAAACGGCTCGCTGTTTTTTCGCAGGCACAGGGGATAATCGCGTGAACAAGGGCGGCTCCAGCGGCAAGGAAAAGCGTTCCTGAAAACTTGACAGCAAAGAGAAGATGCTCAAAATAGCTTTCATTTACGTGGCGTGGGTGGTCTAGGAATATTTTCTGTAACATTGTGTTGTCTCCTTTATGGGGAAGATAACAAAACACTTTGTTAAGTTTATCCCAAAGACCACAGATATTTTACGATTGCGTTGTGTTAAGTTTACCCATATGTGTTATGCATGATGCTAGACACCACAGACAAAAGAATTCTTGATTTTCTACAACACGATTCCGATCAATCCGTTGATGTGATTTCGGACGCTGTGAACCTGTCGCGCAATGCTGTGTGGCGACGGATCAAATTATTAGAACAAGCTGGGTATATTACAAAACGTGTCGCCTTGCTCGATCCGGATCAGTTGGAGGTCGGGTTAACAGTCTTTATTCAAATAAAGACCTCTCAGCACACGCCGAGCTGGGCGGAAGACCTGAGCCGCGTCGCGCGCATGTTGCCCCATATTCAAAGCGTGTATCGTATGTCAGGCGATCTCGATTATTTGATCAAAGCGCGGGTGCGGGACATGAAGGACTATGACCAGCTCTATCAACAATTGACACAGAATTTGCATCTCAGCGATGTGTCCGCGTCCTTTGTGATGGAAAGCATCAAGGACACGACTGCGCTTCCTCTTTAACAAGACAGCCCAAAAAAACGGGGGCCAGTGGCCCCCAGTTTCGTCGCTCAAGCTCATCTATACTGCTCGGAAATTACATGCCTGCGGCTTGAGCTGCGTCATGGGGCGAGCGCACTCGCCCCGTGTTCTAAGTGGTCTTAGCTACATCCAGAGGTTCCACCGCAGGTGTTGCATTTCATACAGGTTCCATTGCGCACCAAAGTGTAGTTACCGCAATCTCCACAGGGATCGCCCTCGTATCCTTGCATTTTCGCTTTGGTCCGCGCATCCATCGGTGCCGTTTCTATGGCCGCTTTGGTTTCGGGAACCAAGGTTTGTACCGCTGCCAAAGGATCGGACATTGTGCTTAGGTCAAAGGCCGTGTTTTGCCCCCCTTGCAAGACAACCAATTCTTGAGGAACGCGCTTGCGCAAATACCCTGATGAACTGATTTGTTTAAGCACTTCCAAGGACTTAGAGGCGCGATCTTCACTTACCTGTTTAACATTGGAAACACCCTCATCTTGCCCACGACCAAGATCATCAAAGGATGCGCCCTCTGGTTTGACATGCGCCAAATCAGTGCGATCCAAATAACTCACCGCCAATTCACGGAAGATATAGTCTAGGATAGATGTGGCGTTCTTGATGCTATCGTTGCCTTGCACCATGCCGGCAGGTTCAAATTTGGTAAAGGTGAACGCATCAACAAATTCCTCAAGCGGCACCCCATATTGAAGCCCAACAGAGACCGCGATGGCAAAGTTGTTCATCATGGCGCGGAACCCGGCGCCCTCTTTGTGCATATCAAGGAAGATTTCACCAAGCGACCCATCCGCATATTCACCCGTGCGCAAGTACACTTTGTGACCACCAACGATGGCCTTTTGCGTATAACCTTTGCGACGTTCAGGCATCTTAGAGCGTTCGGATTTGTGGATTTCTTTGACGATGACTTTTTCGATGATCTTTTCCGCCAAAACAGCGGCTTTTTCCTGTGTTGATCCAGTTTCAAGCACTTCTGCCGCCTCTTCATCGTCCTCGACCAAGGCCGCGGCCAAAGGTTGCGACAATTTTGATCCATCCCGGTAAAGAGCGTTGGCTTTGACACCCAAAGACCAGCTCAGCTCATAAGCCTTTTGACAATCCGTGATTGAGGCATCATTCGCCATATTGATCGTCTTAGAGATCGCACCGGAGATAAAGGATTGCGCCGCAGCCATCATGAAGATGTGGCTGTTAACCGACAGATAACGCTTGCCTTTTTTACCGCATGGGTTGGCGCAATCAAAGATGCTGTAATGCTCTTCTTTGAGATGCGGTGCCCCTTCTAAGGTCATTGTGCCACAGACATGATCATTGGCCGCGTCTATCTCTGCGCGACTAAAGCCCAAGTGACGCAAGAGATCGAAAGACGGATCATTCAGCTTGTCATTTGGAATGCCCAAAACTTGCGTGCAGAAATCCGCGCCAAGGGTCCATTGATTGAACACAAAGCGAATATCAAAGGCGGATCCAAGAGCCGCTTCGATCTTGTCGATTTCTGTTTTGGAAAATCCGTGACCAACAAGGCTGGTGTGATTGATCACAGGCGCATTGCCGATTGAGCCATGGCCAACAGCATAAGAGACGATTTCTTCAATTTCCGAGGATTTATAGCCCAGTTTCGTCAAAGACGCAGGAACTGATTGGTTGATGATTTTGAAATAGCCACCGCCCGCAAGCTTTTTGAATTTCACCAAGGCAAAATCAGGTTCGATGCCTGTTGTGTCACAATCCATCACCAAACCGATGGTGCCTGTTGGCGCAATCACAGAGACCTGAGCGTTACGATATCCGTGCTTTTCCCCCAAACGTAGCGCTTCGTCCCAGCATTCTTTGGACAGGGCAATCAAGTCCTGATCCGGACAATTGCCATGATCAAGCGCGACTGGATTAACGTTCAAGGCCTCATAGCCGTCTGTTTTGCCATAGGCGGCTGTGCGGTGATTGCGGATGACGCGGAGCATATGCTCTGCGTTCTTCGCATACCCTGGGAATGCGCCCAATTCACCGGCCATCTCAGCACTGGTTGCATAGGACACACCTGTCATGATCGCTGTGATCGCACCGCAAAGCGCCCGTCCTTCGTCACTGTCGTAGCCAAAGCCCATGTTCATTAGCAAACCACCGATATTGGCATAACCAAGGCCGAGCGTGCGGAAATCATAAGAGCGTTGCGCAATTTCCTTGGAAGGAAACTGAGCCATCATGACAGAGATTTCCAAGGTCACAGTCCACAAGCGAGACGCGTGAATAAAATCATCCGCTTGGAATTTGCCATCCTTAAGGAAGGTCAACAAGTTCATCGAGGCCAAGTTACAGGCCGTATCATCCAAGAACATGTATTCAGAACAGGGGTTTGATCCGCGAATAGCGCCATCTTCTGGACATGTGTGCCATGCATTGACTGTGTCGTGGAATTGGATGCCTGGATCCGCACAGGCCCATGCCGCATGCCCAACATCTTCCCAGAGGTCGCGCGCTTTGATGGTTTTGGTGACTTCGCCATTCACGCGGCTGATCAAGTTCCAATCGCGGTCTTTTTCAACGGCTTGCAAGAAGTCATCTGTCACGCGGATCGAGTTGTTCGAGTTTTGACCAGACACGGACGCATAGGCCTCAGAATCCCAATCTGTGTCATAGGTTGGGAATTCGATGCCTTCATAGCCTTGGCGCGCATAGTCCAAAACACGTTTTACATAGGTTTCAGGGATAGATACCTTTTTCGCCGAACGGATCGCTGATTTCAGAGATGGGTTTTTGGCGGGATCAACAGAATCTTCGCTGCTTCCATCCCACGCGCGGATTGCGGCAAAGATTTCATTCAGCTTTTCTTCGTGCATTTTGGAACCCGCGACGATGCTCGCCACTTTTTGTTCCTCTTTCACCTTCCAGTTGATGAACTCTTCGATATCGGGGTGGTCTGCATCCACGATCACCATCTTGGCCGCACGACGGGTTGTACCGCCCGATTTGATGGCGCCTGCAGCACGGTCCCCAATTTTAAGGAACCCCATCAAGCCAGAGGACTTGCCCCCACCCGAGAGGCTTTCGCCTGCGCCCCTCAGTGAGCTAAAGTTTGAGCCCGTTCCGGAGCCATATTTAAACAAGCGGGCTTCACGCACCCAGAGATCCATAATACCACCGTCGTTTACCAAATCATCGCTGACGGATTGGATGAAACATGCATGTGGTTGAGGATGTTCATAAGCTGAGTTTGAGGCAACCAATTTGCCCGTTTTGTAATCAACGTAATGGTGCCCTTGGCTCGGCCCATCAATCCCATAGGCCCAGTGAAGCCCTGTGTTAAACCATTGTGGGCTATTGGGCGCGGCTTTTTGCGTGGCGAGCATAAAACGCATTTCGTCGAAATAAGCCTGCGCATCCTCTTCGGTGGTGAAATATCCACCCTTCCAACCCCAATAGGTCCACGCACCTGCAAGACGATCAAACACTTGTTTGGACGAGGTTTCGCCAACGATCGGCGTATCAGATTTCGCTGGAACCGAACGCCACAAAAATTCTGGAACGTCCTTTTCTTTGACCCGCTTCAGCTCTGTTGGAACGCCAGCTTTGCGGAAATATTTCTGCGCAATAACGTCACTTGCAACTTGAGACCATGTTTTCGGGACTTCGACGTTGTCTAAATGAAACACGATGGTCCCATCAGGATTACGGATTTCCGAAGTGGTCGTGGTGAATTCGATTGCGCTATATGCGTCTTGTCCTGCCGTCGTAAACTTGCGTTCGATTTTCATGTTACGTCCTGTCCCAAATCAATTATAGTACACGCCGCACAGGTGTTCGCCCAATTGAGCAGTCCTATGTCAGCGCTGAAAAGCCTAATCCACCAAGACACCTACGAGCCATAGTTGCACAACATGTAGTATGTCTTGTTTTGCGGTCCCACTAATTGACGTGTTATTGCACAAGTCGTCAATAATTTTTTTTGTATTTTTCAATCAGTTTCTAATTGACGCCATAAATCTACGAACGTGATCTGACGCATCCTAACTTTTGTAAGTTAGGCCCTGTCCTGATCTTAATTTTGAAAAACTGTTGAACTGGGAGGGTTTAGGTTTTTCTGTTCGCGTACTGCCTCACACAGGCCACCATCCGAATCTATGGAGGCACATAGCCTGACGGATAAATGAAAAATTTATTGTTAGGTTATTGGTGAGGTTGCCAAAACGCATCAGTCTCACATTCGCGCCAAGCCAATCTCCAAGAAGAATTTACCGAACTGTCACAAAATTTTGCCCTTCTGGTTACGTTTGATGACGACACCATAGGTATTGCAAACTCAACATGGAGTCTTTCATGACCTTTTTTCGACTGTCCTCAATCGTCTTGGGCGCGCCTTTGATGATGACAACTGCTTTGACTGCTTATGCTGGTGGTCACAGTGCAAAAACTATTGGCCAAACAACTGCTTTGATCCCAGAAGCTGGCTTGGCAACATCTGAATTGAAAGATGGCGAAAGCGCAAACACCAATTTCCCGTATGCGAATTTCAAAGCCCTCGCCACAGTTGGCGAAGTTGACGCCGACACAGGCATGGCGCTTACAGGCTACCCAGATGGTCAAGCGGCATGGTTGGCAGACAATGACACAGTTCGTGTTGTCTATCAGTCCGAATCTTACGCGACGATGGGCAGCGCGCCGAAGCCTGAAACATACCCTTGGGTTATGGAGAACGGCGTTTCTTTCACTGGATCACACATCCACACAATCGATTTCGACCGCGCAGCCTTTGCTGATTTCATGAAAACAGACGCTGCCGCCGCGACAATGGTCAAAGGCTCAGGCAAACTGTTCCACACCGTTTACAACGCATTTGGCGAAAAAGTTGCTGCACCTTCTTATGACCCAACAGACTTGGCCGGAAAATGGGGCAACCAAACACGTCCAGACGGCACATTGATCCCTTTCGCTGCAAAATCACGTCTTAGCGAAGCTGACTATTTCTTCCAAAGCTTCTGTGGCGCTTGGTATGAAGAAGCCAACAAATACGGTCAAGGCATGGGCTTTGCGGATGATGTTTGGCTCGCGGCTGAAGAATGGGAAATCGGACGTATGTTCCCAGCGGGTTCTGCGGACTCAGCGGCGACTATGGGCCTAGCCAGTGTTGTTGTCGACATCGCGAACGGCGTTGCTTACACCGCCCCTGCTTTGGGTCAAACAGGCTATGAAAAAATGATGCCGATCAACTCGGGTCATAAGGATTACGTTGTTGTCGTCACATCTGGCTACAACCACGGCCAAGAGCCAAGCCCACTAAAAGTCTACGTCGGCATGAAAGATCGCAATGCAGACGGTTCAAAAATCGACTACGCAACAGCGAACGCGCGCGACAGCTTCTTGGCACGTAATGGTTTGTTGTTCGGTAAACTCTACGGCATGGCTGTGACAAACGAAACAGCGGCGCAATTGGTCGATGAGCCAAACCCAGCAAGCAAAATGATTGATGACTACATTCGCGATGCGGATGCACCAAATTCATTTGCCGCAACATATGTTCCAACATCCTACCAATGGGGCGGATGGGACAAGCCAGTTGCCGTACAAGACACAGAAATGATGCTTTGGGAAAACGAAAAAGAACAGCCTGAAGGTCACATCTATTTCAACGGTGACAGCAAAGTTGAGCATGTTGCAGGTGATCCATCTGGCGCACCACGCTATTTTGCCAACATGACAAACAAAGGCGGCTTGTTCGCAGTTGATTTCGGCTCATTCGACTTCGACGGTGAAACACTTCCAGCAGCTTTGCCTGCAACGGTGACACGCACAGTGGCCGCGGTTGACGGTGCCCTCACGCTCAAGATCGGCAACGAAGGCAAAACGGTTGATGGTGATGCGTCTACGCACATGGAAAAAGCCGTTGCTCAAATGGTTGCACCTGATGGCCTTTACTGGTCAAAAACATCTGATGGCGAATACCTCATCGTTGACGAAGACTCAGGCAACGATTATGGCGAGCGTAAATATGTGCTAACGATTGATGGCGACATGAACGTGACTGATGCGCATTTGCTTGGCCTAGCCGGCGGCAAGTTCAGTTCACGTTACCAAGCGGGTGTGTCCGCCTTGGGTGGAGCGTTCACAAAGCCTGGCACAAGTGAGTTTTCTGGCTCATGGCCTGTCACAGCATTGATCGAACGCAAAGCAGACGGTTCCTTCTATTCAATGGATGAATTGGCCGGCACAGGTCGCCAAGACGTTCGCGCAACCATTTCGACTGCGGATCAAACCTTCATCGGTGTTGTTCAAGCCCGCTCTGAATCATCTGGCGCAGTTGAAGCCAATGGCGGCGACGCAGGTGGTCAAATCTTTATGTTCACAATGAACCCAAAAGATTAATCTAACCAATAAACCAAGAAAAGCGCCCACATCTGTTGGGCGCTTTTTTTATTTGGGAAACAAACTTGGCAAAGTGCCTTCACACAGCACGAGGAAGTTTTATTTCAATACTATTTTGGAAATGGTCGGGACGGCAAGATTCGAACTTGCGACCTACGGTACCCAAAACCGTCGCGCTACCAGGCTGCGCTACGCCCCGACTGACGCGGTGTCTAAACAATGTCTTTGGATTTGAAAAGGCCTATTTCCATAAAAAAGAAGGAAATACATAATTTTTTTCAAATCACTGACAGACCCAAGTTAAGTCCTCTGAATTGTTCGGATTTGACAGGTGGTCCCCTGTGGAAATCCCTAAGAGAGCGACCAAACCTGCATTCAGCTCCAGTACAAATTTGATACTCTCCCCCCCAAAGATAGGAGTTTCATCGAGGGGCGTGGCATTTTCGTGTATATTGACGATTTGACCCGTTTGATCAGCAAAGATCATATCTAAAGGAAGAGGTGTATTCTTCATCCAGAAAGACGTGCGTTTTTCTCTGGGAAATTCAAAGATCATGCCAGACATCTTGGCCATTGAGGTGCGATACATGAGCCCTTGAGCTTGCTCCTCAGGTGTGATCGCTACCTCTACGGTAAAATTGGCAGAACCGAAGCCGCCAGTGATTGTGACGGTATCATTGTCACAAGACTGCGCTATGGCGATCCCCGCCCCTAGGATATAGGTGAGGACGGCTAAAACTCTGGCTGCTATTTTGTTTGTGCGTTTTCCCATGGACATACCTCGGCGGCCATTTTGCCACGCTTGCCATCCATTATGCGCAAGCTCACGGCTTCGCCTGCTATCAAATCAGCAAGTCCAGAGCGACGCAAGACCTCTATGTGAACGAATATGTCCGCGCTATCCCCAAAGGCATTCGCAAAGCCAAATCCCTTGCCCTTGTCAAACCACTTCACGCGCGGAGGACATTTGCGGCGCCTCAACAGTGACAATCTCAACCGCTTGCATACCACGATCCGTATGCTGTCCAAGAAAGGAAATTTTTGCGTTATCAGCAATGGAACTTTGTCCAAAATTTCGCAAAACATTTGCGTGCAAGAGAACGTCGTCTCCTGTTTCATCGGAAACTATGAAGCCAAATCCTTTAGCTGGATCGAACCATTTCACAATTCCACTCAGCCGTTGCTGATCATTTTCGTGTCCCACGTCCATCACCGATTTTCTTATTCATCCCACCTATAGTCTTGCCATATTATACTTATGGATCGCTACAATAATAAGTCGTTTAATGTCAGATACTTACAATTCGCGTGACGCGAAATTTTACTCGTGAAGCATTAAATCACGGGTTTAGTCGTTGTTTACCCCACGAGTCGCTAACTCTTTGACGTTTAAAAACAAATCGGTCATGCAACCTAAAGTCACCATCAGCCCAGAGCTCAATCTCCAAAGGTATAATCCGAAAACCACCCCAAAACGGTGGACGCGGCGGATTTGTACCTTGAGCGGCGGTGACTTTGGCAACTTCCGCAATCAGAGCCGCGCGCGACGACAAGGGTTGCGATTGCTGAGAGGCCCAAGCGCCCAATCTGCTCTTGAGGGATCGTGAGTTATAATAGGCATCTGCTTGAGGCCCCTCTTCTTTCTCAACAATACCTCGCACGCGAACTTGGCGGCGCAAAGATTTCCAATGCATGACAAAGGCGGCCTTACCCGCAGCGTCGATTTCTTGAGCCTTTTGGCTGCCGTAATTTGTGTAAAAGACAAATCCATTATCTTCGACGTCTTTCAAGAGAACCATACGCGCATTCGGCATGCCTGAGGCATCAACTGTCGATAGGGCGATCGCATTGGGATCGTTGATTTCGCTGCCCTCTGCCTCGCTCAGCCAGCGTTTTGCGATCTCGATTGGGTTATCCCCTGCAAAGATGTCTTTGGTGCTCATGGAGTGCCTCTTGTTCTATTATTGCCAATTGTCGCCAGACTAACGTGTCATGCAGCTTGATGCTATGGGCGCAATGCCCTAAACGGTACTAAAAGGCAAAATGGGTGGAGATAACCGAATGTCAAATAATCTAATGGCTGGCAAACGTGGTCTAATTATGGGACTTGCCAATGATAAGTCGATTGCGTGGGGCATTGCCAAAGCATTAGGCGATGCCGGTGCAGAGATGGTGTTTTCCTATCAGGGTGAGGCGCTCAAGAAACGTGTGGCTCCTTTGGCTGAAAAAGTCGGCAGCGATTTCTTGGTGGAATGCGACGTGACCGACATGGACAGTGTTGATGCCTTGTTCACCGCGATTGAAGAGCGCTGGGGTCAGATTGATTTCGTCGTGCATGCTATTGGTTTTTCAGACAAATCTGAATTGCGTGGACGCTATGTCGATACGTCGCGCGACAATTTTGCAATGACAATGGATATCTCTGTTTATTCCTTTACCGCTGTCGCAAATCGCGCAGAAAAGCTCATGAAAAATGGCGGCTCCATGTTGACTATGACCTATTATGGAGCTGAGCAAGTGATGCCACATTATAACGTCATGGGCGTTGCGAAAGCGGCACTTGAGGCTTCGGTCAAATACTTGGCAGAAGATCTTGGTAAAGATAACATTCGCGTTAATGCGATTTCAGCAGGGCCAATAAAAACATTGGCAGCCTCAGGAATCGGTGATTTCCGCTACATTTTGAAATGGAACGAATTGAATTCACCGCTTCGCCGCAATGTCACGATTGATGAAGTTGGCAACACTGCGCTCTATCTCTTGTCTGATTTGGGATCGGGCATGACGGGTGAGAACCTGCACGTCGATGCAGGGTATCATGTTGTTGGGATGAAGGCTGTTGATGCGCCAGATATCGACGTGGTCACAGGAAGGAAAGACTAATGAGCGATCGTCTTCCTCACGAAAAAGGATTTCACGTCAGCTGGGATCAATTGCACCGTGATGCACGCGCGCTGGCTTGGCGACTTGATGGTCAAGGCCCGGACAATGGCGCATGGAAAGCTGTTGTCGCCATTACTCGGGGTGGCATGGCGCCTGCGATGATCGTTGCGCGTGAATTGGACATTCGCATGGTCGATACGATTTCTGTCAAATCCTACAACCATCAAAGCCAATCTGAGCCACAGGTCATCAAATCCCCGGATATGTCCGTGATCGGCGATGGTGAAGGTGTTTTGGTGATCGACGATTTGGTCGATACAGGTAAAACATTAGAAGTTGTGCGCGATCATATGCCAAAGGCCCATGTTGCAACGGTCTATGCCAAACCTATGGGTCGCCCGATGGTGAATAGCTTTATCACTGAGGTGAGCCAAGATACGTGGATCTTTTTCCCATGGGACATGGCATTGCAATATGTCGAGCCCTATCGCGGCAAGGATTAATGTGGCGGAGACACCCACATATACCACAGGCAAGGGCCGCACAGCATTAACGGCCCCTGCCCCTATCAAAGTCGCCAAAACATGGCTGGCTGAGATTTCGCCAACAGACGATTTTCCTCTGATAGACGTCTCACAAGCAGCCCCAACCGCGCCGCCACATCCCGACATGTTGGCTCATATGGCCGATTTGGTGGCCCATACCCCAGCGGTGCATCAATATGGCGCAATTTTGGGATTGGATCGCTTACGAATGGCACTGGCGGAGCACTGGTCTGAGGATTATGGCACAGAGGCCGTGTCCCCCAAAAACGTCGCAATAACATCAGGATGTAATCAGGCGTTCTGTGCAGTCATTTCTGCAATCGCCGCTAAAGGGGATGAGATCATCATCCCGAGCCCGTGGTATTTCAATCACAAAATGTGGCTGGATATGTCTGAAATCACGACAACGGCCTTGGTTTTGGATGAGGCTTTGATCCCAGATGTCTCTGTGGCGGCTGGCTTGATCACGCCGAAAACGCGCGCGATTTGCCTAGTCTCTCCGAACAATCCCACGGGTGTTGAATATCCGCGTGCCACAATTGACGCTTTTTATGAGCTGGCAAAATCGCATGGCATCAAACTAATTCTAGACGAAACCTACAAAGATTTCCGCTCTTATGAGGGAGCGCCGCATGACCTATTGCAGCAAGAGGATGTCTTTGACACAGTTATTCAGCTTTATTCTTTTTCCAAAGCTTACCGCCTTACGGGGCATCGCGTTGGGGCGATTATTGGACATCCGGATCTTTTAGCTGAGGTAGAAAAATTCTTAGACACCGTTACCATTTGCCCAACACTCCTTGGACAAGAGGCCGCTTTGTTCGGAGTGCAACACCTCACCGATTGGGTCAATGAGGAACGCCTTGCGACGCTAAAAAAACAAGCCCAGTTTCGAAGCCTCTTCGCCGCGCTTGAGCCGCAGGGTTGGTCCCTCTTGGGGTGCGGGGCATATTTTGCCTATGTGGCTTATCCCTATGACATGGACGCGCTGAGCTTTTGCAAACACTTGGTGCATGATCAACATATCCTTGCGCTGCCTTGTGATATGTTTTTGCCGCCGGACCAACAAGGAACAGAACGGCATCTGCGCATTGCTTTTGCTAATATTGATGAAAAACAGATGCAAATATTGATAGAAAGGCTGACAAATCTGCCCTATCGTCTTGCTCCTATCGAAAAGGGCGCGTAGATATTCGGGAAAATAAACTCTGATGGGTGAGGTTCGAATGGCAACGCGCGGAAATTCAATTTCTAAATTCTTTGTATGGACGCTTTTGGCGTTGTTGGTTGTGGGTCTTGCTGGGTTTGGGGCGACGGGCCTCTCTGGTAACATTCAATCAGTCGGCAAGGTTGGGACACAGTCTATTTCTGTCAATGAATATGCGCGCGCTTTGCAGAATGAAATTGACGCCTCCTCACAACAATTTGGTCAGCGTCTGACATTCCAACAGGCACAAGCCTTTGGATTAGATCAACGCGTCCTAAGCCGTTTGGTCATGGAAAAGGCACTCGATCACGAGGCTGCGGAAATTGAGCTTTCGGTCGGTGATAATGAAGTGGCAAAGCGTCTGGTTGATATTGGCGCCTTTAGCAACATCAGCGGTGAGTTTGACCGCGAGACCTATCGCTTTGCTCTCGAAAATGCGGGACTGAGCGAAGAAGAATTCGAAGAGCAGATCCGCGCCGAAGCCGCTCGTACATTGCTTCAGGCAAGTGTTCTGGCAGGCATTCCAAGCAATGACGCTTATGTCGATGCGGTTGTGTCGTTTTTATTAGAAGAGCGCAGCTTTCGCGTTATGACACTCGACGCTTCACATCTCGATACGCCCATTGCCCCCGCAACAGAGGGTGAACTGACCAGCTTTTATGAAGAGCGCATTGCCGATTACACCCTTCCAGAGAGCAAGCGTATTACATACACAAAGCTAACGCCTGATATGCTGATTGACAGCATCGATGTTGAGGAGTCCGCGGTTCGCGAACTATATGAAACGCGTGCTCAGGATTATAATCGTCCTGAAAAGCGGCTTGTTGAACGGTTGCCCTTCTTGGATGACGAAGCTGCCTCAGCGGCGCTGGCTGAAATCACATCGGGCGCACAAACATTTGACGCTATTGTTGAAACGCGTGGTCTTGCCTTAGCTGATATTGACCTTGGGGATGTCTCTTTGGCTGACCTTGGAGAAGCGGGTGATCCGGTTTTTGCGGCTGAGCTCGGCGGTGTTGTTGGCCCTCTGCAAACTGATCTTGGTCCAGCCCTCTTTCGCGTGAATGCGATCCTGTCCGCAGAGAGCACACCATTTGAAGAGGTCTCTCGCGACTTGCGCGATGAATTGGCCCTTGAACGGGCCCGGCGCCAAATTGAATCTCAAAGCATGGATATTGACGATCTCTTGGCCGCAGGCGCAACATTAGAAGAGCTCGTCAGCGAAACAGAGATGACGCTTGGCACGATTGATTATTTTGCCGGTGTTGATGGTGACATCGCCGGATATGCAGGCTTCCAAGACGAAGCTGCCCAACTCACTGAGGGTGATTTCCCGCAAGTGATGCAGCTTGAAGATGGCGGTATTTTCGCGATGCGCTTAGACGAAATCATCGATCCGCGTCCACAGCCATTGTCTGAGGTACGCGATGCCGTTGAAGCACAGTGGTTAGAGCAAACAACTCTAGACGCGCTCAAGGAACAAGCGGCCATCATCACTGGTGCAAGTTTTGATTTAACGGAAACAGCTTCGCAAATTCAGACCTTTGAAAATATGACACGGGGCGATTTCTTGGATGATCTACCCCCTGCAGTTTTGGCAGAAGTCTTTGATCTAAGTGAGGCCGACACAGCCCTCATCGAAGGAATTGACGCCGTTCATGTTGTCCTTTTGGATGCGATTGAAGATGGGCAATCCGACACATCTGACGCCGCTGCAATCCGCGCGCAAATCGAAAACCAGCTTGCCTCTAGCTTGTCCCAGGATGTCTTTGATGCCTATGCGATGCAAATTCGTCAACGTGTTGGCATTGAACTTGATCAAGCCGCGCTCAACGCCGTGCATGCTAACTTTCAGTAAGGACCGCTATGTCACTTCTTCCTGAATATTCTGATTTCGAAGCGGGCTATGCCGCAGGTAAAAATCAGGTGATTTACACACGCTTAGCGGCCGATTTGGACACACCTGTGTCCTTGATGTTGAAACTTGGCAGCGCGGCTAAGGACAGCTTTGTTCTAGAATCTGTGACGGGTGGCGATACGCGCGGTCGATATTCCATTGTGGGCATGAAGCCCGATTTGATTTGGAAATGTCACGGTGCGGACTCCTTTATCAATCGCTCCGCGCGCTTTGACGAAGAGGCCTTTGTTCCCTGTGATGAGGACCCTCTCACAGCCTTTCGCACGCTCTTGGATCAAAGCAAAATTGACCTTCCTGCTGATTTGCCGAAATCTGCCGCGGGTCTCTTTGGGTACCTTGGCTATGATATGATCCGCTTGGTGGAACATTTACCGAATGTGAACCCAGATCCGCTAGGCCTTCCCGATGCGCAATTTGTACGGCCCTCGGTGATTGCTGTTTTGGATGCGGTCAAAGGCGATGTGACGTTGGTTTCCCCAATTTGGCACAACTCAGACATCTCTGCGCGTGCGGCCTATGCACAGGCGGCTGAACGGCTGTCTGATGCGATGCGCGATCTGGATCGGCCCGTTCCTGACACGCGCAATCTGGGTCAAAGCCTTGAGGCAGGTGCGCCTGTGTCAAACTTTGCCAAGGATTCCTATTTGGGCGCGGTTGAAAAAGCCAAAGATTACATTCGCGCCGGTGATATTTTTCAAGTTGTTCCCTCGCAAAGATGGACGCAGGATTTTCCACATCCACCCTTTGCTTTGTATCGCGCTTTGCGTCGCACGAATCCCTCGCCGTTCATGTTCTTCTTCAATTTTGGCGAATTCCAAGTAATTGGTGCAAGCCCTGAAATCTTGGTGCGCGTCTTTGACAAAGAAGTCACCATTCGCCCAATCGCAGGCACGCGTCCACGTGGAGCCACAGTCGCAGAAGACAATGCATTAGAAGCCGATCTTCTGGCTGATAAAAAAGAATTGGCCGAGCATTTGATGTTGCTCGATCTTGGTCGCAATGATGTCGGTCGTGTCGCCAAAGTCGGCTCTGTCACACCGACAGAACAATTCATTATCGAACGCTATAGCCACGTGATGCATATCGTCTCGAACGTCGTTGGGGAACTCAATGACGATCAAGACGCGCTCAGTGCGTTTTTCGCCGGCATGCCAGCGGGAACAGTGTCCGGAGCCCCTAAGGTTCGCGCAATGGAAATCATTGATGAGCTGGAGCCCGAAAAACGCGGCGTCTATGGTGGCGGTGTTGGGTATTTCAGCGCAGGCGGGGATATGGATATGTGCATCGCACTTCGTACAGCCATTGTCAAAGACAGCAAGCTCTATATTCAAGCAGGCGGCGGAGTTGTCTATGACAGCGATCCAGAGGCGGAATATCAAGAGACCGTTCACAAATCGAACGCGATCCGTCGCGCGGCTGCGGATGCGGCGATGTTTGCCGAAAAATCTGGAAACTAATTAGTTTTCCAGATTTCTCATGACTTGCGATAACGGAACAATCGCCACTGTTTTCGCCCGATCCTGCAGGGCCCACAACAGCAAAGCCGACAAGGTTTCAGGACGCAAGCGTGCGGTTAAAACGATATTGCGCTCTTGCTTCGCTCTAAAGGCGGCGCCGTCCAAAAAGCGGCGGATTGTCCGTTCATCTTGATTGTTTGCATCTAAATCCCGATATATCGTGATTGCTGGCACGCCTTCTTTCGCGGCGCCCGTGACACCAGAATTCAGACCCTTTTCGATATAAACAAGCCCGTGACCCGTTTCTTTGGCAAAGCTTGCCACTTGCGCCGTCGCCTCGCGCGTCACTTGCAAAGCACCCTCACCTTTTTCAATGAATGCAAGGGATTTCGGAACCATAGCCACACTCTCGGCTAATGTGGTTTCGACGTCCTGACCGCGTGCATCCTCAGGAAGGCTGACAAGCGCGGCGACTTCATAGCCTGCGTCGTAATATTTGCTTTGCGCTTTAGCGGCCCCATCCCACTCTGCATCAACAGCAAAGCTCACGGGAAATGGAAGGCTTTCAAGGGCGGCAATATCAAGCACATAGGAGCCATCATCAATAAAGACCACCGCAAAGAGAGGTTCGCCATTGGACTCAACAGGCTCCATCTTATAGGCCTCCAAGGCAGGAAGATTAGGTGTGACCTCCTCAGGCTCTGCAACAACTGGCTCAGGCGTTGGCTCGGTTGGTGCAGTTTGCCCAATCGTTTGCAAGCTGGGGGGCGTTTCTGGTTCTTCGGGAACAGAAATCTCGACTGTTTCGGCGGCTTGATTATCGACAGGCGCCTCATCCACCTCGGGAAGGATGGGCTGTGCAGGATCTTGAGACAGACCAACGATAGCTTCTCGTGTTGGGGCTTGGGGTTGCTCCATTTGCACATTCGGCAAAACAGGTGCGCTTTCACTCGCGCTTGGCGCGACAAGGGTCGGATCCGCCGACATGGGCGCCTCGCCCTCGCTCATAACACTTGGAACGCTTACATCTGGAGCCTGCGCCGTTTGCGTGGTGCTCTCCGCTAGGCTCATCGTTTCAGGCTGAGGCGCTGACACTGAAGGCGCGCTTGGACGCTCTGGGGCTTCGATTGTTGGCGTCACAGTTGGAACTGTATCCACTCTTGCGCCATTGAACCCCGATCCAGCAGGAACATCAACGGGCTCTGCTGTTGGAAGAGCAGATTTGCTCAACCCGACATAAAGCGATCCGCCCGCCGCGATTGCAGAGCCAACAACAACGCCCCAAACTGTACCTGTCAAAAACCCACGTGCCACGCTCAACATTCCTCGATCATGTTTTTTCCTGACAAACGCGCATGGCCCCTTGACCCTGTGCGCGATCCCTGAACATGTATAACGCGACCTTCACTGTCAGGACCAGTCCTGATTACATGTGACAAGAAAGAAAGACAAATGCTGTTACTGATAGATAACTATGATAGCTTTACCTATAACCTCGTTCACTATTTGGGCGAGCTGGGCACGGATATTGTGGTCAAACGCAATGATGCCATTGATGTCCAAGAGGCTATGGCAATGAAGCCTGAGGGTATTTTGTTGTCACCTGGTCCTTGTGATCCGGATCAAGCAGGAATTTGCCTTGCTTTGACCGAGGCCGCAGCTGAAACACGCACGCCTTTGATTGGTGTTTGTCTCGGGCATCAAACCATTGGACAAGCTTTTGGTGGAAATGTCGTTCGTTGTCATGAAATCGTGCATGGCAAAATGGGAACAATACATCATAATGATAAAGGCCTTTTCAAGGGCTTACCGACCCCTTTTGAAGCAACACGTTATCATTCGCTTGTCGTGGATCGCGACACGCTTCCAGAGTGTTTAGAAGTGACCGCATGGTTGGATGATGGAACCATTATGGGCTTGCAGCATAAAGAGCTTCCTATTCAGGGTGTGCAATTCCACCCTGAATCTATTGCTTCTGAACATGGGCATGCCTTGTTGCAAAATTTCGTAGATATGATGAAGGTGCCCGCATGAGTGATGCAATGAAACCCCTCATTTACGCGGCCTCAGAAGGCCCACTTAGCCGTTCTCAAGCAGAAGAGGCTTTTGAATTGTTGTTCGAAGGTCAGGCCACCGCGTCCCAAATCGGCGGACTATTGATGGCGATGCGTGCCCGCGGAGAATCTGTTGCTGAATATTCCGCGGCGGCGGCGGTTATGCGATCAAAATGCGTCCCAGTCTCCGCGCCCTCTGATGCGATGGATATTGTTGGTACAGGCGGCGATGGTGTCGGGACATTGAACATTTCAACCGCAACCGCCTTTGTGGTTGCGGGCGCCGGTGTTCCCGTGGCCAAGCATGGTAATCGAAACCTATCGTCAAAATCTGGCGCTGCTGATGCGCTTGGGCTTATGGGGATCAACGTTATGGTCGGCTCTGATGTTGTCGAGCGTGGGATTGCCGAAGCGGGCATTGGGTTCATGATGGCCCCAATGCACCACCCTGCGATCAAACATGTGATGCCAACGCGTCAGGAATTAGGATGCAAAACGATCTTTAACATATTGGGACCATTAACAAATCCCGCTGGCGTGAAACGTCAACTCACGGGTGCCTTTGCCCCGGATTTGATTCACCCAATGGCGGAAACATTGCAAACCTTGGGATCTGAGAAAGCATGGCTTGTGCATGGATCAGATGGATCAGACGAGATCACAATCACTGGCCCAACAGCAGTTGCAGCCCTCGCGGATAACAAAATCACCTCGATGGAAATCCACCCAGAGGATGCAGGATTGCCTGTGCATCCCTTGGCGGACATATTGGGCGATACGCCCGAAGTGAATACCAAGGCTTTAATGGCGCTTATGAATGGCGAACTTGGGGCCTATCGCGATGCGGTCTTATTGAACGCCGCCGCAGCTTTGGTGATCGCGGACAAAGCAGATACCTTAAAAACAGGTGTCGAGATGGCGCGTGACAGCATTGATAGCCGCCGCGCCCTTACATCAATCACAACACTTGCACGCATTACCTCGGAGGCCGCATGAGCCAGACAGTTCTAGACCGTATCAAAGCCTACAAGCTTGAGGAAATCGCAGCGGACAAAGCGGCAAAGCCCCTCGCCGATGTTGAGGATGCAGCACGCGCCGCCTCACCCACACGGGGATTTGCGGATCGTTTGTTTGAGGCAAGCAAAACTGGCTATGGCTTGATTGCTGAGGTCAAAAAAGCCTCTCCTTCCAAGGGTCTCATCCGCGCGGATTTTGATCCTGCGCAATTAGCAAAGGCCTATGAAACAGGCGGCGCGACATGCTTGTCTGTCTTAACAGACACACCAAGCTTTCAAGGTGCCAAAGACTTTCTCGTTCAAGCGCGCGAGGCAACCACCCTGCCCGCATTGCGCAAAGATTTTATGTATGACACCTATCAAGTCGCTGAGGCGCGCGCCCTTGGGGCGGATTGCATTTTGATCATCATGGCAAGCGTATCGGATGCTCAAGCTAGCGAACTCGAAGGTGCGGCCTTTTCTTGGGGAATGGATGTCCTGATCGAAGTGCATGACGCCGAAGAATTGGAACGCGCGAGCACCTTGAAATCACGTCTCTTTGGGATCAACAATCGCAACTTGAAAACCTTTGAAACCAGTTTGGATACGACAAAAACCTTGTCGCGCATGGTGCCAGCGGATCGGTTGTTGATCTCAGAGTCTGGGTTGAACACACCTGCCGATTTGGCGGATATGGCCCGCTATGGTGCGCGCAGCTTCTTGATCGGGGAAAGCTTGATGCGCCAAGAGGATGTTGCCCAAGCCACAAAAACTTTGCTTGCTAACCCATTGGTAGCAGGAGGAATTTAAATGTCGGGCCTGACGCATTTTGATGCAAATGGGGATGCGCATATGGTCGATGTCTCGGCCAAAGATCACACATCACGGATCGCGACGGCCTCCGCTTGGATCAAAATGAACCGTGAGACATTCGATGTGATCGCCAGCGGAACCGCCAAAAAAGGCGATGTTTTAGGCGTTGCGCGGTTGGCGGGGATCATGGGCGCGAAAAAGACCTCTGACCTTATTCCGTTATGTCATCCTCTCGCGATTACCAAGGTCGCCGTTGACTTTGAGATGGATGCGAATTTACCCGGTGTGCGCATTTTGGGAACCGTCAAAACTACGGGTCAAACCGGCGTCGAGATGGAAGCACTAACAGCTGTGTCAACCGCCGCCCTCACGATTTATGACATGTCCAAAGCCATTGATAAAACAATGGAAATTGGTGGGATCCATGTCACGCTCAAAGATGGCGGAAAATCGGGCCGCTTTGAAGCGAAATGATTTCCGTCAGCCAAGCCATTCAAGCCCTCTTTGATTTGGTTGACCCAACAGGCATAGAACTCTGTTCTTTGAAACATGCCCATGGGCGCGTTTTGGCCCGAGATGCCGTAGCTCAGCGCAACCAACCTCCTTTTGCTGCTTCATCCATGGATGGCTATGCTGTGAAATCCGAGGATGTCGCACCAGATGCCACCTTTGAAGTGATTGGCGAAGCCTCTGCAGGGCATCGGTTTCATGCCCCCATAACATCGGGTCAAGCCGTGCGCATATTCACAGGCGCCCCCCTTCCCGAAGGGGCCGATCGCGTCATTATCCAAGAGGACGTGATCCGCTCAGGAGATCACATCACCCTACAGGCGGGATATGACACCAATACCTATGTGCGCCCCGCCGGCGTGGATTTCCAAGTTGGGGCAACCCTGAGCGCCCCCAGACGGCTTAGCCCGCGTGATATTGCGCTTTTGGCATCCATGAATGTGCCTGAGACCCGCGTTTACAAAAAACCAGTCGTTGCCTTGATTTCGACTGGGGATGAATTGGTCATGCCAGGTGAGGTTCCAAGCGAGGATCAAATCATCGCGTCCAATACCTTTGGCCTTTATGCTCAGTTGACGTCATGGGGGGCACATCCTCGCATCCTTCCGATTGCCAAGGACAACATTGCCTCGATCCAGACGGCTTTTGACTTGGCCAGTGATGCGGATTTGATTGTCACCATCGGCGGGGCCTCGGTTGGGGATCACGATTTGGTCGGTGCAGCCGCGCGCGATATGGGTCTTAAGCAAAAATTCTACAAGGTTCGGATGCGTCCGGGCAAACCTCTGATGTCTGGGGTATTGGGCGGTATTCCTTTGATTGGATTACCAGGCAATCCCGTGTCTGCCATGGTATGCGGTGAGGTTTTCCTGAAACCTGTAATTGATAAAATGATGGGCCTACCAGCACAGGAACGCGCGCGACAGACTGCTATCTTGGATCATGATATTGCACAAAATGGCGACCGCGAACATTACATGCGCGCGCGTTTAAGCGAGGGCAAAATTACAGTCTTCGACCGCCAAGATAGCGCGCTTTTGAACGTTCTGTCCGATGCAAATGCCCTAGTCGTACGCGCGCCAGATGCAGCACCGCAAAAAGCGGGCGAGTCCATACAGTATATCCCACTATAACTTGGAACAAATCCAAAACGGTTGACACAAACCAAGAACACCTGTAGAACAAAACTAATTTATCAGCAGGAGCAGTGTGATGTTAACCCGCAAACAACTTGATCTATTAGATTTCATAAACAAACGGCTCATCCGCGATGGCGTGCCGCCCTCCTTTGACGAGATGAAAGAGGCGTTGGATTTGCGGTCTAAATCTGGCATCCACCGTTTGATCACCGCTTTAGAAGAGCGCGGATTTATCCGCCGTCTTGCACATCGCGCTCGGGCGATTGAAATTGTCAAACTGCCCGAAAGCTTGGGTGGGGACGCCTCTGGGTTTGTGCCCCAAGTCATCGATGGTGACCGCCCTGATGCAACGCCCCCTTCGGCGACGCCAGTTGAGGCCATTCATGCGATGGAGCTCCCTGTTATGGGGCGCATCGCTGCGGGTGTACCGATTGAAGCAATTAGCGAAGTGTCGCATAATGTTGCGGTTCCGGGACAAATGCTACGTGGTGGTGGCGAACACTATGCCCTTGAGGTTAAAGGGGATTCGATGATCGAAGCGGGTATTAATGATGGGGATGTTGTCGTTATTCGTGAAACCAAAACTGCGGTGAATGGGGACATCGTTGTCGCCCTTGTCGAAGATCATGAAGCCACACTCAAGAGGTTCTTCCACCGCGATAACGCCATAGCGCTTGAGGCGGCGAACCCTGCCTATCCGACGCGCATTTTGTCACCTGACAAGGTTAAGGTTCAAGGCCGCTTGGTCGGTTTGATCCGTACCTATTAACGTGTCCATAATCTTTGATATGATGCAGTTTTGGCCGTTTTGATCCGTTCAATTCGGCCAGCGTCATCTGTCCAAATCGCGATGGATCCATAAGGCGCGCGACGCAGATCATAGTGTAGGCACTCCCCACGCACATCAACATCAATCTTGGACACAATGATTTGATGGCTCTCGCAAGCTATCACGCGACCTTCATCCTTTTTTGACCAAAAATGCAAAATATCTTCAGATTTCCATTTTGCCAAAGCCTCTTGGCGGGTCGAAACCTGAGCATCATTTTCCATCCAAATATCGGCAACAAAGCCTGCGCCTTTTTCCTTGGATAGGCTGCGTCCCTTAGGTGTCATAACACCAACCAATTCACCGCGCGCCTCTATCAAAATGTCGGGACGTTCGGTTGTGGCCCATGCGACAAAGCTTGCGACAACAGCCAGCAATCCAATGGATTTCCCCCACCCTTGCCAGAGCAATATGATAAGCATGCCAAGGGAAAACAGTGGAACAAAATACCATGGAGGCATGGGAACCAAGCGTGCTGCATGATCCAGGCTTGACACATATTGCGCCACAAACACAATCCACCGTAGCCCATAGTCCACTCCGACAAATCCGATCGCCTCTAACCCCAAAGGTGCCAGGACGACGGCGAGCAAGGCACAAGGGGCCACCAGCAAGGTCATCATAGGAACGGACAATAAATTGGCAAATAGACCAAACTGGCTGATCTGATTAAAATGGGCCGCCGAAATTGGGGCTGTCGCCAGCCCCGCCACAAACGAGGACACAAAAAGCGCGGCTGGACCCTTGGCCCAAGTGAATCTGTGAGGAAACCAGCTATTGAACCGCTTGAACGTCACAACAAGCGCCAGTGTCGCTGCAAAGGACATTTGAAACCCAGGACCAACCAAGGATTCGGGGCGCACCAATAGGATCACCATCGCTGCCAAAGACACCATGCGCAGGCTCATCACGCGACGATCCACCAAAACAGCGGCCAACATCACCGACACCATGATAAATGAACGCTGCGTGGACACGCTTGCCCCGGTGATCAACAAATAGGTGGCACCAAAGGCCAAGGCAAAAATTGCAGCCAGCTTTTTGCCATCAATCACACCTTGCGATGGCCGCAGAAAGACCAGTAAAAACCGAACAGCCGTAAAGACGACACTGCACAAAAGCCCCATGTGCAAACCACTTATCGCCAAGAGATGCGCCAAGTTGGATCGGCGTAAATCCTCAACGAGGGTTTGATCGAGATAACTGCGATCCCCCGCCATCAAAGCCGCCGCAAGCCCGCCCGTTTGATCGGGTAAATGCGCGCGGACAAAGGTGGAGAACTGTTCCTGACGTTGCGCCCAAAACATATGTCGCCAAGAAGATGCCTCGCCAAGAACGGTCACAGGTTTCTTGGTGTATCCCACGGCACCAATTCCCATAAACCAAATATAACGTTGAAAATCAAAACCGTCTGGTTCAGCTGGCCCTTGGGGTGGCATCAGAAAGGCCACCAAAGACACCTGTTTGCCGATCAAAACTCCTTCTGGTATCTCGCCATAAAGGGCAACGCGCACCCGTTTCGGAGTACGTGGTCGCGATATGCGATCAACAACAACATCCTTAATGGTTAATCGAAGCGCATCGCTCGCGGATCTATCGATTTTAGTCACAACTCCCGTGACATTTCCATAATAAGGCCAACCCAATACCGGCGCAGCCACCCAATTTGTGCGCACCCCCGCGCTACAAAGCCCAAGGAGAACCATGACCATCAAAACCGCTGCCATTTGTGCCAGCACTGTCATTTTGCCGAGCAACAAACATATTACGACAGCACAAAGACCTAGAACAGAAATTTCAAACCAGACCAAATCACGCGGAAGAAGAAAATAACTCCCGACGCCGATTCCTAGGAAAACCGCGCACCAATGAAACAAATGATCGCGTTGATCCAAGAAAAGCTTGGCCAGACTTAAACTTGTTTTAACCATGCTTGTTCTTATCTCACCAGATCGCTAGACAGAGGCAAATCTAATTTCTCTGACTTACCGAAAGGTTAATACATGTCTGACGTCATCACTCGTATTGCTCCCTCTCCGACAGGCTATATGCATATTGGAACTGCGCGTACTGCTTTGTTTAATTGGTTGTTTGCCCGTGCGCACGGTGGGAAATTCTTGCTTCGCATCGAAGACACGGATCGCGAACGCTCAACACCAGAGGCCAGCGATGCGATTTTGCGCGGAATGGATTGGCTTGGCCTGGATTATGACGGCGATGTGGTCAGCCAATTTGATCGTGCAGATCGACATGCAGAGGTCGCCCATGACCTTTTGACCCAAGGCAAAGCGTATAAATGTTTTGCGACCCAAGACGAGATTGCCGCCTTTCGCGATGCCGCCCGCGCTGAGGGTAAATCAACGCTGTATCAGAGCCCATGGCGTGATGCTGATCCGGAAACGCATCCAGACGCCCCATATGTGATCCGCATCAAATCGCCCATAGACGGCGTCACGGTGATTAAAGATGCGGTTCAAGGTGATGTTACGATCAAGAATGATCAATTGGACGACATGATCTTGTTACGTTCTGATGGGACACCTGTTTATATGTTGGCCGTTGTTGTGGATGATCACGACATGGGCATTACGCATGTTATCCGTGGGGACGATCACTTGAATAATGCGGCGCGTCAAATGATGATTTATTCTGCGATGGACTGGCCCTTGCCCGTTTACGCACATATCCCACTAATCCATGGTGAGGACGGTAAGAAATTGTCTAAACGCCACGGGGCAACCGGTGTCGAGGATTATCAGCTGTTGGGATATCCTGCTGCTGCGATGCGCAATTACTTGACGCGCTTGGGGTGGAGCCATGGGGATGATGAATTTTTCACCGATGCGCAGGCGCTCGAGTGGTTCAACCTTGAGGGAATCGGTAAGTCAGCCGCCCGTTTTGATTTCAAAAAGCTTCAGAATCTCTCAGGACAACATATCGCCCATGCCGAGGATGCTGCGTTGCTGCATGAATTGTCCGCTTATATGCAGGTCAAAGGGATAGCCCCCCTCTCATCCGAACAAAATGACCTGATGTTAAAAGGCATGTATTGCCTAAAAGAACGCGCAAAGACATTTGACGAACTGCTTGATAAAGCTACATTTATTACAAGCTCTCGCCCGCTGCAGGTTGAAGAAAAGGCGCTAAAGCATCTCAATTCTGTATCCCACGGTATACTGTCCACATTGACGCCGCAGTTGCAAAGTGCTAACTGGACGCGAGACGCGCTAGAGGAGGTTTGTAATTCAGCCGCCGCAGCGCATGAGGTCAATTTTGGTAAATTGGCTGGCCCAATGCGGGCTGCATTGGCGGGACGAGCCGTTACGCCAAGTGTATTTGATATGATGTTGGTTTTGGGGCGTGATGAAACAATCGCGCGCCTAACCGAAGCACTGGCTTTGGCGAGCGAATAACATTCCTTGCTGCTTCGACGTTGTTAGACGGAGTGCCACAAAAAAACCAACCGCCTTGACGTCAGTCGGGCGGACTATTTAGAAAGGGAAATTTATGGCTGATACGACCAGAACAGCGACGTTGAACATTGACGGTACATCCTATGACCTTCCAATGCATTCGCCAACTGCAGGCCCCGATGTCGTAGATATCCGCAAGCTCTATGCGCAAGCGGGTGTCTTTACATATGATCCAGGCTTCACATCGACGGCAAGCTGCGACAGCACGATTACATTTATCGATGGCGGTAAAGGGGAACTTTTGCACCGTGGATACCCAATCGATCAACTTGCTGGTCAATCCCATTTCCTAGAGGTTGCTTATCTCCTGCTTTACGGTGACCTCCCCAATGCGACTCAGCTCGAAGATTTCGAAACGCGTGTAACCCGTCACACAATGGTGCATGAACAGATGCATTATTTCTTCCGTGGGTTCCGTCGCGATGCACACCCCATGGCAACTATGGTTGGTGTTGTGGGCGCAATGTCTGCCTTCTATCACGATTCAACTGATGTGAGCGATGATTGGCAACGCGAAGTGGCGGCCATTCGATTGATCGCCAAATTGCCAACAATCGCGGCGATGGCGTATAAATATTCAATCGGGCAACCCTTTGTTTATCCACGCAATGATTTGGATTACGCATCAAACTTCTTGAACATGTGTTTCTCTGTTCCAGCAGAAGAATATAACGTGAATCCAATTCTGGCACGCGCCATGGATCGCATCTTTGTGCTTCACGCAGATCACGAGCAAAACGCGTCAACGTCGACAGTTCGCTTGGCCTCTTCCTCTGGTGCGAACCCATTTGCCTGTATTGCGGCTGGTATTGCGTGCCTCTGGGGCCCTGCTCATGGTGGCGCAAACCAAGCCTGCTTGGAAATGCTGCGTGAAATTGGAACGGTTGATCGGATCCCTGAGTTTATCGCACGTGCTAAGGATAAAGATGATCCCTTCCGCTTGATGGGCTTTGGTCACCGTGTTTACAAAAACACTGACCCCCGTGCCAAGGTTCTAAAAGAGTCTGCGGATGAAGTTCTGGAATTGCTTGGTGTCGAAGACAACCCCCTCTTGCAAGTTGCAAAAGAGCTGGAACAAGTTGCGCTGAACGATCCGTATTTCATTGAAAAGAAACTCTTCCCGAATGTGGATTTCTATTCTGGTATCATTCTAGAAGCGATGGGTTTCCCAACATCAATGTTCACACCAATCTTTGCTCTGTCTCGCACAGTTGGCTGGATTTCTCAGTGGAAAGAAATGATCGGCGATCCTCAAATGAAAATCGGCCGTCCTCGCCAATTGTACCTTGGCGAAACCGAACGCGACTACGTCGATATCGAAAAACGGTAATAAAAAAGCGGCAGAAATGCCGCTTTTCCTATTCTAGGTGGCTCCAAATTGGGGCCATTTTTTTGCTTAACGCCCTTCAAAATCCGCAGGACGTTTCTGAAGAAAGGCCATAACGCCTTCTTGGAAATCGCGTGTCTTGCCGCATTGCGATTGCAGCTGAGCTTCGAGCGAAAGCTGATCTTCTAACGTGTTATGCATTGAGGCCCGCATCGCTTCTTTGACATGAGCATAGGCCACTGACGGCCCCGTTGCGAGGTGACGCGCTCTGGCGATCCATGTTTCCTCAAAGACGTCGTCTTCAACAGCTTCCCAAATGAGGCCCCATTGATCCGCCTGCTCTGCTGAAATCTTTTCAGCGAAAAGCGACGCGCCGATGGCCTTGGCCATACCCATCGTACGTGGCATGATATAGGTGCCACCTGCATCAGGGATCAGACCAATGCGCGTAAAAGCTTGCAAGAGATAGGCGCTCTTGGTGGCGATCACTACATCTGCGGCAAGTGCGAGGTTCGCGCCGGCTCCTGCAGCGGGTCCATTCAGGGCCGTGATCGTTGGAACAGGACAATTCATGATGGCATAGAGCATCGGCTCATATTCATCACGCAGCGTGCGCTCCATATCAAGCTCAGTAATTGCGGAATTATCCCCAAGATCCTGACCAGAACAAAACGCTTTGCCATGACCAGAGATCACAACAACACGGGCTTTTTTACCCAAGTCTTTGACCGCTTGCGTGATTTCTGCGCGCATTTGTGAATTCAATGCATTCATGACATCTGGTCGGTTTAGAAACACAGTGCCAATATTGTCTTTCAGCGAAACGTCTATTGTTTGATAATCCATAGTGCCCTCATACTGTTGGTCACATCGTGCAAAGCCTCACAGAGAAGTGCAATGCAAACCTTGCGTCAGTCTTTCAACAATTCATCCAAGCGCTTTTGTTCTTCATCGCTTAGGCCATCTTGTGCTTGCACAGGCTGGCGAGATCGAGACCTGACATAAAACACCCCAAGCACCAAGGCCAAGAGCATCATCATCGGGCCTGACCACCACAGGATCGCATTCGCGCCACCTGTCGTTGGATTGAGCAAGGCAAATTCACCGTAGCGATCAACGATGAATGTTTTAACCTCTTCGTTGGTATCGCCCTGAACCAAGCGTTCCCGCACAATGAGACGCAAATCCTTGGCAAGGGAGGCATTGCTTTCATCAATGTTTTCGCTCTTGCAAACAAGGCACCGGATATCTTTGGAAATCTCGCGGGCCCGTTGTTCCAACACTGGATCATCTAGAATTTCGCTAGGCTCGATGCCAAAGGCAAAGGTCGGAAACAGTAAGGTTAGACAAAGGATGACATACTTCATTCCGCAGGCTGCCCTGCAGGTGTTGTCTGTTTTTTGGCACCTGCTGCGATTCTAAAGCGACGATCTGTGAGGCTCACAAATCCACCGAATGACATGATCATGCAGCCGAGCCAAATCCAATTCGCCAGCGGTTTGATATAGGTGCGAACCGCCCATCCACCGTCATTTTGCGGATCACCGATAACGACGTAGACATCGCGCAAGAGGCTGTAATCAATCGCCGCTTCTGTCGTTGGCATTTGCGCCACAGGATAAAAGCGTTTCTCAGGATAGATTGTCCCGACTGTTGTCCCCGCTTCGTCAAAGGTCACTGTCGCCATTGTGCTAAGATAATTCGGCCCCTCAACTTCGGAAACATCATCGAGCGTAAAGTCATATTTGCCAACGCTCCAGCTTTCTCCGATTTGGACGGTGCGGATGTCTTCTTGTTCCCACGCCATAAGGCCCGCAATGGCAAACATGGTAATCCCAAGTCCGGAATGCGCTAGGAACTTGCCCCAATCTGCGCGAGGGAGGCGGAACAGACGTGTCACGTTGCGTGTTTTCCCGAGACGGGTGAATATCTCGGTAATCGAGCCAAAGACCAACCAAGAGCCAAGGAACAGCCCAATGGGTCCTTGGAGGCTATATCCAGTTTGTATCGCCCAAATCAAACCAGAAAGCGCCACAGACAACACAAACGCAGGAATGAGTTTGGTAAATGTCTGTCCCAGCTTGCCGCGTTTCCACGGGAGCATGGCACCAATAGGCAAAAAGGCCCCAAGCGCAATCATAAACGGCGTAAATGCGGCATTAAAGAACGGCGCCCCGACGCTAAGTTTGCGATCAAAGAACATCTCAGCAAACAAGGGCCACATGGTTCCCACAAAGACCACAAGCGACGACACGGCCAAAAAGATGTTGTTCAACACCAACCCGCTTTCACGGCTCACAACAGAAAAGACGCCTTTTGCCTCAAGCTCAGAGGCCCGAAATGCAAACAACGTCAACGCGCCACCGACAAAGAATGCCATGATCATCAAGATGAAGACACCGCGTTCGGGATCATTGGCAAAGGCATGTACCGAGGTCAAAAGACCAGAACGGACGATAAATGTTCCCATTAATGAAAACCCAAAGGCCATGATCGCCAATAGAATGGTCCAGCTTTTTAAACTCTCGCGTTTTTCCACAACAATCGCGGAATGCAACAAGGCAGCGGCAAAAAGCCATGGCATAAAGGAGGCGTTTTCAACAGGATCCCAGAACCAGAAACCACCCCAACCCAATTCGTAGTACGCCCACCATGACCCCAATGCGATCCCGATGGTCAAAAAGACCCAAGCCGCCAAGGTCCAAGGCCGCACCCAACGTGCCCAAGCCGCATCAATGCGCCCTTCAATCAAGGCCGCCACTGCAAAGGAAAACGCCATGCTGAGACCAACATAGCCGAGGTACAAGAACGGTGGATGAAACGCCAAGCCAGGGTCTTGCAATAATGGATTAAGATCTTGCCCATCAAAGGGCGGAACTTGCAGGCGCAAGAATGGGTTCGAGGTAAAGATAATAAAGGCAAGAAACGCAACGCCAATGGCACCCTGCACCGCAATAACGCGCGCCTTGAGCGACATCGGAAGGTTATTCCCAAACCACGCAGCAGACGCGCCAAAGAGCGCGAGGATCAAAACCCAGAGCAACATGGACCCTTCATGGTTCCCCCAGACACCAGAAATCTTGTAAATCATCGGCTTGAGGGAATGCGAGTTGAGCACAACCAATCTAAGCGAAAAATCGGATGTCACGAACGCATATGTTAGCGCAGCAAAAGCAATGCCGAGCAATATAAAATGAATGGTCGCCGTTGGCAGCGCCAAGGCCATCAAATTATACTTGTTCGTATGAGCTCCATAAAGTGGGATTACGGCCTGTAAACAAGCCACGAAAAAAGCCAACAAAAGGGCGAAGTGTCCGAGTTCTACTATCATACTCGCGAATATAGGCTGCGCATTCGCCTATGACCATGAAAAAACGCGACTATTTTGTCGCGTCTGGCTAATTCTTTTGAGCCCACTCCAGAAAGGCCGCATTTTCGTGATGTTTTGGCGTTTTTCGCGTGGTTTCAAACACTGGCTTGGCTTCAACTTTTTGTGAGTAGGACGCAATGTCTTGAGCCTCAGCCCTAAGACGTTTCACGTCCCCTTTTATCTGAGAGGATTTCACCTGATAGCGCGCGCCAAAATAGAAGGTGACAATCGCTCCGAGCAACCACCAGAGGGGATCTGGAACCAAGGCAATTCCTTGCATTCTAAGAGCAAACCACTGGGGATCTATCATCGCCGATACAAAAAGCCCGATAACCCCAAGAGCCATTGTCGGGCGCGGCAATCGATTTAAACCGTCGATAAATCGATCAAAGCGGCTTGATCTGGTGCCTTGAAATTCGTGGGAAAACTGAGCCAAAGCCTGTTCTCTATGACGTTGGTCGCGAATGGCCCGCGCTTCGCTATTTTCGCGAAAAACTTCTATTCCGCGCGTGACGTGGCCCCCAGTGATCAACCCAGCCAACATTTGCATCAATCCCATAGAGCTGTCCTTTCTTCAAATTCTGCTTGTGTCATGTGAAATCGGCTGTTCAAGAAGGCTTCTGCGCGTTTGATCCACCCACCTTTGCTGCCAGATTTGGACCTTGCAAATTTTCGTAAACTGACCCGTTTATCCGCTAGACGAAAATAAAACTCCCGCCTTTCAATGCTATAAATGTCGCGCATCAGATAGGCTTGGTCTGTGATCAACACATTCACATGCTCTTGGGTTTTGGGGCCGATTTGACCATCGACCACCAGAACCTCACCCGCCAAATTTGCGCTTTGCTGGAGCAATTTGATGGAGCGCGATCCTGAATTCACCGACATGTCAAAAACAACATCATGAATGGATGGAGGTAAAAGATGGATACGCGGTTTGTAAAAGTAGTATTTACAGAAAATCTCAGCCGCATCGCTTTTGGTGAGCGATTTTAGATCCCGCAGACCAATAGCTGCGCCAAAGCGTCCCTGATGACCGATCTCTTTGAGTGTTTGCAGAGTGACGCCAAAGTTCGTCGGTCCCCCCGGATCATCAGGATCGTTTACGTACCCACCTTCTTTTGACACAATCTCAAGTGCCATATCCTTTACGTTTTGCATAAAAAAACCCTCTGATTTCGTATCAAAGGGTTCTCTTAATTCGTTAAGAATGCTTTAGGCGCGCGGACTGTCTTAACCGTCAGGCGCTTGATAGACGCCCTGCTCTTTGAGCGCGTCAGTGACTTCTTTTGGCATATAGGTTTCGTCATGTTTAGCCAATATCTCAGTGGCTTGGAAGGTTCCGTTAATGTAGCTACCTGTGCCAACCATTCCCTGATTTTCGCTAAACAAATCAGGCAACACGCCCGTATATGTGACAGGAACCGTTGCGCCACCGTCTGTGACATTAAAGGTAATTGTTTCACCTTCACCGCGTACAAGGGATCCATCTTCGACCAGCCCCCCAATGCGGAACACCTCATTCGGGGACGGAGTATCCGCGATGACTTCGCTCGGTGATTTAAAGAAGTTGATCCCGTCGCGCATCGCATAACCAATCAGGGCTGTGGACACCGCAAGGGCCACAAAGGCAAGGACGATAATCTGAATTCGACGGCGTTTCTTAAGGCTTTTCATGACACTCCTCAGCGACTACGGAAAACAAGGAACGACCATAAGCCCTTCCGTTTCTTTCTCACCTAACATCAAATTCGCATTTTGCAATGCTTGACCGCTGCTACCCTTTGTCAAGTTATCCAAAGCAGCCACGACAATGGTGCGTTCCTCGATGCGATCACCGACAACACCGATATGACAGAAATTTGAGCCACGCACATGATGTGTGCTCGGGGTTTCACCAAAGGGGAGCATTTCGATAAATGTCTCATCCTTGTAGGTCGAACAGAGGGTGTCATAGATGACGTCTGCATGTCCTTTGACGTAACTTGTCGCTAGAATACCGCGATTGGCTGGGATCAAATGCGGCGTAAATTGAACACGCACCTCTTCGCCCGCAAGCTTTGAGAACTCTTGATCAAACTCACCAAGGTGGCGATGCGTACCGCCAACGGCATAGGCATTATACCCTTCAGACAATTCTGCATGCAGCAAGTTTTCTTTCAAGCTGCGACCCGCGCCGGACACCGCGCATTTCAAATCCAAAATGATATCGGACAAATCGATGACTTTGGAGGACACCAATGGACGCAAGATATATTGACCTGTCGCCGCATTACATCCAGTTCCCGCAACCAAAGTCGCGTTACGAATGTCCTCACGATAGAATTCCGTCAACCCATAGACGGCCTCGCTTTGACGTTCCAAGGCCGCGTGGGGATTGCCGTACCATGTTTCATAGGCCTCTGGATCACGCAGACGGAAATCCGCGCTGAGGTCAACGACCTTAAGAGATGGTGGCAAGTCACGAATAACCTCTTGCGAGGTTTTATGCGGTAGCGCGCAAAAACACAGATCAATCTTAGAAAAATCAACTTTATCCAAAGTGATCAATTCAGGCAAATCCAAATGGCGCAGATGTGGAAAAACACGCGCCATAGATTGACCCGCTTTGGAATTGGCAACCAAAGCTGCAAGCTCCATATTCGGGTGCAAAGCGATCAAACGAATGAGCTCAGCGCCAGTGTAACCGGACGCACCAATAATTGCGATTTGATGAGGCATCTTGCCCTCCTGATGGTCTGAGATCTTAGGCGGATTCGAATTGGATGTCTTGTCGCAAGAACTGAGTTGCGCGCGACGACACTTTTTTCGGATCACCTGTTGTAAAGAATTTCGCCTCTGTCCCCGATCCACGCATATTTGGATGACGGTTAAGGTAATCTTCTAAGCTTGCGGCGACCAAGTTGGCTTGGGAAAAGACGCGGACGTTCTCGCCCAAGGCATCCTGAAAGATATCTTGCATGAGCGGGTAATGCGTACACCCCAAAATCGCTGCCTCAGGTGTTGGCATTTTACGTTTGAGGGCGTCAACATGGCTACGCACCAAAGCTTCGGCCAAAATCATGTCACCATCTTCAATCGCATCAACGATGCCACCACAGCTTTGCGCTTCGACATCAACACCAACGGCGCGAAAGGCCAATTCACGCTGAAAGGCACGGCTAGACACAGTGGCAGGCGTCGCAAAGAGCGCAACATGTTTTACCGCGACTTCACGCGGGGGCGAATTATCCCCCCATTGCCGTTCTGTCAGCGCCTCAATCAAGGGGACAAAGACACCAAGCACACGTTTGTCCGATGGCAACCAGCTCTCTTGCATTCGCCTAAGAGCCGCAGCAGAGGCTGTGTTACAGGCCAATATCACCAAATCACACCCCTCGTCCCAGAGACGCTCCACAGCTTTAGTCGTTAGCTCATACACATCATCCGCGTCACGAACCCCATAAGGGGCATGCGCACTATCGCCTAGGTAAACAAGAGGTTGATCTGGAATTTGCTTGGCAACAGCATTCCAAACGGTCAAGCCGCCCAATCCAGAATCAAAAATGCCAACGGCCATAGCAAAGACGCCTTTTTCTAAGACTTATACAAATTCTCAAACTCAAACCCATAGTCATAGGACTCAAGCGGTGTTGTCGATAGCTCATAGGTGGAGCGGCGCAAAAAGTCCATCAAACCAGTCGCGTCCTTTGCCCGTTTATCAATTTCTTCACGCGGAATAGGTTTTCCGATTGAGACTTGCACAGGACGATCAACGCATTTTTTGAATTCTTTGATCAACAGCCCCATCCGCAATGTGTAATGCAGATGTGAGGCGAGCTGGAACATCCGACTTGTGTGACCTTCGAAATAGATTGGAACAACAGTGGCATTTGATTTCGCAATCATACGCGCGGTGAAATTGCGCCAGCCTGGGTCCATCGGACGTGAAAACGGCGTGGCCGATGTGGAGACTGTTCCCCCCGGAAAGACACCAATCGCCCCGCCTGCGTTCAAGTAATCCAAGGCCACTTTACGGGTTTGCAGGTTTAATTTGACGGCTTCTTTATCCTCATCAAACGAGATCGGCAAAATAATTCGATTTAAATCTTCAGCTTTGCGGAAAATTTTATGGGCAAGTATTCTGAAATCGCCCCGAGTTGTTGACAAGATATGCCCCAACATCAGGCCATCCAAAATGCCATACGGGTGATTGGCTATGAGGATAACCGGACCTTCTTTTGGGATATTGGCCAAATCACCACGCACCACATCCAAGCTAAGCCCATAGCGTTGCACCATGACGTTCCAGAAATCTTCACCCTGAGCCACCTCATGTTCATACCCCTTGGCTCGACGAATAAGGCGTAAACGTCCCGTGGTATTTTCCAAAAGTTTAATGACAGCCTTTCCGCCTTTGGTGCGTGCGGAATGGGCATAGCTGATATCGCGAGCGATTTCTCTTTGACTGGTCATAGCGGCCTCGTTTTAATTGCAGGCTATTTACTCTATCGAAAAGCGAATAGCCAGTACATTTACGTGCTATTCAGCTGCTGTCTTGCTCGCGCTGTTTCCCGCTTGGATCGCGCTGAGCAATGCGGCACGACGAACCTCTGCCGCTTGAGCATTTGCCAATTTGACAGGCCCAAACCCTCTAATATCGAGTGGAAGTCGAGCCAGTGAAACTATCGCATCTTTGGTGTCATTATTCAACTGCGGGAGCACGGCCTCTAAGTCTTGTTCATATTGTTGAATAAGAGCGCGTTCCATTTTCCGCTCTGACGTATACCCAAATGGATCCAACACGGTGCCCCGCAGACCTTTGAATTTAGCGAGAATCCCAAAGGCCTTGAGCATCCATGCCCCAAATTCGCGTTTCAATGGGCGCCCATCTGGACCCGTTTTTGACATCAAAGGCGGAGCAAGGTGAAGTTTGATATCTGATATATTATCAAAGGCGTCTTTGGCTTTGGTCATGGTGTCCAAATGCAGGCGGGCCACTTCATATTCGTCTTTGTAGCTCAGGAGCTTATGATATCCTTCAGCCACAGCCGCTTTCACATCGGGGTCAGCGATTTTATCGACCATGGCTTTGTATTTTTGAGCCAAGTTTTCGTTTTGATAAAGGCGCAAATGATCCATACGCTCTGCAATCTTATCCTCGATGCGTTTGGGCAATGACACGACATCAGATGTGATCATTGATGCGGCTTGATCAGGGTGCAAAATCGCCCAACGCCCGAAATCAAACGCCTTTTTATTGCGCTCTACGGCGGCCCCATTGAGCTCAATTGACCTTAATATAGCCTCATAACTCAATGGAATCATGCCGTTTTGCCAAGCGGCCCCAAAGACCATCATATTTGAGAAAATTGAATCCCCCAACAAGACGCGCGCCAATTCAGAGGCATCAAACAAGGCTGCGTCCTCTTTGAGCCGTGCCTCAAGCGAAAGCGATAATTCCTGGGACGGGAGCTTGAAATTTGCATCGCGCGTGAAATCACCGGTTACGATCTCATGGCTATTCACAACGGCTTTGGTACGGCCGCGTGTCGTCAAGCCAAGCGTTTTGGCCCCCGCTGAGACAACCAAATCCCCGCCAATCAATGCATCACATTCCCCCGTTGCGACACGGATTGCGCTGATGTCTTCGGGCTGGTTGGCAAGACGACAATGGATCATGACAGCGCCGCCCTTTTGCGCCAGCCCTGCCATTTCCATCATGCCAGCCCCTTTGCCATCAATATGCGCTGCCTGAGCCAAGAGCGCGCCAATGGTCACAACCCCTGTCCCACCGATCCCTGTGACAACAACATTAAAGGTGCCTTTGATTGATGGTAACTCTGGTGTCGGCAAATCAGGAAGGTCAAAATCAACGGTCGCAGCTTTTTTAACTTTGGCTCCTTTGAGCGTGACAAACGAGGGACAGAACCCTTTGAGACAGCTGAAATCTTTGTTGCAAGCCGATTGATCCACGGCGCGTTTGCGTCCAAATTCTGTTTCAACCGGTGTGAGGGCAACACAGTTGGATTGCACGCCACAATCCCCACAGCCTTCGCAGATGTCTGTATTGATGAAAATCCGTTGATCTGGATCAGGGAATGTTCCCCGTTTGCGACGTCGCCGTTTTTCCGCCGCGCAGGTTTGCACATATAAGAGGGCTGAGACGCCTTTGACCTTGGCTAAGCGATCTTGGACGCTTAGAATATCATCGCGCCCGTTCATGGTGATGTCTTTGGGGAATTGATCAAAATCAATCGCCTCTTTGTCATCATAAACCAAAGCGACATCAGAAATGCCCATCGCCAGCAATTCACGCGCAATTTGCGGCGCACTTAGGCCGCCATCATGTCCTTGGCCACCAGTCATAGCGACCGCATCGTTAAAGAGGATTTTATAGGTGATATTTGTGCCCGCTGCGACAGCGGCACGGATGGCCTGAATGCCCGAGTGGTTATAGGTTCCATCGCCGATGTTTTGAAACACATGCTCTGTTTTGGAAAACGGTGCTTCACCCATCCAATTGGCACCCTCGCCGCCCATATGCGTAAACCCAAGGGTAGACCGATCCATCCATTGCACCATGAAATGGCAGCCAATTCCTGCATAGGCACGGCTTCCTTCGGGCACTTTGGTCGAACTGTTATGCGGACAGCCTGCACAGAAATAGGGAATGCGTGCGGCAACATCCGTGGCATTATCTGCACGACGGGCATTATCGACAGAAGCAAGCCCACCCAAAAGAGCATCAGATTGACAGCCCTCCTCCACGAGAATTTTGCCCAAATGTTCGGCGATCATAACAGGATCAAGCGCGCCTTCGTCAGGGAACAAAACAACACCTTCGGACCCCTTTTGTGCGCCATAAATGCGCCGCCCTTGGCGATTGTCGAAAATTGCGTCCTTTGCCTGACCTTCGATGAGCTTGCGCTTTTCCTCGACGATCACGATCAAATCCAGACCTTCAGCCCATTCAACAAAGCTTTGACGATCCAAGGGCCATGTTTGAGCCACCTTATAAGTCGTGATCCCTAGTCTCTCTGCCTCAGCCTCGTCGATGTTCAACAAAGACAAGGCATGCACCAAATCGAGCCAATTTTTACCTGCGGCCACAAATCCGATTTTGGCCCCCGCTTTGCCCCAAACACGTTTGTCAATGCGATTGGCGCGCGCGAAAGCTTCGGCGGCGGATTTTTTGTAGCGCACCAAGCGCGCTTCTTGTTCTGTTGGGGTATCGACAAGGCGAATGTTCAATCCGCCCTCTGGCATCGGAAAATCGGGGGTCTTGAATGACATCCGATGCGGGTCTCCATCCACAACTGAGGTCACCTCAATTGTGTCTTTCATGACCTTTAATCCGGCCCAAAGCCCACTAAAGCGAGACAGGGCAAAGCCATAGTGACCAAAGTCCAAAATTTCTTGGACACCCGCAGGGCTCAGAACGGGCATAGAGGCATCGACCATCGCCCAATCTGATTGATGCAACACTGTTGAGCTTTCACCTGTGTGATCATCGCCCATCGCCATAATGACACCACCTTGCGCGCTGCTTCCGGCCATGTTGGCATGACGCATGACATCGCCACTGCGATCAACGCCGGGTCCTTTGCCGTACCAAAGCCCAAAGACACCATCAAATTTCCCTTGCCCACGCAGCTCAGCTTGTTGCGATCCCCAAATCGCTGTCGCCGCCAAATCTTCGTTCAGGCCTTCTTGGAATGTGATATCGGAGGCTGACAATTCACGCGCCGCGCGCTGCATTTGAAAATCAACGGCCCCAAGGGGCGATCCACGATAGCCAGTGACATATCCTGCCGTGTTGATCCCAGCGGCCCGATCACGTTCTTTTTGGGCAATCATTAAGCGTACCAAAGCCTGAGTGCCGTTTAAAAGAACACTACGCTTCTCGAGATCAAACTTGTCTGCCAATGAAAACTGATCAACGCCCATGATGCCACTCCTCGTGTCCAACAATTATAAGCTAGGTCATAAATTCCCCCTCGACCAGATGTTTTATGATTTAACGTCGTGTCATATATGCCGCTTAACAAAATCACAGAATCATGCCACGTTAGCGCTAAAAGGATAATGAGTTTATGGATTGGGACAAACTTCGCATATTTCATGCAGTTGCAGATGCAGGCAGCCTCACACATGCAGGTGACACGCTCCGTCTGTCTCAATCCGCAGTCAGCCGTCAGGTCCGCGCGCTTGAAGAAAGCTTGAACACGACCTTGTTTCACCGTCATGCGCGGGGCTTGATCCTCACCGAGCAAGGCGAGTTGTTGTTTGATGCGACCAGCTCGATGATCAAACGTTTAGAAGCGGCCGAAGCGCGCATCAAAGACAGTGAAGAAGAGGTGTTTGGCGAGCTTCGTGTCACAACAACAATTGGCTTTGGGTCCCTTTGGTTGGCGCCCCGTTTACCCAAGCTTTATGAAAAATACCCTGATCTAAAGATTGACCTCATGCTCGAAGAACGTGTTTTGGACCTTCCAATGCGCGAGGCTGATGTCGCCATTCGTATGAAAGAACCCTCTCAGGCCGATTTGATCCGCAAGCGTTTGATGAGCGTTCACATGCGCCTCTATGCATCGCCCTCTTATCTCGCCGAACATGGAGAGCCAAAAACCATCGAAGATATGCGCGATCACCGATTGATTTGCCAAAACCCACGCTCCGCTCAGGTCGGCGCGGGATTGAACTTGGTTCAGCGTCTCATGACACTCGATCTACCATCCATGTTAACTGTGAACAATTATTTTGGTGTTCTGCAAGCCGTTATCCATAACTTAGGAATTGGTATCCTTCCTGATTATGTGACACGGGACTTTGAGGGCGTTGTTCGTGTCTTGGATGACATAGAATCTGTCGAGGTGCCCGTCTATTTGGCTTATCCCGAAGAGCTACGCCAATCAAAACGCATTGAAGCCTTCAAAGAGTTCGTCCAAGATGAGATCATTGAACACCGCAAAAAATATGGAAAATCCATTTAAAACATAAACTTACCAAGCTATGCATTTTTGTCATATCGGCTTTGCGGGGGGTGCGACATGATTTTCCTTGAAAGGCGAAATCGACATTACTAAATATGGCCTCATGAGGGCGTTGATTTATCCGCTTTCATACCTCCCTGTTGGACTAAGGCCGAGCTTTGGCTCGGCCCTTTTTTTTGCCAAAACGCTAAGTATCGTCAAACAAATGACCCAAATCATTTGTGGGTAGAGGCATCCCAGCCAACTGCATCAGATGCCATCCCAAAACCAGGTTCGACGACAAGCATATTTTTCCAGTTTTATTTTCTATTTCCGCAATGACGTCTAAAGTTTGCAAATTTGTGCAGGACAGAAATATGGCCTCAGCATCCTTACACGCGTCCAGCATCTCAATCGCCGCTGATAAAAGGGATGCCTTATCAATCCGCGCAACGGCGGCTTCTGAGCTTTCGTCAAAGCTGCCAAAGGATACAATCTCAAGCCCTTTCAGTTCTATAGCCCCTCTCAAAGTGCGCGATACCTCCGCCACATAGGGGGACAGAAACGCAATCTTTTTCACGTCTAAATGACGTGCCGCGGCAATCAATGCGGTCATCGGGTCCGTCACTTGTGCCGCCCCACAAGCCGAAGACACAAGGTCATGAATGCGGTCCGCGCCAATGACAGCTGTTCCAGAGGTACATCCATAGGCCACCGCATCAAAATCCACAGAGGGCGGCAAAAGTCCCACTGATGCGGGCAGTTCTGCTTCCATTTGTGCCAATGTCTCTTTGGTCACGGTTGGTGCGCTGGGCACACGGGTTGTATAAAAGCCAACGCCGTCGCTGGGTAGCATGCGCCGTAGATCATGCTCCAGCGTTTCATCAGATTGTAACACAACCAGCCCCAAATTGACCTGATGCCCGACTGATGATCCAAGTTTGTAGTCAAAGGTTTGTGTCATTAGATTACCACCATGTCTTTGGGTGCGATTGGGGACAATTGTTCTATTCCGTCCTGTCGAATTACAAAGTTATCTTCATGCACCAATATGCATCCGTCTGACACCGTGACACCTGGTTCCAATGTGATGACCATTCCCTCTTGCAACGGCGTCGTGTCACCTGCGATAAATGACGGCCACTCCGTGAGCTGCATTCCCACCCCATGACCAAGACGACCGGCATCTCCTGTTCCCTGACCACCCGTGACAATCGCATCCATTGCGGCAAAAACATCTGAGGCAAGATTACCGGGCCTTGCTGCTGCTTTGCCAGCCTCCACAGCCTCAAGCACCATATCATAGGCTTTAGATATCTGCGGTTTAGGAGCATCGACGGAAAAATTCCGATCAAAGTCACAAAAATACCCATCCACAACAAGCCCTGTATCCAACATCAAAACATCCCCCTGCTTCAAAGGCTCCGCTCTTGCAGGGGAAATCACATCGTCATATCCAAACGGGCCAGCCCCACCAGCAAGATAAGGAACCCAATCGGCGCCCTCCTCAAGGCAAAGCCGTTGAAAATCGCGAAACACTTGATCCAAGGCTGCGCCTTCATAGGCAATCTCTGGCACACGGTCAAAGGCGCGCGCAGCAACATCACAGGCCGCTTTGATTTTGGCTATTTCCGCCTCAGATTTCACCATGCGCAGCGCGCGAAGTATGTCTTGATCTTCTGAAAATGTTATATCGGGACAGAGCTGGCGCACACGATCATAATCCGCCAGAGGCATACGAAGATGGCTCTCATGCCCCATCGGGAGACCAACATGACCACGGCCTACAACCTCATTGAGCGTACAGGCCAACAGGCTCACACCATCATCAACCAAATTAGGCGCGCTCCATGTGCGAATATCGGTGATCCAAGTCTTCCCCATCAAGGCCGCACCAATGGTCGGAATAACAGAAATCGGATCGCCGTCTTGTGGAACGATCAAAAACCAAGGACGCGACGGGCTTTCCCAAAATCGGGTAAGAAACCCAGTGAAATAACGCACATCTGGTTCGGTTGTTAATAAAAGCGCGCCAAGATTATGCTCACGCATCATAGACTGCGCTTTCGCCAATCGGGTTTGGTATTCCGAGGTCTCAAATCCGCGCTGCATTACGCACCCTCACTGAGAACACACAAGACACGATCCTTTGGCCCCAAAGGAATGACGTCTAACAAAGCCGCAGTCAATCCAGCTCCACCTGATTCCGACGTGGACAGGCCGAGCTCGTCGAGCCGATGAACACCGTCTTGTGCGTCTTGATCCGAGATCAACACAAAGCTATCCGCATCTCGCGCCAATCCCTTGAGAGCGATAAGAGAGGCCTCTTTGCAATCCAATCGCCCCATATTTGACACAGGGCCCTTGGTTGAAACAAACGAGCCCTCATCAATGGAGGCATAGAGCGCAGGCGCCGCGTCAGGCTCGACCACGATGATCTGAACGCCCTGCCCCCATTTTTCACGAAAATACGCCGCAGAAGCCGCCGCTAACCCGCCGACACCTGCCTGCAAAAAGATATGTGTGGGTGGCTGTGTCATCTGATCCACGCACTCTGCGGCTAAGACCGTATAGCCTTCCATCAAACGATGTGGTGGCTCGGTGTACCCCTCCCAAGAGCTATCGGATAACAAATACCACCCATTCTCTTCCGCAGCATCAAGCGCCGCTTGCATGCTTTGCTCATAATCGTCCCCTGCACGCCGCACGTCAGCCCCCAAATCTCTGAGGCGCTGGGCAAATCCTTCGGGAACGGTATTGGATAAATACACAACCGCACGCGCCCCAAATACCTTGGCACCGGCGGCAACGGATAGGCCATGGTTGCCCGCACTGGCTGTGACAAAGGTTGTTGCAGATACATCCCTCGACTGTGCTTCATGCGCAATGACATAAGCCGCGCCAAGCGCCTTAAAGCTGCCCAATCCCATCCGTGTTCTTTCATCTTTGATAAAATACTCAGCCGCGCTGCCCTCAAACGTTATCCGCTCCATTGGCGTAACTTGATAGTCAGGACACCGCGACAGTAACCCGAGGGGCGCCTCAGCATTCACACTTGGAAACGGAATGCTGTCCCCTGTTATGGCTTGGCGCGTGGCGCGAAACGGATTTTTTATCATGAAACCTCCAAGTTTTACCCGCCACTATGACAGCCCCTCTTCATTTCGAAAGTCAAAATGCGACAAAACATGATTTTTCATCGCATTCTGAAACAGTATGCCTCTGCGCGGCCAATCACAGTTGCCCTTTGCGGCGACTTACAATATGAGAGCGACAAGTTAACTAAGGGGCTGTTAATGACCGAACCTCACATCACGCCAGACTTGATCGCATCTCATGGGCTAAAGGACGATGAATACCAACTCATCTTGGATATCATCGGACGCGAACCGACTTTTACCGAACTTGGTATTTTTTCCGCAATGTGGAATGAGCATTGCTCTTATAAATCCTCAAAAAAATGGCTGCGCACGCTTCCAACCGAAGGACCACAGGTGATTTGTGGACCTGGTGAAAATGCGGGGATTGTTGACATTGGCGACGGTCAAGCGGTTGTTTTCAAAATGGAAAGCCACAACCATCCCTCCTATATCGAGCCCTATCAAGGGGCGGCAACTGGGGTTGGTGGCATTTTGCGCGACGTCTTTACGATGGGCGCACGCCCTATTGCGGCGATGAATTCTTTGTCCTTTGGTGAACCTAAGCATCACAAAACAAAACAGCTAGTTCATGGTGTTGTCGAAGGTGTCGGCGGATACGGAAATTGCTTTGGTGTTCCAACAGTTGGCGGCGAAGTCCGCTTTCACCCTGCGTATAATGGGAACTGTTTGGTCAATGCTTTTGCCGCAGGTCTCGCGGATACGGACAAGATTTTCTACTCGGCCGCATCGGGTGTCGGAATGCCTGTTGTGTACCTTGGTGCAAAAACTGGTCGGGATGGCGTTGGCGGTGCAACTATGGCATCCGCTGAATTTGACGACACGATCGAGGAAAAACGCCCAACCGTTCAAGTCGGTGATCCCTATACCGAAAAGCGCCTGATGGAAGCAACACTTGAGTTGATGGAAACCGGTGCCGTTATTTCGATCCAAGATATGGGCGCGGCTGGTTTGACATGCTCCGCCGTTGAAATGGGTGACAAGGGTGATCTCGGTGTACGCCTTGATCTGGAAAAAGTCCCCACTCGCGAAGTGAACATGACCGCCTATGAAATGATGCTCTCAGAATCTCAAGAGCGCATGTTGATGGTCTTGCGTCCCGAAAAAGAAGCCGTTGCTAAAGCGGTTTTTGACAAATGGGATCTTGATTTCGCAATCGTTGGAGAAACCATCGCAGAAGATCGCTTTTTGATCATGCACAACGGTGAAGTCAAAGCGGACCTTCCGCTTAAGGCGCTTTCTGGAAATGCGCCTGAATATGATCGCCCTTGGGTCGAAACACCTACTGCCGAGCCATTGGCAGATGTCCCAGAGATTGATCCAATTGACGGCCTCAAAGCATTGATAAGTAGCCCAAATTATGGATCAAAAAAATGGGTCTATGAGCAATATGACAGCCAAGTTATGGCCGATACTGTGCGCCAACCTGGTTTGGGCGCTGGGATCATTCGGGTTCATGACACGGGCAAACAGCTTGCCTTTACCTCCGATGTGACGCCGCGCTATGTAAAAGCCAACCCATTCGAGGGTGGCAAGCAAGCTGTCGCAGAAGCCTATCGCAACCTCACCGCGGTCGGTGCACGTCCCTTGGCAACGACGGACAATATGAACTTTGGCAATCCAGAAAAGCCTGAGATCATGGGGCAATTTGTATTCGCAATCAAAGGCATAGGCGAAGCAGTTAAAGCATTAGATATGCCAATCGTTTCAGGCAACGTCAGCCTCTACAATGAAACCGATGGCAAAGGCATCTTGCCGACACCGACCATTGGGGCCGTTGGTTTGATTGCCGCAGACGAAGAGCCCATCATCGGTCAAGCCCGCGAAGGACATGTTGCCCTACTGATCGGCGAAACGCAGGGCCACCTTGGTCAGTCGGCTCTCTTGGCCGAAGTCTTTAATCGCGAAGATGGCGATGCGCCATTTGTGGATCTCGAACTTGAAAAGCTCAACGGAGATTTCATCCGTGCCAATCGCGATATGATCAAAGCCTGCACAGACCTTTCTGATGGTGGTCTTGCCGTCGCCGCCTTTGAAATGGCCGAGGCCGCAGGCGTTGGTGTTCAATTGGACGCAAGCGACAGCCCGACTTTGTTTGGCGAAGATCAGGCGCGGTATCTTGTTGCCTGTAACTTTGATCAAGCGGAGGCATTGATGATTGCAGCGGGTCAAGCCGGTGTGAAAATCGAAACCGTCGGTCGCTTTACTGGATCAGATGTGTCCTTTGGCGGCAGTTCAGCCCCTATTGAAGAGCTAAGCGCGATCTATCGCACCAGCTTTGAAGAGATTTTCGCGTAAGACCTAATCAGTTGGGTCGCTCTCATAGTGCCCATATGAGACGGGATCACAGACATCTTGGGACATCCTCCCCTTGAACTTGACCTCATTGCGACTTAGTTTCGCAAGGAAGGCTACAAAGGATAACGTTGATGGCAATGCAAGCCCAAGAAATAGAAGACTTGATCAAAGCAAGTTTTCCAGACGCAAAGATTTCGATTACTGACCTTGCGGGTGATGGAAACCATTATGCTGCTGAAGTCATCGATGAAAGTTTTCGTGGCAAAAATCGCGTGCAACAACAACGCGCGGTTTATGCGGCCCTCAAGGGAAAAATGGATGGCTCCAATGGGGAACTCCACGCTTTAGCCCTGACAACAAAAGCGCCAGAGTAAACGGCGACAACACAGGATTTTACAATGACTGACGCGACTCAAAAAATCGAAGAAACCGTAAAAGGCAACGATGTTGTGCTCTTTATGAAGGGGACGAAATCTATGCCTCAGTGTGGCTTTTCTAGCCGTGTTGCCGGTGTTTTGAACTATATGGCGATTGAGTATTCCGATGTGAATGTTCTCGAAGATGAAGGCATTCGCCAAGGGATCAAAGACTATTCTGATTGGCCAACCATTCCACAGCTTTATGTCAAAGGCGAATTCGTGGGAGGATGCGATATCATCACGGAAATGGTGCTATCGGGCGAATTGGACACCCTCTTCGCAGAAAACGGCGTCACCTATGACAAAGACGCCGCCGACAAAATTCGCGAAGCAAACGCATAAAAGAAAAGGCTCCCGAGGGAGCCTTTTTTACATCTGATCGACAACGGCCTCTCTATATTTGATCGGCAACGGCCTCTTTATATTTGGTCGGCGACTGCCTCAGTGCGCGCAGCAATCTGGGCCAAGGTATCTTTGACATCTTGAGGGATCACGGGAACTTCGACAGTTTTAGTATTCGCCAGCGCTTGTTCCAATTCCTCTTTGAGTTTCGCATTTTCGGCTTCGATTACTTTGATTTTATCTTCATAGCCTGCGGTTTTATCCGCCAACATCAAGCCAGACATCAACAACATCCGACCCTCTGGAATACGGCCCATTTGTTCAACTAAAACAGAGGCTTCGATATCCAACATTTTGGCTGCCGAATGAAGGAAATGCTCTTCGCCTTCGCGACACGCAACGTCAAAATCACGATTGCCGATTTTTACGGTGACCTCTGGCATTATACGTCCTCCTCTTGAGCAAGCGCTTGGGCGAGTTGATCATAGAGCGATTGCACTTCGTCACGTTGCGCGGCCAATTCGGCTTCTAAGTCCCTAATTTTTCCAACCAATTCTGTTGTATCTTGTTGATCTTGCAACCCAGCAAGCTCGGCTTTCAACGCAGCATTCTCAGATGTTAAAGTTTCCACTAGATCAGAGGTTTCATCCGCGCCATCGCGCGATGCGATCCCTTGGGAAATGCGATCAAGCGCGGTGTTTATGCGCTGTTCAAAGTCTCTTATGTCGTCCATGTTTTGACCTTTTTGCTGCTCTTGCCACGCGCGTGAATGTCTTAAACGAATCAATTAACCGTGGCTTTTTTCTTATTTTACCCAAGGACGCGCCAAATTGCGCCCCTTTTCGCGGGTTCTTGTGCTTGATCTTGTAGAGCATCCTGCTATGCACAGGTTAACGTCAAAACCACAAGGAAATGTTCCGGATTATGGATATTCAAGAGCTTCGCAAAAACCACCCCGACCATTGGTCAAAAGCTGCTGCAATTCGCGCCTTAACGCTTGATGCTATTGCTGCTGCTAATTCTGGTCACTCTGGTATGCCAATGGGCATGGCGGATGTCGCGACTGTTTTGTTTGAAAAGCACATGAAATTCGATGCCTCCACCCCAACTTGGGCGGATCGTGATCGTTTCATCTTGTCCGCAGGTCATGGATCTATGTTGATCTATAGCCTCTTGCATCTCTGTGGTTATAAAGATTTCCCAATAGAAGAGATCAAAAACTTCCGTCAGCTAGGCGCAAAAACCGCTGGCCACCCAGAGAACTTCCTCTCTGATGCGATTGAAACAACAACTGGTCCTTTGGGTCAGGGTATTTCAAATGCCGTTGGATTTGCGATGGCCGAAGAAATTCAACGCGCGCGCTTTGGCAAAAAGATCGTTGATCACTATACTTATGTGATTGCTGGCGATGGCTGCCTCATGGAAGGTGTGAGCCAAGAAGCCATTGGTTTAGCGGGTCGCCACGAATTGTCCAAATTGGTTATCTTCTGGGATAACAACAACATCACGATTGATGGCACGGTTGACCTTGCAGATCGCACCGATCAAATCCAACGCTTCAAAGCCTCTGGTTGGCATGTTCAAGAAATCGACGGACATGATCCCGTTGCAATTGACGCCGCCATCACAGCCGCCAAAAAAGCCAACAAACCAAGCATGATCGCATGTGAAACGCATATCGCGTTGGGATCAAGCGCGCAGGATACATCAAAAGGCCACGGTGCCTTGACCGATGCGACGCTGATCAAAGATGCCAAAGAGGTCTATGGCTGGACTGCGGATACATTCGAGGTTCCTGCTGATATCAAATCCGCATGGGAAGCCATTGGATCACGCGGTGCTGCGGACCGTTTGGAGTGGAACGAACGTTTTGCATCCGTTTCCGCCAACAAACAAAATGAATTCCACCGCGCCTATTCTTTTGAAGCACCGAAAAAGCTAAGCGGCGCAATTCGTCGTTTCAAAAAGGAAATCGCGGAAACAGCACCGAAAGTTGCCACACGGAAATCAAGCGAAATGGCGCTTAACGTCATTAACCCGATTATGCAGGAAACTGTTGGTGGATCTGCGGATTTGTCGGGGTCGAACAATACCAAATCTGGCGATATGACGGTGTTTGATACAGATAATCGCAGTGGACGCTATATTCATTGGGGCATCCGGGAACATGGAATGGCTGCTGCGATGAACGGTATGGCGCTTCATGGTGGTATCCGCCCCTATGGCGGCACATTCATGTGCTTTACCGACTATGCACGCCCTGCGATGCGTTTGGCGGCTTTGATGAAAATGCCAACTGTTTTCGTTATGACGCATGACTCAATCGGTTTGGGCGAAGATGGACCGACGCACCAACCTGTGGAACATCTCGCAATTAGCCGCGCAACGCCGAATACTTATGTGTTCCGCCCTGCCGATACTGTGGAAACAGCCGAGGCTTGGGAAATTGCGCTCACAAGCAAAGAGACGCCATCTGTTTTGGCCTTGTCTCGTCAGAATTTGCCAACTGTGCGCACAGAGCATAAAACAGCAAACATGACAGAGCGCGGCGCTTACGTCTTGGCCGAAGCAGAAGGCAAGAAACAAGTCATCTTGATGGCCTCTGGGTCCGAAGTTGCGATTGCTCTTGAGGCGCGTGATGCATTGCAAGCGCAAGGCATCGGAACACGTGTTGTTTCCGTTCCTTGTATGGAACTTTTTGCAGAGCAAGATGAAAGCTATCGCAAACGCGTTTTGATCAATGGTGCAGTTCGCATCGCGATCGAAGCAGGTGTGCGTCAAGGTTGGGATCGCTGGTTGTTGGGCGAACGTGGCCGCGAAGCCAAAGCAGGCTTTATCGGCATGGATAGCTTTGGCGCCTCTGCCCCTGCGGATGTTCTCTATGAGAAATTCGGCATTACAGCAGACGCCGTTGTCGCGAAAGCCAACGAGCTTTTGTAAGACATATATTGTCCAAAGTGAGTCGGCCCCGCATGTTCGGGGCCGTTTCTATTTCTGCGACGCAGCACTGTTACCGCACACGTTAGCGTTAACAAGTCACACAGCCAAAAGTTTAACGCTAACATATTGTAAAATATTCGCTTTCCCCATTTGTTGAACGCGCCGTCTCAGGTATAGCACAGTCACAGCTCACCAATACTCAGGAGATCAGGATGACTGTCACAATTGGGATCAACGGATTTGGTCGTATCGGACGCAGCACATTAGCGCATATCGCCGAAAGCGCGCGCAATGACGTTCAAGTTGTCAAAATTAATGCAACAGGACCAATTGAAACCAATGCGCACCTCTTGCGCTATGACAGCGTACATGGCCGCTTCCCTGGCAACGTGGCTGTGAACGGTGACACGATGGATTTGGGCCGTGGACCTATGAAAGTGTTCTCAACCTATAACCCAGAAGAGCTTGATTGGTCAGGTTGTGATGTTGTGCTCGAATGCACAGGCAAATTTAACGATGGTGACAAATCCTCCGTTCATATTCGCCAAGGCGCGAAATCTGTTCTTATTTCTGCGCCTGCGTCCAACGTGCAAAAAACAATCGTCTATGGCGTCAATCACCGCGATTTGATTTCTGGCGACACGATGATTTCAAACGGGTCTTGTACAACAAATTGCTTGGCTCCCTTGGCCAAAGTTCTCAATGAGGCAATCGGCATTGAACGCGGCATCATGACAACGATCCACTCCTATACTGGCGATCAACCAACATTAGACCGCCGTCACAAAGACCTTTACCGTGCGCGCGCGGCTGCAATGGCGATGATCCCAACATCCACAGGCGCCGCTAAAGCCTTGGGCGAAGTCCTCCCAGAACTGAGTGGCAAATTGGACGGCACCTCTATGCGCGTCCCTACTCCGAATGTCTCAGCTGTTGATCTCACCTTTGAAGCTGGCAAAGATGTGACTGTCGAGGATATCAACGAAATCGTGCGCGAAGCGGCAGCAGGACATATGGGAAGCGTTCTTTCCTATGATCCTGAACCAAAAGTGTCGATTGATTTCAACCACACCAATTATTCCTCTATCTTTGCCCCCGATCAAACCAAAGTTGTCGGTGGCCGCACAGTGCGCGTTTTGGCATGGTACGACAATGAATGGGGTTTCTCCTGCCGTATGGCCGATGTCGCCGCAGCAATGGGCCGTTTGTTGCAATAAGCAAACTGTCACAGAAAACAATGAACCCGCCCTCTGGCGGGTTTTTTTGTTTTCCGATATGGTTTTGAAAACAACAAGAGCAGCAGATGTCACACAAAGCTTGGTTCATTCTCTTTTTAATTATTTTGTCTGCAATTCTCTATGATGTTATTTTTCGTGGATCAGAGGATGTGATCTTTCTTTTGAAGAAGCTGTTCGAACTCATCGACTATATCGCAATCTGGCGCTGAGACCTTCGTTATCTTTCGTTTTACGATTGACATTCTTTCGAAAATCATCATGTTAGCGCTAACTAATCTTTGCGCTAAATATATGAATGGGGTCAATTATGACAGTTAAAGTGGCAATCAATGGATTTGGCCGTATCGGTCGCAATGTTTTACGCGCAATCGTCGAGTCAGGTCGCAAAGACATCGAAGTCGTTGCAATCAATGACCTTGGTCCCGTGGAAACCAATGCGCATCTCTTGAAGTATGACACCATTCATGGACGTTTCCCCCATCCCGTGACGACCACGGAAACCACTCTCGATGTTGGCCTCGGTCCTATCCAAGTTACCGCCATTCGCAATCCTGCCGAATTGCCATGGGGTCATGTTGATATCGTGATGGAATGCACAGGTATCTTCACAGATCGTGACAAGGCGGCGATCCATTTGGAAAACGGGGCAAGCCGTGTTTTGGTATCCGCTCCCTCCAAAGGTGCTGATAAAACAATCGTTTACGGTGTGAACCATAATGTATTAAGCGCAGATGATCTGATCGTCTCAAATGCATCCTGCACCACGAACTGCCTATCGCCTGTTGCCAAAGTGTTGAATGAAACTGTGGGCATCACCCGCGGATTTATGACGACGATCCACTCTTACACTGGGGATCAGCCAACTTTGGATACGATGCACAAGGATCTCTATCGTGCGCGTGCGGCGGCTCAGAACATGATCCCAACAACGACTGGTGCGGCACGTGCTGTTGGTTTGGTTTTGCCTGAATTGAACGGCAAGCTCGATGGCGTTGCTATTCGTGTTCCAACACCCAATGTCTCGGTTGTTGATCTTACCTTTGAAGCGGGACGCGCAACATCGGAAGATGAAATCAACGCGGCAATGTCAGCGGCGGCCTCAGGACCCTTGGCTGGTATCTTAGGTGTCACAGATGAACCGCTCGTCTCATCCGATTTCAACCATGATCCACATTCAAGCATCTTTGCCACAGATCAAACCAAGGTCATGGATGGGAATATGGTGCGGATCCTAAGCTGGTATGACAATGAATGGGGATTTTCAAATCGTATGGTGGACACCGCCGTCGAGATGGCAAAATACCTATAAGATCAAGGGGCCGATTGGCCCCTTTTTACTTGGCGAATTTGGCCATCAAACGCTCTTTAACCAAGGGCGAGACGAATTTTGTCACATCCCCATCAAGACGTGCAATTTCTTTGACCAATTTGCTGGCAATCGCCTGATGCCGCGCTTCAGCCATTAAGAACACAGTTTCAATAGAAGAATCCAAGGCGCGGTTCATTCCGACCATCTGGAATTCATATTCAAAATCAGCAACCGCACGAAGCCCCCGCACAATGACTTGCGCGCCGACATCATGTGCACAATTGATCAACAGGTTTTCAAAGGGATGAGCAACAATCTCTGTTCCGGTTTCCTCAGATAAGGCGGCGCATTCATTTTCAATCATTTCAACACGCTCTTCGAGGGTGAACAATGGCCCCTTATCACGGTTAATTGCAACACCAATGACCAAACGATCCACAAGCATGGCGCCTCGGCGAATGATATCAGTGTGACCCGCTGTTATGGGATCAAACGTTCCAGGATAAAGACCGATACGCATATCCCGTTCTCCTTATTGTTGTTGGGGCACACGCAATATTATTGTGATAAGAATTGCAAGGGTCAGTAGCCCATAATCATGCCTTCAAGCGCTTCTTTTTCCATAGAAAGCTCAGTAAGGCGCGATTTCACAACATCACCCAAGGTAATGATCCCAACAAGAACGCCATCTTTCACCACGGGCATGTGACGAAACCGTTTTTCTGTCATCGTCGCCAAGATTTGATCAGCTGTCGCATCGACTGAACATGTGACAAGCTTTTTGGTCATCATCGAGTCCACCGACTGCTCAAGGCATTTTGCACCGCTTATGCCAATATTGCGGACAATATCGCGTTCGGACAAAATCCCAAGGGGTGTTTCCCCATCACTCGAGACAACCAAGGATCCAAACTTTTTAGCTCCCAGAATTTGTGCCGCCTCTGCAATCGTTGCATCAGGCTTTACCGTTACAACACCCGCACCAGATTTGGAATTTAGAATTTGTTGTACGAGCATATGAGCCTCCTAATGAAATAAAATTACGTTTCACCAAGTGTCTCAGCAATGTTGAAATAGGTCAACAATTTGTTTCAAGGCGTGCGACTTCTGCCTTTAGGGCTCGAATAAGCTGATCTGCAAAACTATTCATCCGCTCCAGCCTACGATCATCTGTGTGTCGCACCAGATAAAAACTGCGCGTCAGGCTAAACTCATTGGTCAAAATCTTTTTGATCTTTCGATCAAAAGGAAGCGCAAAATCATGCACGATACCAACGCCATGCGCCCCTCTGAGCCAATTAAATTGAACAGAAACCGAATTTGAGGCCAAGCTGACACGCTGTGTGCCTGTATCCGTGAGATAGTCCAACTCTTTGTCAAAGATCATGTCGGGTATATATCCGATGACCCGATGCTGCCTTAAATCATCTAGTACATTGATGTCGGGATGCGTCGCCAAGTATTCTTCATGCGCAGCAAGGTGCAAATGATAGTCTGTCATTTTTTGAACCGACAAGCGTCCAGCGGTCGGTGGACTGACGGCAATTGCCATGTCAGCCTCACGTTTAGAAAGATTAACAACACGCGGTAAGGCAACGATTTGTATATCTAAATCTGGATTATCATTTGAAATTTGCGCACAGACTTGAGGCAGTAGGAAATTCGCACACCCATCTGGTGCGCCGATACGGATCTGACCTGAGAGTTGACCTGTTTGCCCCGCCATTTCTTCGACGGCCTCAGACATGCTTTGCTCCATTGCCATGGCATGCACCATCAACCTCTGTCCTGCATCCGTCAGTGCATAACCCGTCGGTGATTTCGCAAACAAGGGTGTTCCCAATGCCTGTTCCGCCCGTGTGATCCGCCGTCCGACTGTTGCGGGATCAATTTTCAAACGACGCCCTGCCGCAGACAGGGTTTCATCCCGCGCAACGGCCAAAACTATTCTAAGATCATCCCAACTAAGCATATTAACCCTTTGCAAAAATGCAGGATACTTTTGGCTATTATCCTCTACCCGCAGCAAAAGTGCAATGATACTGTAAGGTGAAATTTAGGAGGATCACTATGCAAGAACTCACTCACTATATGAATGGCGCGCACGTCAAAGGCACGTCTGGTCGCTTTGCTGACGTTTTCAACCCTGCTACAGGCGAAGTACAGGCCAAAGTGCCCTTGGCAAATGCTGACGAAATGGCTCAAGCTGTTGAATTTGCAGCCGCCGCACAACCCGCGTGGGCCGCAACAAACCCGCAGCGCCGCGCCCGTGTCATGATGAAATTTGTCGATCTCTTGAACAGAGACATGGACAAATTGGCAGAAGCCTTGTCACGCGAGCACGGCAAAACATTGCCTGATGCGAAAGGTGACGTGCAACGTGGCTTAGAAGTTGTCGAATACTGCATCGGTGCGCCGCAGATGTTGAAAGGCGAATTCACCGATAGCGCCGGTCCTGGGATCGATATGTATTCGATGAAGCAACCTTTGGGCGTCACAGCGGGCATTACTCCGTTTAACTTTCCAGCCATGATCCCAATGTGGATGTTTGCCCCTGCGATTGTGTGCGGCAACTCTTTCATCCTCAAACCCTCAGAGCGGGATCCTTCCGTGCCCTTGATGTTGGCCGAACTCCTCGAAGAAGCCGGTCTTCCTAAAGGCATCATTCAAGTTGTCAACGGCGATAAAGAAGCCGTCGATGCCATTCTTGATCACGACGTCATTCAATCCATCGGCTTTGTTGGCTCAACCCCGATTGCGGAATATATCTATGGTCGTGGGTGTTCAAACGGCAAACGGGTTCAGTGTTTTGGCGGCGCCAAAAACCACATGATCATTATGCCAGACGCCGATATGGATCAGGCAGCGGACGCTTTGATTGGCGCAGGCTACGGCGCGGCAGGTGAGCGGTGCATGGCAATTTCTGTCGCGGTTCCCGTAGGCAATGAAACAGCGGATCGTTTGATCGAAAAGCTGGTTCCACGCATCGAAAAGCTAAAGGTCGGACCATATACTGCTGGCAATGATGTCGATTACGGCCCCGTTGTGACCGCAGCCGCAAAACAAAACATCTTGGGTCTTGTTCAAACAGGCATCGATCAAGGGGCGACTTTGGTTGTGGATGGACGTGACTTCAACTTGCAAGGCTATGAAGACGGGTTCTTTGTTGGCCCTCACCTTTTTGACAATGTCACACCAGATATGGACATCTACAAAAAAGAAATCTTTGGTCCTGTTTTGTCAACAGTCCGTGCTGAAACTTATGAAGAAGCGATCAACCTCGCCATTGATCACGAATATGGCAATGGCACCGCGATCTTTACCCGTGACGGCGACACAGCGCGTGATTTCGCAAATCGTATCAATATCGGGATGGTCGGGATCAACGTTCCAATTCCTGTGCCACTGGCCTATCACACCTTTGGTGGTTGGAAGAAATCAGTCTTCGGCGATTTGAACCAACACGGCCCAGATGCGTTCAAATTCTACACACGCACAAAAACAGTCACATCTCGCTGGCCCTCTGGCCTAAAAGAAGGCGGCGAATTCAATTTCAAACCGATGGACTAAGCAAATATGAGTGAGGGGCTTTTGTCCCTCACTTCCGTTTGATGAATCCCATAATTTCATTCACTAACCTGTCATCTTTCCAGTAACTATTGTGCGACCAAGGAAACGGCATAAGTGACTTTTCTTGTTGATCTTTGATTTCCCCTGCATTTACGAGGTTTTGATAAGCACCACCCAGAGGTGCGAGAGGATAGCCCAAACTATCGGTCGATTTGAAATAATTCAGCCACCATGGTGCCTTCGGCTTTGTTTTGCTCCCAGGATAATAAATCGGCACAATTGGATCGAGCGCATAAATAAAAACTGGCAAATTCGCCCCAAACGTTATCATCCCTCTAAATCGCGTTAACTCATCAAACGCGACATCAGGCTTTCCAGTTGGTCTCTTTTTCTCTTGGACGTCGTAAATATAATTTGACAAAATATGACCGCCTAGCGAATGCGTTAGAAACAAAACCTCAGCATTTGGATCACAGTCTTTTTCAAGATTCATCAAAGCAGAGTCAAATCGGTCATGAATTTTCTGATAAGATGATGAATTATTGCGTGATGGGGCATAGGACGCCGCATCTGAAATCTTGTTTTTTATGAATTTCCGAAGAAACCCAAATCGATAGTTTAGCCGATTACAACGCTCAAGATACGCAGTCTGACGGGGTTGATAGATGTCAGCCCAAAATGCTTCGTGCCAAGCTATATTGGCATCAAATACATCATGCCCAAGCTTGTTTCTTACTTTGTCTTTTAGAGCCTTGCTATAAACAGGGGACGATGTTGCATCAGGGTTCGACTTTTTTTGTTCTCCCATTCCATGCGAAACAAATATGGCTAATTTTTTTGTCGACATAATAATATCCATTAAGTTTTTGATAAAATAAAATTAAAATAAATAGAAAAATCTCATTCCTTGCAAAACTGCTGAAAAAGTTGGTAGGTACAAAATCGTTCAACAAATGAGCGGTTAGGTTTTATCATGGATTTTGCATTAAGCGAAGAACAATCAGCCATCTTTGAAATGGCATTTGCCTTTGGACAAGATAACATTGCCCCCTTTGCCCTAGACTGGGAAAAGGCTGGGACAATTCCCAAAACGCTTTGGCCAAAAGTTGCTGAATTAGGCTTAGGCGGGATCTATGTCGATGACGCAATGGGCGGCTCTGGGCTGAGCCGCCTTGATGCGACTTTGGTTTTTGAAGCCTTAGCAATGGCCTGCCCCTCGGTTGGATCCTTTCTCTCTATTCACAACATGTGTGCCGGGATGATTGACAAATTTGGCTCGCAAGAGATGCGCGCCGCGTGGCTGCCAAAGCTTTGCGCAATGGACGCGGTCATGAGCTATTGCCTCACGGAGCCTGGATCAGGATCAGATGCGGCGGCGCTTCGCACACGGGCCGAGCGCACCAATACGGGCTACACCCTCAACGGCACCAAAGCCTTTATTTCGGGGGGCTCCTATTCGGATGCCTATATCGTCATGTGTCGCACAGGCGATGATGGGCCCAAGGGCATTTCAACCGTCATCGTTGAGGCGGGATCAGACGGGCTTAGCTTTGGCGCGCTTGAGGACAAGATGGGCTGGCGCAGTCAACCCACAGCACAGGTGCAATTTGATGATTGCAAAATTCCATCAGACACCCTTTTGGGCGAAGAAGGCAAAGGGTTTTCTTACGCCATGGCAGGTCTGGATGGCGGACGTCTCAACATCGCAGCCTCGGCCCTTGGTGGGGCGCAACAAGCTCTCAACATGACTTTGACCTATATGGGCGAACGTCAGGCCTTTGGGAATACGCTTGATCAATTCCAAGCCTTGCAATTCAAGCTGGCTGAGATGGAGGTCAAACTTCAATCCGCTAGGGTCTTTTTGCGCCAAGCCGCGTGGAAATTGGACACAGGTGCACATGATGCCAGCAAACATTGCGCCATGGCGAAAATGATGGTCACAGACGCCGCCTTTGATGTCGCCAACAGCTGTTTGCAACTCCATGGCGGCTATGGCTATCTCACCGATTACGGGATCGAAAAAATCGTACGCGACTTGCGGGTGCATCAAATTTTAGAAGGCACAAATGAAATCATGCATATGATTATCGCACGACACATGTTGGCGGATCGTGACGCATGACAGACATTCATATTCGCATCGAAGATCACGCAGGCCGCATCACCCTGTCCCGCCCCAAGGCTTTGAACGCCCTCACCTATGAGATGTGCTTGGCGATAGAACAGGCTCTCATCACATGGCGCTCTGATCCGCGTGTCGCGTTGGTTATCATTGATGCGGAAGGTGACAAGGCCTTTTGTGCAGGAGGCGATATAGCTGATCTCTATGCCACGGGTATGGCGGGGGATTATGCCTATGGGCAAAAATTTTGGGCCGATGAATATCGTCTCAATTATAGGTTAAAGACCTATAGCAAACCTGTGGTAAGCTTTTTGCAAGGATTTACCATGGGCGGCGGTGTTGGCATTGGCTGTCATGGATCGCACCGCATCGTTGGCGAAACCAGCAAGATCGCGATGCCAGAGGTCGGTATTGGCTTGGTCCCTGATGTGGGCGGATCCTATATTTTGGCACATGCTCCGGGATCGATTGGCGTGTTCCTTGGCACAACCGCCTATCGCATGGATGCCGCAGATGCCATTTTCGCAGGTTTTGCGGATATGTTCGTCCCTCAATCCGCTTGGCCAAACCTTATCCAAAAGCTGATTGAAACGGGTGACATCTCTTGTATAGCTCCATTTAAAGAGGTGCTTGAGACAAGTACCCTTGCCATGATGCAAGACGATATTGATGCACTATACAACATTAACAATCTCGCGGAACTCACTGATAAAACGTTCTTAAAGGACACCAAGCCTCATTCTTTCGTCACCAAATCTTTGGCAACAAACTCACCACTAGCTATGGCCTCAGCCTTGAAATTGATACGCACACAACAAGCAAATGACACATCCTTTGCTCAAGCATTGGCCATGGAATATCGCTTTACTCACCGCGCGATGGAACATGGTGATTTCTTAGAAGGCATTCGCGCCGCAATCATAGACAAAGACAAATCTCCAAACTGGCGACAAACACTCAAAACCGTTTCAGACACAGACATAGAAACGATGTTGGCCCCACTTGGAAACGATGAACTGTCTCTAGAGGAGGACTAAATGAATATTGGATTTATTGGACTGGGCAATATGGGCGCGCCAATGGCGCAGAACTTGGCCAAAGACGGTCATAATGTGACAGGTTTTGACACCGCCCCTATGACCCTCGACACTGTCACCGTTGCAGATACGATCGAAGATGCCGTCTCAGAGGCCGATGTAGTAATCACGATGCTCCCGAATGGGGCGATTCTGCGCGATGTGGCGGCGCAAATTATCCCTGCCATGAAATCTGGCGCGACCCTCTTGGATTGCTCAACAGTGGATGTAGATAGCGCCCGCGCGGTCGCAAACATGGCCCAAGAACGCGGTCTTCATGCCCTAGATGCGCCTGTTTCTGGCGGCATTGGTGGGGCAAGCGCGGGCACCCTCACCTTTATGGTCGGCGGAAGCGCTGAGGCCTATGACATCGCAAAACCCCTGTTTGACTGCATGGGGCAAAAATCGGTTCACTGTGGTGACGCTGGAAATGGCCAAGCGGCAAAAATATGTAATAACATGATCTTAGGCGTCACAATGATTGCAACCTGCGAAGCGTTTGCCTTAGCGGATAAACTGGGCCTTGACCGCCAAGCAATGTTTGATGTCGTGAGCACCTCTTCTGGCTATAGCTGGAGCATGAACGCCTATTGCCCAGCTCCGGGTGTCGGCCCAACTTCACCTGCGGACAATGATTACACGCCCGGATTTTCCGCGGACCTCATGCTCAAAGATTTAAGACTAAGCCAAGAGGCCGCGCACTCCTCAAACGCGGACACTCCAATGGGCCAAGCCGCAACTGAGCTCTACACACAATTCGTCGAAACCGAAGACGGTGCAGGCAAAGATTTTTCCGCCATGCTGCCACGGTTCGAAAAACGAACGCGGTCCTGATTTCATCTTTGCAAAAATACTCTCGGGGGGTTTGGGGGGCAGACAGCCCCCCAGAGGTCTAAAAATCTTACCGACCCTTGAACAGTCCGCCCAAGACACCTCGAACAATACGACGCCCCGTGGTGCCGCGAAGCTCCTTGATCAAGGCATCCCCAAGCGCTGCCCCCAAACTATCCTTGCCACCACTGCGGCGCGCAGATGATCGTCCAACACGCGCGCCCGAATACCGTCTCGCAGAGGAAAATTCACGCGCTCTAACATCGTCTTCACCTGCCCCATCCAAGGCCACTTGCCCCTCTTCGCCCTCTCGCGCGGCCTCAGCTGCGCGCTGTTGCAAAATTTCAAAGGCCGAATGGCGATCTAATCGATCACGATATTTCAATTCCAAATGCGACCCTGCAATCACCGCCGCACGTTCGGTGTCACTAATTGGTCCCAACTGTGACGATGGTGGACGGATCAATGTGCGTTCAACCACGCCTGGCACACCTTTATCTTCAAGGAAACTTGTAACCGCCTCCCCGACACCAACCTGCAAAATCGCCTCCTCAGTTTCAAACCTTGGGTTATCGCGATAGGTTTCTGAGGCCAACCGCAGAGCTTTTCTATCTCGCGCCGTATAGGCCCGCAGAGCGTGCTGCACGCGATTGCCGAGCTGTCCCAAGACATCTTCGGGGATATCTGTAGGGCTTTGTGTCACGAAATATATCCCAACCCCTTTAGAGCGAATAAGGCGCGCGACTTGTTCAACCTTATCCAAGAGCGCTTTGGGCGCATCATCAAACAATAGATGCGCTTCATCGAAAAAGAAAACCAGTTTTGGTTTGTCAGGATCGCCAACTTCAGGAAGGGTTTCAAACAACTCCGACAGCAACCAAAGCAGGAAGGTCGCATAGAGCCGAGGACTGGCCATCAACTTGTCTGCGGCCAAAATATTGATCCGTCCGCGCCCGTCTTGATCAAGACTCATGATATCTGAGAGATCCAAGGCGGGTTCACCGAACAACTCCGTCGCCCCTTGGTTTTCCAAAATCAACAAACGCCGCTGAATAGCGCCAATGGAGTTCACAGAGATATTGCCATATCTCAACGCCAGATCCGTTCGGTTTTCCCCAACCCAAACCAAAAGCGCTTGCAAATCCTTGAGGTCGAGCAAGGCCATGCCGTGTTCATCAGAAAGTCGAAAGGCGATGTTAAATATCCCTTCTTGAGCCTCGGTCAGCTCTAACAATCGCGCCAGTAGCAAGGGACCCATTTCCGCAACGGTGGTGCGCACGGGATGACCTTTTTCACCGAATAGATCCCAGAATGTCACAGGAAATTTGTCGTAAGAATAGGTATCAAACCCAATTTGCGCTGCGCGTTTTTGAAAGGCCTCGTGCAATTTGAAATCAGAACGCCCTGACGCCGCAATCCCAGACAGATCCCCTTTGACATCGGCCATGAACACAGGGACACCAGCGGCGGAAAACTCCTCGGCCAAGATTTGCAACGTTACCGTTTTACCAGTCCCCGTTGCCCCCGCAATGAGACCATGCCGATTTGCGTAGTTTAGCTTGAGAAATTGTTTTTCTGCATAGTTCTCACCGCCACCGCCGACGAATGCACCCTGTTTCATGGCATGTCCCTTAATGCTTTTGAGCTGCAAGCTATAACAAAGATTTGTGCGGTTAAAGTGCCGAGTTTTGTTTGCTTAAATACGTCCAACAAACGCACCACGTCTTTGCCTCCAGACCGGTAATTTCAAGAACACAAAAAAGTATCAAATTAGCTGTTGACCAATAAGATTTGCTTTTGTAGCGTGTTGTTAATAAGTCGGCCTGTCCGACGGGGAGAGACATAAAAATAAGAGGGCTGCTAATAATGGCCCTCTTTTATTTTGCCGAGATTTCAATGAACGTTAGCAAAGTTTCGCCGCTTAACAAATTCATTTACTTGTACAATTCACCTCTATGCTTAAATGTACTTAGAACAGCATCGCCCAAGGATCGTATTCATGTGGACTAAAATTATTTCAAGCACGGCTCTCTGTCTGAGCCTGACACTCTCTCCTGCATTCGCGCAAGAAGCCTCAACAGCCCCTGCAGAGCCCGCGCAAGCGCCTCAACCACAGACCGAACCGCAGATTGGGCAACCTTATTTGGGGTCCAACGAAAAAGATTGGGACGTGATTTGCATTAAATCTGACCAAGAAACAGACCCTTGCGAAATACGTCAATTGGTTTTGGACCAAAACAAAGACCCTATGATTGAAATCACATTAGAGCGGATTGCAGGGCAACAAGGGGCTGTTGCAGGGGCGACTGTGATCGTACCGCTGGAAACAATTTTGACGGTTCCTTTGACCCTTGCCATTGATGGCGCCAAAGGCAAGCAATACCCCTATACGTTTTGTAATTCAGTTGGCTGTATTGCACGGATTGGCCTGACGCAAAGCGATGTGGATGCGATGAAGCGGGGAAAAATGGCAGAGCTCAGCCTGTCTCATTTGACGGTATCGGACCGGCTTGTGACTATTCCTGTGTCCCTAAGCGGATTTACCGCCGCATATGACAAAGCAACCGTAAAAACAATCGCCAACTAAGCGCGGTTGAGATACGACACCACGGATTGCGCGGCCCGTATTCCTGGATTTGGGCCCCCTTTACCAAGTTTGTCCATCGTATCACGCAAAATCGGGTGCTGGACATCAGGGGTGTTGAATACCTCGACCAAGCCTTTTGAAATGCGATCCGCGCGACAGTGTGCGCCAATGAATTCGGGGATAATACGCGTCTCTGTTACCAGATTGGCTAATGTGACCGTATCCACCTGTAACATCCGACCGATGATCTGACGGGACAGCCACCCCATATCATAAGCAATCACCATCGGCGTGTCATTTGCCGCTAACTCAAGCGACACAGTCCCAGACGCCGCCAATGCCACATGCGCGCCTTTAAAGGCTGCGCGTTTATCTTGCGGCGTGGAACCCGCGGTTGGATCAAGAATGATCGGCTTGTTGGCCCAATCTTGGGTCATGTCCTGCACCAATGGCGCGACATGCGCGATTGTGGGAAGCACGATTTTGACATCTGGGTTTGACTTTGCAAATTGCTCTAACGTCTCTCCAAAGATCGGCGCGAGCCTGTTAATCTCAGACCGCCGTGATCCGGGTAAACAGAGAATAAATGGAGCATCGCCCAAATCATATTTGGCGCGAAACTCTGCAACCTCAGCATCCGTCGCAATCTCATCTTCAACAACAGGATGCCCAACAAAGTCACAGCTCATTCCGGAAGCCGTCATAAAGGGAGGTTCAAACGGCAAAAGCGCCATGACATGATCCACATGCGCCGCCATTTTAGCCGCCCTCTTGGGCCGCCATGCCCAAACCGTTGGCGCAACATAATGAACCACGGGGATATCGCTGTTTTCTTTGACAATTTTGGCAACACGAAGGGAAAATTCAGGCGCATCAATGGTTATTAAGACGTCTGGCTTCTGATCCAAAACCGCTTGGGCTGCGAGGGTGATCCGAGATTTCAAAAACCGATATTGGTTTAGGATTTCAACAATTCCCATGACGGAAATATCGCTCATCGGGAAAAGCGTCTCTAACCCCTCCGCCTGCATGCGCGCGCCACCAATGCCTGAAAACTTGGGGGGATGAGTGGAGATTTCTGTGAGGCCCTTCATCAAGGCCATGCCTAATTTATCCCCAGATTCCTCGCCCGCGATGAGAAAGACATTCATGGCGTCATCTCTTGCGCAAGGATAAAGATATTATGCGCCTGTGCCGCGCTCAATACCTGTTCACGATCCAAGATCACCACTGATTTGGGCGAAACCACGATCCCTGAGAGACCTGCGTTTGCAACAGCAACCACTGTATCGGGGCCAATAGTGGGCATATCAACACGAAGCTCTTGGCCAAGTTTCGGACGTTTCACAAAAACCCCGCGCGTCTTATGACGCAAATGATCCGCGGTTTTCGCAACAAAGGACAGCATAGCATCCGTGCCTTGCAACGTCTCAATACCCAGGATCAACCCGTTTTCAACAACCACACCCTGACCCACATCAAGAGTTGAGAGCTGGCGCAAGGCGTTATCCGCTTTTTCGATATTTCCTTGAACGCTATCAGGTAATTCGCCCACCAGCAAACCCGCGCCTATGGTCAAATCAGAAAGCAATTCATGCGCGCCAACAACAGCAATGCCTTGATCCTCAAACATCGACACAACAAAGCGCAACAAGCCATCATCGCCCTCTTGAAAGGCCTGCATCAAACGCGGAGCAATCTCTTTCATAAAGGGATCAAACTGGCTTGGATCCAACGTGGGGCGCGACATAGCACCCGCCATGACAACACGTCTGATACTGTTCTGGTGTAAATCCTCGAAAAGACGGCCCAAAGTATTAAAGCTTTGGGAAATGGCCTCTGATCCGAGATCGTGAGACATGCCCTCAAACACATAACACCGCGCCTGAGGATAGGCCGCAGACAAGGTCACCGGCAACGACCCAGACCCCGCAATGAGTGCCAAGTCAGACATCATGCATCAGCTCGGCGTTAAAAAGGAACGGTCACTCGCGCCCATGACGAAATCAACGATGTGTTGCACATAGTCGCTTTCGCTTTCCTCACCCAGACGTTTGGCGCGATCATTGAACGTCCCCTCGCCCTGTGCCAACATTTGGAAGGCAGCCCGCAGTGCGGTGATATCGGCGCGTGACACACCTTTGCGTTTCAGACCCACAAGGTTCAGCCCGTCCAATTCACCACGCGGGGCTTGAACCAATCCATAGGGGATCACATCATTGGTCACCATGGTGACGGCACCGATGATAGCGCCACGGCCAATACGCACGAATTGGTGGATACCAGAGAGACCGCCAACAATGGCATCGTCTTCGATCACGCAGTGCCCTGCAACGGCTGAGTTGTTTACCAAGATCACACGATCATGAATAATCACGTCATGCGCCACATGACAGCCCGCCATGAATAAGCCGTCGTTGCCAATTTTTGTAACACCACCGCCCCCTTGGGTGCCCGTGTTCATTGTGACATGTTCGCGGATGCGGTTTCGTTCACCTATTATTAGTTCGCTGTCTTCACCGTTGAATTTCAAATCCTGAGGGATTTCCCCCAAAACAGCAAACGAAAATACGACAGTGTCGGCCCCAATTGTTGTGCGTCCTTTGACTACAACATGGCTTTTGAGATCCACTCCAGATCGCAGCACGACGTTCGGTCCGATATGACAAAACGGACCGATGCGAACGCCCTCTTCAATGACGGCGCCTTCTTCGATGACGGCACTTGGATGAATGAAACCGTTACTCACGCATGTTACTCCTGTGGAAGGTCCATCATCGCCGTGAATTCAGCTTCTGCGGCCATTTCACCTTCGACAGTTGCGACACCGGAGAATTTCCAAACCTTCGCACCTGGTTTTCCACGCAGTGTCGTCAAATTCATGTCTAACACATCGCCGGGAATAACTTTGCGGCGGAATTTGCATTTGTCGATCGACATGAAATAAATCAACATCTCTTTGTCAGCGAGGTTGAGCGCCGTCCCCACCATCACAGCAGCCGTTTGCGCCATGGCTTCGACAATCGTAACACCAGGCATGATCGGTGTCCCAGGAAAGTGCCCCTGAAAATGCGGCTCATTCATAGTGACGTTTTTGATGCCTTTGGCCGAGGCGGTTCCATTGATATCAACCACGCGATCCACCAACAAAAACGGATAGCGATGTGGCAAGATGCGTTGGATGAGTTGGATATCAGCGCTGAGTAGCTCTTCAGACATGGTCATTCCTTACTTTTTTCTGTGCAAACCCCTAGCAACCCACGCAGGTTTGGGCAAGCGATATGGGCGAAAATCTAATCCTGAACAGGGGTGCTGCCGTCGCCAATTTCTAAATTCATCCGCTCAATAACTTGATCCGTAATATCAATGGAAGCTAAATCCAAAACTACTGTAGAGCGTTCCAAAACAGCGACAGCCCCATGTTGCGTCATAATTTCAAACATATAAGGGGCTGCGGTTTGGATGAGCTGAACTTGGCTGCGGTTGTTTTCCTGCAGTATTGTGTCTTCTAAGTCTTTGCGCTCTTGGCGGATCCGATTGACCCGTTGATCAAAATCAGCCGCCAATTCGCGAAATGCATCAGGTTCCATTTCCTTGCGCTTATCGCGCAGCGCCATTTCTTCGGTCGAGAGCTCCGCTTCGATTTGATTGTTCTCAATTTGTAGAGCGCGCATGCTCTCATTCAGCTCGCTGAACAATCGCTGGCCATAGTTGGATTCGCGCACGAGCCTCACACGATCCACGGTGACGATCGGATATTGTTCAAACTGCTCCTCTTGTGCAGTGACCCCATTCACTGAAAACAGGGCCAATATCAGAGAGATTATGCCAACCCAATGACGCATTAGAACGATGTTGAAATCGTCAGCTCAAAGAACCGATCAATATCTTGGGGTTGCTTGTCCAGAGCCTTGGAAAAGTTAAAGCGCAATGGGCCAATTGGCGTTTGCCAAAAGAGAGAGGCCCCAACAACTTGTCGCCATGCGCCATCTTCATAGAGGACGTCATTGTTCACTTCGGGCAAGGACCATAGGTTGCCAACGTCATAGAACAAACCACCTGAGAGGCCATATTCCTCTGGGATCCCCAAGGGAAATTCTGCCTCAAGGCGCAGCGCGGCGAACATGTCACCACCCAGCGCATCATTTGCAGTGCTATTCTGCTCACGCGGACCGATGCCACCTGGTTCAAAGCCGCGGATGACGCTTGATCCAAGCGTAAAGCGGTCAACAACGCGGCTTGAACCCTTGGTGTAATTCAACATCCCACCTTCGACAGTGGCGCGAAGTGTGACTTCTTCGTTCCAAACTTTGCGCTGCGCAATGGCTTTGGCCACTGTTTTCACGCTACGGGAATCTCCGCCGATCCCTGAGAAGTCTTGCCCAAATTGAAGCAATACTCCAGAATTCGGATCAAGTCCTGAGCGACGCGTATCATAGCTCAAAGTGTAGCCTAAGCCATTTGAGATAACTTTACGTCGACGCGCTTCCCTATTAATAATCGCGCCTTGCGTTTGAACGCCAGTGATGTCGTTATATTGTGTGGTCGCACGAACAGAAAAATATGTGTCTTCACGAATTGGAAAGCTCAATGACGGCTGCAAGATAGCGGTTTCCGTATCGTAAGCCGCGTTCTGATTGTTTGTTTCACGATAGCTTGCGTTCAAAGAAAAGCGCAAATCATTGTGTAAAAACGCAGGTTCCGTGAATTTCAAGGAATAGGTCTGATTATCCGCCCCACCCTTGATGGATAGGTTCAGCTGCTGACCGCGGCCCAAGAAATTGCGCTCGCTATATTCAACAATGCCGCCAAGACCATCATTTGATGAATAGCTGGCCCCAAAGCTCATGCTGCCTGTGGGTTGTTCTTCGACATTCACGTCGATGATGACTTGATCACCATTGGATCCTTCGCGCGCGTTGACATCTGCGTTGCTAAAGAACCCAAGTGCGCGAATACGCTCGGCCGTTTGGCGGATGTCGCGGGGATTGAATGGATCGCCTTCGACGGTGCGGAATTGACGGCGGATCACTTGATCCAAAGTGGCTGTGTTGCCTTCAATGTCGATACGCTCAACAAAAATTCGCGGGCCGCGTTCCACAATATAATTGATGTCTAAAGTCAGGCTTTCGTTGTTGCGAGTCACGTCGGGACGAACGCGAATGAAATCATATCCCTTGCGCACTGCTAGACGTTCCAAACGGGCGATATCCGTTTCTACCGCGAAAGGAGAATACACACGACCCGTTTTAGATTTGATCGCCTTTTGAAATGCCTCAACGTCCACGCCACTCAGCTCAGTAGACGCCATGATATCACCAAAGCGGAATTGTTGACCCTCACGCACATTGAAGGTCATGAAATAGCCATCACGCTCTTCGGCCAATTCGGCCGAGACGTTATTCACACGAAAATCAACATAGCCGCGAGATTGATAAAAATCGCTCAAGACTTGTTTATCAAATTCAATCTGATCTTCGATAAAGACGTCGCGCCGTACCAAAGCACGCAACAGACCCGTTTGTTTCGTGTTCAACACACGGCGCAAACGGCGATCACTAAAGGCGCGGTTGCCAACAACACCAATGCGTTCAACTTCGACTTGGCCGCCTTCAAAGACTTCGTAAATGACATCCACGCGGTTGTCTGATTTGCGAATGATCTTTGGAGTGACTTTCGCCGCCAAGCGTCCTGCATTCGCATAAGCATTGGCAATGGCTTTGCGGTCTTCTTCAACAATTGTTGGGTTATAGACAAATCTCGGTTGCGAACGGATCATGACCGCCAAGGCATCATCCTTGATCTTGCGGTTTCCTTCAAACACAACGCGGTTGATTGTTGGGAATTCCTTAACCTGAACCACCAAAGTGCGCCCACGCGGAATAAGATCAACGGTTTCAAATAGTCCGCTTGCGACCAAAGCTTGATAGCCATTATTCAATGTCTCGGCACTTACCGATTGACCCGTTGACACACCAATGTAGTTTTGAATGGTGGCATCTTCTATCCGTTTGTTCCCTTGAACGTCTACCGAATTAAATCGAAACGTCTGCGCGATGACAGCCTGAGCCATCAGAACCGTTAACAATGCTGCAACCCAAAGCACGCTTCCCAAAGTAAAGCGTCGATCCGCAGTCCGAAGTGTTTTTGCATCCACGCGCGTCGAAGTCGTTAAGGTCATCCTGCAATCCCGAATAAAATAGCCTTTGGAATGTGACTAACCCCAAACGAAAGGCTTGTCAAAACCACATATTCGCTTTGGGCCCATTAAGCGAGATTATGCACTTAACAGAACAAATCATTGGTGATGGCAAAGACCATAAAGGACAGAACGATCGTCAGACCAATCGTCATAAATAGGTTTAGGAACCGTGGGCTTGGAGGCTTGCCTGTCACAGCTTCGATTGCGTAAAAAATCAAATGCCCTCCGTCCAAAACTGGGATCGGAAGAAGGTTCATAAATCCAATTGCAACAGAGAGAGACGCGACAAACCACAAGAAATTTGCACTTCCTTGTTGGACCATTTGGCCAGATGTTTCTGCAATGCCTATCGGACCTGAGAGGTTACAGCTGCTGATTGCGCCTGTAATGACATGGTATAGACCGGACATTGACGCCGTTATGATCCGATATGTCGTTCCAGCCGCTGCATCCAAGGCGCGAAGCGGTGAAATATTTTCCTTCATCGGCTCAAAAGACAAGCCGCCCCCAACAACACCAATGCGCCACTGTGTTGCAAATCCACCCTCGGCAAGAGGTTCATCCACGCGCCGTGGTGTGAGGCGTACCTTTAATTCTTCGCCATCGCGCCAAATCGTCAAGTCCACCGTTGCTCCATTGGAGCCTTCGACAATGGATTTGAGTGTTGAAAAATCGTTGATCTCAACATCGTTCCCTCGGACAAAGACATCGCCTGAGCGAAGCCCAGCATCCGCCGCAGCTGAGCGTGGCATAACTTGGGTCACACGCGCAGGCGACATCGTCGGGGCCATAACCTCAATCTCGCGACCGTTGCGTTCAACGATATAAGGATAGATATCTTGCGGTGGCAGCGCGCGGATGAAATCATAAAAATCAGATCCACTGTCGATTGCCGGAAGGTCAATTCCATTCACCGCAACAATACGATCCCCAACTTCGAGCTCTTGGGTCTGAGGCATTGAAAACACCTCACCCACACGAAGGGGTTTGCTGATTTGCCCCTCTTGCACGATGAGGACAAAGAACATGATCATCGCAAGCGCAAAATTGAACAGCGGTCCCGCCGCAACTGTTGCCGCACGCGCCCAAAGTGGCGCCCCTTGCATCCTGGATCGGCGATCCGCTTCGCTTAGATCAGAGACGTCCACAGATCGTGCGCTTGCCGCATCTGCGTCGCCGCGAAATTTCACATAGCCCCCAAACGGAAGAGCCGCGATTTGCCACTTGGTCCCTCTTTTGTCGAACCGTGAAAAGAGGACAGGTCCAAAACCCAATGAAAACACATCCGCATGAATTCCAGACCACCGGCCCACAATGTAGTGTCCATATTCATGAACCGCGACAATAACCGAGAGCGCAAAAACAAAAGCAATCAGCGAAATGAAAAAGCCCCCAAAGGACGGTAGCATTCCCAGAATATCCATAGTGTTCCTGTCCCTTTAAATTTTTGCGATTATATCAGCGGCGCTCTTACGACCCATTTGGTCCATCATTAGGACATTATCAAGGCAGGTCGCATCGATATCACCATTCTGTGTTGCATCCATATGCTCAAGAACACGTTCCACAACCTGCGCCATTTCCAAAAAGCCGATGCGCTTGGCGATAAAGGCATCAAGCGCAATTTCCTTGGCGGCATTATAAACCGCGCCACTCAGCCCCCCTTTTTCCATGACATCATAGGCCAATCGAAGAGCGGGATATTTTTGCAAGTCAGGATCAACAAAATCAAATCGGCCAATTTTGGCAAAGTCCAAACGCTCAACAGGGATATGCCCCCGATCAGGCCAGTTTAGCGCAAATCCAATGGCGTGACGCATATCTGCAGGACCGATATGAGCCATAAGGCCGCCATCGCGAAAACCAATCATGGCATGGATCATAGATTGGGGATGAATGAGAACCTCAATTTGATGTGGCGCGAAATCAAATAACTCTTTTGCTTCAATGATTTCTAAGGATTTATTAAACATAGATGCACTATCGATGGTAATCCGTTGCCCCATGTCCCAGTTGGGATGTGTCGCGGCTTGTTCAGGGGTGGCCTTGGCGATTTCCTCAAGGGTCCAGTCACGAAATGCCCCACCTGAGGCAGTGATAATAACGCGTTCAACCGCAGTTATATCCTCACCAATCAATGCCTGAAAAAGCGCGGAATGTTCACTATCAACAGGTAAGATTTGCCCACCATAAGTGTCAGCATAAGAGCGCATCAATCGCCCTGCGGCTACCATGCTCTCTTTGTTGGCAAGGGCAAGTGTGGCCCCTTGTTTCAATGTGGCAAGGCCACTGGCCAAACCCGCCGCACCAACAATAGCGGAAACGGCGATATCAACGGGTCGCGTTGCGCTTTCTACGATTGCATCAGCCCCTGCGGCGACGTCAATTGAGGTGCCTGCTAAGGCGTCTTTTAGCTCAGCATAGCGTTCTTCATAGGCTGTGACCGCGATTTTGGCACCGAGCGTTTTGGCATCTTGGGCAAGTTGGGCGATGTTGTTCCCACCGCTCAGCGCGACAACATCAAAACGGTCAGGATCACGCTGAATAAGGTCAAGAGTATTTTGACCAATAGAGCCCGTTGCGCCAAAAACACTTATTCGTTTCATCACATCAACCAAGGTGCAAATAATCCAAACATAACAGTCGCCCCTATCACCCCATCAAAGCGATCGAAAAAACCGCCATGACCTGGGATTAAATTCGAGCTGTCCTTAATGTCACACGCGCGTTTCAGCGCGCTTTGTGCGATATCCCCCATCTGAGAGGCAAAAGACAACAAAACGGCCAGCGCGATGATCCATTCATCCATATACCGAATGTCATAGGCTTCGACAAAAATATACGTAAACACCGCCGCCGCAATCCAGCCCCCAATCGCGCCAGACCACGTTTTCTTGGGGCTAAAGCGCGGCCAAAACTTAGGCCCGCCAATGATACGACCGGCAAAATAGCCTGCGATATCCGTCATAACAACAACAGAAATCAACCAAAGTGTCATAGTGATCCCATAGAGGTCACGCAACGCAATGAGGTAAAAACCGCAGGCCAAAATAGCCAAGGAAAACAGCACACCACGTTTCACAAAACGCTTATAAAGCGTCATCTGAACGAGGGCTCCAATGAGCAACAGACTAAGCGCTAGCATAACAACGTCGACCAACATCGCCGAGGACAAAACTCCGATAGCAAGAGCCGCCGACACCATCGCAGAGGACGCGCTCTCAGGTGACAGCATACGTGCAATTTCCCAATGCATCACAGCCACCAAAGCCAAAACAAAAAGCTTGAATATCAAGCCACCAGACATCAGCGCAAACCCACCGAGAGCAACCAAAACAAGAGCAGATAGGATGCGAGGCAAAAGGTCCCCCCATTTTGCGGATATGGTCATGCTCTCACTCCACCAAATCGACGATCCCGAATGGAATAGCGATCAATGATGTCTTTGAAAATTTGCGCGTTAAAGTCTGGCCAGAGAGTTTCTACGAATTCATATTCTGCATAGGCGGATTGCCAGAGTAGAAAATTTGAAATCCGCGCTTCACCACTGGTGCGAATAACCAAGTCCGGATCCGGAAGAACACGTGTATCCAAGTACTTAGGCAGGGTTTCTTCATCTATATTCTCAACGAGCAAAGCCCCTGTTGCAACATCTTGTGCAAGCCGTTTTGTGGCACGGGCCACTTCGTCGCGGCTTCCATAATTCAAGGCAATCGTCAGATGCACCAAATCATTTGAGGCGGTGAGCTCTTCGAGCTCGTCCATCAGCTTGACGAGTTTGGCATCCAAGCGCACACGATCCCCTATAAAGCGAACACGTACGCCTTGTTCGGCCAAATTTTTGGCCTCTCGTTTGATATATTGGCGAAACAAAGTCATGAGCCCAGACACTTCGGCCTGAGTTCGTTTCCAGTTTTCCGTCGAAAAGGCAAAAATTGTGAGGTATTTGACCCCAACATCAGGGCAACACTCAACAATGTCGCGAATGCGTTTTGCCCCCGCGCGATGCCCCATCAACCGAGGTTGCCCTCGAAGCTGCGCCCACCGCCCGTTGCCATCCATTATGATAGCAACGTGTGCGGGCGCCTGAGCATGTCGCGTCGAAGGCATCGTCAGGTCCTTAAACCTGCATAATTTCGGCTTGTTTTGTTTCCAAAGCCGTATCAACCGCTTTGGTGTATTTGTTGGTCAATTCTTGGACTTCGCTTTCCCAGAATTTTTGATCATCTTCGGACATTCCGTCCGCTTTGGCCTTTTTGACCTGATCCATACCATCGCGGCGGACGTTACGCACAGAAACACGTGCGTTTTCTGCGTATTGTGCAGCCACCCGTGTCAATTCACGGCGGCGTTCTTCGTTGAGTTCTGGAATAGGCAACATGATGATCGTGCCGTTCAGCTGTGGGTTAATGCCCAATCCGCTTTCACGGATCGCTTTTTCCACGGCATTGACCATGGATTTATCCCAGACATTGATTGTCACCATGCGCGGTTCAGGCACGTTCACAGTTCCGACCTGATTGATTGGCGTTTGCTGACCATATGCGTCAACAGTAATCGGGTCCAACATTGAGGCCGATCCTCGACCCGTCCGCAATGATGCAAATTCTGTTTTCAAAGACCCCATTGCGCCTTTCATGCGGCGTTCAAGGTCATCAGTATCAATCATAAAGTCTTCGGACATGCTACAGCTCTTTGGTTTAGTTGAATTTGTTTGCTTCTATCGACCTCAGGTCGATGCGTCTAGCCTAATCAGAAACGCGGGTATAGGTGCCCTCGCCTGCGAGGATACCTTTGAACCCGCCTGGTTCATCTAATGAAAAGACAATGATCGGTAGGTTATTGTCACGCGCCAAAGCGATCGCAGAGGCATCCATAACCGCCAAGTGTTTGGCCAAGACATCGTCAAATGTAATCGTGTCAAAGCGGACCGCATCATCATGCTTTGCAGGGTCTTTGTCGTAGACACCGTCAACTTTGGTCCCCTTAAAGATCGCTTCACAGGCCATTTCATTGGCGCGCAAAGTTGCGGCAGTATCCGTAGTAAAATAGGGGTTTCCTGTTCCAGCAGCAAAGATACAGACACGCTTTTTCTCAAGGTGGCGCACGGCGCGGCGGCGAATATAGGGTTCACAGACCTGATCCATCGGGATCGCACTAATCACACGAGTAAAGACACCAAGCCCTTCCAAAGCACTCTGCATCGCGAGCGCATTCATGACCGTGGCCAACATGCCCATATAATCGGCCGTTGTGCGTTCCATGCCCTGTGCGCTGCCTTGAAGACCGCGGAATACGTTGCCCCCGCCGATCACCATACAAATCTCAACGCCCATGTCATGAACAGTTTTCACCTCACGAGCGATTCTTTCGACTGTTGGCGGATGTAGTCCGAACCCCTGATCACCCATGAGCGCTTCGCCTGAAATCTTAAGCATTACTCGCTTAAATGTGGTTTTTTCGGGGGTTTGCTCGGCCATGTTGCACTCCTTGCGCGAAACTGTAGGATCTGCGCCAAAATGTCGGAAAACTGCGTCAGGTTCAATGGTCCATTGTCGCAATCCGCGATTTAACTGTGATCAACCTGCAATTCTGCACCAACTGAGGCCGCGAAATGCCAGAAAACCTATCAGACTTGTTGCCTCTAATAAAACACAGCGGCCCCATATTGATCGCTGGTCCAACTGCGTCAGGGAAATCAAGTTTGGCTCTTGAATTGGCGCAACGATTTGATGGATGCATCATTAATGCAGATGCGATTCAAGTTTTCGACAATTGGCGCGTGTTAACCGCACGACCAAGCCGTGAGGACGAAGCAATCGCCCCGCATCACCTTTATGGACATATTTTAAGGGATGCTGAGTATTCCGTCGGACATTGGCTGCGCGACGTTGCACCGCTCTTACAGAACGAAAAACGACCAATTATTATTGGGGGAACGGGTTTATACTTCACCGCCCTCACCCAAGGCCTAGCAGATATTCCACCCACGCCGCCTGATATTCGTGCTCTTGGGAATACTCTGCGAGAAACGGAAGGTCTTGGCGCGCTCTTGGCTGATCTGGATAACGACACGAAGGAAGCCATTGACGTGCAAAACCCAATGCGGGTGCAGCGTGCTTGGGAAGTATTAAAAAGCACAGGCAAGTCTATTCTCGCATGGCAACGGGATACGCCAGCCCCGCTTGTAGATTTGGCAACCACCACGCCAATCGTGTTTGATGTCGATAAAACTTGGCTAAACGAGCGCATAGAACGCCGCTTTGATATCATGATTGAAACGGGCGCCCTTGAGGAAGCCAGAGACAACGCAGATGATTGGGATCCTGATCGATTATCGTCCAAAGCAATCGGAGCGCCTGAACTGATTTCGCATATCAAGGGAGAGATTTCCTTGGATGAGGCCTGCGACCTTGCAACGATTGCCACCCGACAATTTGCAAAACGCCAGCGAACTTGGTTCAAAAGCAAAATGAAATCGTGGATTTCTTACTCTCCGACCTAGGGATTTTGGCCTTTTATCACTCTATTCGCTGTCAACCCCCAAAATCAGGTTGCAATTCTGCAAGATGTCGCCTTTTTTATACTCATATGTCGTCTTTTGACGAAAAAGTGACGAAAGATGACGTTGACGCGGCGATGATAATATTGCCGAATAGTCGTAGCTTCGGGGCGCCTTCGCGCGTCATGGGGAGACAGGAGCCCACAAGTGGTTCCAACAAATGGAAATGTGTCACAGGGAGAACACGATGACGCAAGTAACAAATTCAACAAGCTCAATGCACCCAGCAGCAGAGATGTATGCACGCGAACTAAAGGCAGGCCAACTCAGCCGCCGTGAGTTCCTTGCCCGTACGACTGCACTCGGTCTAACAGCATCAGCAGCTTATGCTTTGGGTGGGATTGCTTCACCTGCGCAGGCCGGTGGTCACGCGCAACAAGGTGGAACATTGCGCTTCCAAATGGAAGTACGCGCACTCAAAGATCCACGCACATATGACTGGACACAGATTGCAGCCTTCTCAGCCGGTTGGTTGGAATATCTTGTTGAGTACAACAACGACGGTTCATTCCAGCCAATGTTGCTAGAAAGCTGGAGCGTCAATGATGATGCGACAGAATACACATTGAACGTCCGCAAAGGCGTTAAATGGAACAATGGCGACGATTTCACAGCCGAAGATGTTGCACGCAACATCGAAGGATGGTGTGATAAAGCGGTTGAAGGTAACTCAATGGCGGGCCGTATGGCATCATTGATTGATCCAGAAACAGAAAAAGCGGCTGAGGGTGCGATCACTGTTGTTGATAGCCACACAGTCAAGCTCACATGTGGTACATCTGACATCACAATCATTCCTGGCATTGCGGATTACCCAGCGGCGATCACACACGCAAGCCACACAGCGGATACAATGCTCTCTAACCCAATCGGCACAGGCTACATGTTGCCTGAGAGCCTTGAAGTTGGTGTTAAAGGTGTCTTGGTTCGTAACGAAGGCCACGACTGGTGGGGTTACTCTGCTGGCAAAGGCGGTTTCTTGGATCGTATCGAATACATCGATTACGGCACGGATCCTGCGGCATGGGTTGCAGCAGCAGATGCTGACGAAGTTGACGCAATCTGGGAAACAGTTGGCGATTTCGTTGACGTCTTTGACGGCCTTGGCTGGACAAAATCCGAAGTTGCGTCAGGCGCGACAATCGTTGTACGTCCAAACCAATTGGCAGAAGATGCAAACGGCATGAAGCCCTTCGCAGACAAGCGTGTCCGTCAAGCGATCGCAATGGCTGTGGACAACAACATCTGTCTAGAGCTTGGGTATGCAGGTCTTGGTCAAGCGGCGAACAACAACCACGCTGGCCCAATGCACCCAGAAACAGATCCAAATGTTGGTCGTTTGCCGCATGATCCAGCAAAAGCAAAAGCGTTGATCGACGAAGCAGGCATGGCGGATTACGAATTTGAATTGCACTCAATCGATGATGACTGGCGCAAAAACACAACTGACGCTGTTGCAGCTCAGTTGCGTGATGCAGGCATCAAAGTGAAGCGGACAATTCTACCTGGTTCAACATTCTGGAATGACTGGACAAAATACGCGTTCAGCTCAACAAACTGGAACCACCGTCCATTGGCTACTCAGATTTGGGGCCTCGCATACCGTTCTGGTGAAGCTTGGAACGAATTTGGTTGGGCAAACCCTGAATTTGACGCACTATTGTCTGAAGCAAACGCAATCGCGGATGCGGATGCACGTCGTGAAGTTGCGGCCAAGTGTCAGGCGATTATCGCAGAAGAAGGCGTTACAATTCAGCCATACTGGCGTTCATTGTACCGTCACCACAAAGACACTGTTGTCGGTTGCGATATGCACATTGCGTATCTTCCACAAATCTATAAGTGGGGCTTCAAAGCCTAATTGCACATTCGTGTAAATGGGGGCGCGATTTCGGGTAAATCGCGCCCCTTTTCTACCTAATACGCGGTATAAGCGTAAGGGATGCTGACCCAACAAACTTACAGGGACATCTATGGGACTGTTTATTCTCAGACGATTTTTCATCATGGTGTTTACCGCACTCTGTTTGACATTTGTCGTCTTCTTTCTGACGAATCTTTATCCAAACCTCGAAAAACTTGCCAAATCTGAAGGCAACTTCCGCATGTCTGACAGCGAAGTTTCCTCGTTTCTCGGCAATCGCGGCTATTTGGATCCCCTCCCAGTAAAATATGGTCAATGGCTTGGTGTCTTGCCTGGCTATGTGATCGAAGGCTCCGACGGACAAACCCGCGCCAAATGTCAGGCACCGGGTCAAGCTGTCGAAGACGCGCCGATGTTTTGCGGTATTTTGCAAGGCGACTGGGGGTTTTCCACAGTCTTTAAGGATGAAGTGGGATCAATCATTGCAACGCGCTTGTCTTTGACAGGCAAGCTGATGTTCTGGGTCATGGTTCTTATGGTTCCCTCTGCTCTTATCCTTGGTGTCCTCGCAGGGATGCGCGAAGGAAGCAAAACAGACCGTACCCTATCAACAGTGGCGATTATGACCACGGCGACCCCTGAATATGTCTCTGGTGTTATTTTGATCGCGGTCTTTGCCTCCTCAGCATTTGGATTAAAGTGGTTCAAAGGAACTGCAACCAGTGCGATGGAGAGTGCAAATTTTGAAAACTTTTTCTTGCCTGTTTTGACCATTGCCCTCTACGGCATGGGCTATATCGCGCGGATGACGCGCGCATCAATGGCCGAAGTCATGACAGCGCAATATATCCGAACCGCCCGACTCAAAGGTGTGGCATTCAAAAATATCGTTCTGAAACACGCGCTCAGAAACGCATTGATCGCGCCGTTCACAGTTATCATGCTACAATTCCCATGGTTGCTAAACGGTGTCGTGATTGTTGAAACACTCTTCAACTACAAGGGATTTGGTTGGGTTCTCGTCCAAGCGGCTGGCAACAACGACATTGATCTCTTGCTCGGCGTATCTGTGGTTTCTGTTGTGGTCGTTTTGGTCACTCAGCTGATTTCCGACATCGGCTATGTTTACCTAAACCCACGCATTAGCGTCACTTAATCAGGAGGAAAGACTATGGAAGCTTTAAGCTGGGGCGCCATCCTTCTGGCAATGTTTACACAATTGACACCGGTCTGGATCGCATTGGTCGTGACCTTTGCCGTGTCGATTTACTACAAACGCAAACTTGGTCTTTATGGCAAGTTATTCGATAGCACGATTGGGATGATCGGCTTTGCTATTGTTATGTTCTGGGTCTTTGTTGGCTTTTTTGCCGGCGCTTTGGATATGATCATGACACATGATCCCTTGGCCCAACTGTCTGGCATGAAGAACAAAGTGCCCGGAACTGGCCTGCGTAGCCCAGAAGACGGGCAATATGCGCATTACCTCTTGGGCGGTGATAACCTTGCGCGCGACATCTTTAGTCGTGTGATGGCCGGCAGCGCGGTCGTGATCGTGATTGCACCATTGGCAACGGTCTTTGCCTTTATGGCGGGGATTACATTAGGTTTGCCTGCAGGATATTATGGCGGACGTTTAGATATGGTTTTGTCCTTCTTGGCAAACCTCATCTTGGCCTTCCCTGTGATCTTGTTGTTCTACCTCTTGGTGACACCTGAAATTCGACTGACAGGTCTGCCGCAATATATGGCTGTGGTGCTGTTTAGTTTTCCATTGGTGTTTTACACAGTTCTTATGAACTCGCGGTTTTATATCCAACCCAAGAAACGCAACCTCTATATGGGGTTAGGTGTCGTCGTTTTGGGATGGCTTTACATTTCACTCATCAACGAGCCGGGATCAAAGATCACGATCTTCAACGCGATTGACGGGTTCGATGTTGATGCGGGGCTTTTGACCGTGTTTGTGGCTGTGGTCTTTGTGAATTCACCAACGGTGTTTCGTATTGTGCGCGGCTTGGCGATGGATATCAAAACCCGCGATTATGTGGCTGCGGCCCAAACCCGTGGCGAAGGTCCGTGGTACATCATGCTTTGGGAAATTCTACCAAATGCGCGTGGTCCATTGATCGTCGATTTCTGTCTGCGCATTGGCTACACAACCATTTTGCTTGGAACTTTGGGCTTCTTTGGACTTGGTCTCGCACCAGAAGATCCAAACTGGGGCGCGACGATCAACGAAGGGCGAAAGCTCTTGTCGATCTATCCGCACCCTGCTCTACCGCCTGCGTTCGCATTGCTCAGCTTGGTATTGGGCTTGAACCTACTCGCGGATGGCTTGCGCGAAGAAAGCCTCAAAGATTGATCACTGTTGGCGCAGGACATCCTGCGCCAGCTCCGATTGGGTAGATCACAAGAGATGATCCCCACAAAGGGAGAAGAAAATGAATAAGATTACGGATTACGAAGGTCCAATTCTCGAAATTGACAACCTGTCTATTTCCTTCTTTACACGCTTACGCGAAATTCCTGCGGTTATGGATTTCTCGGTCTCTGTTCAACCAGGTGAAGCTGTTGGATTGGTCGGTGAATCTGGATGCGGTAAATCCACTGTTGCCCTCGGTGTGATGCAAGATTTGGGCGTAAATGGCCGCGTTGTTGGCGGATCGATTAAATTCAAGGGCCGCGACTTGGCTCAGATGACAGCGGATGAATTGCGCGACGTGCGCGGCAATGAAATCGCAATGATCTATCAGGAACCAATGGCGTCCCTGAACCCTGCGATGAAAATCGGCAAACAGCTGATGGAAGTGCCTATGATCCACGAAGGCATCTCAGAAGCCGATGCCTACAAGCGAGCTTTAGAGGTCGTCACCGATGTGAAACTGCCAGACCCTGAACGCATCTTGAAATCCTATCCGCATCAGCTTTCTGGTGGTCAACAACAACGTATCGTCATTGCGATGGCCTTGATGTCCAAACCGTCTTTGTTGATCTTGGATGAACCAACAACGGCGCTTGATGTGACGGTTGAGGCGGCTGTGGTTGAATTGGTCAAAGACCTTGGCAAAAAATACGGCACCTCTATGCTGTTTATTTCGCATAACTTGGGTCTCGTTCTCGAAACCTGTGATCGTATCTGTGTGATGTACTCTGGCGAAGCGGTTGAGAATGGCTCAATTGATGACGTCTTTGACAAGATGCAACATCCCTATACGCAAGCCTTGTTCCGCTCTATCCCACTTCCGGGCGCAGATAAAAATTCACGTCCCTTGGTGGCTATTCCTGGAAACTTTCCGCTCCCGCATGAGCGACCCAATGGCTGTAACTTTGGCCCACGCTGCGATTATTTCGAAGCAGGTCGCTGTGATGCAAGTGCTATCCCAATGTCCGCCATTGAGGGCGATGATCGCCACGCCACGCGCTGTTTGAAGTTCAAAGAAATTGATTGGGATGCGCCACTGGCCGCTGTGATTACCAATGAAAAAACAGCACCAGGCAAAGTGGTCTTGGAAATTGATAACCTCAAGAAATATTATGAGGTCTCGGCCAATGCATTGTTTGGATCCTCTGGCGCTAAAAAAGTGGTCAAGGCCAATGAAACCCTGTCCTTTTCTGCGCGCGAGTCTGAAACATTGGCCATTGTTGGTGAATCAGGTTGCGGCAAAAGTACCTTTGCCAAGGTTCTAATGGGCCTTGAAACCGCGACCGAGGGCGAAATTCGACTAGACGGTAAAAACATCGAAAGCACAGGAATCGTGTCTCGCGACACGCAAACCGTAGCGGATGTTCAAATGGTGTTCCAAAACCCGTTTGATACGTTGAACCCCTCGATGACAGTAGGTCGTCAAATCATCCGCGCGCTTGAGATTTTCAAAATTGGCAACACAAACGAAGAGCGTCGCCAACGCATGTTGGAATTGCTTGATCTGGTGAAACTGCCGCGCGCCTTTGCTGATCGCATGCCGCGTCAGCTCTCTGGTGGTCAAAAGCAACGTGTGGGTATTGCCCGCGCCTTTGCAGGTGGTGCACGGATCGTTGTTGCAGATGAACCCGTATCAGCATTGGATGTATCGGTTCAGGCGGCTGTAACCGATCTCTTGATGGAAATTCAGCGCAATGAGAAAACAACATTGCTATTTATTAGCCATGATTTGTCCATTGTGCGCTACTTGTCCGATCGCGTCATGGTGATGTACCTCGGCCACGTGGTGGAAATCGGCACAACTGACGAAGTCTTTGCGCCGCCCTATCACCCCTATACCGAGGCCTTGCTCTCTGCGGTTCCGATTGCGGACACGAGCATTGAGAAACAGCATATCGTTCTTGAGGGCGACATCCCCTCTGCGATGAACCCACCCAGCGGATGCCCGTTCCAAACGCGCTGCCGTTGGAAATCACAAGTTCCCGGTGGACTATGTGAAACAGAGGTTCCAGAGGTCCGTACGATCCAAGACGGACATCAGATCAAATGTCACCTAAGCGAAGAGATCCTCTCCAGAATGGAGCCAGTTATCAAAATCGCAGCAGAATAAGACAATGGCGCCGCAACTTGCGGCGTCTTTTTTTGATAAGGGTTTGACTATGTCCCGTTTCGCGTCCCTCCCTGAACTGCCTTACTACGCAGTGATCTTTTCTAATCAGGCATCCCAATCCCCTGATGGCTATGCCGAAATGGCCGCGAAGATGAATGACATTGCCAAAACAATGCCTGGGTACCTTGGAATTGAAAGCACGCGCGACGTTGATGGCTTTGCAATCACAGTGAGCTATTGGCGCGATGAAGAGGCCATCAAAGGATGGCGCAACCATGCCAAGCATCAGATTGCCCAAGAGATCGGTCGCGAGCGGTGGTATGAGCATTTTGCCTTGCGTGTCGCCAAAGTCGAGCGCCACTATGAAGGCCCCTAAGGTTTCATAATGATGCGCACATAGTTTTGCGTTTCTTTATACGGAGGTATGCCGCCATATCGCTTTACGGCTTCTGGTCCCGCGTTATAGGCCGCAAGCGCCAGTGACCAAGAGCGAAACCGTTTGTATTGTTCCGCTAAATACCGCGCACCACCTTCTAGGTTTTGATGCGGATCTCTTGGATTGACCCCTAAATATCGCGCTGTATCGGGCATCAGCTGCGCCAACCCAATCGCTCCTTTGGGAGAAAGCGCTTTGGGATTCCAGCGGCTTTCTTGATGAATGAGCCTTAGGAATAAACTCTCTGGGATATTATTTTCCCGCGCAATTCGGCGTGCCATTGTCACGTAGGGACCTGAATATTTTGCCGAATTCGGGATGTCTTCAGGCGCCCCCGGGATATACACCGACGGAGGTTTGAGGCGAACAGAATTGGAATATTGCTGCTTGGCTCTCAAATCCAACGTGCGCAGTTGCAATTGATATTGCATGCCAGGCGTCTCCGACACAACTGGGCTTATGGGCCATAAAAAGGCACTCGCAACAATCGCTTTAACTAAATTCATTTGTCCTCACTCTGGGGAGAGTGATAAATGAAATTCCTGCGAAAACAACCGAATGTAGAACCGTGAGCAAGGCTTCGCGCGGAATTGTTGGATTTAAGCCAAAGTTTAACCTTTTCTTCATGCCCGTGGGATGGTGTAACACTAAAAACGACGTTTCAAGATTCGACAGGAGAGACAGATGGCCGGCTCGGTAAACAAAGTAATTTTGATTGGTAACTTGGGCCGCGATCCCGAAGTGCGTAATTTCCCAAATGGGGGCAAAGTCTGTAATCTTCGCATTGCTACATCTGAGACATGGAAAGACCGCAATACGGGCGAGCGTAAAGAGCGCACAGAATGGCATTCGGTTGCTATTTTTTCCGAGCCGCTTGTGCGTATTGCTGAGCAATACCTTCGCAAAGGTTCAACGATCTATATCGAAGGCCAGCTAGAGACCCGCAAATGGCAAGACCAATCTGGCGCGGACCGTTACTCAACTGAAGTGGTTCTGCGCCCATACACATCCACATTGACAATGCTTGGCGGCCGTAATGACGGTGGCTCTTATGGTGGCGGGTCTTCCGACGGTGGCGGGTACGGCGGTGGCTATGACAGCGGACCCTCTGACAATGGCTTTGGTGGCGGTGGCTCAGGTGGCGGCGGAAATAGCGGTCCAACCCGTGATCTAGACGATGAAATCCCGTTCTAAGAAACAAACATAGAAACAGGCGCCTTCGGGCGCCTTTTTTGTGCCTTAACGCTGATCTAATGCGTCAGTGAGAACCTTTAGCACCACATCTTTGGGGATGTCTGATGTGACAAAGGCCTCGCCTATTCCACGCGCCATAATAAAGTTCAACGTTCCATCAACGACTTTTTTGTCTTGGCCCATCAAATCCAACAGACCCGCCGCATCTGGCAATTCGCCATCTATGTCGGCAAGATCCACTTTCATCCCCATATCACGTAGATGCGCACGCACACGGCTGGGGTCCTCTTGGGAACACAAACCAAGGCGCGATGAGGTTTCAAAAGCGAGCGCACAGCCAATTGCGACCCCTTCGCCGTGAAGCAAACGATCCGAATATCCTGTGGCCGCCTCAAGAGCATGACAGAAGGTATGACCTAAATTCAGCAAGGCGCGATCGCCCTGCTCCGTTTCATCGCGCTCAACAATATCTGCTTTCATTTGGCATGATATGCGCACCGCTTCGGCGCGAGCATCCCGATCCCCTTGCGCTAAACGCGGACCATTGATTTCCAACCAATCAAAAAAATCGGCATTTCCTAAGAGGCCGTATTTTACAACTTCGCCGTAGCCTGCAAGAAAATCACGCGGGGTTAATGTGTCCAAGACAGCAATATCAATCAAAACGCGCGAGGGTTGATGAAAGGCCCCAATCAAGTTCTTGCCTTGTGGCGCATTGATGCCCGTTTTCCCGCCAACAGAGCTATCCACTTGCGCCAAGAGCGATGTTGGAATTTGAACAAAACGAACACCACGACGTAACACAGCCGAGGCAAAGCCGACTAAATCACCGATCACACCTCCACCAAGAGCGATTACAATATCCTTGCGCTCGACTTTCTCAGATAAAAGCCACTCAACAGTTTGCGAAAACGGCCCCCATGATTTGGTCGCCTCTCCAGCAGGCAAGACCAAGGAGGACTGTGAAATCCCCGCAGCCTCTAGTGCCGCACAGAGCGGTTTCAAATGCAAATCCGCCACATTACTATCGGTGACAATCGCAACCTTGGGACGTGACAAGAGATCACTCAAATGCGCGGCAACATTATCAATGAGATTGGCCTCAATCAGAATATCATAAGCCCGCTCACCTAAATTCACATGGACGTTTTGCATATTATTTGGTCCTTAAAACATCGGGGCGCTTGAGCAAAGCCGTGATCACGTGATCTGTCATGTCATCAATGGAATAGGCTTCTAGAGAAGGAACAGCGATATCGGCCAATTGATAAATCGGAGCGCGTTTCTCATGCAGGTCTTTTAGGGTTTGAAACGGATCAGGCGTGCGTAACAAGGGACGCGTATCTTTGTGTTTCACCCGTCCCCAAAGCACAGAAACATCAGCATTCAACCAAACAGAGACACCTTTTTGTGTCATCATGGCTCGGTTATGATCCGCTAAAAACGCGCCGCCTCCCGTCGAAAGAACGCAAGGGTTCCCTTCCAACAGGCGATCAATGACTAGGCTCTCTTTTTGACGAAAAAACGGCTCGCCATCGCGTTCAAAAATTTCCGCAATTTTGCGATTTGCAGCCGCTTCAATTTCGGCATCTGAATCTAAAAAAGGAACTTCAAGCCGCGCAGCGAGCGCTTTGCCCACGGCAGTTTTGCCTGCTCCCATCATCCCTACTAGGGCAATCGTCTTTTGTAACACAAATTCCATAAATCTCTTATTGGCGATCTTAGGCCAAAATTCAATGCACATAACAGAAGTGAGGTGAACTTCTGCGCGAGCTGTTATATAAGGGGAGTAAGACAGGCGACGACAGGCATCAGGATACGACATGGGACGACTTATCAAATGGCTGATATATTTGTGCATTTTGGCCTTTTTGGCCTTAACAGCATATGCCTATTTGGGGCCGTTCTTTAATGTTTCATTCGCCCCTGACACCACGGAAATGACCACTCCGGTGATTCTTGATGGTCGCTAGGTTTGTCTATGCTTTGTGTCTCATTCCACTGCCGTTGATGGCACAACAGCCTTTGTCGGCAATTGATTGGCTCGAGAACACGCAGCCTGCAAACACGTTACCAGAACCGAACCAAGCGACCCAGCCAGAGATTCGCGGTGTCGTCAGACCAGATATCTCAGTGACCCCTTTGGATGAGGTTCAATCTGATTCTGTAGGTTTGCTCCCCTCGAGCGTGACGGGCTTACCAGTCTCCATCTGGCGCAACAGTCAAACGCGACAGCTCATTTCACAACTTGAGCGGCTCAGCATGAGCCACAACCCAGCAATTCAACAGCTCACATTTAGCCTAATGTTGGCCGAAGCGGATGCGCCAAGTGACAGCAACGGCAAATTCGAATTCCTTGCCGCTCGCGTTAACACATTGATTGACTATGGGGCGATTGATCCCGCTTTGGCTTTGGTTGAACGGGCCGCCCCCCTTCCTGCGCCCTTGGTGCCCTTGCTGTTTGATCTCTCCTTGCTCACAGATGCGCTTGATCCTGCATGTGATCAAGTATTGCAGCTTGGCAGTGGATTTAACGATGATGCCGCGCGCATTTACTGCATCGCGCGCAAAGGGGATTGGTTGACGGCCGTTTTGATATTGGAAACGGCAGAAGCCTTGGACACCTTGTCGCCGCGCATGGCGGCCCTGATGCATCTGTTTCTTGAAACGGATATTGATGATGTTTTGGCGGCCAATATGCCCCCGCCCTTAGACCCCTCACCTTTGGAATTTCGCATCTATGAGGCCATTGGTGAACCGCTTAATCCGGCCTCTTTGGATCGGGCCTATTCTGTCAGTCAGCTCTCGGGTGAAAATGGGTGGAATTCGCAACTTCGCGCCGCAGAGCGATTGGCGGAAACAGGCGCCTTGAGTGACAATAGATTGCTTGGTATTTACACATCAAGTGAGCCATCCGCCTCTGGTGGCGTTTGGGAACGTGTTCGCCTGATGCGCACTCTTGAAGACGCGCTAGAGTCACAAGACCCCGATCAGATCCTCTCAAGCTTCAAAGCGGCAAAAGCAGAATTTGATGACAGCCGCCTCTTGGCCCCGTTCGCGCGTTTGTTTATCGATCAAGTCCTTGAAGAATTAGATGCGACATCGCTCGATCGAGACATATTGGAAACCGCATTTTTGACGCCCAACTATGAAAGCTTTGCTTCTCTAGTCCCCAAAGATGCGACGCGTGAATTGCGGTTCAAAGCGGCGATTGCACGGGGGGATTTAGGGGACTGGATCGCGGGAAGTGATCTCGAAGAAAGCCTTGTCCAAGCTTTTCAAGACCCCCAAATTCATCACAGCATTCAGGACTTACTCAGCCAAGGTCGCCTTGGTGAGGTCATTTTGACAGCAATTGCACAATTTGATCGCGGGGCCGTGGGTGATTTAAACGATCTCAAAGAAGCCATTTCGATCTTTCGCTATGTTGGCCTAGAGGACACTGCACGGCGCGCAACCCTATCCTATTTGCTCGGATATTAGCGCATGTCTTTGCAGCATATCTCAACCTTTCTTGAGGCCAAGGCTGCCGAAGAAGGCGCCTCAGAAAATACCCTGTCTGCCTATGCGCGCGATCTTAAGCACGCAATGATTTGGGCGGGCGAGCAAAGTCTCTTAGACCTCAGCATGTCGGACATAGAAACCTACCTTGTCAGTTTGGACAAGGAAGGTTTATCCAAAGCAACCCGCGCACGTCGCTTGTCCGCGCTGAAACAATTCTATCGATTTTGCGTCGAAGAAGGCTGGCGCAGCGATAATCCCGCCATTCAAATCAGTGGCCCCGGAAAATCGAAAAAACTTCCCAAGACGCTCAGCATGGCTGATGTTGACGCGCTTCTTACTGCGGCACAAGACATGGGAAAAAATAGCGCGGATAACACGCGCGATATGTGCTTGATGCAGCTTCTCTATGCGACGGGTATGCGTGTGAGCGAACTCATGTCGCTCCCAATGACGGCGGCGCGCGGCAATCCCGACATGCTTCATGTTATGGGCAAAGGCAACAAAGAGCGGCTTGTTCCCCTCTCGCACCCTGCAAAGCAGGCGTTGAGGGATTGGGTCAAGATGCGCGATAAAAGCGATGAGGCGCAGAAATCACAAGGGAAAATCACGTCCAAATTTCTATTTCCCTCGCGTGGCAAACTTGGGCATCTCACCCGGCATTGGTTTTATGCGCGGATCAAGGATATGGCGCTTCATGCGCGGATTGATCCTGCATTGGTGACGCCGCATACAATCCGTCACGCCTTTGCCACGCATCTCTTGGCCAATGGAGCCGATTTGCGGATCATTCAAACGCTGCTTGGACATGCGGATGTGTCAACGACAGAGATTTACACGCATGTCCTCAGTGATCGATTGGAAAGCTTGGTCCAAGATCATCATCCCTTGGCCAAAACGCGCAACTCTTCGGGTAAAACATCTTCAGAGGGCCAATAGCCGGATATAAGGCTGTCGTGATATCCTTGGGTTAACCCCACCTCTTGCATGCGGTGCACCGCGCGATCAACGTCATAGCTCAGCGCATGAAAGGTCACTTCACCATTTTCCAAAACCGCAAACCGTGTTGAGGCATGTCCATTGTGTTCTGGCATGCCTATGACCCCTGCATTCACCCAAAGCACATCACCAATGCGTTTTTCAAAGGCGATCCCACTATGGCCGGCAACAATCATATCAACAGGACCGACGGTTTTGGTCACAAGATCAATTTCATGCTCATACACCTCACGCGCAGAGGTTTCCCAAATAAACCGAGACACATCGCTTAGCCCACCATGAATGACCGCCACCCGCTTGTCAAAATGGGTAAAGGTCACGATAGAGGGACATGCACCCATCCACGCGCGATTGACCGCACTCAGCGTTTTTGAGGCATGCGAAAACCATCCGACCGAGAGAATGTCACAGGCGCTTCCTTCATCGAACCCACAGCCACAGTCAAGCGCACCCTGCGCGAGCTGAATTTCACAGTTCCCAGCAACGCTCACAATTCCAGTCTCGCGCATCAAATCAGTGGTTTCATTTGGGGCCCCACAATAAGCCACAGTGTCCCCTGTGGACACCATCGCCTCAGGCAGGATCCCATGATCACGCCCCCAGTTTAACAGAGAGACGAGCGCATCAACATTGGAATAAGGCCCACCAAACAGCAACACTGCTTGATCACGTTGCCCAATATCGAGAGATGACATAGAAAGTCTCCTTGAATGCGAAGGCCAAAATCCCCATAACACGCATAACCCTAAGGGAAGTTAATGAGACATGGAACCAGTTACACCAATAATTGATAGCGCCTTTTGGATCACTGTTGGCGGCATTGTACTCCTCCTTGTGTTGTCCGCCTTCTTTTCAGGAAGCGAAACCGCCCTGACCGCCGCCTCTCGCGGGAAGCTCCGCGCCAAAGCGGACAAAGGATCACGGGGTGCACAGCTTGCACTGGATATAACCGAGGACAATGAACGTCTTATTGGCTCTGTCTTGCTGGGCAATAACTTGGTCAATATTCTGGCGACTTCACTCACAACGGCGCTCTTCACGGGTCTTCTCGGAGAAAGCGGCGTTGCCCTCGCGACATTGGTCATGACAGTCCTGGTTTTGATTTTTGCCGAAGTTTTGCCCAAGACCTATGCCATCACCAATGCGGAAACTGCGGCCTCTGGTGTTGCGCCCATCATTCGCGTGATCATCAGCATTTTTGCCCCAATCGTCACCATGGTACGTTGGCTGGTGCGCAAGGTGTTGCGCGTCTTTGGCATTCAGACGGACCCTGATAGCCATATCCTCGCTGTGCGTGATGAAATTGCGGGTGCCCTGAACCTCGGCCATTCCGAAGGTGTTGTCGAAAAAGAGGACCGTGATCGTATTTTAGGCGCGCTTGATTTATCCGATCGCACGGTTGAAGAAATCATGTTGCATCGCTCAGATATCGAAATGATTGATGCCAGCCTGCCGCCTTTGGACATTCTAAACAAATGTCTCGAAAGCAATCACACTCGATTGCCCGTGTTCCAAGATGAGCCAGAAAACATCATTGGTGTGATCCATGCCAAAGATTTGGCTCGCACCATGTATCAAGTGATCTCTGGCCCAGATGCCAAGCTCAGTGAGTTGAATTCCTTTGATGTCAGCGCCGTCGCGATGGAGCCCTACTTTATTCCCGACACAACCAGCCTTGATGATCAAATGCGCGAATTTTTGCGGCGTCGCACGCACTTTGCCCTCGTGGTTGATGAATACGGCAGCCTAGAAGGTTTGATTACCCTCGAAGATATCCTTGAAGAAATCGTGGGCGAGATCACCGATGAATTCGATCCAGATGGTGAGAATGTAATTGTTCCACTTGAGGACGGCACCTACGTGATTGACGGGGCGATGACCATTCGTGATCTCAACCGAGCCACGGAATGGAACCTCCCTGATGAAGAAGCCAATACCGTTGCTGGTTTGGTCATTCACGAAAGCCAAATGATCCCGACAATCGGTCAAGTCTTTCGCTTTTACGGCTTTCGCTTTGAGGTCAGCAAACGCGAAGCGAACCGCATAACGGAACTTCGGATCAACCCGCTCTAATGAAAAACGGCGCCCTTGAGGCGCCGCTTTGCTTAGGCTCTGAGCTTTTCGCCTTTTGGATCAAAGGGTGGCTCTGACAATATGGTTGCCCCATGCGGTTTCCCCAAAATCATCACCTCAACCCGATCCCCCGGAACAGCCTCTTTAACATAGGCCAGTGCCAAGGACATGCCGACGGTATATCCATAGGTGCCTGAGGTGACCTTACCAATGCCGACACCATCCTTGAAAATCGGCTCATTCCCTGTGGCATCCGCATTCGACGCAGTGACCGCCTCCTCATCGATATGCAACAAGACCAAGTGTTCACGCGCCTCTTCTTGCATGACCTTTTGAGCGGCCGCCTTATTGAGGAACTCTTTGTCCATTTTGCACAACCGATCCAAGCCAACCTCTTGCGGCCAGTATTCTGGACTATATTCCCGCGACCAGCTGCCATAGCCTTTTTCCACACGCAACGACATCAAGGCACGGCTCCCAACGGGACCTGCATCAAAATCGCGCCCAGCCTCAATCAAAGCCTGATAGAGCGTTGCCTGATCTTCGGTTTTGCAATGCAATTCCCAACCCAAATCCCCAGTAAAGGAGACGCGCAATGCCAACACATCAACACCGGCCAAGGTGATCATCTGCGAACGCATGAATGGGAAATCTTGCGTGGCAAGGGAGGCATTCGTCAGACGCTGCAACATATCGCGTGATTTCGGCCCCGCCACGTTAAACCCGCACATCGCAATCGTCTTGCTTTCAAAGCTCACATCACTTGGGCGCTCGATAGCATTGAAATAGCGTTGATGATAGCGCTCAGCCATCCCCGATCCGATGATCCAGAATTCTTCGTCGCCTGTACGCGTCACAGTGAAATCACCCGCAATACCACCACGCACAGAAATCAACGGCGTCAAACAAGACCGCCCAACGGATTTCGGCATTTTATTAGCGAAGATGGCATTCAACCAGGCCTCGGCCCCTTTGCCCGCACAGCGATATTTGGCAAAGTTGGAAATATCAATAATGCCGGCACGGTCCCGCAACATCATGCATTCCTCGCCAACTGGACCCCACCAATTCTGGCGCGAAAACCCATTCGTATCCTCTGTTCCAGGTGTCTTGGCAAACCAAAGCGGATGCTCCCAGCCATAGTTCAACCCGAAAACAGCCCCCATATCCTTTTGCATCTCATAGATTGGCCGTGTGCGCACAGGACGCCCTGCCGCACGCTCTTCGTTCGGGAAATGAATGGCAAATCGTTTTGCATATTGATCGCCCACACGCGCCTTGGTAAAGGCTTTATCCGCCCAGTCCCCAAACCGTGTGACGTCCCAAGCAAACATGTCATATTTGGTTTCGCCCTCAATGATCCATTCCGCCGCCAAAAGCCCCATGCCCCCTGATTGGCTAAAGCCTGGTATAATCCCATTACAACAGAAATAATTCTTCAACTCGGGCACAGGACCAAATAAAACATTACTATCAGGCGACCAAATCATCGGCCCATTGATCACACGCTTGATCCCTGCTTCTCCGACAACAGGCACGCGATCAATGGCACGCATCATATTGTCTTCGATCCTCTCGAGATCATCATCAAATAACTCATGTCCAAAATCTGGCGGTGTGCCATCCTCGGCCCAGAACTTCAGGTTTTGCTCATAGGCCCCAACCAACAGGCCCTTGCCTTCTTGGCGCAGGTAATATTCCCCATCCCGATCCGCAACAGAAGGCAATCGGCGATCCATGCCCTCAATCTCGGCAATTGTTTCAGTGACGAAATACTGATGCTCGGTGGGCTGCAATGGCAACTCGATACCGGCCATCCGCGCCACTTCACGCCCCCAAAGACCGGCGGCATTAATCACCCACTGCGTATGAATATCGCCCTTTGGCGTGCGCACAATCCATGTTCCATCTGGCTGCTGCTCCGTGGCCGTCACTGGGGTAAAGCGATAGATCTCGGCCCCACGCTGACGCGCGCCCATCGCATAGGCATTGGTCACACCTGAGGGATCCACATTCCCCCCATCCGGTTCCCACATAATACAGCGGATACCGTCAAAATTCACCAAAGGATGCAGCCGCTCTGCCTCATCCCGCGACACCTCATGAAAATTCATCCCATATAGCTTGGCTTTTGAGGCCTGCAGCCGCAATTGATGTTCGCGATTTTCCGTTTGCGCCAAATAGAGAGAACCAGGTTGAAACACACCACAGCCTTGTCCAGTTTCGGCTTCCAATTCCTTGTACAAATTCATCGTATAATGCTGAATACGGCTGATATTGGTACTGTCATGAAGCCCATGAATATTCGCCGCCGCATGCCATGTGGACCCAGAGGTGAGCTCATCACGCTCCAGCATAACAACATCACTCCACCCAAGTTTGGTCAAGTGATAAAGAATAGAGCATCCAATAACGCCGCCACCAATGACGACTGCCTGCGCGTGGGTTTTCATGACATTGTGCCTTTCGCTTCGTTTTAGCCACTATCTGTCGCAGCGCATCTATGCACTTGCCAAAAGCCGACATTTCACGTCGCAGTTTGCCAAACAAACAAAGCGACGCAAAACCACATCCTCATTTTTTGTCTAAAAATATCCGCGGGGGGTTCGGGGGGCGGCAGCCCCCCGCCCGTTTTAAATCTCATGATCGAAATCGACACCTTTGGTCGCAACCTGACTTGTCAACGCGCAATCAATGCGAAACAACAAGACAACCAACAAAGGAGCAAACCCATGAAAACCACCACGCGTGTTGCTGTCATCGGCGGCGGAGTTGTCGGCTGTAGCGTTCTTTACCACCTGACCAAACTCGGCTGGTCAGATGTCATGCTTCTTGAACGCTCTGAGTTGACCTCAGGCTCGACATGGCACGCAGCAGGTGGATTTCACACATTAAACGGCGATACAAATATGGCCGCACTTCAGGGCTATACCATCAAACTTTACAAAGAGTTAGAAGACATCACTGGCATGTCTTGTGGCCTCCACCACGTGGGCGGTATCACTTTGGCGGATAATCAGGAACGCTTTGACATGCTTCTGGCCGAGCGGGCCAAGCACCGCTACATGGGTCTTGAAACACAAATCGTTGGTCCTGATGAGATCAAAGAGATCGCGCCGATCACAAATACCGATGGCATCCTTGGCGCGCTTTATGATCCGCTGGATGGTCACCTTGACCCGTCTGGCACAACGCATGCCTATGCCAAGGCGGCGCGCATGGGCGGCGCAACGATTGAAACCCATTGCAAAGTGATAGAAACCAACCAACGCGCTGATGGCACATGGGATGTCGTAACGGACAAAGGCACAATCCACGCCGAACACATTGTCAATGCAGGCGGCCTCTGGGCGCGCGAAGTGGGCGCAATGGCGGGCATTTATTTGCCCCTGCACCCGATGGAGCACCAATATATCGTCACCGATGACATTGCCGAGATTTACAATCGCGAAGACGAGCATCCTCATGTGATGGATCCTGCGGGCGAAAGTTATCTGCGACAAGAAGGGCGCGGGCTTTGCATCGGCTTTTATGAACAGCCTTGTAAACCTTGGGCGGTCGATGGCACACCGTGGAATTTCGGGCATGAATTGCTTCCTGATGACTTTGATAAAATCGACGAAAGCATTGAATTTGCTTATAAACGCTTCCCTGTCTTGGAAACGGCAGGTGTAAAATCTGTGATCCACGGACCCTTTACCTTTGCCCCTGATGGCAACCCGCTTGTCGGCCCTATTCCGGGTGTGAGAAACTATTGGTCCGCCTGCGGTGTGATGGCGGGCTTTAGCCAAGGGGGCGGCGTGGGCCTTATGCTGGCGCAATGGATGATCGAAGGGGAACCCGAACGCGATACCTCCGCAATGGATGTGGCTCGTTTTGGGCAAAACTGGATCAATCCGGGCTACACCCTGCCCAAAGTTATCGAAAACTATCAAAAACGCTTTTCGGTCAGCTATCCCAACGAAGAACTGCCCGCCGCGCGTCCTCTGCGCACCACGCCGATGTATGACACCTTTGACAAAATGGGCGCGGTTTGGGGCGCGCAGTTCGGGCTTGAAGTGGTCAATTATTTCGCCAAAGGGGATGAACCCCGCTATGAAACGCCCTCTTTCCGCCGCTCAAACGCGTGGGAGGCGACCAAGCGCGAAGTGTTGGGCGTGCGCAACGGCGTGGGCATCAACGAGGTGCACAATTTCGGCAAATATAAGGTGACAGGTCCAAACGCACGAGATTGGCTGGATCGCATCATGGCGGGGCGCATCCCCAAAGAGGGGCGGATTTCTTTGACCCCCATGCTGTCACCCAAAGGGCGGTTGATTGGTGATTTTACAGTGTCCTGCCTTGGGCAAGACGATTTCCAACTGACCGCAAGTTATGGCGCACAAGATTTCCACATGCGGTGGTTCTTGCAACATCAAATCGATGGGGTCGAGATCGAAAACATCTCAGATCGCTTGAACGGGTTTCAAATTGCAGGCCCCAAAGCGCGCGATGTGCTGGCGGCCTGTACGCGCAGCGATATCAGCGATATGAAATTCATGGATGTGCGCAAAATGACCGTCGGTATGACAGATTGCACCGTCCAGCGTGTGAGCTACACAGGCGATTTGGGCTATGAAATCTATTGTGATCCGATGGATCAACGCACCCTTTGGTCAACGCTTTGGGCCGCAGGTCAAGATCATGACATGGTACCCTTTGGCATGCGGGCGATGATGTCTTTACGATTGGACAAATTCTTTGGCTCGTGGATGGCAGAGTTTTCACCCGACTATACCCCTTGTGAAACAGGTATGGACCGATTCATTTCTTGGAAAAAAGACGCTAATTTTATCGGTCGCGCGGCTGCTGAGGCTGAACGGGAACAGGGTGCAGCACGTAAGCTCGTCGTTTTTGAGGTTAATGCAGGGGACGCGGATGTTGTGGCCTATGAACCAATCTGGATTGACGGATCCGTGCAAGGGTTCTGTACCTCTGGCGGGTTTTCGCATTATAGCGGAAAATCAATTGCTTATGCCTTGATCCCTAGGGAACATGTGACCCCTGGTCTGACCGTTGACATCGAATTATTAGGAGAAATGCGATCCGCAACATTGCTAGATGGTCCTCTCTTTGACGGTGATAATGCACGAATGCGCGGTTAATTTCACTTTTGTTCATGCCCAAAGCTGTTAGGATTTGGGCATGAAACGATTAGGTGTATTATTGGCCGCCGGCCAATCTTCGCGGATGCGAGGTCGAGACAAACTCTTAGAACATGTCGATGGTAAACCGCTACTGAGACGCCTTGTTGAGGTTTGCCGACCTCATGTGGATGCCTTAGCTGTGACGATCCCGCACCTTGGACACGCGCGCCAAGAGGCACTGCGCGGCTATGATATCGACATTCTCCCTGTTCCAGATGCACATGAGGGCATGAGCGCATCTCTTCGCACAGCAGCCGATTGGGCGCGATCGCAGACGGGTGATCACTTGATGATTTTGCCGAGTGATATGCCAGACCTCGATGAGAAAAATATTAAATTATTTCAGAAACTTGTGCGAATTAGTTCAAGCAAAATAGTACAAGCAACCTCGCAAAGTGGAATACCCGGCCACCCCGTTAGTTTTCCCAAAGAGACCTTCACTAACTTGGGCACTCTGAGCGGTGACAATGGTGCAAAATCGGTGATCGCGGCACATGCGAGTGTCACAGTTGCTCTACAAGCAAATCACGCCATTACAGATTTGGATACACCAGAAGATTGGGACATGTGGCGATTGGAGCGGTCGAATTCCACAAACAAACACTAATTCGTAAAATTCGACCCAAACCCAAACCTCGAAACAATGAGGTTACATACGCACTCTGCGATAAACACGCATACTCGTTACTATTACGTAAAGCCTGCCTAAAACTTGATATCGTTAAGTTCAAGACACCCCTTATTCTCACGTCACCCACCTTCGCGGGAGACGTTTATTCTGTACCCTTTGACGTCAAAGGACGCGCCCCTACGACACCAGTTTGTTCGACGTCCACCATTGAACTGTTAGACGCCCGGTACAAAAGCGGTTCTTCCATCTCACGCATCACAAGGGATGTTGAGACCCAAAGACCATCAACCAAAATAATTTCATCGCGCTCAAGAGCGACGATGTAGTCACATGTTTCTGATCCCTGAGAGGCCAAACCCGTAGTCTTCGCCAATAAATCCTGACAGGGAACCAATTGTTCGCTACCAAAATCGCTTTGTGACGGAGTTACCAAAAGCACATGCTGATCTGATGATAAAACAACATCAACAGAAGGCATGGACGGTGCAATTGCATGTGCTGCAATCTTAACAGACGCAACGGTCTGTTCACCGGAGGAGTGTTGTTGGCCAAGGAATTTAATTGGTTGGAAACCGTTATCACGCGTGAATACACGGTCAGTTTCACATAAATCTTTCACAGCAACGCGACCACGAGTCGTCGACACCATCGCATCCTGATGAAAGCAACCTATATATGAGGAAGAGCGAGACGCAACTCTCGCTTTATTTTTCCTAGCTCTCGCTAGTTTGTGCTGATCAAAATCAGCTATTATCACATTTCTTTCGAACATGCGTCACCCGGTCCACTAAGCGCCTGTTTTGGAAAACAGACGTACATCACTAAAAACCACGCTCTTGAAATCGGATCCCCAAACCCTCTTTCTCAAACGGACGCACCTCCCCACATACAGATGCGCTTCACTTATTACCCATAACGTATGGATTACCTATACCTAATGGGTATAACGTGGCCAAATTATGCAAAATCACAATAAAACGCTAGGTTGCATAGGCATAATTTCATGCAACGTCTGCGTTTTATGAATTATTTCAGCTTCTTAGACCTATATAACGGAAGTAAACTTACTCTATTCTAAGTGAGAAAAAAATTGTTTCCAATTTGGAATAAATGAGACATTTTCAACCTTAAATTGCAAATTACCTAAGGTCAAATATTTTTAAAAGTGTACCCTAGCGAATCTCCGAATCGATTCGTCCTTAATTTAGCTCACAATCGTGTTTTGCTTTTCCTTATTGACTAACAGCGTTCTATATTAAAATCTATACTTTAGTATTTAAGTTTAGTATTTTATGGGTATTCATAATTTTTTAACGAGTAAGCCATGTCTAAAATCCGCATTGCAGCGCCCGCCCTAGCCTTAACATCTCTTCATACGGGTATCATGGCAAGTGCCATGGCCGTTATGTATTTCATTTTCTCCACAACCTACGGTGAGCCGAATATGACGGTTTTAAATTTACCGTTTCTGCTTTTGCTTGCATTCCTCCTGACCCTTGGAGCGAAACGATATTTCAATTGGGACACTGACTTCTTCCCCCCAATGCGTAAAATTCATCTCTTGTGGCTTGTGCCGATCATGTTGGCCATTCTTCAAATCTATGTAATTTTTGCTCTTAACGCTGATCCTAACAACCATCCCTTGTTTGCAACGGCGGCCCTTCTTCTGGCGACGATGTTGATTGGATATACAGAAGAACTTACCTTTCGCGGGATACTGATGACGGGGTTATTACGGGCTGGACTGAACCCCCTAACAGTCATCATACTAAGCGGGCTTGCCTTCGGACTATTTCATTTCGTGAACCTACTTGGAAACACTCCCTTTGATGCAGCCTTAGGTCAAGTTATATCAACAACCGTGACAGGCCTGTGCTATGGAGCCGTATTTTGGCATCTCAAGTCTTTATGGCCCTTAATGCTTGTGCACTGGCAATGGGATGCAGCCCTTATGTTGGCAAATCGTGACCCGAACGTGATGGCTGCGATTGAAACAATCGATCCAATTCTTGCAGGTTATGTCATGCCACTTAAGCTCGTTATTTTCTTGGTATTAATGGTAAATATTTGGAGAAAAGGCTGATTTTTCGGATCAGAAACATGAATTAAGCTAAGTCTTTTTTCATGCGGAGCACTGAAAAACCGTTAAGGATCAGTGTGGTACCCAAGGCCGGACTCGAACCGGCACGCCTCGCGGCGGGGGATTTTGAATCCCCTGCGTCTACCATTCCGCCACTTGGGCACGTTTGATGTGGCGGTATTAGTCAAAGAATTCAGAGACCGCAAGGGGCAAAGTGCACTTGACGAAAAAACTTTTGCATGTTCACTGGCCCCAAACAATTTGTGGGAAAATAGTATGATTAGAGCATTATATGACTGGACGCTTGGCTTGGCATCTCACCCTCGCGCTATTTGGGTTTTGGCAGGCATCGCCTTTATCGAAAGCTCGTTCTTCCCAATTCCAGTCGATGTCATGCTCATCCCCATGATTATCGCCGCCCGCCACAAAGCGTGGCTCTATGCCTTTGTGGCAATGACGTTTTCGGTCTTGGGCGGTTTGTTTGGATATGTCCTCGGCGCAGTGGCCTATGATCAAATCGCAGAACCGATTTTGATGGCGCTTGGCAAAGCAGACGCGATCGCTGAATACGCGCAAAAATTCAATGATGCGGGTATTTGGACAATTTTAACCGCAGGCATCACACCTTTCCCGTTCAAAGTCATCACAATCATGTCAGGCGCCACCTCCATGCCCTTGGCAACCTTTATCCTGACTGCCATTGTCGCCCGCACGATCCGCTTTTTTGCGGTGGCCGCCCTGCTCTATGCCTTTGGTGAACCGATCAAAGCGTTCATTGAAAAATATCTCGGCTGGGTGTTTTTGGCCTTTATCGTTGTATTACTTGGCGGATTTTTGGGGATTAAATATCTATGACATCTAAACACCTAGCGCTTTTGGCGGGTTTGGGATCGGTTGCTTTGATGATTGGGGCGCTTGGGTTTCAATATATCGGGGGAATGCCGCCCTGTAAGATGTGCTACTGGCAACGCTATCCTCATATTGCTGCGGCTGTGATCATCGCGCTCTATTGGGTTATCCAACAGAGGGTTTTCCTATTGCTTGGCGCGCTAAGTGCCGCCGTAACATCTGGTATCGGGGCCTATCACACAGGCGTTGAACGCGGCTGGTGGGAGGGTCCAAGCACATGCACCTCTGGCTCTATCGACGGGCTAAGCACAGATGACCTTTTGGCGCAAATTATGAATGCCCCTCTTGTGCGCTGTGATGAAGTTCCCTGGGATCTCTTTGGCCTCTCTATGGCGTCATGGAATATGGTGATCTCAGCGGGGCTCTGCGCGCTTTGGCTTTTGGCGTGGAAACGCGCCTAAGCTGATTTACGGGTACTCAGCAAGAGATTTGTTTCGCTCGTCGCAATCCCATCCAAACGGCGGATTTTGCTCAGAACTGTGTCGAATTCCTCAAGTGTCGTCGTGCCGATTTCAACGATTAAATCCCAACGGCCATTCGTTGTATGGATCGCTCGCACTTGCTGAAATCCGTTCAAAGCACGAATGATGCGATCCGCGCCGCGTCCCTCAATACCAATCATCATCATCCCGCGCACGGGATCCTGTTGGGCATCATCTTTGAGAACAATAGAAAACCCAAGCACATCTCCCGAGGCCTTTAACCGTTCAATTCGCGCGCGAATGGTTGTGCGCGACACCCCAAGCATAACAGCCAAATCCGAAAGCGAGGCCCGCGCATCATGGCGCAATGCAGAAATAAGTGCGGTGTCTATGTCATCCCTTCTCATAACGGAACATAAGCCTTTCGTTACGGATTAATTTACTCTATTTGGCCAATTTGATCGCTATCAAGTTTTCTAATTGAACACAATACTGTGCAAAAAAGGAAAGCGAATGACACAATCGACCTGTGTATTGATCGGCGCGCCCATCGACAGTGGCAAACAAAGAAAAGGCTGTCTTATGGGACCAGATGCCTATCGCGTGGCTGGCCTCGGCGCGGCCCTATCCGACCTAGGCCACCACGTTGTTGATAAAGGCAACCTACGAGCCAAGGACATCCAAGACGCCAAGGGACCAGAGCATTTGGTCGATCTGGCGGAAACAGTGGGCTGGACAGAGGCAATTGCGGACGCAGCAAAGGATGCCTTTGATCTTGGCCAGCCCGTTTTCTTGGGTGGGGATCACGCGCTGTCTCTTGGCTCTGGTTTGGCCGCAACGCGCTATGCAGCGGAGCAATCTCGCCCTCTCTTTGTTTTGTGGCTAGATGCGCATAGTGATTTCCACACACCTTACACAACGCAATCAGGAAATTTGCACGGCACGCCTTTGGCCTATTTGACCGGGCGTGCGGGGTTTGATGCCTTTCCTAAGATGACATCCCCTGTCCCCGATGAAAACGTCTGTATCCTTGGTCTGCGCTCTGTGGATGGGCCAGAGCGTACCGCGCTTCAATCGAGCAAAGTTGCCTATCACGATATGCGCGCCATTGACGAAACTGGCATTTCCGCGCCTTTGAGCGCGTTTTTGAATAAGGTTAAGGCCGCAAATGGACTGTTGCATGTCTCTCTGGATGTCGATTTCCTTGATCCAATGATTGCCCCAGCTGTTGGCACAACGGTTCCCGGCGGTGCTACAATGCGTGAGGCACATTTGGTGATGGAAATCCTCTCAGATAGCGGTTTGATGACCTCTTTGGATTTGGTTGAATTAAATCCGTTTCTCGACGATCGGGGCCGGACAGCCCAGATCATGGTGGACCTTGCGGCCTCTGCCTTTGGGCGACGGGTCTTTGATCGACCAACACATTCTTTTTCTTCGGAGCTCCCTCGATGATACTTCTCCCTTCTGACAAAGCCCTTGTTCCCTTTGTCTCTGTTGATCACATGATGAAACTTGTGCATCACATCGGCATTGAACCCATGTTGATCGCCCTCTCCGAGTATATCGAAGAGGATTTCAAACGCTGGTCTCTGTTTGACAAGACCCCGCGCGTGGCAAGCCATTCTGCGGAAGGCGTGATCGAATTGATGCCGACCTCGGATGGTGAAGTCTATGGGTTCAAATATGTGAACGGCCACCCAAAAAACACCAAAGATGGGCTGCAAACCGTCACCGCCTTTGGACTATTAGCGGATGTCAGTACGGGCTATCCCGTTCTCTTGTCGGAAATGACATTATTAACGGCTCTGCGCACGGCGGCAACTTCGGCGATGGCGGCGAAATATCTCGCACCCAAAGGGGCTACAACAATGGCGATGATCGGCAATGGCGCGCAAAGCGAATTTCAAAGCCTCGCTATGAAAGCCATCTGTGGCATCACGACAGTCAAGCTTTACGACATTGACCCACGCGCCACGGAAAAGGCCGCTCGAAACCTCGCCTTGCATGGGCTAAACGTTGTCCCTTGCACCACGGCTGAGGCTGCGATTGAAGGTGCCCAGATCATAACGACCTGCACCGCTGACAAACAAAACGCCACGATTTTGACCGATAACATGGTTGGATCAGGCGTACATATCAATGCCATCGGCGGGGATTGCCCTGGTAAAACCGAATTGCACAGCGACATCTTACGCCGCTCTGACATTTTTGTTGAATATCCTGAGCAAACACGGATCGAAGGTGAAATCCAACAACTCGCCTCAGATCATCCTGTCACGGAGCTGTGGCAAGTGATCTCAGCTCAGGCCTCTGGGCGTAGCTCTGACAAGCAAATCACTTTGTTTGATAGCGTAGGCTTTGCCATCGAGGATTTTTCCGCCCTGCGTTTTGTGCGTGACAAAATCAAGGGGACAGAATTTTCGATTGCCTTAGACATGCTCGCCGACCCAGATGATCCACGCGATTTGTTTGGCATGTTAGAGCGCTCACAATAAATGAAGATCGCCCCCTAAGGGGGCGATACTCTTACAAAAAATCAGCGCGTTGTAGGCCGTACTTTGCCATTTTTTCATTCAATGTGCGTCTCGGCAAACAGAGTTCATCCATGACCTTGGCAATGGATCCTTTGTGACGACGCATCGTATTTTCAATCAACATTTTCTCAAAGGATTCAACATATTCCTTGAGAGGCTTCCCTTCGGTGGTCACAACAGAGGTTACATCATTCGTATCGCTCATTAAGAGCGATGAAATGGTGCCTTCGCCGCGGCGCGATTGCAGAACAGCGCGTTCGGCCACATTGATCAACTGGCGCACATTTCCAGGCCAAGGTGCTTGCAGCAATTGCGCCGCTTCTTGAGCGGAAATAGCGGGGGCATCACAGCCATATTCATCCGCAAATTCAGCGCAGTATTTGTTAAACATGACCAAGATATCATCACCGCGTTGACGCAGCGGTGGCACCGTAATGTGCAATTGGCCTAGCCTGTAGAACAAATCAGAGCGCAGCTGTGTTTGCAGCGTTTGGCCTGCCTCTTGAAGGTTTGAAATCGCAAAAATCCGCGTTTCCGCAGGTGTACCTTGTTCGTTTAGAACCTGAAGCAACTTGGCCTGACAGGCATCAGAAAGGGTTTCGATATCCTCAAGGACCAGCGATCCCCCACGCGCTTCTTCAATCGCGGGAAGAAACGGATCTTCGGGATTAACGGGACCAAAGAGACGACGATTAAGCGCCTCTTCATCAAAAGCAGAGCAAGAGATCAAAACAAATTTGCGCCCGGCCTTAGCCCCAACCGCATGAAGCGCGTGGGCCACCAATGTCTTGCCCGTTCCCGTTTCACCATCAATCAGGACATGCCCATCAGATTGCGCCAGATCCAGAATATCCTCGCGCATTTTTTCCATTGCGCTGGATTTGCCCATGATTTTCTTTAATAGTTCATTGCCATCGGACAATTCGCGGCGCAATTGGCGGTTATCCAAGGTTAACCGACGCGCGTTACACGCCTTTTTCGCCATGCGGCTCATGTTGTCTGGATCAAACGGTTTTTCCAGAAAATCAAACGCCCCAAGGCGCATTGCCTTAACGGCCATAGGCACATCCCCATGCCCTGTGATCATGATGACCGGCAAAGCGCTGTCTTGGCTCATGAGTTTCTTGAGCAACTGCATGCCGTCCATTCCGGGCATCTTGATATCAGAAATCACAATACCAGGGTAATCTTGGCCTATAGAGGCCAAAGCATCCGTCGCCGTTGCATAGGTTTCGGTGTCATAGCCCGACAAAGCCAACCATTGCGAGACAGACAAGCGCATGTCTTTTTCATCATCAACAATTGCTATTTTCATCGCTTTATTCATCCGACACCCATCCCAAGTTGCTTACTGATTTGTCCTGCTTCCTTGAATATGGGGAGTTGGATTTCAAATACAGCCCCGGCCTCTTCGTTATGCGCGGTTAATCGCCCACCCATCTCTTTGACAAAGCCAGAGGAAATCGCCAATCCCAAGCCGACCCCTTCGCCCGCAGGTTTGGTTGTGTGGAATGGTTCAAACAAATTTTCTAGATCCTCGATCCCGTGACCATTATCACGCACCTGAACCAAAGCGTGATCGCCTTTGGACAGCATGATTTCAATTTCAGGATTGGTAATCGTTTTGGTCGCATCCAAGGCATTGCGTAAGAGATTGACCAGAACCTGTTCAATACGCATGCGATCCCCTGTCACAAGAACCTCAGCATCAGTGAGCACTTTTTGAATAGACACGTTGGATTGCCGCAATTGCGGCTCCATCATCGCAAGAGATGAGGCAACAGCATCGCGCATATCAAACACTTTGTACCCTTCGCCACCTTTGCGCGCATAGGATTTCAGCTGTTTGGTGATTGCCCCCATGCGTTCAATGAGATCATCAATGCGATGAAACGCAGAGAGCGCCTCTTCTGGGCGTTTGCGTTTCAACAACAGAACCGCCCCCGCCATATAGGTTTTCATCGCCGCCAAAGGCTGGTTCAATTCATGACTGACAGCGGCCGACATTTCCCCGAGCGCGGCTAGTTTCGAGCTTTGCGCAAGAGATTGTTCGGCGACCTCTAGGTTGCGCTGTACACGCTCACGCGCGGCAATTTCTCTTTGAAGTCTGCTATTTAGAGCGCGCAGTTGATTTGATTCACGTTGCACAAACAACATCCTGAGAGCGGTCCGCCTGTTCATTGCGTAAAACAACAGAACAAAGAGCGAGGCGAATATCATCACCTCAATCGCCAAATATCCATTCACGCGATCGCGCACACTGGAATAGGCCGTAAAGGACGTGATTTGCCATCCGCGAAAGGCAATGCGTCCCTCGACCCGCATAACGGCCTCACCTTGAACATAGGCGTCCACAGGGACAAAGGTCGTCCACCCCTCGGTTATCCGCATCGCCCGTTCAATCGCCCCTTCGGGCGGTTGCCGAAGCAAGGCGACCTCTTCGGTCAGACCCCGCCATTTGGGTTCGGTTGAAAGAACGATGTCGCCGCTGCTATCCGTGACCAAAACCGCATCCGTGACACCAGCCCATGCACGCTCAAATTTATGCAAGTCAACTTCGACCAAGATCACACCAAGCACGTCATTTTGCGCTTCGATCCGACGGGAATAGATAAAGTGGTTTCCGCCCCCTTCATCTTTGCTGATGTTAAAGATCGTACCGCTTGATTTGAGCGCATCTTGGAAATGGCTTTTATCTGAGTGCAGCGCCCCTAAATTGATCCGATCCGTCGAGGCCACAGTGCGCCCCTCGATATCCAAGAGCATCAAAGAGGCCGCACCAATTTCATCCACAAAGCTTATCAAGCGTTGCGTGGACATGGAATAATCAGCCGAATTCAGCGCCCCAATTAATTCAGGATCACGCGACAAAAGCTGAGGCACAATAGAGCTTCGTTGAAGTTCGCTGAGCAAGTTACCTGCATATAGCGCGAGGCGGTATTCCGCTTTGCTTTTGGTTGAGGCGGTAAAGCGACTGGTCAATATGGAATTCGACAGCCACAGAGTCGCCCCTGCGATAATCGCCAAGGCCACAAAAGACACCCGCATCGACATAGAAAACGCCCCGCCAATACGGGACGCTTTCGTCATAGGTTTATGTTCAGAAACTTGGGCCATTACACCCAATCATAGCGCGTTTTGCATCAATTGCATCACGCAGTTGCCATGGCCTCAATCAAACTGGCAAAAAATGGCTTACCATCTGTGTTGCCATGCGCGTCTTCAAAGGCCCGCTCTGGGTGCGGCATCATCCCCAAAACACGGCGGTTTTCGGACAAGACACCGGCAATATCCCCTTGCGACCCATTGGGATTATCGCTGTAGGTAAAGGCAATGCGATCCTCATCACGCAAACGGGAAATCTCATCCGCGCTTGCATTGTAGTTGCCATCGTGATGCGCGATTGGAACCTGAATAACCTGACCTTGATCATAGCTATTGGTAAAGGCGCTAGAGGTGGTTTCAACGGTCAAACCAACGGTGCGACAGATGTATTTCAACCCAGCATTGCGCAACAAGGCACCTGGTAAAAGTCCTGTTTCGGTCAAGACCTGAAATCCATTACAGACCCCTAGGACATGTCCGCCTTTGTTGGCGAACTCAATCACCGAATTCGTCACAGGTGAGCGGGCCGCAATCGCCCCACAGCGCAGATAATCCCCAAAGGAAAATCCACCTGGAACGGCAACAACATCCAAACCTGCAGGAAGCTCAGCTTCTTTGTGCCAGATCATGCTCACATCAAACCCAACGCCCTCAAGCGCCATTTTCATGTCACGGTCACAGTTTGACCCCGGATAGACAACAACCGCCGCACGCATTATGAAATCTCGATTGTATAGCTTTCGATGACCGTATTGGCCAAAAGCTTTTCACACATATCTGTGACTTCGCCCTTGGCTTTTTCCGCATCATCCCCTGCGAGATCAAGTTCAATCACTTTGCCCTGACGCACGCCTTGAACACCTTCAAAGCCGAGACCTCCGAGTGCGTGGCGCACTGCCTCGCCTTGGGGGTCCAGAACGCCGTTTTTCAACATAACATGTACACGAGCTTTCATAAGTGATCTTCCTTTTGTCGCGTTTCGCTTGAATTAGTTAATGACTGTTGGCTTGATGGGGGTCGCCGCATTCGGCATCACGCCTAATCGACGCGCAACTTCAGTATAGGCATCCGTCAGGCTTCCTAGATCGCGGCGGAACACATCCTTGTCCAGCTTGCGACCTGTTTCAATGTCCCAAAGACGACAGCTATCCGGGCTGATTTCATCGGCCACAACCAGACGCGCATAATCGCCGTCAAACACACGCCCGATTTCGATTTTGAAATCAACCACGCGAATACCAACGCCATACATCACGCCAGAGATAAAATCATTGACCCGCAACGCGAGGCTCAAGATATCGTCCATTTCCGCCTGAGACGCCCAACCAAAGGCCGCAATATGTTCTTCGCTCACCAAGGGATCGCCCAAGGAATCATCTTTGTAGCAATATTCAACGATAGGACGGGGCAATTGCGTGCCCTCCTCAACGCCAAGGCGTTTGGTAAAGGAGCCTGCTGCATAGTTGCGCACGATCACTTCGAGAGGCACAATTTCACAAGAACGGCACAGCTGTTCACGCATATTGATGCGCTTTATAAAGTGTGTCGGGACACCAATGGACCCCAAACCTTGCATGAAATATTCGGATAAGCGATTGTTAAGGACGCCTTTTCCTTCAAACACGTCCTTCTTTTCAGCATTGAATGCCGTCGCATCATCTTTGAAGTACTGAACGATTGTTCCCGGTTCGGTTCCTTCATAAATGATCTTTGCTTTGCCTTCGTAGATTTTGTTGCGACGCGCCATGGATATACTTTCTTTGTGGGGACCTGAGTCCAGCTTGACGCCCTCTTAAATCATGGACACGTTTCCCGCAAGTCACGCCGTTGCCCCCGCGACAAAACGAATGCAAACCTTGCCCTTTCCAATGATTATGCACAAAATTCATGCAAGTCGTGAAAATTATGCATTTGCATAAACTGACTTTTTCGGTCACGTGGTCACACGTTAATGAGAGGGCTTCGCTATGACGACCAAATTTGCAGATTTTCTTCAGTCCCGCGACTGGATCCTAGCGGATGGCGCAACAGGCACCAATCTGTTTAATATGGGCTTGATGTCAGGCGATGCGCCCGAGTTGTGGAATGAAACCCACCCAGACAATATTCGCAAGCTTTATCAATTGGCAGTGGATGCAGGAAGCGATCTGTTTTTGACCAACAGCTTTGGTGGCAACGCCTCTCGTTTGAAACTGCATGATGCGGGCCATCGCGCGCGTGAATTGTCGCGCATCTCGGCTGAATTAGGCCGCGAAGTTGCAGATAAAGCCAATCGTACCGTCATCGTTGCAGGGTCCGTTGGGCCAACAGGCGACATCATGGAACCCGTCGGCAGCCTCAGCCATTCTGACGCTGTCGAAATTTTCCATGAACAAGCCGAGGGATTGAAAGAAGGCGGCGCAGATGTCTTGTGGCTAGAAACCATTTCCGCCCCCGAAGAATACCGCGCCGCGGCCGAAGCCTTTGCATTGGCTGATATGCCATGGTGCGGCACGATGAGCTTTGACACCGCCGGACGCACGATGATGGGTGTCACCTCCTCAGCCATGGTTGAGATGGTGAATGCCCTCCCCAATCCTCCACTTGGCTTTGGCGCAAATTGCGGCACAGGATCGTCCGATTTGTTGCGCACCGTTCAAGGCTTTGTCGCTATGAACCCGTCTCAGGCTGTTATCGCCAAAGGCAATGCTGGCATCCCCAAATATGTGGACGGCCATATCTGTTATGACGGCACTCCTGAATTGATGGCGGATTATGCGGTCATGGCGCGCGACAGTGGTGCAAAAATCATTGGCGGATGCTGTGGAACAATGGCTGAGCATTTGAAAAGCATGCGTGACGCCTTGGAAACCCGCCCACGTGGAGCGGCCCCCACCCTTGAGGATATCAAGTCCCGCTTGGGTGACTTTAGCTCTGAGAGCGACGGCACAGGCGACAACGAAGCCGCCCCACGTCGCACCCGTCGGTCACGCCGCGGCGAGTAGTCATCAAGAACGCTTGTGGTTGAAGGGGCAAACACGCCCCCCAAACCACGACAAAGGTGACGTTAAACCACACGGAAGGTCATAAATTTTATGAGTTTTTTCCGCTTTTGCCCCTGCAATTTCCGACACTAAGTCGGCTTTTACCAAATCCGTGTCGCAATTAACCTAGTCAAAAAAACAATTGGCGTCACAAGGTATACAAAACAAACGATGCGTTTTAGGCGCCCAATGAAGGATTACCCAAATGTCAGACGAAGATGATATCATCCTCTCCGAACTCGATGACGAAGAACTGGTTCAACAAATGTTTGATGACCTTTACGATGGCCTCAAAGAGGAAATCGAAGAAGGCGTCAATATCCTGTTGGAACGTGGTTGGGAACCCTACCGTATCCTAACCGAAGCTCTTGTTGGTGGCATGACAATCGTTGGCCAAGACTTCCGTGATGGTATTTTGTTCGTTCCCGAAGTTCTTTTGGCGGCCAATGCGATGAAAGGTGGCATGTTCATCTTAAAACCGCTTTTGGCGGAAACTGGCGCGCCGCGCGTTGGCAAAATGGTGATCGGGACCGTAAAAGGCGACATCCACGACATCGGCAAAAACCTTGTTGGCATGATGATGGAAGGTGCGGGTTTCGAAGTTGTGGACCTTGGCATCAACAACCCAGTTGAAGGCTACCTTGAGGCACTTGAAACAGAGAAGCCTGACATTTTGGGCATGTCTGCTCTTTTGACAACCACAATGCCCTACATGAAAGTGGTCATCGACACGATGGTCGAACAAGGTCTTCGCGAAGACTACATCGTTCTTGTTGGCGGTGCGCCGTTGAACGAAGAATTTGGCAAAGCCATTGGTGCTGACGCCTATTGCCGTGACGCAGCGGTTGCCGTTGAAACAGCCAAAGAGCATATGTCACGCAAGCACAACCAAATGAGCGCGTAAGCCATTTGAGTGATCGACACAGGCCCGCGCACAGAGATGTGACGCGGGCTTTTTTATTTTGAGGCCTGTATAATGTTGCCATCGGATAGAGACTTAACATCCCAAGAGCTTGACCTCATCAAAGGGTCGGGACGAGTTTTGTTACTGGCCTGTGGTGCCTTGGCCCGCGAAATTTTGGACATCATTCAAATCAACGGCTGGGATCATATGGATCTGAAATGCTTGCCTGCGATTTTACACAATACGCCTGAAAAAATAACACCGCTTGTGCGCGAACATGTGGAAAAACACCGCGCGTCCTATGACAAGGTCTTTGTTGTCTATGCTGATTGTGGAACCGGCGGCTTGTTGGAAGCGGCCTGTAATGAGATGGGCGTCGAGATGATCGCAGGCCCGCATTGTTATTCCTTCTTTGAAGGAAATGAGGCCTTTGCCGACAAGGGCGAAGTGACGTCGTTTTATTTGACGGATTTCTTGGTGCGCCAGTTCGAGGCCTTTGTCTGGGTGCCACTTGGGTTAGATCGGCACCCTGACTTGAAGCACATGTATTTCGGGAATTACACAACTCTTGTCTATCAATCGCAAGGCCACGACCCTGCCCTCATTGAACTTGCAGAGCAGCATGCTGAAAAGCTCGGGCTATCTTTTGAGCATCGCCATACAGGATATGGTGATTTAGAACGCGAGATCGCGGCGCAGGCTTAACCCGCCGCCGTTGTTTGAATGCGCTCAATCATAGAGCGCACACCGTTTGAACGCTGAGCAGAGAGATGTTCGTTCAACCCCAAACGCGCCAATTCCGCATGGGCATCAATTTTCGCAACATCCTGCAAAGGCACGCCATTAAACAATTCGCGCAAAACTGCCACGAGGCCACGCACGATCAAGGCGTCACTATCCCCATCAAAGCGAAAAACATCGCCGTCGGTAAAGGTTTGTATCCACACCTGTGAGGCGCAGCCATGCACCTTGTTCGCATCAACCTTGAGGGCGTCCTCCATAGGGTCCATGGCTTTGCCCATATCGATGACAAACCGATAGCGGTCTTCCCATTCCTCTAGAAATTCAAAATCTTCGACAATGCTTTCGAATGCCTCAGTTGCCATTCACTGACCCCTTGTAAGATCGTTATACGTCAATCGTTTGAACTGTTTTTCCCTTGGCAATCAAAGCGAGCTCACCACGGCAGAGTTTGATCGCCGCTTCACCGAACACTTCGCGTCGCCATCCTGTCAGAGCAGGAACAGACCTATCCCCTGCGGCAATAGCATCCAATTCCGAGGATGTCGCAATCAATTTCGCCGCAACGCCAATATTTTCAGTTTGAGCCTTTAACAAGACGCGTAGCAAATCCGCCAAGGCAGGATTGACCTGAGGCTGGTCTTTTTGCGAGGCCACCTTTGGCAAGGCGGATGCATCCAAGTTTTGCCCGCGTTTCACACTTGCCAAGATACCATCAGCTATGTCGCCTTTGCGCGCTTCTCTCAGTAACAAGCGCGATCCTTTGAGGTCTTCAAAGCTTGATGGTTTGGTTGAAGCAAGTTCAATCAAGGCATCATCTTTGAACACCCGTGAACGCGGTACATTGCGCTCTTGGGCGTAGGCCTCACGAAATTGAGCCAGTTCTTTGACAATCGCTAAAAATCGCGCTGAATTTGAGCGTGTTTTCACACGCTTCCAAGCATCCTCAGGTTTGAGTATATAGGTTTCAGGCGCCATCAAAACGGCCAATTCCTCTTTGACCCAGCGCGCGCGACCTGTGCGTTCCAATTTCTCGGCCAGAAATTCATATATCTGGCGCAAGTGCGTCACATCCGCGAGGGCGTATTTTTGTTGCGCCTCGGTCAAAGGACGACGTGACCAATCGGTAAACCGAGAGGATTTATCAACGCTATCTTTGGCAATTTTGCGCACCAAGGTTTCATAACCAACCTGCTCGCCAAAGCCACAGACCATTGCCGCAACTTGGGTATCAAACAATGGTGTTGGAATGACGCCCGCATCGACAAAAAAGATTTCTAAATCTTGACGCGCGGCATGGAACACTTTGACTACAGCTTCATTGCGGAACAGCTCATACAAAGGCTCTAGCGACATCCCCTCCACCAAAGGGTCCACCAGTGCGGCATTCTCTTGGCTCGTGCCTGGCATCGCGATTTGGAGCAAACAGAGTTTGGAATAATAGGTGCGTTCCCGCAAGAATTCCGTATCGACCGTTACATAGTCACAATGAGAGGCCTTTTCACAAAAGGCGGCGAGGTCTTCGGTCGTTGTAATTATCTGCATTCAGGGTTCTTTTTCGTTAGTATGCTTCCCTTGTGACATTCATAGGTGATTTTTTCGTCAATGAAAACACATTGGTTAGGAAGTTAAAAATATTGGGTCTTTTTGATTGAGGCAAAAGGCGCGCAAAACGGCCGGATAAAGCTTGTGTTCTTGGATCAAGACCCGCTCCGCGAGGCTTTGAGCGCTGTCATCTGGCAAGATTGGCACCTCGGCTTGTCCCAAGATTGGGCCATCGTCTAGCTTGGGTGTGACTTCGTGAACAGTGCATCCCGCGATATCATCGCCTGCATCCAAAGCGCGTTGATGAGTGTGCAAACCTTTGTATTTCGGCAATAAAGAGGGATGAATATTTAGCATCCGCCCAGCCCAAGGCGTGATAAAGCGATCCGTTAAAACGCGCATAAACCCCGCAAGGCAAATGACATCAAGATCATAAGGCGCGAGCGTTTTCAAAAGCTGATCTTCAAATGCGGCGCGATCTGCGCCATAGGGTCTGTGATCAACGGCTTCGCAGGACACACCAAGAGCGGCGGCTTTAGCAAGGCCGCCAGCATCGGCAGAATTGGCCAAGACGACAACGGGTTTCGCCGGATGATCCGCGCTCATGCTTTCCACAAGGCGCACCATATTTGATCCGCCTCCTGAAATCAGAATGCCAACGCGTTTGCTCACGCAAGCCTTCCTTTGTATTCAACCTGTGCCGTATCCGTGACCGTTCCAATCTCATAAACGGTCTCACCAGCTGCTTCGAGCGCAGCAGTAACGCCAGCGACGTGATCGGCATCCACGATCACGACCATTCCCAAACCACAGTTAAAGGTTTTCAACATTTCAGCGTCGCTAATGCTGCCCTGCGCCTGAAGCCATCCAAACACAGCAGGAAGCTCCCAAGCGTCCAAATTGATCTCAATCCCCTGCCCTTCATTCAAAGCACGCGGGATATTTTCGCTCAAGCCACCGCCTGTGATATGGGTGAACCCATGCACGCCACCCGCTTTGATCGCGCTCATGCATTGCTTGACATAAAGCCGTGTTGGCGCAAGCAAAGCTTGACCCAATGTGCCCTCAGAAAACGGCGATTGATCGGCCCATGACAAGCCAGAGTGCTCAACCAGTTTACGCACAAGGGAATAGCCATTGGAATGCACACCACTTGAGGGCAGCGCCAAGAGCACATCTCCGACGCTCACATTCTCAGGCAAGCTTTGACCGCGCTCCATTGCACCAACGGCAAAACCTGCAAGGTCGAAGTCACCGTCATGATACATGCCTGGCATCTCAGCTGTTTCACCGCCAACCAAGGCACATCCAGATTGCACACAGCCCTCAGCGATACCTTCAACAATCACAGCGGCCGCATCGACATCCAATTTGCCCGTTGCAAAGTAATCCAGAAACAACAAAGGCTCAGCGCCCTGACAAATCAAATCATTCACACACATGGCCACCAAATCGATGCCGATTGTGCTAAATTCACCTGTATCAATGGCGATGCGCAGTTTAGTTCCAACGCCATCTGTTGCGGAAACCAAAATCGGATCTTCATAGCCTGCAGCCTTGAGGTCAAATAAGCCGCCAAAGCCCCCTAGTCCGGACATCACACCCGCACGATTGGTTCGTTTCGCAGCCGGTTTAATGCGTTCTACAAGCGCGTTGCCTGCATCGATATCTACACCTGCCGCAGCATAGGTTAACCCATTCGTGTCAGTCGTCATCTGTCGTTCCTTTGTTCGTTGGCGTCGCCTTAACGGATTGTGCAATAACATTCAATCTCAGACTTGACCTCGCCGTTACATATGCTAGCAGTACGAGCAAGGTAGGGCCTGTAGCTCAATGGTTAGAGCAGAGTGCTCATAACGCTTTGGTTGGGGGTTCAAGTCCCTCCAGGCCTACCAATTCCCTCAAACGCGAATAGTCAATTCGACCATGAGCCCACCAAGCCGTTCGCTATGATCCAATCGGATTGATCCCCCATGAGCCCGCGCAATATCCGCCGCAATCGAGAGGCCTAATCCGATGCCACTTCCTTTGTTTTGGTTGCGCGAGGGATCCAGCCGCACAAATGGTTTTAAGGCCTCTTCGCGCTTTTTCTTGGGAATACCGGGGCCATTATCTTCAACCCAAATAGTCAGGCTTTTGTCGGTCAACTTGGCTGATATTTCTGAAAAATCTGCGTAGCGTGTCGCATTGTTAATCAGATTGTCCAAAGCTCGCCGTAACGCCGTTGTTTTGAGGTAAACGGGGTGAGATTGCACAAGGGGCGCATAGGTGACCTTATGCCCTCCACGACGCGCATCCTCGATCACAGTGGACAAAAATGCATTCACATCAATGCGCTCACTGGTGCCCCCATCCTGCGTTTGATCTCGTGCAAAGCTCAGGAATTCATCAAGCAAGCGGCGCATATCCTCGACATCGCGCTCAAGCGGTTCGCGATCTTCAGGCTCAAGGAACGACAAACCCAGCTTGAGACGGGTCAAAGGCGTGCGCAGATCATGCGACACCCCAGATAAAATCATTGTCCTCTGCTCCAAATGCCGCTCAATGCGCGTGCGCATGTCCAAAAAGGCCAAACCAGCAGAGCGCACCTCAATCGCACCCGTAGGTCGAAATGGAATGCTATGCCCACGCCCAAAGGCATCGGCGGCGCGGGCAAGACGTTTGATGGGGCGCAATTGGTTGCGCAGATAGATAAAGGCAATGATCGTGAATAAGGCCCCAAAGACCAACATATTCACAATCAATTGATGCGGATTAGAGGCGGAGACTTTGTTTCGGCGAAAGGTCAAAATATAATCCTGATCTTGGATGCTCATATAGATCCGCACCCATCGATCATCGGGCAGGTCAATCGCCTCGACCCCGTTTACAGCGCCCAAAAGGCGGCGCACAATGATCCCTGAGAAATCATAAAACCGATGGCGTTCTTCGAATTCCACGATGTCGGGATCAACAGGCTCAATCGCGATTTTCAGCACATTACCAAGGCGTTGCGCGTCGTCTTTCCCCTGCGCATCGATGGTATTGGCAAGCAGCCGCACTTCATTCACCAGAGATGACGTCATTTGATGCGTGACATCTTCAAAATGACGTTGGACAAAAACTATCGACACGATCAATTGCAAGAAAACAATCGGTAGCACCAAGATAAGTGCCGCACGGCCATAGAGGCTTTTGGGAAGATATGATTTGATCCATTGAAACATAGCTCTTAGATGTAAAGCCTAAGCCGCCAAAGGGGAATAGAAATGTCATCAGAGCTGGATCAATTTAATCCCCCCGTTGGGGCGTGCATCGAGCTTGCCCAAAATGTGCGGCGGATCATAGCACCGAACCCATCTCCAATGACCTATCGCGGCACGAATACATATCTGATTGGCACCCGAGACATCGCGGTGATCGACCCAGGGCCAGATGATAAAGCACATTTGACCGCAATTCTTGACGCCGTTTCAGAGGGCGGGACGCTCACCCATATCATAGTGACCCATTCTCATATCGACCATTCCCCTTTGGCCAAACGATTATCGCAGGCGACAAGCGCCCCGATTTACGCCTTTGGCCCCTCTGATGCAGGGCGCAGCGCGGTGATGACCGACTTGATTGCGCAAGGCTATGCAGGCGGCGGCGAAGGGATTGATACCTCCTTTGTCCCAGATATCAGTGTGACAGATGGGGATTGCATCACGATTGATGGAATGGAGCTCGAGGTGCTCCATACACCGGGGCATATGGGCAATCATATTTGCTTGGCGATGGGAACCGCGCTCTTTAGCGGAGACCATGTGATGGGCTGGGCCAGCTCAATGGTGTCGCCGCCTGATGGGGATCTGACTGATTTTATGGCCTCTTGTCAGAAACTTAGCCACAGGCAGTGGTCTGTGTTTTTCCCAGGGCATGGGGATATCATTCAAACCCCAAACGACCGCCTTGATTGGCTTGTGTCGCATCGCAAGTCGCGGGAGGCAGATATTTTGACCTGCCTGCATCACGGGGCCAAGACACCAAGAGGTCTCGCCGAAGCCATTTACACAGAGACCCCTCCTGCCCTCCTTGGGGCTGCGACGCGAAACGTCTTTGCGCACTTGGTTGATCTTTCGCAACGCGGGTTGGTCCAAACGCTTGGCCCCCTCTCAGCTGAGGCGAAATTTACCCTTAAAATCAAAGAGTAAAACTTTTTTGCAGAAAATCGGAAAAAGCCTCTGGACGTCCAGGAAACCTATTGCTATATCCCCCAACACAAGTTCCGGCGTAGCTCAGCGGTAGAGCAGTTGACTGTTAATCAATTGGTCGTAGGTTCGATCCCTACCGCCGGAGCCAGTAAAAACAACACCTTAGCTGATTACGCGAGGTGTTTTTTTTGTCAAGCCAATCTCGAGGACGCTCTGGGGACACTTATTTAAGTATGTTTCCTCTTTAATTTCATGAAATACTTGCGCAAGTGTCTCACTTTGTTATCGTGTGAGTGATTTAGTAAGGCTGCTCAGGCTCAACTTTAACCCATTGGGTCACA
>CBFHNR010000005.1:0-150634 GCA_965657215.1 uncultured Paracoccaceae bacterium
GGCTCGCGGATCCCAATGCGTGAGCCAATATGCCCATCCCCAGCGCGGTTATCGAACTGGGCCGTCATCAGATAAGGCGTCATGCCCCGTTCGCGGTAATTATGTGCCGCCTGTAGCAAGAGCGTCGATTTGCCCGCGTTCATCGTCGAATAGTGAAAGTATAGTTTTGCCATATCCGCGATATGCAATGTCAGATCACAGTTGGCAAGGGTGTTTCAGGGTGGGACTTTGGGAAGCTAAGTTCAGGACTCCTGAAATTAGATACTCGTAACGCAACCAACCATCCCCTAAAAGGCTCTCCCGGTAAGTTATTTACTCGTAAAAAATCCCAATGGTATGAACTTTTCCCACCCTGACCCGCAAAAAATGCGGCACTCACGAAAACCTCATATAACCCGAGGCTTGTAAAAGGGTGACATTTCTATACAACTTCTATAATGGGAAAAGTAGAGACGGTTTCCCCTATGGTTCGGGGAGCATGAGGGCTGAGATGGCTGGTACTGGAAGTTATTTAAAAAAACACACAGAAGCTTTGGTAAAAGACGTCGGAATCGAAGTGGCTTGTGAGATTACAGGCAAATCCAAAGCGACGCTGGGCCGCTATTATTCTGATAATCCAGAACATTCGGATCGGTTTATGCCGATTGATTCGGTCGCTGCTTTGGAAAAATCTGCATCCTACCCGCATGTGACGGCGGCTCTTTCTGAATTGGCTGGGGTCACTTTGTCTTTTGACAAGCGTCGATCAAACACGCCCTCGTCTGGTGGTGTGAACACAGATGTGATCGCCTTAAGCCAACGCTTTGCGATGTTGATGAGCGAGTATCATCAATCTATCGAGGACGGTATCATCACGATGAACGAAGCCAAGCGTTTGCTGCGTGAGACGGTTGCGTTGCAGCAGGTACTCATTGATATGAAATTGCACCTTGAGGACGAACACGTTTAACGACGTCCCGTGATTACGTTTGATAACATTTTAGTCGACCGTGGATCGAAATATTCGGTCACAGGTGCGCCTGCGGTTGACAAAGCTGCGGCGCTTCAGGTCTTGAAAACCCTCAAACGCAACAAGAAATTTGCCAAAGCGACGCATAATACCTGGGCTTTGCTGTCGTCCTCTGAGGGACCGATCAAGAACGATGATGGCGAAGCGGGTGCGGGCATCGTGATCTTGCGTATGTTAGAACGCGAAGAGCTGATGGATCATATCATAATCGTCACACGCTGGTTTGGGGGAACACATCTTGGCGGCGATCGGTTTCGCCGTGTCCAAGACAGTGTCAGGTATTACTTGGACACCGCTGAATTTTGAACGCGCCTCTTGTGCCATGCGTATAAGGCTGGGGCGAGGATCCAGTCATAGACAGCGATAGAAAGCGGGCGAATAACGGGCAGTCCGATGAATTTAGCTAGCCATTTATACCGAGGCATGTCATCCCAAACGATCAAAAACGCAGGGATACCATCATAGAGCACGCCATCTTTGAACACATGCAGCCGTTTTGCCGCTTGATCAGGGGAAATGTTCCATTTTTCTCGCTCTGCGGAGTTTAAATCATCGAATTGGATCGCGAGATCATGTTTTTTGGAATAAGACCGATAGTGATTGATCTCAAATCTGCAGACTGGACAGTCCTCGTTATACAAAACGCGTGTTTGCCCGTCGTCCATTATCTATAGTCCTTCAAACTCGCATAAGACATGCACATCCATTCCCATTGCGTCCAACTTTTTGCGACCGCCCAATTCAGGAAGATCAACAACGAAAGCACATCCAATGATGTCGCCGCCAAGCCGCTCGATCAACTTGATCCCAGCTTCGGCCGTTCCACCCGTCGCCAAAAGATCATCGACAACCAATATGCGCTCTCCTGCTGAGATAGCGTCATCATGGATTTCGACAATGGCCTCACCATATTCGAGTGTATAATCTTGGCTTATAGTGGTTCCAGGAAGCTTGCCTTTCTTGCGGATTGGCACAAATCCGGTGCCGAGCTGATGGGCAATGGCCCCACCCAAGATAAACCCGCGCGCTTCAAGGCCGACCACTTTGTCAATCGGTTGACCTGCGTAAGGGTGCAGCATTTGATCAATGCACATACGAAACCCGCGGGGATCAGAAAACAAGGTGGTCACATCGCGGAACATGATCCCTTCATGTGGGAAATCAACGATGGTGCGGATATAGTCTTTGACGGTTTTCATAGTCTGTCCTGTCTAAGTGAGCTTGCGCATAACCCATTCCAAAGGTCCGCGTGATATAAAACGCGTCCAAAGGACCGAATATAACACGCAGATGGCGCAAAACGCGATTGAAAATGTGAAAATTTCTAAGGATGTGAGTGTTCCATTGAGTAGGTCAAAATATTCCAAAACTCCCATTCCCACCAAAATATGCAGGATATAAAGGGTTAGAGCCTGACGCCCAGCTGAAACAATCGCACGAAAAATTAGAGATCTTTCGATCCATGGCGTAAGTAAGAGGATTATTCCGATTACTGCAATTGCGCTGCCTGTCGAAGCAAGGATATAGGCCGGATTTGGCGGTATGGGCGCAAGTGTCAACACCTGCGCGGCCCAGAGTGCCGGATCTAACATTGCTTGTGCGATACTAACGCTTGTGGCCAAGCAAAGACCCCCGACCACAAGCCAAATTTGTACCTGACGATTGCCCAAATCTTGTCGCCCTAGGCAAAGTCCAAAAAATAAAAATGCGATCCACGGAAAGACTGGGTGCCAGCCGTTGAAAAAGGAATGTCTGACGAACCCGATTATTGTCCAGAAATCGGAATATTCTAATGTATCCCAATTCCATCCTGCTTCGAAGTTCAAGGTGAACATGAAGACGAGGTTTATTGCCATAGTGACAAAGCCCAAGCCGAGAATGATCCAAGTCCGAGCGTTTATGAAAGGGATAGCGATGCAAAAATAGAGCGCATAGAAATGTAAAATGTCCGCTTCAAAAATGATTAAATTCAACATCCCGATCACAAACAGGAACATCGCTCGCTTGAATAAAACCGTACGATTTGGGTCAGCCAAAGCCAGCCCAATACCAGCCAGAATAACAAAGAGTGCCGCTGCGCGACCTTCTAAAGTATCCGTTATCATGGCCGCCCAAGATGTATCCGCGCTGACGTCGGCAACAATGCGAAAATTGACCAGAACCATGCCGGCAAAGGCTACAAAACGGGCAACGTCTAGGCCATGTAACCTCATCCCAAAACGCGACCCGCAACGGCATCTAATTTAGCAACCAAACTCGGGTCACGCTTGTCTGGAGCGGTCATTATTGCGTATTCCAAAGCTTTGTCGCAGCCATGTGGACAATCATTGCGCTCGGCTCCTAAAAGGGCGGGCAATTTGGCGACAAGGTCGCGCGCGTTTTGTGCGTTCCCCATCAGGGTTTTGATGATGTCATTGACATCGACTTCGCCGTGATCTGGGTGCCAACTGTCATAATCCGTGATCATGGCAATCGAAGCGTAGCATAGCTCGGCTTCCCGCGCCAATTTCGCTTCGGGCATGTTGGTCATGCCGATGACATCCGCCCCCCAGCTTTCGCGATACATTTTGCTCTCTGCGAGGGTTGAAAACTGTGGTCCCTCCATGGCGAGGTAGGTGCCGCCGCGATGAACGCGCACACCTGTGTCGCGCGCGGCCGTTTCGCAGGCATCCGAGAGGCGGGGGCAGGTGGGATGGGCCACAGAGACATGCGCCACGCAGCCTTGGCCAAAGAAGGATTTTTCACGTGCAAATGTGCGATCAATGAATTGGTCCACGATCACAAAATCCCCAGGCGCCATGTGATCGCGAAAGGATCCACAGGCAGAGACGCTAATCACATCCGTTACCCCAATTCGCTTGAGGGCATCGATATTCGCGCGATAGGGAACAGTGGTTGGCGAATGAACATGACCGCGCCCGTGACGGGGGAGGAAGGCCATGTCTACGCCATCCAACTGACCCGTCAAAATCTGATCAGAGGCTGGTCCCCAAGGGGTGTCCACCTCTTGCCATGTTGGATCCTTCAGGCCGTCAATGTCATAAATTCCCGAACCGCCGATAATCGCTATTTTGGTCTGGCCCATGGTGCTCCCCTATGTTGATCGTTCACCACAAGGTTTAACCATCAAAAGGCGAAATGAAAACGATTTGCGGCTCAAATTCCTCGCATCCTCTCATAATTGTGAGTTAATCATCGCTGCGGGGTTTAAACTTGGCACCTCATAAGGTAGGCAGCAGCCAAACCTCCTAATGGATAAAAAAGATATGAGACGCGCAATTCTAAGTACATTTGCCAATATGAGCAGACCAGACTTTAGCCTTATGAACGACGAAGGCCTCAGTGTCGGTCGTATAAGGACCGAGTTGTTGTCAGGTTTGACGGTTGCTTTGGCTTTGGTGCCCGAAGCGGTTGCTTTTGCTTTTGTAGCGGGTGTGCATCCTCTCGTTGGGCTTTATGCAGCCTTTATAGTCGGATTGATCACGGCAATCTTTGGCGGTCGCCCTGGTATGATTTCGGGCGCAACAGGTGCCTTGGCGGTTGTGATGGTCGCTTTGGTCGCACAGCACGGCGTTGAATATCTGTTCGCTACTGTTGTTCTGATGGGGATATTACAGCTCTTTGCGGGGGTCATGCAGTGGGGGAAATTTATTCGATTGGTGCCCCATCCTGTGATGCTAGGTTTTGTGAACGGCTTGGCCATTGTGATTTTCCTCGCACAGATGACGCAATTTAAGGTTCCTGGAACGGCTGAGGTCTCTGGTCATGGAGTGAGTGGCGGTGAATGGCTATCAGGTGGTCCGCTTGCCATTATGCTTGGGTTGGTCGCTTTGACGATGGCCATTATTTACATCATGCCACGGATCACCAAGGTCATTCCCGCACCTCTCGCGGGGATCGGGATCGTTGCGATTATCGTGATTGCATTTGGTCTTGATGTGCCGCGCGTGGGTGATATGGCCTCAATTGAAGGCGGTCTTCCCCTTTTCCATATTCCAGCTGTTCCTTTGACGTGGGAAACCGTTGAAATCATCCTGCCCTATGCAGTTATCCTCGCCGCGATTGGATTGATCGAAAGCCTTTTGACCCTCAACTTGGTTGGCGAAATGACAGGCAAGCGTGGTGGTGCAAGCCAAGAATGTATCGCGCAAGGGGCGGCTAATGTGGCCACTGGGTTCTTCGGTGGTATGGGCGGTTGTGCGATGATTGGTCAATCTATGATCAACGTGAAATCAGGCGGACGTACGCGGATCGCAGGGATTGCGGCGGCTCTGTTCTTGCTTAGTTTTATTCTCTTTGCCTCACCTCTTATTGAGCAAATTCCGCTCGCCGCATTGGTTGGCGTGATGTTCATGGTTGTGATTGGCACATTTGCATGGAACTCTTTGACGATCCTGCGCCGCGTGCCTTTGACGGATGCGTTTGTGACAATTTTGGTGACCATTGTGACGGTGATGTCAGACTTGGCCGTTGCGGTTGTTGTTGGCGTGATCGTCTCTGCCTTGGCTTATGCGTGGAACAATGCACGCCGTATTCATGCAAAGATCGAAGTGGCGGATAATGGTGATAAGATTTACCAAATTCAGGGACCGCTGTTTTTTGGATCAAGCGATGGCTTTGCTGAGCTCTTTGATCCCTCAAACGATCCAGACACAGTTGTTGTTGATTTTGCAGATAGCCGCGTGGTGGATCAGTCGGCATTGCAAGCCATCGAGGCCGTTGCCGCAAAATATGAGGCGAAAGGCAAGCAAATTCAGCTTCGCCATTTGAGCCGCGATTGTCATAAACTGCTGAATAAAGCTGGGCATTTGGTTGTCGATAGTGATGATGATCCAGACTACGAACTGGCCGTCAACTATTCTGTGCGTACAGGTATTTTGGACAGCGGACACTAGAAACAGAGACGCGTTTGCAGGGGGATCGACCCCCTGCAAACGCGGTTACATGCCTGCGGCAGTAACGCGCCCTGATTTAATCGGTGAGATCAAATTCCAGGTCAATGTCTTTGGCGGGCGTGCAGTTAGTTGGAACAAACTCTCCTGAGATTGTGAACTCTTCACAAACCAAAAAATAGGGATGATAAAGCCCGACAAGAAAGCCAATTAGTGTAATCAATCCAATGATCGCGAATAGCGCGATTAGGACGTCCCAGCGTTTGAGCCGAAGCATCTCTGGATTGGAGACATAGATCAATACCAAAGCCACGTAGGGTATTGTGTAGAGTAGCACCAAAACCTCGGCAATCGCGCTCATCCATGCAGGCATATCCAAGACATTTATCCAGCTCACGACCACAAGGGTTGAGCTGATCACTGCGATCCAAGACCACAGCATGCGCCATTCATTTTCTTTTCGATCTTGCACGCGTGGGAGAATAAACGCATGGGCAAAAAAGGCTGCGAGCGTGAGAATCCAAATCTTATAAAAGTCCCTAAAGAACAGAACTCCGTAGGCGCCGAAATTGAAAGCGATGGGCCAAATGGCCAAAGGGATTACAATCGCTGCGACCAAGAACGCGCGAGCTTCGTTTGCGGACAGGGTCTGTTTTGCCATCCTTGCAAATCCTATTTGCTGAGACACCACTGCATGATTGCTTTTTGCGCGTGAAGACGATTTTCGGCCTCGTCAAAGATCACTGAATTTGGGCCATCCATGACCTCTGATGTCGCCTCGTCGTCGCGGTGTGCAGGCAAGCAATGCATGAAGAGGGCATCTGGTTTGGCCTTGGACATCAAAGCTGCGTTGACTTGATATCCGCGCAGCTGATTGTGGCGGCGTTCGCGGGCGGATTGTGGATCATGCATGCTGACCCATGTGTCAGTGACGACCAAATCAGCGCCTTGAACAGCCACATGGGGGTCGCGTTCGATGACAACATTTGACCCTTTTGCGCGGGCTTCCTCAATAAAGCTCATTTCGGGATCAAGGGGTTCTGGGCCAGTAAAGGTTAAGTCAAACCCGAATTGACCCGCCGCATGTGCAAAGCTGGCAAAAACATTGTTGCCGTCCCCAGACCAGACGACTTTCTTTCCTTTGATCGGGCCGCGATGTTCCTCAAATGTGAGGATATCCGCCATGATCTGGCAGGGATGCGTGCGATTGGTGAGGCCGTTGATCACAGGAACAGTTGCATGTTCGGCCATTTCCAAAAGAGTTGCTTCCTCAAAGGTGCGGATCATGATGAGATCAACATAGCGGCTGAGAACGCGCGCTGTATCGGCAATGGTTTCCCCATGCCCAAGCTGCATATCCGCGCCCGAGAGAACCATCGTTTGCCCCCCCATTTGCCGCACGCCTACATCAAAGCTCACGCGGGTGCGGGTCGATGGTTTTTCAAAGATCAGAGCGACCATGTGGCCGTCAAGAGGGCGGTTTGCGTCCAAGGTTCCCTTGGGTTGGCCATGACGTGCTGATTTAATGGATTTTGCAGTGTCGATCATACTCCGCAAATCTTGGGGGTCTGTTTTGTTGATATCTAGAAAATGGTTCATTTGAATGTCTTTCGATCGCTTATTGCGTGGATAGGGCTGTTGCAGCATGGTCCAAGCGCACAATGGCCTCGTCAATTTCTGCGTCGCTAATGGTGAGTGGGGGGAGAAGGCGAACGATGTTGTCGGAGGCGGGAACAGTGATGACCTGCGCATCATATCCTGCGTTCACCACGTCAATATTGGTCACCTTACATTTCAACCCGATCATGAGACCTGATCCACGGACAGAGTCAAAAACATCTGGATGCGCGGCGACCAAGCCTTCTAATTTTTGGCGCAAATGCCCAGATTTACGATTAACTTCAGCGAGGAAGCTGTCTTGTGCGACAATATCCATGACCTTTGATCCAACGGCGCAGGCCAAAGGATTTCCGCCATAGGTCGAGCCATGCGTTCCAGCGGTCATGCCTGAGGCCGCCGTTTCGGTTGCAAGCACGGCGCCCAAAGGAAAGCCACCGCCGATGCCTTTGGCAACCATCATGATGTCGGGTTCAATGCCTGACCATTCATGCGCGAATAGTTTTCCAGTACGCCCAACGCCACATTGGACCTCGTCTAAAATCAATAAAATACCGTGTTGATCACAGAGATCGCGAAGACCCTTGAGACATTGATCAGGGAGCGGGCGAATGCCGCCTTCGCCTTGGACAGGCTCAACCATGATTGCGGCGGTATTTTCTGTGATAGCCGCGTCAATGGCCTCGTGATCGTTCCAATCAAGATGCACAAACCCAGGGAGCAGGGGACCAAAGCCTTTGGTCATTTTCTCGGCACCTGCCGCAGCTATTCCCGCAGAAGAGCGCCCGTGAAAGGATCCCTCAAAGGTGATAATCTCAACGCGGTCGGCTTGGCCTTTTTCATACCAATACTTGCGCGCCATTTTCACGGCAAGCTCACAGGATTCGGTTCCAGAGTTGGTGAAAAACACCGTATCCGCAAATGTAGTCTCAACCAGTTGATCCGCTAATTTTTCTTGCTGTGGGATGTGATAAAGGTTGGAAACATGCCATAGATTTTGCGCCTGAGATGTCAAAGTCTCGACCAAATCAGGATGGGCATGGCCCAAGGCGTTTACCGCGATACCTGCACCCAAATCTAAAAAACGTCGCCCGTCTGCTTCGATCAACCAAGTGCCTTCGCCTTTGACAAAGTTCAAAGGGGCCCGTGAATAAGTCGGAAGGACAGACGAAATCATAATTAGTTTCCTTGTCAGAGAATATCCCAGTCTTGGTGGCTTATGGGAAAGTTGATGTCAATTAGAAGGGGGATGGAACAGAGTCCAAATGCAAAAAGGCCGCGGTTTAGGCGCGGCGACGTCGGCGTCGGATAGGTTGCATAAGTGTGTTCATGAGAGGCGTCTAACGTGCTTTGATCCAAAAAGCAATGGATTTTGGCGGATTGCCTTAGTCGTCGGGACGAGACAGTTCGAAAGTATTATTAACGAGCGAATAATCTCGATACCCCAATCGGGCGACTGGGGTAAAGGTCGAGACGTCAAATTTGCCATCAACCATGCAGGCGTCTTGCATATATACACCAATGACTTCCCCAAAGACGGCAAAGTTATTTTCGCCATTCAGGGTCACAATCTGAGTGACCTTGCATTCCAAGGCTGCAGGGGCCTGCGCCACGCGCGAACAGGCAATCGTCTGACACTCGGTTTTATCTAGGCCTGCTTTTGCAAATTCATCAACACCTTTGGCGAGGTTTGCAGAGGATATATTCATAGCATCAATCATCTCTTGGCCGACAACATTAATGCAAAACACCCCTGTCTCACGAATATTGTTTACGCTGTCTTTGCCATCCGCACGATCGCTTTTGCCACCTGTTGAGGCAAACATGACTTGAGGTGGGACATAGGCGACTGCGTTAAAAAACGAATAGGGGGCGAGGTTATCCACTCCATGCGCATCGCGCGTTGAGACCCATCCTATCGGGCGCGGAGTAACAATGGCATTGAATGGGTTATGTGGCAAACCATGCCCATCTTTGGGTTCGTAAAACATTTTCGCTACTCCTTGTTTGATAAGACCTTAGCGCTGTGATACGTGCGGTTCCAGTCCAAAAAGCAAAAGTATCCACGTGCCCGAAATTAGACCAGAAACACAAGAGGATTGGTGGGAAGTCGAAGCCCTCTATGACCTGTGTTTTGCCCCAGGCCGCGAGGCGCTCTCGTCCTATCGCCTCAGGGATAATGTGGACCCCGTCGCCGATCTTTGCATGGTGATGCGCGATGTGGATGGAATTTTGGGAGGCGCAATCCGGTATTGGCCAGTCCAAGTTGCAGGACACCCCGTGATCCTTCTTGGTCCTGTCGCGGTTCACCCGACACGCCAAGGCGAAGGTGTGGGGGGGCAATTGATCCGCACCAGCATGTATGCAGCTCAAGACTTGGGATGGGACCGTGTTCTCTTGGTCGGCGATGCGCCTTATTATTCGCGTTTTGGATTTCGTCGATTGACGGGCGTTATGATGCCGCCACCGACTAATCCAGATCGGGTTTTGGGGTTTGATCTTAGCCCAGACGCATGGCGTGGTATTCAAGGCACGGTTGAGAAAATATCAATCGACTGATTTATCAAACACACCTGTCAAAGATCGTCGCACCAGGGTTGTCACACTTGGGCGGGTCTGGGTCACAAAGGGCATGGGGCGACACACTTCCATCGCGGCACGACCTACGCGCGCCGTTAGGGCACCATTGATCATTCCTTCGCCAAAGCGGCGTGACAATTTGGAAAACAGACCGCCACCGAGGATCGAGCCGAGCCAATCATCCCCCACCGCCATAGCCCCCGTGGCAACAAGGTGTCCCATGACGGAGCGCAGCAATCGCCAGCTTCCAATCACGCCGCCGCGACCGCCATAGATTTGGGCAATGCGTCGGATCATGCGAATGTTGGACACCATGGCTGTCGCAACATCTGCAAAGGCCAGTGGAACAAGGGCGGTCACTGTGGCGACCTGTCTTGCCGCAGCTTCGATTTCACGGACAGCTTGCGCATCCAAGACGCGCATGACATCGGTTTCAATGACAGCAAAAACGCTGTCTGCATCAACTTGGTCTGATATTTTGGTGCTGGCTTGGGACGCAAGCAGAGCCATTTCAGGACGTTTCTTATAAAGCGATAGCAAAGAGCTACTCAGCTTTTTCGCAGTGTGGCTATCTTGATCACTCACCGCTTTGATAACCGCGTTTTGCAGTCTATCCAGTCTGCTCAGTCGGAAAAGGGCAAAGGTTTCACGTAAAATAATGGCCAGCAGGCTGAGCGCCAAAAGCACAAGAATGATCGTAAAGGCCCAGCCTAGAATTTGGTTACGCGCAAACATGGAAATAGCGAAATCCCAAAGCGCGAGGGAGACAAAAAATCCAATGATCGACAGGAGCAAAGATAAGGCCCAGCCTCCCCATCCAATACCTTTCGGGGTGATTTGCGGAGTAGGTGGAGGCGTCAGGCTGGTGTCAACGACCTCGGGCGCATCATGGGGATGAAGGAGAGGGGCGTCCTCTTCGATTTCAATAACGACGGGGGCTTTGGTTTTGGTCATGAGGCTAGTCTTTCCCATCTGTAATGAATATCAGGCAAGCCTTCGTCATTATGATCGCCATGGCTCGTTGCGAGCGGGTTAAATCCAAGGGACGCATAAAATGCACAAGCGGCTGTGTTATATTGATGAACCCATGCGCTGAGGCTCGTCCTTTGGGTTTGCAAAAACTCCACCAAAGATCGGGCGATTCCGCGGCGTTGGTCTGACAGATCAACATAAAGCGCAAGGATATCGTTTGTGCGAACCGCTATAAATCCGGTGATGTGTTGATCTTCATGCACATGTACCCAGCCGTTGGAAATCATGTGTCCACAATAATGAATAACTTCGGCCTTGGTATGGATCGACGGCAACCAGTCTGTTCGCGCAAAATGATCTGATAAAATGCTACCAAGGCGTCCCGCATCTAACTCTGTCGCCGCGCGGATCATAGGCGATCCCCAAAGAGATATTCGGCTGCGCGATCCAGCCGAATATGCGCAATACCCTCTCCATGGCGAAGCGCACTTGGAGGCGGGGCAAATCGCATTGCGGAAAATTCGCCGTCAAGCCATGTTTCTGGTAAATCCGTTGTCTGAGACAGAACAATTTGGGGATCAGAGGGCAGCTCACCTGCAAAGAATACCGCTTGCTTGCCAGTGTCTAAAACGGTTCCCCGCACGCAATCAATATCTGTCCCGTTATGGGGGCGGGTTTCTTCGGTCGTACTTCGAACACTCGCTATAGAAAGCCCTAATGTTTGCGCCCCCTTGAACCGCGCTTCGCGTGCGGCATCATCTGTCAATGCTTGCATCATGGCATTGAGGCTTGCGTGTTGGCTTTGATGTAAATGATCCGCTTTGGTTGCAGCAAACAAGATGCGATCAACACGCGCGCCCCGTAGCAAGCGTGACACAGTCGAATTCGTACCTGGGCGAAAGGCCTTGAGAATGTCGCGCATTGTTCGGCGCAAATCGTCAATCGCACGCGGCCCATTATGCAAAGCTCCAAGCACATCAACCAAGACAATTTGTCGATCAATACGGGCAAAATGATCCCGAAAAAAGGGTCGCACGACATTTGATTTATAGGCTTCAAAACGGCGTTTGAATTCACGACCAAGGCTACCACGCGGGGGGCGGCCGTCCAAGGTCAGTGGCGCAAACGTCAAAACAGGCGACCCTTGCAAATCACCAGGAAGCAAAAACCGTCCCGGAGTGAGATCGCTGTAACCATCCTCACGTGCGGCATTTAGATAGGTTGTGAATTCTTGCGTCAAAGCTTTGGCCAAGGGTTCATCTAAATCGGCATTTGGATCAATCTCGGAGACCTTGTTCAAATAGGTCTGGGCACTCTTACGATAGGACAAACGCGCCAGCGTGTCCTTGGACCAATCCTCATAGCTCTTGTCCAATAGTGAGAGGTCTAACAACCATTCCCCTGGATAATCGATGATATCGAGATGTTGAATGTGAGCAGATCGAAATCCCGACAGCATTCCATTCGGTTTGACCTTTAACGATACGCGCAATTGGCTAATCGTCTTTGTATTGTCGGGCCACCGCGGTGTCGGCCCCGTCAAAGCGGCAAGGTTGCCCTCATAATCAAAGCGGGCAACGGTATCGTTAGGCTGCGGTTGCAAAAAAGCGGTTTCAATCCGTCCTTGCGCCATCGCATGCAGCTGAGACATGCGCCCTTGTTCCAAAAGATTGGCAACCAGCGAGGTGATAAAAACAGTCTTCCCCGATCGGGCCAATCCCGTGACTCCCAATCGGATCGGAGCACCAAACAACGTGTCCGTGATTTGTTCATTCGCGGCACCGACTGTATCGCTAATCGTGCGCGTTACTGTTGAAATGACCAAATCTATTCCTCCAAAACCTGAGCAATAGTTAAGCAGTCATTGCAAAAATTGCTAGATGACTTTGCGGGGAATTCGCAAAAGGACTTTCACAGGGGAATAAATTGTTTTAATTCGCATGCATGCCTAGATATGCCTTGAAAATCGAATACCATGGTGCGCCCTTTGCTGGATGGCAGAGGCAACCAGACCAACCCTCGGTTCAGGGGGCGATTGAGGCGGCTTTGGCCAAGTTGGAGACGCGTGATCACACAATTGCAGCGGCTGGGCGCACAGATGCAGGGGTGCATGCAACGGGTCAAGTGGCGCATTGCGATATGGACAAGCCGTGGGATCCGTTTCGCTTAAGTGAGGCATTGAATTTCCACCTCAAACCTCAGCCCGTGTCCATTGTTGCCTGTGCGGAGGTCGCGGAGGATTGGCATGCCCGCTTTAGCGCGTTGGAGCGTCGCTATGTGTTTCGCTTGTTGTGCCGTCGTGCGCCTTCGACCCACGATAGAGGATTGGTTTGGCGGGTAAATCGCATGCTTGACTTGGATGCGATGCGCGAAGGGGCGGCCCATTTATTGGGACATCATGATTTCACAACCTTCCGATCCTCAATTTGTCAGGCGCAAAGCCCCGTGAAGTCGCTTGATATGCTAGACATCGACTTTATTGACGGCTGGTCTGGCCCTGAATTTCGGTTTTATGTCAGGGCGCGGAGCTTTCTTCATAATCAAGTGCGCAGCTTTGTCGGTACCTTGGAGCGCGTTGGGTCAGGGTATTGGGATCCTATTGATGTAAAACATGCCTTGGAGGCCCGCGATAGATCAGCCTGTGGGCCCGTGTCCCCGCCGCAGGGGCTTTATCTAGCAGAGGTGTGTTACCCGCGAGACCCCTTTGATGCTGGGTGATTATGTAACCCTTTGGTTTTTCGCAGTGATTTGATGAGTTTGACCAAGGATGGGTCGCTCAATAATTTTTCAGCCTTGCGAAGGGATACCCATTTAAGAGTCCTTTGGCCGCGTTCAGGGAATTTCTTGAGCTGCTTTTTTACAGGCGTCAAAAATACATGTACTTGGACTTTGCGACGACGTTTATCTATGTAACGTTTGGTGTATTGGAATTGACCGATCTCGGGACAATCAGCGGACTTTCTTGTTACAACGCCTGCTTCTTCCCATGCTTCTATTTGGGCCGCTCTCGCAAAAGTCTTGTCCCGCATGGGCCAGCCTTTGGGTATAATCCAACGACATGTGTCTCGGCTGGTAATGATCAATATCTCTGGCTTACCATTCTTTTTCCAACGCGTGCATAGGGCGGCAACTTGGACAAGATGCGCTTTGTCATCAAGGACATTGTTTGGATTTGACATTAAACTGCTTCTTTTTTAATTATTTTGATATCAAATTACCCAAAGATTGCAAACAAAGCCTTTAGTTTGGTCGCCGTTTTACCCGAAGTGTGGGATCTTCGTGACGCGGATCTTCGGGCCATGGGTGTTTGGGATAACGGCCACGCATGTCTTTGCGAACGTCTTCATAGCTTGTGTCCCAAAATCGCGGAATGTCTAACGTCGTTTGCAAAGGGCGTCCCGCCGGGGACAACAAGGTCACACGTAGAGGCGTATTGCCAACCATGGGGTGGCTTACTTGTCCAAACATTTCCTGTAGCCTTAGCTCGATTGTTGGGTGATCTGCGTCATAATCAATCGGAATGCGTCGTCCCAAAGGTGTCGTGAAATGCGCGGGAACGGCGGCGTCCAATCGTTGCAGTTGATCCCAACTTAGGCATCCGCGCAATGGGTCCAAGAGGTCAAACTTTTTCCACGCCTCCGCAGTTTTTATCCCCGTCAAATAGGGGGCGAGCCATGTCTCTAAGGTTTCCATTAGATGGGCGTCAGACAGATCAGGCATATCGCGCTCAACAAGGCGAACACGCGCGAGAAACCGTTTTGCAGCAGGGCCATATGTTAGCCCCAAATCCCGAACGCCATCGAGCATGGCCGCCGTTATATCTGCGTCACTCGCGTCTTTCCAAATTCGATCATCTAGAACCAGCGCACCAAGTTGTTCTTGTTGCCGCGCCACGACTCGACGATCCCGCTTGGACCAGTAACAAATGTCCACCCATTTGATTTCATTTGAAAATAATCCTCGAATGTCAGCTTGGCTGATGGGGATCGCTTGACGAATCTTCGCCTCACGCGGGTTCCCATCGAGATCGGATGCCACAAGAAATCGCTCATTTGCGAGGCTATCTGCATTGTCCAAAATTGCCCCTTTTCCCCCACTTAAAACAAAGCGGGCATCGCTGCCTTTGCGGCGTTGGCCGATGCGGTCGGGGTAGGCGAGGGCGACCATTTGGGCAGGGCTCAAGGAGCGGGTTGTCTCACTCAAACGACCAAGCCGTTTGGCCTCTGTTTTGATACGCTCAAGCGCTGGGCGATTGAGGGAATAGGGATACCGCTCAGTGAACCCTTTGGTGTTTAAGACGGCCTCGATGCGCAGGCTTAGATCGCTTGGTGCGCCACGGGACAAGGGATCACGATCACTTAACAGCGCCGCGATTGGGGCGGCGGGTTTTCCCGCGATAGCCAACATATGCGCCAATCGGGGATGGACAGGCATGCGCGCAAGTGTTCGCCCATGTGCCGTTATGCGGCCGTTGCCTTCCAATGCGCCAAGGCTCATCAGAAGATTTTTCGCCTCTGAAAACACGGTATTAGGCGGCTGCGTCAGAAAGGCCAGATCATCCGGACTGCTTCCCCAAATCGCCAAATCGAGCGCCAGACCCGTCAAATCCGCTGTTTCTATTTCCGCAGGCGCAAAAGCGGGCAAGGTGCCTTCTTCGGCCCGTGACCAAAGCTTGTAACACCACCCCTCTGCGACCCGTCCAGCGCGGCCCATGCGTTGGGTGGCTTCGGCTTTGCTGACGCGTTCCGTGATCAATCGCGTCATGCCAGTGCCGCCGTCAAATCGGGCGCGACGGGCGTATCCTGCGTCGATCACAACGCGGACATCTGGGATGGTTAATGACGTCTCAGCGATGGATGTCGCGACCACGATTTTACGTCGGTATTGCGTCGGTATTACGGCGGTGCGTTGATCGGTAAAGGACAAGGCCCCATAGAGCGGAAAAATGTCGGTCTCTTTATCTAATGTCGGCTTCACCCGCGCGATCACTTGATGAATATCTCGCTCTCCTGGAACAAAGGCCAAGATGCCGCCCTCGTGATCCCTGAGAGCCTGTTCAATCGCTTGGGCGACGAGCACATCCAAACGATCTGTTTTCGCGGTGGGACGGTCGCGCCAGATTGGTGTGACCTCAAAGCTCTTGCCCTGAGAAATAATGACAGGGGCATCTTCCAAGAGTTTGGCAATCGGCGCCGCGTCCAATGTCGCAGACATCACCAAGAGCGTTAGATCAGGCCGCAAGATTGATCTGGCCTCGATGCAGAGGGCCAGCCCCAAATCCGCATTCAATGAGCGCTCGTGAAATTCGTCAAAAATAACGCAAGCCACGCCGCTCAGTTCGGGATCGGATTGCAACATGCGGGTCAAGATGCCTTCGGTGACAACTTCGATCCGTGTGTGCGGGGATGTTTTGGCCTCACCTCGAATGCGGTAGCCCACGGTTTGGCCAACATCTTCACCCAAGGTGTCCGCCATACGTTCGGCAGCAGAGCGCGCGGCGAGCCGTCTGGGTTCAAGCATAATAATGCGACCCTCACGCTCTGAATGTTCTAACAGGGCCAGAGGAACACAGGTTGTTTTACCCGCACCAGGTGGGGCGCATAAAACGGCGCGGCCGCTCTGATGAAGGGCGGCAATCACATCGGGAATTACGTCATGAATCGGTAGCTGTGTCACATCGCCTTTATTGACGAACAAATCGCGCGCGTCCACGCAATGTTGATATTTCCATGTCAGAGACACGATAGGTGTCGCCTTTAAGGGCGTAATTTAGGGTAAACGGAAACTGTGTTCCCTCAGACATTTCACGTTTAGAAAAGCCGTCCACACGTTTGTAAAGACCGCTACATTTCAACGTAGATCCTGATTTTTTAGGGTTTGAAAGCGTGATGGTCACACGTCGCGCCCCGTCAAAGAGGTCTATTTTTGAATTACACACTGATTTTGCGGAGGCATCATTCAACACCAAGGCAATCGCCGTCATCGGATCAACCGTGCCCTTTTGTTTCTTGGGATCCGCCCAATGGGATTTGGGTAATTTACGCTCTGTTACCCGTGGGATGCCATTGGAATAGCTGATTGATTTTTGGCTCTCTCGACGACCGGTGTTTGAATCCTCTTGATAGGATTGTGGCGCATGTTTGCCTTTGGCAATTTTTCCAGACGAGCTTGCTGTGAATTTGTATTTTGCCAAGGCTCCGACGATTCCAGTCGATTGTAAAATACCCGACGCGCTGTAGTTTGACCCGCTTTGGGCATAGGCATATTTCAACTGTCCTGCTTTGATGCCGCGCAAGTAAACATTATAGGTACTTGTCTTGGTCTCTGCGACAACAGGGGTTGCACAGATGAGCGCAAGGCTTGCTGCGATTGCTTTGGTCAGCGTCAATTTTTTTTGCATCATCCCACTTTCCATGGCCATGTTGGTCTGGACTTTTGTTGTCTAAACAAGGCAAGAAAAGGCGACAAAGGTCAACGGGGCCACAATTTTTATGCGGAAAGCTGCCGAAAATCGAATGCACATGATACCTGAGCTTGCGGAAAAAATCCTGAAATCTGATCGGCGTTCCCTGTCGCGGGCGATTACTTTGGTCGAAAGCAGCCGCGCAGATCACCAAGAGCAAGCCGCCGCACTCATTGCTGAAGTGAGCAAGCATAAACGTCAAGCGCTTCGCATTGGATTGTCGGGGACGCCGGGGGTTGGAAAGTCCACGTTTATCGAAAGCTTTGGGATGCAATTGATCGCCCAAGGCCTTCGGGTTGCGGTGTTGGCTGTGGACCCGAGCTCGGCGCGTTCGGGTGGGTCAATCTTGGGGGACAAAACGCGCATGGATTATCTATCGCGTGAACCGAATGCCTTTATTCGCCCGTCACCATCGCAATCGCATCTTGGTGGTGTGGCGCGGCGTACCCGAGAAGCGGTCGCGCTCTGTGAGGCGGCGAATTTTGATGTGGTGTTGATTGAAACCGTGGGGGTTGGACAATCTGAAACCATCGTCGCAGAAATGTCGGACCTCTTTATTTTGCTCTTGGCCCCTGCGGGTGGGGACGAGCTTCAAGGAGTGAAACGCGGCATTATGGAGATGGCGGATATCATCCTTGTGAACAAGGCAGACGGGGATTTGAAATCGGCCGCTACACGGACCTGTGCGGATTATGCGGGAGCGTTGCGATTGTTGCGCAAACGTCCCCAAGACCCAGAGGGATATCCCCTCGCGATGACCGTTTCGGCGGCGACACAGGACGGGTTGGATGAGGCATGGCAAAAGATGCAAGCGTTGTCCGATTGGCGCAAAGCTGTGGGTAAGTTCGACGCGATCCGCGAATCCCAAGCGCGGTTTTGGTTTCAAGAGGACCTAAAACAAGGCTTGCTCTCTGTGTTAAAGAGGGACGATGTTGCGGCGCTGTCGGATGAGATTGCTCACCAGGTCGCCCAAGGTGATCTGTCGCCTGCACAGGCTGCGCAGGCTGTGATGAGATATATTCAAGGACAGTGACGATTCGAGCGTGTCATTGTGAAACCCAAGGGAATATCAGCCTGAGATCGCTGTTTGCCGATGAAACCCTGTTATTTCGCTCTGAATTGTCGAAATAACCAGTTCAGAGCGCTTGACGATCATTTGCTTTCAGCCTAGAAGCAGCAAACCGAATTTATGGCGCCGCCCTTTGCTGCGCCTTTTTATATTGGTAGGTGTCCGAGATGCCTGCTTTAGACCAAACAAGAGGTATCTGACATGTCGCGCCGCTGCGAACTTACTGGAAAAGGCCCGATGACTGGCAACAATGTCAGCCACGCCAACAACAAAACACGCCGTCGTTTCTTGCCAAACCTGAACGATGTGACTTTGCAGTCTGAAACACTTGGTCGTTCTGTTAAACTACGTATTTCTGCTGCTGCGTTGCGCACAGTGGATCACCGTGGTGGCTTGGACGCGTTTCTTGCAAAAGCAAAAGACACTGAGTTGTCTTCAACAGCTTTGAAAATCAAAAAAGAAATCGCAAAAGCGCAAACTGCAACTGCGTAAGCGCTGCGACATTTGATCGATTTGAAAACCCTGTCCGAAAACGGCAGGGTTTTTTCGTAGAGCTGAAGGGATTCGCATCACTGTGACGAAGATGGCAGGCATATTTAGGGTCTTTTTGATCTTATTGGCGCTCATGTCTGGGCAAAGCATTGCGCAGATGCGCGCGATGCCAGATGCTGTGTCGGTCATGGTGCTCTGTACAGGGACGGGGGCGGTCAATGTCGCTGTGGATCAAGAGGGTCAACCTGTTGAACCCGCACCGATTTGTCCTGAATGCCTTGTGAGCTTTGCGATTGATGCTGAGGCCACGCCATTTGACACGGTAGCACGACGCCTTGTGGTCGTTTCGCCTGAGTGGATCACGCAGGACCTCTATGGGGTGATCCAACCAGACACGCGCTATGCGAGAGGCCCGCCTTTGATTGGTTGAGACTTTTACACCCAACACTCAATCAAAGGATACGACTATGAACGTCTTAAAAACATCTCTCGCAGCGGCTGCCGTTGCTCTTTTGTCATCCACAGCTTCTTTTGCTGGGGATATTATGATCATGGACCCCTATGCGCGTTCGGCAACGAAAGTGTCAAAATCAGGGGCGGCCTTCATGACGATTATGAACCACTCTGCCACAGACGACCGCCTCATTGCGGCGCGCTCTGACATTGCAAAAAAGGTCGAGCTGCACACGCATATCAAATCAGATGATGGCGTTGTGCGCATGACACACGTTGAAGAAGGGTTCAGCATTCCCGCCAATGGCAGCCATTCTTTGGCGCGCGGCTCGGATCACGTTATGTTCATGGGGCTCGCAAACCCAATGGCGCAAGGTGATGAATTCACCCTGACGCTTGTGTTTGAAAACGCAGGCGAAGTTGAGGTTACGGTTCCCGTTGATCTTGATCGCAAGCCAGGTGACACGGCGATGAGCCACGATAACTAACCCAATACTGAAACGGCATGTGTCTGGGGGCGTTTTGATGAAATGCCTCTGCGACATCTGCCGTTTGTCTCATTCGATGAGATGCCGAAATTGTGCATTTTGCTGGTAGTTTTTCAATTTGAACTCTTGTCCATATTCAAAGTGATCCAAATAGATTACCAAAGCGTAATGAGTGCATAAAACATAGGAGTGTTTATGACTTATCTCATTTTGTTCGTCGCGTCAGCGATTGTGTTCTTGCTGTTAGATGTCGTTATGTTGAAGTCAGTTTTGTTTCCGCTGTTCTCAGATCGTTTGGGGGATCAGTTGCTTGATGAGCCGCGCATGGCGCCTGCTGTCGTGTTTTATGTGATGTATATCTTGGGAACACTTTGGTTTGTCTCTATCCCTGCCTTGGCCAGTGGTGTGTCATCCCAAGCCTTTTGGAACGGCTTAATTTTGGGCGCATTGGCCTATGGCACCTATGAGCTAACAAATTTTGCAACGCTCAAAAGCTGGAAAATTGAAATGGTTTTGGTTGACCTGACGTGGGGTGGTATTTTGACGGCCCTGACCGCATGGGGCGGTGTCATGATCACGCGCGCTTTGACCTAATCTAATGACTATCTGATTTGCTAAGAAATCATAGCTTTGGGCCTCTCAAAGGCTTGGCAAAGGGTGATTTTGCGCGTATAGCCGCGGTTTGAGCGAACAGAGGAATAACCGAGATGGCTGGCAGCGCGAACCTGAATGTGATGATGAAAGCCGCCCGTAAGGCGGGCCGCTCACTTATCAAAGATTTTGCAGAAGTAGAAAACCTTCAGGTATCGCGCAAAGGGGCTGGTGATTTCGTAACCCGTGCTGACTTAGCCGCGGAAAAAGTCATTCGCGAAGAATTGATGTATGCACGTCCCACATATGGCTACATCGGCGAAGAAACGGGCGTCATCGAGGGCCAAGACCCCACACGCCGTTGGATTGTTGATCCTCTAGATGGAACCACCAATTTCTTGCACGCTTTGCCCCATTGGGCTGTGTCCATTGCGCTAGAACACAAGGGCCAGATTGTTGCCGGTGTGGTCTATGATCCCGTTAAGGACGAAATGTTCTATGCCGAAAAAGGCGAAGGCGCGTTTATGAATGAAACCCGCATGCGCGTTTCTGCGCGTCATCGCTTGATCGAGAGCATCTATGCAACAGGTGTTCCTTTTGCAGGTCGCGGTGATTTGCCGGCAACATTGCAAGACCTCGCACGTTTGATGCCTGTCTGTGCAGGCGTGCGTCGTTGGGCGGCTGCGTCACTTGATCTGGCTTATGTCGGAATGGGGCGCTATGAGGGATACTGGGAACGCGATCTTCAAATTTGGGATATTGCCGCGGGTATCATCATTGCCAAAGAAGCGGGCGCAATCGTCGAAGGGATTGAAGACAATTCCGATCCTTTGCTCACCAATAGCATTCTCTGTGCAAACGAAGTTCAGTTTGAGCAATTTGCCAAAGTCATTCGCAACACTTAATTCCTATCGGAGGGATGGTTTCGGCCATCCACCCATAGCACAACCCCGAGATCACGGGGATTAACTCCGTCCAATATAGCGACATTGACGCCGTGTTCGTTTGGGTTTGAGCGGCGTTGATGGTGCGTATAGATCCCGCATGTCTGACAGAAATAATGTTTGGCCGCTTGCGTGCCCCATTGATAGAGCGTCAGGTTATCCGCGCCTTTCACGATTTCAATACCGCTCAAAGGCGCGCTCACGGCAATGGCACCGCGCCGCGCACAATAGCTGCAATCGCAGCGACGCGCGGTTGAGAACGCGTCACTGAGCGTGATGTTCAATTCAACAGCTCCGCAATGACATGTGCCTCTCATGGTTATCTCCTAACCTGACAGGGATCATCATCAGGCACATGCCTCTTTTGGTCAAGCCGCTCCTGAGAGCAGGGCAGCATTGCCCCCAGCTGCCGTTGTGTCAATGCAGACATGACGTTCGCCGCAGACATGCCCAGTATCAGGGCGTCCGCAAATGACGGGGAGGATTGCGCCAGTCCGTTTGGCGAGGCTTTGACCCATCAGGCGCGCCTGATCCAGATCGCCCCACCAGATCACGCCGGAAAATCCTGTTAGGGATTGCAAATCTTTGGGATCAATGCGCCCCGTGGCTATGACGGGTGTGCCACCGAGGGATGTGACGATATTCGCTTGATCTTGGGCAAGCTCTGCGCTTGGGCCTGCACAGAGGATTGGTGCGCGGCTAAAGTGATAGAGCTGATTGCTTTCGCCCGTTGGACCGGGAAGTGAGGACATCGTTTTAGTCTCTGAGGGCAGGGCGGCAGTGATCGCGCTCTGCACTTGATCAAAGGACATGTCGCTCTCCCATTCTGCCTCAGATCGCGTAACGGGGAATGATTTGAAACGGGTGAGGTAATTGGGGCCACCCGCCTTTGGTCCCGTTCCAGAAAGCCCTTCGCCGCCAAAGGGTTGGCTGCCGACGATAGCGCCGATTTGGTTGCGGTTCACATAGATATTGCCTGCGTGAATACGATCGCTCACATGTTGCACTCGATCATCGATCCGCGTTTGCAGGCCAAAGGTTAGGCCATATCCTGTGGCATTGATTGCATCAATCACGCCGTCGAGGTCTTGGGATTTGAATGTCGCGACATGCAACACAGGGCCAAAGATTTCGCGTGTCATGTCCTGAATACCATCCGCCTTGATCAAGGTTGGGGTAACGAAATGCCCGTGATTTGGCGCGGAGAGTTCGTATTTTATCCGTCCCTCGTTACGTGCGGCGTCAATATAGGCGAGGATATTCTGTTGTGCCTCTTGGTCAATGACGGGACCGATATCGGTTGCCAGATCCCAAGGGTTGCCAAGTGACAGCTCTTTCATCGCGCCAATGAGCATGGTTTCAAATTGCGCGGCGATGTCCTCTTGAACGTAGAGACAACGGAGCGCAGAACAGCGTTGCCCCGCGGATTGAAACGCGCTTTCGATGATGGCGGTGATGGCTTGCTCAGGTAGGGCTGTGCTATCCACGATCATCGCGTTCAACCCACCCGTTTCAGCAATCAGAGGCGCCTTCGGTGAGAGATGCTCTGCCATCGCCTTGCGGATCAAAAGCGCCGTATCAGTCGAGCCTGTAAAGGCCACGCCGCCCACTCGGGCATCCGACGTTAAAGCCGCCCCAACAGAGCCGCCCCCTGTCAAAAGCTGAAGCGCATGGGAGGGCACGCCTGCCGCATGCAATAGCTGAACCAAGCTATAGGCAATAAGCGGTGTTTGCTCCGCTGGTTTCGCCAAAACGCCATTTCCTGCGGCCAAGGCAGCCGCGATTTGACCCGTGAAAATCGCAAGTGGAAAGTTCCAAGGCGAGATGCAGGTAAAGACGCCAATCGCCTCCCCCTCATCAACGTTGGCGGCGTAATAGCGCAAGAAATCAACGCCTTCGCGTAATTCCGCAACAGCGTCCATTTGGGTTTTCCCAGCCTCTCGCGCAAGGAGGGCGAATAGCTCGCCATAGTTTGCTTCATAAAGGTCTGCGGCCCGTTCTAGCACGGCGCGACGCTCTTGCGCGGTTGCGGTCCACGGCGCGGCATTGGATAGGGCGTTGGCAATGTCTGCCTCTGATGCTTGGACCACTGTCCCGATGGTGTCGCTGGCATCACAGGGGTTCACGCAAGACATGGCCTCGACTTGGGATAGCTCCCCGTCAATGAGCGGTGTTGCCGACCATGTGGCGGTTTCAAATGGGGATCGTGCCTGTGCGATACGCTCCAATGTTGGGACATCCTTGAGGTCAAAGCCTTGGGAATTGGGGCGCTCTGGTTGAAAGAGGTCTGTGCCCAATGTGATGGGGGCTGTGTCCAATTTGACCAGCTCAAACGGATCTTGGGCCACGATTTCAGGAGGCACCGTTTCATCGACGATTTGATTGACAAAGCTGCTGTTCGCCCCGTTTTCCAACAAGCGGCGCACCAAATAGGCCAAAAGGTCACGATGCGCGCCAACAGGAGCATAGATGCGGCAATGCGTGTGTTCTTGGGTCAAGACAATGTCATGCAAAGTCTCGCCCATGCCGTGGAGACGCTGAAATTCAAAGCTGTCTTTGTCCTCTGCCATATCCAAAATCGCGGCCACTGTATGGGCATTATGTGTGGCGAATTGCGGATAAATACGATCCGTCATCCCAAGTAGCTTTTTCGCATTGGCGAGGTAGGACACATCTGTTGCCGATTTTGACGTGAACACGGGGAAAGAGGTGAGGCCTTCGACTTGGGCCTGTTTGATTTCCGTGTCCCAATAGGCGCCTTTGACAAGGCGGATCATGATTTTGCGATCTAGCGTTTGCGATAGGGTGTAGAGGGTGTCCAACACATGGCTCGCCCGTTTGGAATAGGCCTGAACCACAACGCCAAACCCGTCCCATCCTGCAAGAGCGGGTTCCGAAAGCACGGTTTCAATGATATCGATGGACAAGGACAAACGATCAGCCTCTTCGGCGTCGATGTTCAACCCCATCCCCGCAGATTTCGCAAGCAACGCGAGAGAGCGGATACGGGGCACCAATTCCGCCATCACGCGCTCTTTTTGAGCAATTTCATAGCGCGCATGCAGAGCGGAGAGTTTGACGGAAATGCCTGGATTTTTGCGGATGTCGTCATTTGTACAGGCCTCTGCGATCGCTGATATCGCGCGGGAATAGGCCAAATGATAGCGCTTGGCATCTGCATCCGTGCGCGCCGCTTCGCCAAGCATGTCATAGGAATAGGTATAGCCCTTGGCTTCCATCTTTGAGGCGCGTTTCATGGCCGAGGCAATCGTTTCCCCCAAGACGAACTGGCGGCCCATTTCCTTCATCGCGCGTGAGACGGCTGTGCGGATCACAGGTTCCCCAAGGCGACGCACCGCATTGCGCAGATGTCCTACGACGCCTGGATTTTCCTCTTTGAGGACTTGGCCCGTTAACATGAGCGCCCATGTCGATGCATTCACCAAAGGAGACGTGGAATGCCCCATGTGACGACCCCAATCTGAGGGGGCAATCTTGTCCTCAATCAGCGCATCAATTGTGTCGGCATCTGGCACCCTGAGCAACGCTTCGGCAAGGCACATCAAGGCGACGCCTTCATCGGTGGAGAGACCATATTCCGCCAAGAAAACTTCCATCATGCCAGGTTTTGTGCTGCTTCGGATTTGTTTAATCAGATCCACAGCGCGATGATGAATGTCTGTGCGCTGGGCCTCGGACATATTAGCCGCAGCTATCAAGTCGCGCACGACGTCGGCCTCGGGCGCGTAGGTTGTTTCGTCAATTAAGTTGCGGGACAAGGTCAAGGAATCACGTGGCATTGAAAGCTCCATCATTTTTTCCGTTGATACTTGATCCAGAAAAGGTAAACTTCCTGAAGAATGGGAAATGACAGGTCGTTTGGGTTTATAATATGTCAATATTAAGTGAAAATGAGTCTCTAGATGGATTTGATCGGGCGATTTTGTCTGTTTTAGCTGAAGATGGCCGAATAAGTGTCACGGATTTGGCAAAACGCATCGGGCTGTCCAAGTCCCCGACGCAGGCCAGAGTGAAGCGGTTGGAAAAAGATGGTATCATTCTAGGCTATCGTGCCTTGGTGGATCCAATACGGCTAGGCTTGGATCACATTGCCTTTGTCGAGGTGCGATTGAATGATACTCGCGAGGCGGCTTTGGCGGCGTTTAACAAGGCGGTGGCCAAAATTCCCGAGATTGAGCAGGTGCATTTAATTGCGGGCAATTTTGATTATTTGATGAAAATCCGTACGCGCAATATGTCTGATTATCGCATTGTTTTGGCTGAGAAAATATCAACCTTGCCGCATATAAACAATACATCGACCTATGTCGCCATGCAGGCCGTCAAAGAAGAAGGCTTGGCGGACTTTACTTGACGGGATCGGGTCGCGCTCCATACTTGTCTTATGATCCGGTCTGTTTTCATCGCCCTTACGCTCTGCGCGACATCTGCTTTTGGTGACATCTGTCCCAAAGTGCAAGACATTTCAAATGATATGTCTGCTCTGATTGCGCAAGCGAATGCCGCCCAAACCCAAAGTGAGGGCGATGCGGTGAATGCACAAATGTGGGCGCTCTGGACCCAAGCGCCGGATGACTATGCGCAGAACTTGTTAGACTCTGGTATCAATCGACGGGAGGTCTATGATTTCGATGGGGCCTTGGCCGCGTTTAATGCTTTGATTGACTACTGCCCTGATTACGCCGAAGGGTACAATCAACGCGCATTTGTCAATTTCCTGCGTCACGATTTTGAAACAGCCTTGCCCGATTTGGTGAAAACGCTGGAGATGTCGCCAGATCATGTGGCCGCACAAAGCGGTAAAGCCCTGACCTTGATCGGGCTCGGGCGCAGTCAAGAGGCTTACATTGCCCTCAAACTAGCGGTAAAGAAAAATCCATGGATTAGTGAACGGGGTCTTTTGCCAAGCTTAGCTGGCGATGCTCTTTAGGCACCGATCAGAACGAAGATGACGACAAAAACAGCCAAACCAATCAGCACATAGGTGGCAATTTCACCGCCGATACGTGCATCGCTTTTGGGTTTCTTAGGGGCGCGTTTTTCACTCATAAGGCTGAATTAGACTAATTTTGTGGTTTTGCAACCTGTGCGTTGAAAATCGGCTTTACCTTTTTTGAACAGCTTGGTAGCAGAGAGGTCGAAAATATACGTTCGCGTCGTTTTCACTGGAGACTGTTTCAGCCTCCGAAAATACCTGGTGTGCCCACGTGGTGGAATGGTAGACACAAGAGACTTAAAATCTCTGGGCGTAAGCCGTGCCGGTTCGAGTCCGGCCGTGGGTACCAGGTATATTTCGAAATTTCCTACAATATAGTGACGGCTTGTCCGATCACATGTGGCGGCGCTACGGTGCTTTTAGGCTCGGGTACTGAATAGGGCTTCTGTATGTGTCGTCGTTGTGACGTCGCCAATATTCTTGCATTAAACGTTTGGTTAGTGCCCCGACTTTGCCTGAACCAACAGGCTGATTATCAATTCTGGTGACAGGCATAACACCTCCTGCGGTGGACGTCACAAAGACCTCATCGGCGGTTTTCAATGCATCCACTGAGACATCTTGAGCCGAGCAGTCGATGTCAAAATTGGCGCAGATGTCGAATATGCTCTGGCGGGTTACGCCGAGCAAGACGCTCATGTCAGGGGTTGTGAGCGCGCCGTCATGGATTGCGAAAATATTGAAACCTGGCCCTTCGGACACGTTACCGTTTGCATCGATCAAAACCGCAGTGTCCGCCCCACGATCATAAGCCGCGTAAAGTCCCTTGACCATGTCTAGCCAATGATAGTTTTTGACCGTCGGGTTGACTGATGTGGGTGGGATGCGAAGAACATCGGTGACCGCCAAATGTAGGCCATGCTCCATCTGTTCTTTGGTGGCAACAGAACCGAAGGGGATGGCAAAGGCGATAAATCGGTTCTCTGCGTCTCTTGGATCTCGGCTAAAATTCGGCGACGTTCCACGCGTGCAGATAAACTCCACATAGGCGTTCTCAAGCCCAGATAATGCGACACAGTTATGGAGGATTTCAGAGATCTGATCTTTGTCATAGGGAATGGACATATGCAGTTCATCCATCCCGCGAAAAAAGCGGCTGAGATGATCATCCAATCTAAAAAAGGCGCCTTTCCAAACATGGACAACATCATAGGTGGCATCTGAATGCAGGAACCCATAGTCCAAAACCGAAAGCTTTGCCTCGTGCATTGGGAGGTATTGTCCATCCATATAGGCAACACCCGGTGGATAGATACGATGGTCACTGTGGCGCTCTGATAAGTGGGGCAAGGTGGTCATGTTGATCTTTCGATGTTTGCAAGCAGGCGACGTCTTATGGGTATTTTCGCCAATAGGAACTCACCCGTTTATCTTTGCGTTGCGCTCAAGCAGGTCAACGCCTTGTTGGTGAAACATAGATAATATATCGATAAAGATCCAGTTTTCTGCTAATTTATCCCCCTCGCGGCGATAGATATCGATGACATTGAACGCAAGGCGGTCTTTGCTTGCCGGAAGGCCCATGAACCCGCCATCATGTTGCGTGGTGAAATTGGGCCAGCCAAAAAAGCCGCCGTAGTGTCCTTCGGCAAGGCGCGCGATGTGGTTGGTTTTTGAGCGCTCGGAAAAGGCGGCTCTAAAGGGGCCAGAGTGCTGTTTTGCGTAGCGTTCAATCGTGTAGGTTGCGCCAATACCTTCTGGACCCCACCAAAGCATATCGTCATGCCATGTCTGTGCGAGTTCTTCTTCTAAGGTGAGGCCGCTATTCCATTGGCCCAAATCGGTGATCATCGCATTGATAACAGACAGGGTTTTTTCACCCTCCTCGTCGGGCGCATCGTCAAACAAAAGGCCCGTGTGCGGGCGGGGACCAGGTTGCACGAGGTGCGCGGCGGTTTGGGGGCCAAAGGGGTTTTGACCCGCTTGAACCATCAAGTGTGGGATGTCGAAATAGAAGGCGGTTTGGGTAATTTGTCCGTCAACAACCAAGTTGAATTCGCAATACCGCAGCATGGTCAGTTTGCGCGAGGGACGTATCCCAAGCCAAGTGGCATCAAAGAGCCCCATCAAATGCCCCATAGACACGACCCATATGCCGCCATCATCCGTTAAGCTGTTTTGACCTGCAAAGAAAATGTCTTGGCGGCGCTGAAGAGAGGTCATTGCCGTTTTGAACGGACCCCAGAATTTGTCAACGACGGTGTTCGCATCTGTGATTTCCCCAAAAGGGTGAAAGGCGCGCCAGATATAATCAGCAGCGGTGTATCGCTGTAAAACGTTTTTGAGTGTTCCCACGTCTTGGGCCGAATCTAATGCTGAATAATAGTCCAAGATAAGTGTTTTAGCGGCTTGAAGGGTGCTCATGACGGGGGGCCTCAAAGGTTCAGAATATGGTTTTGCATGCGTTTGCAAAATAGTCTTGCCAAATAACCATTCCCGAGTCTAGTGTTTTGCAAGCGTATGCAAAAATAGCGCAGCGAATCCACCTAGGGGGTAAAAATGGCTGAAATTCAGCTTAAGAAAGTGACCAAGCGTTGGGGTAACTTTGTTGGGGTGCATGAATTTGACCTCACCATTCAAGATCGCGAATTCTTGGTTCTTCTTGGCCCGTCTGGATGTGGCAAGACAACGACCATGCGGATGATCGCGGGTTTGGAAGAAGTCTCCTCTGGTGACATCTTGGTAGATGGTACTGTGATCAATGATCTCGAACCCAAAGACCGGGACGTGGCAATGGTGTTTCAAAGCTACGCGCTTTACCCAAATATGAACGTCTACGAGAACATTCGCTTTCCCCTCAAGGTGCGCGGCATTGACCCTGAAACCCACGATGAAAAGGTGCGTCGCGCCTCGGCGATGGTTGAATTGGACGAATTCCTGCATCGCAAACCGGCTGAGCTCTCTGGCGGTCAGCGTCAACGTGTGGCCTTGGCCCGTGCGATTGTGCGCGAGCCGAATGTGTTTTTGATGGATGAGCCTCTGTCGAATTTGGATGCCAAACTGCGCGTATCCACGCGGGCGCAGATCAAGAACCTAAGCCATGAATTGGCGGTCACAACAATCTATGTCACCCATGATCAAATCGAAGCGATGACTTTGGCGGATCGTGTTGTTGTGATGGAAAAAGGCAAAGTCCAACAAGTTGGCAGCCCGACAGAAATCTATGACCGCCCCGCCAATACCTTTGTTGCAAGCTTTATCGGAAGCCCCGCCATGAACCTGATTAAAGGGCATGTTGAGGGCGGCACATTTGTTGCGCAGCACACGTCATTGGGCGGACTAAACGCAGCCGAGGGTGCCGTGACCTTGGGCTTTCGGGCCGAAGACGCGTCAATTGTTGACGGTGGTGGCGCAATCACCGCGCCGATTTATACATTAGAATTGCTGGGCGATGCCACGATGGTCACTGTCCGCATAGATGGAGCGCTCGTGTCGGTGAAGGCTGACAAGACGTTCCGCGCAGGCATTGGGGATATGGTGTCAATCCATATACCCAGTGAGCATTGCCATTTGTTTGATGCACAAACAGGGGCGAGAATAGGGGACTAAGGTCTCATCAAAAGCCATCTGAAATAGGTGGCAATCAAATAGGGAGAGTAACATGAAATTGAAACAAATTCTTTTGGCGGGCGCAGTCTCGCTTATGGGAACAACGGCATTTGCTGGTTGTGCCTTTGAAAACACGGTTCCGTTGAAGTCTTTGACCGCTGGGTTCGAAGCTTGGAAGTCTGTGACAACGGCGATGGCGGAATGCGGAAACTTTGAGGCCAACCTTGACCAAGATTTCCGTGAAAAGCAGCCAGAAGCTTTCGCGGCAAACCCATCCCTCTATCACATCGGTGGTGTTGCGAACTCGACCATGGTTCCTTTGTTGAACGCAGGGACAATTCGTCCTTTGGATGACCTCGTTGCAAAATACGGTCAGAACTTGTCTCCGAACCAGTTGATCAAAGTTGATGGCAAAACATATGCCATTGCGATGATGGTGAATGCACAGCACCTCATGTATCGCGAAGACATCCTAAGCGATTTGGGTATCGCGGTTCCAACGACCTATGATGAAATGATGGCTGCCGCTGAAAAAATCGCAGCTGCTGGCGTTGTCGATTATCCAATCGGTGGCACATTCAAAACAGGTTGGAACTTGGCCGAAGAATTCGTCAACAACTTCCTCGGTGAAGGCGGTGACTTCTTTGGTGACGGCAACATGCCATCCATCAACAACGACGCTGGTGTGCGTGCCCTAGAAGTGATGAAGGCATTAACTGCACATATGGACCCAGAATACCTCGTGTCTGATTCCACATATGTTCAGCAGCAGTTCCAGCAAGGCAAAATTGCAATGGCGAACCTATGGGCAAGCCGCGCAGGTGCAATGGATAACGCAGAAGAAAGCCAAGTTGTCGGCAAGGTGAAAATGGCCTCCGCTCCGATGGGCTCTGCACGTCCAATGTCTACAATTTGGTGGGACGGAATTGTGATTGCGTCGAACATCACGGATGAAGAAGCCGATGCAGCCTTCCGCGTTGCGATGGAAGGTATCGATAAGGAAATGGTCACTGCGCATAACGATGATGCGATTTGGTTGATTGATGGCTATGCGCCTGGTCCAATGGCGGCAGGTGCTGCGGCAACGGCTGCAAATGGTGCGGCGCCTTATCCTGCCTCTGGTCCAATGGGTGCAATGCACACAGCTTTGGGCAATGGCATTGCCGATTACCTAACAGGTGCAAAAGATGCGTCAACAACATTGGCAGACATCGAAGCGGCTTATATCACAGCTGCTAAAGAAGCTGGTTTGATCGAATAAGGGATCTCTCCCGCAGGTTCCGCCTTTTGGGTGGGACCTGCAATTTTTGACCCAAGATGCGCGCGCGGTGGCGTTGCCGTTGTCGCAAAGCAATCTTTGCGCTGGGTCCGTGACAGAATAAAACGCTAATCCGATGAGCCATAGAAAAGGGACGGTACATGAAGTTTAAAGTATTCGCAGGTTTCGTTGCCCCTTCGATGGTGATGATGTTGCTCTTTATCGCGTTCCCCTTGATCAGCGTTTTTGTCCAAAGCTTTTACATCACTCAACCGCTCTATGACGTGGTTGAAGTGGAAACCTGTACCCCTGGATTTTTGACGCAAACCTGTGTTACCGAGGAAAAATCTGTCCCGCAGATAGATGAGAATGGCGACATTCGCACGATCACCAAATTCGTCGGTCTACAAAGCTATCGCAATGTATTGGAACTGGACCGCGCGTGGGAGGCTCTGTCCTCTGGATCATGGGCGGCGTTTCAGTCCATCGATTTCTGGAAGGCGCTCCGCTTTACCCTTGTCTTTACCTTTGTGACGTTGCCTTTGGTTTTGGGTATGGGGCTGATTATTGCGCTTGTGATTAATAATGCGAGCAAAGCCATCAAAGGCCCCGTGATCTTTATATCCCTGCTGCCGTTTATCATTACGCCCGTCATTGGCGCACTCTCAGTAAATTGGCTGTTTCGAGGGGATGGTATTCTAACTGCGACGCTCGAAATTCTGCTTGAGCGGGACATAGCGATGTTTGCGCAGGCTTGGACGATTGAGGTCATGATGATGATCTATCGTGTTTGGCACGTGGCCCCTTTTGCGGCGATTGTTTTTTATGCAGGCCTTCAAACGGTCAACCAAGACAGCCTCGAGAGCGCGCTCATTGATGGGGCAAGCCGGTGGCAGCGATTGCGCTATGTAGTGATCCCGCATCTCATGCCGTTGATTATTTTCGTGACGATGATTCACCTTATGGACACCTACCGTGTGTTCGAAGAAGTTGTTGGATTTTCCTCACAAGGCCACGTCATATCGCTTCAGTGGTTGACCTATGATTTGTTGAAACCTGATGAGGCAGGCAATCGCTCTATTAGCCGTGCATCGGCATCGGCCATGTTGACGATGATTGGAATTATCTTGATCCTCATTCCCCCACTGAGACGCACTTGGCGTGATCACAAAGGAGCCGCGTAATGTCCGTTCGTGCGCTAAGACAACCGCTGTCGCTTCAGCTAACCTCTGCAACATTTTTGGTGTTGTGGTGCGTGATTGCGGCCTTTCCGATCTTTTGGATCACAGTGATGAGCTTTAAATCCCCCGTGGATGCCTTCAACAGCAATGCGTTGAATGTGATCATGGGACCAGAGACCTTGGCCAAGGGCAAAGGTGTCTCGACGTTTGAAATCCTGTTCGCGCTAGCTGTGTTGGGGCTGACGGGGTGGTTTGCAACGCGCAAGTTGCCTGTTTTGGTGTCCAACCTTTCCCCCCATGGAATGATTTGGCTCGGTTGGATTATCGGAGCTTTCGTGACGGTCCTTGGATTTTTGGTGGCGTTCTTTGGTGTTTTGCCGGCGATCGCAAGCGCCCTTAATCCCGTTCTCGGACCGCTTGGTCGGGATGTGTTGGGACTGACGACGGAGCATTATAAAACCGTTTGGATTGATCGCGGATTCTTTGGGAATTTTCAGAACTCTTTGGTTGTGACGCTTGGCGTTGTGACCGTGTCGCTGACTGTTGGAACGCTGGCAGGCTACGGTTTGGCGCGCTCAGGATCTAAGCTTGCGTTTTGGATTTTGATTGTCGCCCTTGTGTTTCGCGCCTTGCCGCATTCTGTGTTGGTTGCGGGATATTTGCCAGTGTTCATCAATTCAGCCGAGCTTTTGTCCCCCATTTTGGGCGAGGCCGCGCCCACGCTCTATGGCAAGCCTTGGGCGGTGATCGCGGTGTTGGTGGCAATCAACCAACCCTTTACCATTTGGATGCTGCGTTCGTTTTTCCAAAATATCCCATCTGAGCTGGATGAGGCGGCGCGCGTGGACGGATGTTCCCATTTCCAAGCCTTTCGTCGTGTGATCATGCCTGTCATGTGGCCTGGTGTGATTACGACTGGTTTGTTCAGCTTTCTCTTGGCGTATAATGATTTCTTGGTGACGTCTTTGTTGTTGGATGCCTCAAATCAAACAATGGTTCCCGCGATTGCTGGCATGTTTAACCGCGAAACCACAACGACCGATCAAGTGGTCGCTGTTGCGGCGGCTGTTTCTATCACCGCGCCTTTATTTTTCTTGGTCATGGCATTTCAAAAGCAAATCGTCAGTGGCCTAACCGCAGGAGCCGTCAAAGGATGACACAGCCCGAATTTGGAAAAGGATCGCGCCCAGAGCAAGCTGTCCTATCGCGGGATACGGATATGTCCAAAACCGACGAAACCCGTCGTGTTATCGAAGGTATGGTGGATGGTCTCAACGATCATCGCATTGACGACATCGGTCAATTCTTTGCGCAAAGCTTTCGTTGGATGGGGAATTTTGGCTGTGGGACCAAAACAGGTCTTCGCGAATTCCAAGACAATTGGCAACGTCCCTTTCAAGCGGCCTTTTCGGACAAAACCTGTGTGGATGAAGCACGCCTCTATATGGGGGAATGGGCCGCCGCCTTTGGTCGCCAAGAGGCGACGCATTCGGGCGAGTTCATGGGGATTGCTCCGACAGAAAAACGGGTCGAGATCCGTTATATGGATTTTTGGAAAGTAGAGGACGGCAAAATCGTGGACAATTGGGTCATGGTCGATTTTCCGCATGTCTTGGCTCAGTTGGGCAAAGACGTCTTTGAGAATGAAGGTTGGGAAGCTTTTGATCGTGGGGAGAAAACGGCCCCACGCCCTGAGAAATGAGGTAGGACATGGCAGTACAGTATCTAAAACAATCCAAGCCAGAAACCGAACGCGCAGAAGACGACGCGAAAGTGCGGGCAACTGTTGAAACGACGCTCAAGGATATCGAAACCAGAGGCGACGCCGCGGTGCGTGATCTAAGCCAAAAATTCGATGGCTATGCGCCTGAACGGTTTCGATTGACGCAATCGGAAATCGACGCCGCCATGCAAAAAGTGTCGGCCCGCGACATGGAAGATATCAAATTCGCGCAAACGCAAATCCGTCGCTTTGCCGAAGAACAACGCGCCTCAATGACAGATATCGAAGTGGAAACGATGCCGGGTGTGATCTTGGGTCACAAAAATATTCCTGTGCAATCGGTGGGCTGCTATGTGCCAGGTGGTAAATTCCCCATGGTGGCCTCGGCCCATATGTCAGTGTTGACTGCCGCAGTTGCAGGTGTGCCGCGTATTATCGCCTCAGCCCCGCCTGTCAATGGCGAGCCCCATCCTGCGATTGTTGCCGCCATGCATATGGCGGGCGCGCATGAAATTTACGTACTCGGCGGTATCCAAGCCGTGGGGGCCATGGCGATTGGCACAGAGACCATTGAACCAGTACATATGTTGGTTGGACCAGGAAACGCTTTTGTCGCAGAGGCGAAACGGCAATTGTTTGGCCGCGTGGGGATTGATTTATTCGCAGGCCCAACGGAAACCATGGTGATCGCAGATGAGACAGTTGATGCCGAACTCTGCGCGACGGATTTGTTAGGTCAAGCGGAGCATGGCTATAATTCGCCTGCGTGCATGATCACCAATAGCCGCAAATTGGCGGATGAGACGATGGCCGAAATTGAACGCCTTTTGGAGATTTTGCCAACGCGGGAAACCGCCGAAGTGAGTTGGCGCGAATATGGTGACATGATCGTCTGTGACAGTCACGATGAGATGCTTCAGGTGGCGAATGATATGGCCTATGAGCATGTTCAAATCATGACGGATCGGGATGATTGGTATCTTGATAATATGCACTCTTACGGAGCGCTGTTTTTGGGACCGCGTACAAATGTTGCCAATGGTGACAAGGTGATTGGAACAAACCACACGCTTCCAACAAAGAAAGCGGGTCGGTATACAGGTGGGCTTTGGGTTGGGAAGTATCTCAAGACCCATAGTTATCAGCGGGTTACAACGGATGAGGCCGCAACTTTGGTTGGGGAATATGGATCGCGATTGTGTATGCTCGAGGGCTTTGTTGGTCATGCAGAGCAATGCAATGTGCGTGTGCGACGCTATGGCGGCAAGAACGTGCCTTATGGTAAAGCGGCAGAGTAAGCAGTTTTAGGCGAGGGGCGCTGCCCCTCGTGCTCCCCGGGATATTTGAGGACAAAAAATGAGTGATACGCATACTGATCATAAGGCATTGATCGCTCCGCTGAGGGCAGCAATGTATGATTTTGACGAGACGGCGGTGCGCCGTGCTTTGATGGATTTGATTGCGCCGGATGCTGTCATTCATATGCCTTGGCCGTTTGGCGATTTGGTTGGGCCAGAGGCGCTTTATGAGGTGTGCTATGCGCCCTTGTTTGCCTCTTTGCCCGATCTTGAGCGACGGGATTGGATCGTGATGGCAGGGCCGACCGAGCATGGGGGCAATTGGGTCGGCTGTGGTGGTCATTACAGCGGCACCTTTGTCGCGCCTTGGTTGGACATCCCCCCGACAGGTCATTTGGCGCATATGCGGTTTCATGAGTTCTACCGCTTTGAAGAGGGGCGCGTTGTTGAGGTGCAAACGCTTTGGGATATTCCTGAAGTGATGATGCAAGCGGGTGCTTGGCCTATGGCGCCGTCATTGGGGTTGGAGTTTCATATTCCTGGCCCTGCGAGCCTGGATGGTCATGTGGCAGGGCCATGGGATGAGGCACAATCACAGGCAAGTTGTCAGCATATTGTCGATATGTTGGAGCATATGAAGCGGCATCCAAGCCAAGGTGGGCCTGAAGTCATGGAAATGGCCAAGTTTTGGCATCCCAAGATGAATTGGTACGGGCCTGCAGGTATTGGAACAGGCCGCGGCATTGCAGGGTTTCGCAATTGGCATCAAATCCCGTTCCTGAATGGGATGCCAGATCGCGGACAATTTGTTGAGGATATCACTTATCATTTCTTTGGTGACGGCAATTACGCGGCCGTAACCGGGTGGCCTGATATGATCCAAACTGTGACCCATGATGGATGGATGGGAATTGCGCCATCGAGCAAGCGCATTACAATGTGTAGCTTGGATTTCTGGCGCATTGAAAACGGATTGATCCGTGAGAACTGGGTTCTTGTGGATCTCTTGGATGCCTACCGGCAATTGGGTGTCGATGTTTTGGCCCGCATGCGCGAATTTAACAAGGCACGCGTATCTGGTTCGATCCCATTTCCTGTAGGAGACATATAATGCAATTTCCAACCACGCCAAAGTTTGATCTGAGCGGCAAACGCGCTCTTGTTGCAGGGGCCTCCTCTGGCATCGGATTGGCGGGGGCAATTGCCTTGGCGGAACATGGGGCCGAGGTGATCTTGGCGGCCCGACGCACAGATTTGTTGGAGGATATTGTCGCCCAAATGACTGAGAACGGGTGGAACGCGCGTGCCGTGACGTTGGATGTGGGTGATGTCGCGGCAACGGCCAAAGCGGTTGAGACGCTTGGACCCTTTGACATTTTGTTGAATTCCGCTGGATTGGCGCGACATTCCAAGGCCGTTGAGACGCAACCCGATGATTTTGATGCGGTGATGAACGTTAACTTGCGGGGGGCCTATTTCCTGACGCAGGCAGTTGCCAAGGGGCTGATCGCGGCGGGCAAAACGGGATCACTCATCAATATTTCAAGCCAAATGGGGCATGTCGGTGGGTTGGATCGCGCGGTGTATTGCGCGTCTAAATTTGCCGTCGAAGGGTTTACCAAAGCAATGGCATTAGAATTTGGGGCACATAAAATAAGGATAAATACGATTTGCCCAACCTTTGTTTTGACTGACTTGACCCGCCCTACATTTGAAGACCCTGAAAAACGGGCATGGGTTTTGGACAAGATTAAGCTGGGTCGCCCGAGCGATGTTGAGGATCTTATGGGGGCGGTTGTCTACCTCGCCTCGGATGCCTCTTCTATGATGACAGGAACGTCGATGTTGATCGATGGAGGTTGGACAGCTGACTAATGGCCCAAGGCAAGATCACATCAGCCGAAGTCGCAGCCAAGGCGGGGGTTAGTCAATCCGCTGTGAGCCGTGTCTTTACGCCCGGTGCATCAGCCTCTGCTAAGACGGCGCAAAAAGTGCGCGCTGCGGCGTCTGAGCTTGGCTATCGGCCGAATGTGTTAGCGCGGGCAATGGTGTCGGGTAAAAGCCGCATTATTGGGGTTGTCGTCGCTTATCTTGAAAACCAATTCTACCCTGACGCTTTGGAAAAATTGTCCAAAGCGCTTCAGGATAAAGGTTATCATGCGATGATCTTTATGGCGTCTCGGACCACGGGAAATCTGGAATCCGTTGTGGATGAAATGTTGGATTATCAGGTGGATGGGATTGTTGCGGCCTCGGTTGCCTTGTCCTCTGAGCTGTCTAAACGATGCCAAGCTGCGGGTATTCCGATGGTGCTGTTCAATCGAAGCCAAGATGACATGCATTTGTCCGCTGTGACGTCGGATAACTTTGCCGGTGGGCGCAAGGTCGCAGAATTGCTCTTGGAGCTGGGTCATCGCAAAATTGGGTTCATCTCTGGTTGGGAAGGGGCCTCGACCCAACGGGATCGCGAGGCGGGGTTTACCCATGTCTTGAACCAAGCTGGGCTGTTGGTTCACAGTCGCAAGGTTGGGGATTTCAAATATTCAGCAGCAGAACAGGCGGCTCTTGATATGTTTGAGGCTGATCCGCCAGAGGCGGTATTTGTGGCCAATGATCATATGGCCATGGCGGTAATGGATACCTTGCGGTTCAAGTTAGGCTTTCGGGTTCCCGACGATGTCTCGGTTGTTGGCTATGATGATGTCGCGGCGGCCTCTTGGCCTGCGTATAATTTAACAACTGTGCGTCAGCCCGCAAATCGGATGGTGGCCGAAACCGTTGATATTTTGCTTGAGAAAATCGACGACCCCAATGCCCCACCGCGACGCATAGAAATAGATGGACCACTGATGGAACGTGGATCCACAAGCCGTGTAAAAGGATAGCTGCATGCAAGGATTTAACTCTAAATTCCAAGATTTCCCTGATTACATCATTGGGATCACCAAAGAAATTTGGGAAGATCGCGGAATTGCCACGCTCCACCAATATTATGCTCCTGATATAATTGTGCGCTCTCCGTCCTCTATAGTGGTGGGCAACCAAGGGGTGATTGGAGCGACGATGGCCACGCTGGCCGAATTTCCTGATCGCACCTTGTTCGGCGAAGACGTGATTTGGTCGGGGACACCAGAAACTGGGATGCTATCGTCCCATCGGCTGCATTCCACGGCGACGCACGCAAACCCTGGGGTCTATGGCGCTCCGACCGGTAAAAAGCTGCATTATCGCATTATTGCCGACTGTCATGCCAAGAATAACATGATTGATGATGAATGGTTGATCCGCGACCAAGGCGCGATTGTGCGTCAGCTTGGCATTGATCCGGCGCAATTTGCGCGCGACCTGATTGAGCGCGAGGGTGGACCAGACAACTGTGTCACGCCCTTCACCCCTTCGAATGATGTTGAAGGCCCTTATAAGGGTACGGGAAACGAGAATGAATGGGGTGCGCGCTATGCGGATATCCTCACGCGGATCATGAATGCCGATTTTACTGTGATCCCTAAGGAATACGACCGCGCGGCGAATTTGGCCTATGCGGGTGGGATCGACACCTTGTCCCATGACGGGGCCGATCAATTCTGGATGGGATTGCGGGCCGCCTTTCCCAATGCCGAATTCAAGATCCATCACACGATTGGGCGCGATGATCCTATGATGCCACCGCGCGCTGCGCTGCGCTGGACCTTGCATGGCAAACACGAAGGATGGGGCAGCTTTGGCACACCAACAGGTGCAGAAGTGTTCATTCTTGGCGCAAGCCACGCGGAATTTGGCGCATTGGTGGGCGGACGTCCGCAACTGCGCCGTGAATGGGCGTTGTTTGATGAAACGGCGGTTTGGAAACAGATCATTTTGAAAACAGGGTGAGGACACATGTCATTCGCCCCTTACAAACTAGCACTAGGATGTCACAAATGACCCCCCAAGACATGGAACACCGCATCGTTCGTTATGGCGATCTGATCCCTTGCAAAACCGCCTTTATTGATGCGCATACACCTGGCAGCGATCAAAAAGAAAACTTCACCATTATCGGTGGCGGCGTTTCGGAAAGCCCGGATCAACATGTGCATATCTCTATCCCGCATGGGTTCAACATTGGCGCAGCAGGTCAACCACCCAAATGCCGTAATTCCTTGCACGACCATCACACAGCCGAGGTATTTTTTGTTCTCTCCGGTCGGTGGCGTTTCTTTTGGGGGCGTTGGGGCGATGCCGGCGAAGTCACGCTGGAAAAAGGGGATATTTTCAACATTCCCACCGGCATTTTTAGAGGCTTTGAAAACATCGGCACCGATTACGGGATGATCATGGCAATCCTTGGTGGGGATGATGCAGGCGGTGGTGTGATGTGGGCGCCCCAAGTGATTGAAGATGCCGCAGATCACGGGTTGGTCTTGGGCCAAGATGGCAAACTTTATGACACCAAGCAACAACAGCGCCTGCCCGAAGGGATTGCGCCGATGCCTGTTATGAGTGATGTGGAATTGGCCAAACGTCCTGAGCCGACAACGGCAGACGTGTTGCCCAACCACGTGGCGCGCTATCTGGATATGGTGGCATATGCGGACAAAAAACCTTGCAAAGTTATCGGGGAAACGGGCCTCTTGCGCGACAAACCGGGGTTTGAAGTTGATTTCATCACCCGCGCCAGTGCTACCGATCGCAAACATAAACACGACAAGCCAAGCGTTTTGATGCCCGTAACAGGCCATTGGCGCGTAGATTGGGAGGGCGGCAGCACAACCCTTGCCCCCGGTGATACAATGTCAGTTCCCGAAAACATCATGCACAGTGCCGTTCCGTCGATGACGGGGGACGCTGCACTCTATCATGTCGTGGCGACAGGTGATGGCGCTGGGCCAACTTGGAAGGGATGAGGTATGAGTATCTCAGTCCATCGAGGACACAGTCTTGATCGCAGGGCAATAACAAAGAGAAATATCTGATGGCGACGCCAGTTTTGTTTTTACCCGGAATGATGTGTGATGCGCGGCTGTTTGACCCGCAAATTGCGCATCTGGCAGGATCATATGACATCCTCATTGGGGATATGTCAGAAGGGGCATCGCTAGATGACATAGCGCGCCATATCTGTGCCTCCCTTAAGGGACCAGTGCATGTGGTTGGGTTATCCATGGGCGGTATCCTTGCGCTTCATTTGGCGCTGCATTGGCCGCAATATGTGGCCTCTCTGACACTGATTGATACCAATGGGCGGGCTGATAAACCAAAAAGCGCCCCCGTTCGTCATGCTCAGATCAAAGCCGTTCAAAATGGGGAACTTGAAAACCTCATGCGCAATGATTTGACGCCGCTCTATGTGTATGATGCTGAAGGGAACCAAGACATCCTTGAGCTTTGCGTCGAGATGGCTATGAACCTTGGGCCGAAGGTCTTTGAAAATCAATCACTGGCGCTCTTGAACCGTGACAGTGTTATTGATCGGCTGGATGAGATAGCTGTTCCGACACTGATCCTATGTGGGGCGCAGGATAAGCTCTGTTCTCTCGAAGATCACAGATCGCTCGAACAGGGCATTGCGACGGCGCACCTTCAGATCATTGACCACTGCGGTCATTTGGCTACACTTGAACATCCAGACGTGGTGAACGCCGCGCTTTTGGCTTTTTTAACGTCACATTAGGAAATCACATGTCCCGCATTGCCACTTTCAAACAGCGCCTCTTGAACCGCGAGCCAATGAGCGGAACATTCTTAAAGACGCCGCATTACGCATTGGTTGAGGTTTTTGCCCAAAGTGGGTTTGATTTCTTGTGTCTTGATGCAGAACATGCCCCCTTTGATCGCGCGGCGATTGATCAATGCATGGCGGTGTCGCGCGCGCTTGATTTCCCGCTCTTGGTGCGGGTGGGCGATGCAAGCCATCGTGAAATCCTTTGGGCGCTTGATTGTGGAGCGGTGGGCATCGTTGTACCACATGTTGAAACGGTTGAGATGGCGCGCGATATCGCAAAATCGGCCCGCTTTGGATTAGGTGGGCGCGGATATGCAGGATCATCGCGCTGGGCGGGATATGCCACACGCAAAATGCCTGATGTTTTGGCCCAGTCTCAATCAGAAACCGTTGTCATTGCTCAAATCGAAGAACCAAGTGCCGTCCCCTTGGCTGAAGAAATTGCCGCGCTAGACGGCATTGACGCGCTCTTTGCGGGGCCTGCGGATTTATCCGTAGGAATGGGTTTTGATCACCAAGAGACGCCAGACTTAAAAGACGCTCTTCGCACTGTTGGGGACTCGGCAAAAGCGGCGAACAAAGGGTATGCGAGCTTTATTGGCGATAGCTCTCAGGCCAAAGCATGGTCAAAAGACTATGGTGTGCACATGTTCTTTGTTGGCTCAGAGCATAATTACATGCGCGCGGCGGCCAACAAGATCGCACAGGATGTGCAAAATATAGACAGCTAAGTCGGATGTTATCAGAGCGCAGCACAGGGTTATTGGTCACGTTGATTGGTGTCCTCTTTGTCGTGCCTGATTCCTTGTTTGTGCGTTTGATCGATGCCAGCGCTATGGAAACAGCGTTTTGGCGGAGCCTCAGTGCGGGATGCTTTATCTTGGTTGGGCTTCTTGTCTTTGGGGGGCGCTCTAGTGTGACAAGCATCTGGAACATGGGGCTTTTGGGCTGGGTTTATTGTGCGCTGATTGGGTCTACGTCGCCTGCGTTCGTTTTGGCGGTGACCCAGACAAGTGTTGCCAATGTTGTGGTGATATTTGCATCCATTCCAATGTTTGCGGCCTTGATCAGCTATGTCGCCTTGGGCGAAAAGATTAGCCGCGCTTTGGTCATCGTTATGGCCGCTGTCTTTGTTGGGCTGTTGATCATTGGCCTTGGGTCCTATGGCGGCGAAGCCTCAAACATTAGGGGCGATCTCTGGGCGCTCTATGTGTCGGTGGCATATGCGGCGGCACTTACGATCCTGCGGCGGTTGAAGCATATTTCGATGATCCCTGCCATTCCGATTGGCTATATTGGTGCGGCTTTGATCATCGGACCCACGATAAATCCTATGGCCTCGTTTGATAGCAATGCCATGTGGTTCGTCTTGCATGGTGGTTTCATTGCCATCGCGACCTGTGGGCTTACTTTGGGTCCAAGGTATATCTCTTCTCCTGAGGTGTCCTTGTTGATCTTGCTTGAAACCGTTTTGGCCCCGATTTTGGTCTGGGTTGTCTTGAATGAATACCCAGGGAATTACACCTTGGTGGGTGGGGCGATTGTTGTTTCAGCTTTGCTTCTCTATCACGCCTATGGGCTACGGTCGCAAAACCATTAGCGCCCACGCACCTTTGGATCGAGAGCATCGCGCAATCCATCGCCCATATAATTGACGCACAACACTGTCAGCGAAATCGCAAGACCTGGCCAAAATACGCGCTCAGGCGCTTGTTGAAGGTAATCCGTTGCATCAGCTAACAAGCGGCCCCAAGTCGGAAAGTCAGGGGGAAACCCTAACCCCAAGAACGACAGCGCGCTTTCTGTGATGATGGCGTTTGCGATACCAAGCGTGGCTGACACAAGAATAGGGGAGAGAATATTCGGTAGGATATGACGCGAAATTATTTTGCGGTTTGTGGTGCCTATGGATTTTGCCGCCAAAATGAATTCACGTTCTTTCAAGGCCAAGACATCGCCGCGAACAATTCGGGCCGTTGGCATCCAATTCGTCAGGCCAATGGCGGTGACAATGAGAATAAAGATTCCTGTTTCCGTTCCAAAGGTGGAACTTAAGGTTTCCCGAAAGAGCAGCATCATCACCAACAAAAGCGGCAAAAGAGGCAGCGCGAGAAACAAATCAGTGAGACGCATCAAAGGGCCATCCAGCCATTTGAAATAGCCTGCAATCACCCCAACAAACGTCCCCAAAATAATGGCCAAAACCATCGCGGCAAGTCCTACGGTTATAGAGGTTTGCCCCCCTGCAATGACCCGAGCCAGCGTATCACGCCCCAATTGATCGGTGCCAAAGGGATGTGCCCAACTTGGCCCTTGATTGCGCGCGCGAATGTCAATTTGCGTTGCCTCAAGCGACCAGACAAGCGGGCCCAAGAACACAACCGCAACAATGACCAAGAAAATGATAGCCCCAAGGAGCGCCCCTTTATGGGTTTTGAATTGGTCCCAGACGTCCAACCATTGCGAGCGGGGTTTCGGCAAATCAGAACTATTCATAGCGGATCCTTGGATCTAGTAGCCCGTAAAGGACATCTGCGATGACGTTAAAGAGGACGATGAGGACGGCGAAAATAAAGGTCAGGGTTTGGACCATCGGCAAGTCATTGCTGTGGATCGCCCCAATCAACAGCTGTCCGATGCCATTCACTTTAAACACTTCTTCGGTGATAATAGCGCCGCCAAAGATGCTTGGGATACCAAGCGCGATTACCGTGACCACAGGGATCATGGAATTGCGCAAGACATGGACCATGACAACCGTGCTTTCGCCTAGGCCTTTGGCGCGTGCTGTGCGCACAAAATCTTGGTTCAGATTGTCCAACATTGAGGCGCGCATATAGCGGCTAATCTGAGCCGTGATTTGGAGGGCCAAGACCATCACAGGCATGATCATCTGATTGAGTTGAACCACAAAGCTATCCCAATCGCGCACCACATGGGTGGTATCGTAGATTGAGGGAAACCACCCTAAATTCACCGAAAAGATCACGATGACCAAAACACCTGAAAAGAAAGGAGGCACGGAATAGCCGACCATGGCAACAAACGTGCCGACTTGATCGAACACAGAATATTGGCGATAGGCCGAATAGATGCCGATGGGCAAGGCAATCAAGATGCCCACCACATAAGCAACCCCCACAACCCAAAGCGTTTGGGGAAGGCGTTGAATGACAATATCCATTACAGGACTGCGAGTTTGCCAGCTAATGACGCGAAGTTTGCCTTCGGAAAACGTTGTTCCAAATATGGAATCAATCAGGACTTGCGGTTCTATCCAGAAAAACTGGACGATCCATTTCCAAAAACGCACATGAACAGGTTCGCCCAATCCCAAAGCCAGCCGCATTTTCTCTTTGACCTCGGGGGGAACGGTCAAGGGAACTTGGGCCATTGGGTCACCCGGGGCCAGTTCGAGCAACATAAAGATAACAAGACTTATGAACAAAAGCGTCGGGACGGATAAAATCAGTCGTCGAATTGTGAATTGCAGCATGTCTCGCCTCTGATCATAAATCTAGGAACGTGCCGCGCTTGGGATCAAGCGCGACACGATGGGTTCATCATTTGATGCGGTGCCAATCGGCGACATTCCACAATTCGCTGTCCCAAACGTTCAAGACAACGCCGCCCAAGGAATTGGCATGAGCTGACAAACGACCCCGGTGAACAAGGGGGATCATCGCCCCACCAGTCACGGCCATGTCGTTGAGCTTGCGACCAATTTCCGCGCGCTCGTCGATACCTGCTGTTTCAGCGAGTTGCGCATGCAAGGCGTCATAGGCAGGATCACACCAGCGTGAAATATTCTCACCTTGCCACTGCGAGTCTGGGCGAGGCGCCTTGTCGCACAAGAGGTTGCCTAGATAGCTCTGTGGGTCTGTGCCGTTGAATGTATTGGCATACATCTGAACATCGGCATAGAATTTTTGGAACGTATCAGGCGATCCTGGATCCCCACCAAAAAAGACGGACGCGCTGATGTTGCGAAGTTCTACTTCGACGCCAATTTCGCTCCACCACTGTTTGATTAGCGCTTGGAAATCCTGACGTACGGCGTTGGTAGACGTCTGATATAGCATCGACATTGGAACACCAGAGGGTGTTTCACGCACGCCATCGCCATTCGTATCCATGTAGCCAGCAGCATCCAACATTGCGTTCGCGCCTGCAATGTCTTGGGTATCACAGGTGAGCGTATCTGAATTAAACGCAGCAGGAGCGGGAACCCAGTTACACGTTACGCGACCCGCTTGCCCATAACCGATTTCAACCAAAAGATTGCGGTCAATCGCCATTGAGAGCGCTTTGTAAACATTTGGATCCGTTAGGAACGGATGTTCCGCTTTGGCAGTAGATCGTGTCTCAGCATCCAAGCTGGACGACGGGTCTGTTTGGTTCAACATAATCCGTTCAACCAATGGACCAAATCCGGCGACTGGCTTGCCTTTGCCACCTTGTTCCATTTGAGCAATCACTTCAGGAGCCAGCTGTAGGTTCCACGCGTAATCATATTCGCCTGTTTCCATCACCGCACGACCCGCAGAGGCCGCATCCCCGCCGCCTTTGAACGTTACTGAGGCAAAAGCAGGTTTTGCTGGATCACGATAGTTTTCGTTTGCGACCATTTGAATAACGTCGTTTGGACGGAAATCGGCCACCGTGAAGGGACCAGTGCCCACAGGGCCAAAGTTCTGATCTGTGCACTCAGGCGCCTTTGCCCCCATACAGCTTTCAAACTGAGCCTTTTGAAGGATCGGGCTTTCGCCGCCAACAAAGGGGCCATATGGGAAAGGTGTCGGTTTATCAAACGTGATCTTAACTGTTAGATCATCGATGGCTTCAACACTTGTGACACCTGTGAATTTTGTCAATTGCGCACAGCCACCTTCGGGATGCATGCAATAATCGGCGGTAAAGACCACATCTTGCGCCGTGAACGCCGTCCCATCGGACCATTTCAAGCCCGGTGTGATGTTCCATGTAATTGCTGTCAGGTCTTCAGAGACGCCGCCATTGGCAACGGTCGGAATTTCAGTCACCAAGAACGGAACCATCTGCCCGTTTTGGTCATAGCGCGCCAAAGGCTCGATGATCAAAGACGCCGCTTCGATGTCTTTGGTACCGCCTGATAAGAATGGGTTTAAAATAGAGGGGGCTTGCCAATAGATGATATTGACGTTTCCATCACTGCCCCGCTCAGCAAATGCAGCAGATGCACAGGCTAGGCCCGCGACAGCGCCTAAAAGCGAAGTTTTAAAATTCATGTTGTCCTCCCTTTGAACAATTTTGCCGCTTAAGGCAGAGTAATAAGGTTCAAGGCTAGGCACACTTAAATGCGATTTGTTCTCTAGATTGAACCTTCTGGGGGACATGGAATACAGTCTTTCGTAAAAAATCAAACTATTTGTATAATTTATTTTGTCGTTTGACAGGGTGATCAAAGCCTGAGTAGTCTCATTTGACAGCAAGGAGTCAGGCAGTGTTGGATCAAACGATTGCGTCGGTGCGTAACCTTAAAGTTGAATTTGAAACCAAAGACGGCACCGTCGTTGGGGTGAAAGACGTGTCTTTTGATATCCGCGCAGGTGAAACGCTCTGTGTTGTTGGCGAATCTGGGTCCGGAAAATCTGTTTCGTCTTTGTCTTTGATGCGTCTCATTGAATATGGGGGGGCAAGATTACGTCCGGTGACTTGCTCTTTGATCGCAAACAGGACGGTGAGAGCAACCTAGCGACCCTAGATCAAGCCAAGATGCGATCCGTGCGCGGCAATGAAATCGCAATGATCTTTCAAGAGCCTATGACCGCTTTGAACCCTGTGTTCACCATTGGGCGTCAACTCAGCGAAGGTGTGCGCCTCCACAAGAAATTGTCCAAAGCTGAGGCCAATGCCCGGGCATTAGAGTTGCTCAAACAAGTTCGCATACCCGAACCTGAGCGGCGCATGTCACAATATCCCCACGAACTATCGGGTGGTATGCGCCAACGTGTAGTTATCGCTATGGCGCTAGCCTGTGAGCCGCGTTTGTTGATTGCGGATGAACCGACGACGGCGCTGGATGTGACGATTCAAGCCGAAATTTTGGCGTTGATTGATAGGCTCAAACGCGAGACGGGCACGGCCGTGATGTTTATCACTCATGACATGGCAGTGGTCGCGCAAATGGCGGATCGCGTTGTTGTTATGTATCGCGGCAATAAGGTTGAAGAGGGCGATGTTGATCAAATTTTCAACACTCCGCAACATGAATATACCAAATCGCTTTTGGCGGCTGTCCCCAAACTTGGCGAGATGACGGGTCGTCCGCTCCCTGAGCCGATGCGATTATTTGGCGATACTCAAGCGGCGACAACACCCATCGAAGACGGATCACAGCCGCTTTTGAGCGTGCGCAACCTCACAACTCGGTTTCCAGTCAAGGGCGGTATGTTGCGCCGCACAGTGGCGCAGGTTCATGCGGTTGAAGATGTTTCCTTTGATTTGGCCAAGGGGCAAACTTTGTCATTGGTTGGTGAGTCTGGTTGTGGAAAATCGACAGCCGGGCGATCTATTTTGCGATTGGTTGAACCAACCTCAGGTTATGTTCAACTCGAGGACAAGGATGTCCTGAGCTTGGGGAGTAACGACCTGCGCGAAGCGCGCCAAGATATGCAAATGATCTTTCAAGATCCCTTTGCCTCGTTAAACCCACAAATGCAGCTCATGGATCAAGTGGCGGAACCCCTTCGCAACTTTGGCACAAATTCGGCGTCTGACATAAAAGCCCGTGTTGAGATGTTATTTGATCGTGTCCAACTCCCCAAAAGCTTTCTACGTCGTTATCCGCATGAATTATCAGGCGGGCAAAGACAGCGCATTGCCATTGCGCGCGCCTTAGCCCTTAACCCCAAGCTGATCATTGCGGATGAAGCGGTCTCTGCCTTGGACGTGTCTGTTCAGGCGCAAGTCTTGAATTTGATGATGGAACTTCAGGCTGATTTAGGTCTGTCCTATTTGTTTATCAGTCATGACATGGCCGTGGTCGAACGCGTTAGTCATCTGGTTGGGGTTATGTATCTGGGCCGGATTGTGGAAATTGGCTCTCGGCAACAAGTTTTTGAAAATCCACAACATCCCTATACCCAAGCCTTGATGAAGGCGGTTCCAATTGCCGACCCAAAAAAACGGAAATCAGAGAAAGATTTGAATTTCAAACCTATTCCGTCCCCAATTCATAACCTGTCCTATAAACCTGAGCCTTCGGTTTATCGCGAGGTCGCGACCGGTCATCTCGTGTTAGAAACCGACAGTGGCTATTAACAGGGATCACGATGTGGGGTCATAGGTCCCCGTGAAATAGGTATCGCCCATATATGTCAGAGAAATAGAGACATAGGTTTTTTGGCTCAAGTGGGCGTGAAGAACCCGTTCAAACGCTTTGACCATGGTTTGCGAAAAGGCGTCGTCGCGATGTGGTTTTGTTAACATCGCTACCTCGAGAAGAACATGGGTATGATGCCAGTCTTTGATCGGAAATGCGCGACCTTTGCAGTCTCCTGCACCAGGATCATGTGCCAAGATGACGGCTTCAATCTCTTTCAAGAGACCGACTGTATCAATACTCAGATCATCGGAGTATTTGATTTCGGCATGTGGCATCGTGCGATCCTTTTGGCTCTAATGGTATTGTGACTACCCGCCAAGATGCGCGCGCTCAATCAATTCAAAGTATCCGTCTTGATTTTCCCCCACAAGGCAAATTGATTCAATCCTATGGGCGCTATTGAGAAAGGGAGCGAAGGTTTTGGATAAGGTGCTTTGAAGGCGGTCAGCCTCTGATGGGGTGAGCCGACCGCTGAGTGTCATATGAAATTTGAAGTCATCCATGACAAAGGGATATCCCCATTGCATGAGATATGCGCGTTGGGTCTGGCTTAGCGTTTCGGGGCGACGTCGTTCAATGTCTGCTTGGGTCAGTGGCGCGCGGAAATGGTCCAGATCTTTTACAAGCGTGCTCGCGAGTTGATTGAGCTCACTTGAATTCCCTGCGTTCACAAGGGCAAAAAACCGACCAAGACGCGCCAGCTCCAAGGTGATCGTGACAGGGGCAAGACGCGCGGCCAAGCTGCGAAAGTCCTCTGACAAATCGGTGAGGCTCGATCCGTCGCGCAAACGAAATGGCGCTTTCAATGTCGCGTGGAAGCCATATTTTTGCGGTGTCGCGACGACATCCAAATCAACATCCTGTGGTCTATCAATGGGTTGACCAGTGAGTACATCCCACCCCAGCCATTTTGCGCCAGCCTCAGACAAGGCGATATCTTGCGGAAGATAGTAAATGGCATAGCGCTTAAATTGGTGCATCATAATATTCGTAGAGCTAAATATGGAGTTAAGTTAAACATGATGATCAGGATCCAATAGGTGAATAGGATTTTGGGGATGGCTTTTTCAATGTCATCTGCATGACGCGGGAACAAGATCAGATTCACCTTTTTAGTGAGTGGCGCGAGAACTGTAATTTTCATCAATCCAATCGCAAAAAAGCAGGTATTGATTACGGTCATATAGGCCAGCCAGGTTCTCAGTTGATCTAAGTCCATTTCCCTATCCTCAGGATTTTCCCGTTTGTGCATGGAAGATTTGGTAATAATAGGCTTTGTTCTGCATCAGCTCTTCGTGCTTGCCTTGCTCGATGAGCTTGCCACCTTCAAGAACATAAATCAAATCGGCATCAATGATCGAAGACAATTTATGGGCCACCACAATTGTCGTCTTTCCAGCCTGCAGTCGGGCAAAGGATGCGTTGACCTCTGCCTCTGTGAGCTGATCCAGCGCGGATGTGGCCTCATCCAAAATCAAAACGGGGGCAGGGCGGAGAAAGGCGCGCGCAATGGCGATACGTTGCTTTTGCCCACCAGAGAGCTGGCTCCCTTTGGGCCCGACGGGCGCGTCCCCGCGCTTCAGCATGACATCATAGATACGGGCGGCTTTGGCGGCCTCTATGACCTCTTCATCACTGGCCTCTGGTCTTGCATAACGAATGTTGTCCATGACGGATTTGTTGAAAATAACAATGTCCTGCGCAACGATAGAAAATTTCTCACGCAACGATTCTAAGGTAATCGATTTTATGTCTCGATCGTTGAGGTTTATTGAACCTGCTTCGGCTTCATAGAGGCGGCTAATTAGGCTGAGAACTGTGGTTTTACCCGATCCAGTTGCCCCAACAATGGCCGTTTTTTGACCGGCCTTGAAGGACAGGGAGATGTCCGCAAACAGAGGGTTTTCCCCGCCATAAGAAAATTGAACATTGTCCATGTGGATGGACACAACATCGTCCAATAGGGGCGTTGCTTGGTCTGAATCGGTGATGGTTGCTTTGGCTGATATCAGCTCATAAATGCTATCCAAGAGGATCAAGCCCGCCTGCAATTTTGTGAAAAACTGCGAAAATTTGCGTGCAGGATCAAGGATCAAAGCCAACCCCAACATGAAAGCGATGATAGAGGCGCCGTCCATGTCGTAATTCGGGGACAAGGCCATATACCCGCCGCCGCCAATGACCAACACATAAACAAAGGCCGTCGCGACATCGATGGTCGGCGCAACAATGGCTTCGGCGGCTTGTTGGCGAATGGTGAGCGATTTAATCGTTTCTGAGGAGCCTAGCATGCGATCAACTTCGGCGGATTCCTGACCCGTCATTTTAATGGTCCGCATGCCGCCGGCCATCTCATCAATATTGCTCATATAGGCACCAAGCGCCGCCTCGGCTTGTCGACGCAGGACTTTGATGTGACTAGAGACCCACTGGAGCAAGATAAATATAATCGGTAGGACGATTAGTGCGACTGCGAACAAATAGACGGATTTATAAATTAGGTAGCCGGAGACGATCAAAATTGTGCTCAGGTCGCGCACGGCGTTCACTGTTGTTTGACCGACAAAATTTGACAATTCTTGCGCTTGATTAACCAAACGCAAAATCAAATCTGATGGCGAGGTTTTATCAAAATAAGCTTGATCCAGCTGCGTTACCGAAACTGTGAGATCGCGGCGCATTTTCCAGACGGCATCGGCCGCAAGGTAGGTGGATAGTCGCGGCACCACATATGACGCTGTCGCGCGTACAGCGAACAAGATCACCACCATGATGCAAATTTGAATTAAATCAGCCAATTCCCCGTTCGAAAAAATAACCCGTAGACCATTTTCCGTAATAGACAGAAATTGTTGATAAACAACGCCTTGAAGAAGAACCAAAAGGATAATGAACAAAAGCCAAGGCGTCCTTTGTTTGAGGTAAGTTCTCCAAAACCATCGCACATTGCGGCGATCTGCATCATTGAAAAATTTCTGGGCCATTTCGGTCTTCCGATCGTCAGTCTCCTGTGTGCTAACCCATTCTTTCGCAAGGTTCCAGTGCTCTACGCGGCTTTGAGCGCAGGTTAGGTAAAGGTTTCTTGACCTATGCCGTTGTTCTGAACATGGGAAATCTTGTCAATCATGTCCTGTTGTGGGCCCTCATCTTTGCTATTACGCCAAGCTTTGCTTTGGCTCAAAGGATATTGGTGGACGCTACAGATCACCAAGACGTTATTCCCTTGATTGAGACGCTTGATCAGGCTCACATTGGGCTTGGTTTTGCTGAAAATGCCATGACGGAGTTAAATCATGGTGGGGTAGATGTCGCTGTCCTTGGAATGGACAGGATTGCAAAACTAGCGCCTCAGCTTGAATTCCTGCGGGATCCCTTTGTCGTTCTGGACCAAAAACACATCGCAAAGCTTCGCCTTGATCCGGATATTATGAATGAGGCCAGCGAACCTCTATCGCCCTTTGATCTCAAACTCGTTGGGATGGTGTATCTAGGTCAGTGGGGAATTGTGAGCAATCTGGCTCATTTTGAGGGGGCTGAGATAAAACCCGACATGGTGAGACATCTTCGCCTCGCGATAGAGCGTGATCTCTCTGACATGCAATCGGTGAGGGGGTTGGGAATGGTGCCTATTCCAATGATGCAAGAGCAATTCAATGCCGCGTTAAACATGTCAGCAGTGGATGCCATTGCACTGTCAAATTTGACCACTTCTGGTGATGCCTGTACCCAATGGATCCCTCAATTATACAAGACATCGTTTGCTTTCCATGTTGTCAAAGCGAGTCGATGGACTGCTTTGTCCTCAGACGCACGCGCCGCCGAAATGGCGGAAATTCAGGCGTTTATAGAAGGTTTGGAAAAGATCATCCAAGATCAAGAACGTAAGGTCGTTCAGAAACACACTGAGCAAGGGTGCCAGATCATCAAAACTGATGTTGGTGCCTTTAAATCAATAACGCGTCAGCCTGCGCCTGACACTGATCAGCCAATGACATGGGAGGAGGGCCTATATCAAAAGGTCATCGAGTTAGGAGGGTGAGTTGAGTTTGGCTAACATGGACCAGATGACAAGGTCATCACAGGTAAATGCGGCATAGCAGCATTTCCTTTCGTTTTGTCACAAAACTGTTTCATTTCTTGTATACGCGACGAGTAAGCATGTTTGAAAAAGGATTGGGACATTGGTTACATTTGCAGTCAACGGATTAGGTCGTATTGGCAAATTAGCCATAAAGCCTCTGATTGAATCAGGCGCTGAAATTGCCTTTTTGAACGACGCTGTTGGATCCCCAGAAATGCATGCGCATTTGTTTGAATTTGACACTGTGCACGGTCGCTGGGATGCTGATTTCGGCTTTGATGACGCTGGAGTTTCCATCAACGGAACGCACATCCCTGTTTATAAGGAACGCTCCTTGAGCGATCTGCCACTCGATGGTGTAGACGTGGTCATCGATTGTACGGGCGCATTTAAAACCGAGGCGGCGCTTGCGCCGTATTTTGCAGCAGGTGTTAAGAAAGTTGTCGTCTCTGCCCCCGTAAAAGACGGCCCAACGGCCAATATCGTTTATGGCGTGAATAACGACACATACATCCCGTCTGAGCATTCTATTGTGACAGCGGCCTCATGTACGACAAACTGTTTGGCGCCTGTCGTCAAAGTTATCCATGAAAACCTAAAGATCAAACATGGGTCCATCACGACAATTCACGATGTGACCAACACACAAACAATCGTGGATCGTCCCGCCAAAGACCTCCGCCGCGCACGCTCTGCGTTGAATTCTTTGATCCCGACAACAACGGGATCGGCAACGGCGATCACACTGATTTATCCTGAGCTAACGGGTCGTTTGAATGGTCACGCCGTGCGCGTACCTTTGTTGAACGCATCTTTGACAGACTGTGTTTTCGAAGTTGAAACGGAAACCACAGCAGAGCAGGTGAACGCGATGTTCAAAGCGGCGGCAGAGGGCGAGCTTGCGGGTATCCTTGGATATGAGACGCGCCCGTTGGTCTCAACCGATTATGTGAATGATGCGCGCTCTTCGATTGTGGATGCGCCCTCCACGATGGTTGTGAATGGCACGCAGGTTAAGATTTACGCATGGTATGACAACGAATGGGGCTATGCGAACCGTCTTGTAGATGTTGCTCACATGGTGGCCGCCTCTCTATGAAGATTGCCTTTATAGCCGTCACACTTGCCTATTGGGGCTTTATGCTCAGCGATGGTGCCTTGCGTATGCTTGTGCTTTTGCATTTTCATACGCTCGGCTTTAGCCCCTTTCAGCTCGCCAATTTGTTCGTGCTTTACGAAGTTGCGGGTATTGTGACAAACCTGTCTGCGGGGTGGATCGCGGCGCGCTTTGGATTGGCATCGACTTTGTTTTCAGGGCTTGCCTTGCAAATCATTGCTCTAATTGCATTGACCCAGCTTGATCCTGCGTGGACCATAGCGGCCTCAGTGATTTTCGTCATGTGCGTTCAAGGTTTGTCAGGCGTTGCTAAAGACCTCGCTAAGATGAGCTCGAAATCAGCGGTAAAAATCCTCGCACCGGATGAAGATGACGTTTTGTTCAAATGGGTGGCCTTTTTGACAGGCTCCAAAAATGCCATCAAAGGGTTGGGCTTCTTTTTGGGTGCGGCGGCTTTGGGCATTTTTGGCTTTGTGCCAACGATTATCGCATTTGCCATCTTCCTCTCAGCGATCTTGATCATTCTTTTGCTCAAGCTTCCTGCGGGGTTGCCAACGGGCAAAAAGGGCGCAAAATTTAGCGAGGTCTTTTCCAAAAATCCCAAGGTAAATTACCTGTCCCTTGCACGCGTCTTTTTGTTCGGTGCGCGGGATGTGTGGTTTGTGGTTGGAATTCCGCTGTTCTTTTATGCGCAGTGGTCGGATGGAACACCCGAAGGCAAGCGCTGGGCGTTTTTTGCCATTGGGGCTTTTATGGCGGTGTGGGTCATTCTCTATGGCTTTGTTCAAACCATGGCGCCAAAGCTGATCAATTTGGATCGTAAAAATACAAGCCATCTTGTCTTTGGTCTGGCTCTCATTCCCCTTGCTCTAACAGCTCTTGTAATGCTGTTTGAAGGTGGCGCGGTGTGGTTGGTGATTATCGGCCTCTTTGCCTTTGGCGCTCTGTTTGCGCTGAATTCGTCGCTGCATTCCTTTTTGATCCTGCGCTTTACAGATAGCGAGCGGGTCACATTGGATGTCGGGTTCTATTATATGGCCAATGCGGCAGGCCGTTTAATCGGGACTGTCTTGTCAGGGGCCATGTATCAAATTGCGGGTCTCAATGGGTGTTTGATCGCCGCCTCGGTGATGCTGTTCATTTCATTCATCGCGATGCGCAAACTTGATAGTTACGCTTAAATAATCAGGCCTGAGCTCCCATCAGGAACCTAGTTAAATTTGTGCCAAGCATATCGGACACATAACCGCCTTCTTGTACCAATAGGGTGGGCAGCTTGTGCGATGCTATGGTTTTAGCGATCTGTTCAAACCCGTCTGGTGTGATTTTCAAGGCTTGGAACGGATCATCTATCGAGGCATCCAAGCCCAAAGCAACCACAATCACATCGGCCCCAAATAGAGCGATACGATCCAAGGCGATATCCAAGGCGGCGAGGAATTCTACGTCCCCCAGACCGCGATCAAGGGGCAGGTTGAGGTTATATCCGAGCCCGTCGCCTGCGCCGCGTTCATCGCTGTAGCCCCAGTAAAAGGGATAAAACCGTTCGGGATGGGCATGAATAGACACGGTTAGAACATCAGAGCGATTATAGAAAATCCCCTGTGTTCCGTTTCCATGATGCACATCGACATCCAAAATCGCGACCCGTTTGCCGGTTTGGGTCAGGGACTGTGCTGCAATGGCGGAATTGTTTAAAAAACAAAATCCCCCTGCAAGATCGCCAAAGGCATGATGCCCCGGAGGGCGACATAAGGAATAGGCCAGACGGCCACCGTTCGCGATATGCTGGGCCCCAGCAAGCGCGGTTTGTGCTGACCAATAGGCCGAGTCCCAAGTATGCGCCCCGATGGGACAGGCGGTGTCGGCTTGGTGATAACCTGCTTGCCCGACGACGGATTTGGGGTAGCTGTCTGTGCGATTGGCAGGATGAATGTTGGGGATGACCTCGTCGCCGTTTCCATCGATTCGGCTCCACCGTTCATGAATCGAACTCAGGAATTTCAGATATTCCGGCGTATGAATTGCGCTGATTGGACCTAAACCAAAATCTTGCACAGGCTCGAAGTTGCACCCTGCATCCAAGGCACCTTGTTTCAAAATACCAACGCGATTTGGCGTTTCGGGGTTTGGTTTTATCACCCCTGAGGCCATAAAATGTTTCGGATTATGGTGTGCTTGGGCGTCATGTAGATAGGCGTGCATCTTGGCTCCTGAAATTGGTCCCCTGATTTAAGCGCATTCCTGCCCAATTTATCAACGCTTATCTCCCTATGTGCATCGCATAAGCCGTTGCTTGCCTCATTGAGATGTGGCAATACAGGGCAACTGTGAAGTGAAAGAGCTGCTCAATGACTGATTATACACACCGCCGTACAATGATGGTTGATACTCAAGTGCGTCCATCTGACGTCACAAAATTCCCAATTATTGATGCGATGCTGTCCGTTCCTCGCGAAGCTTTCGTGCCTCAGTCCATGCGCGAAGTGGCCTATGTCGGTGAATGCGTTGAATTGGGAAGCAATCGTGTCGTTCTAGAGCCGCGGACATTGGCAAAAATGTTGGACGCTTTGGATATTCAACCCGATGAGCTTGTCTTGGATATCGGCTCTGCGCTTGGTTATTCTGCGGCCGTGATTGCGCGCATGGCTGAAGCGGTTATTGCCTTGGAAGACGACGCCTCAATGACGAGCGATGCCCAAGAGAATTTATTGGAAAACGGTGCGGATAACGTGGTCTGTGAAACAGGCACTCTTGCACAAGGCGCCGCCGCGCACGGTCCCTATGATGTGGTTCTCTTGCAAGGGGCTGTAGAGGAACTGCCTGATGCAATTGTTGATCAGGTCAAAGAAGGGGGTCGCATCGCATGTATTTTTGCAGATGGTGCCCTTGGAACTGTGAAAATAGGGTATAAATTAGAAGGCAAGATGAACTGGCGCTTTGCATTTAATGCGAATGCTCCTGTTTTGCCAGGTTTTGAACGCGAAGCTGCTTTCGCATTGTAAGTTGTATTGGGGGATCGCTTTTGTGTGATCGCTCAAATTTAGGGGGACCGCATGGTCAAATTTAGTCGCAAAGTCAAAATGCTTGCGGGCATTACGTCTGTATTCGTTAGTTTGAACGCACCTGCCACGGCACACTCCCTGAACGAAGCTTTGATAAGCGCCTACAACAGCAGCGGTTTGCTAGAGCAAAATCGGGCTGTCTTGCGCGCGGCGGACGAAGATGTCGCTCAGGCGATGGCTACACTTGGACCTGTTTTGGAATGGAGTGCCCGCATAGAACGATCATTAAATCGATCGTGGGCAGATACCAACCTGTTGGGGAATTCTTATAACACTGGCAGTAGAGTTGCATTGACAATTTCGCAGTTACTCTACGACGGCGACCGCAGCGCCTTTGCTGTTGAACAACGCAAAGAGGCTGTGTTGGCCTCTCGTCAGAGTTTGGTGTCCGTAGAGCAGAATGTTTTATTGTCTGCTGTCCAAGCTTTCATGGATGTGCGCCGCTACACTGAAACGGTTGCTTTGCGTGAAAATAACCTGCGCGTTATTCGAGAGGAGTTGCGAGCCGCACAAGATCGATTTGATGTCGGCGAAGTGACGAAAACGGATGTTGCCCTTGCCGAAGCACGGCTTGCCGCGTCGCAAAGCGCGCTTGCCGCTGCAAAAGGCAATCTTGCGCAGGCAAATGAGTATTACAAACAAACGGTCGGCGGTGCTGCGCATGCTTTGGATGCGCCAAGATCATTGCCACGTCTTCCTAAATCCGCGCAAGCTGCAAAGCAATTGGCGGTGCGCAACCATCCCGATATCAAAAAGCTTCAGCATGATGTGAAAGCATCTGAGTTGGGTGTTCGCGCGGCGGCGGCTTATCGTAAGCCAACAGTTGTTTTAGGGGGTGAACTTAGCGCCACTGATACAAGCTCTAATGATAGGTCTAGCTTGAGCGCATCCGTGTCGCTTCAGGCGTCAGGCCCTGTTTATGCATCGGGACGATACCCATCTATCACGCGTCAGGCGCAACAACGCAGCGATGCTGCGCGCTCTGCGTTGCACGTGGCTGTGTCACAAATCGAACAACAAGCCGGTAGCGCCTTTTCAATCCTAGAGGTCGCGCGTGCGGGACGGGCCGCGAGCGAACAGCAAATTCGTGCCGCAACAGTGGCCTTTCGCGGTATTCGCGAAGAGGCGACTTTGGGATCACGCACGACCTTGGATGTGTTGAACGCGGAACAAGAACTTCTTGATGCGCGCGCAGGTTTGATTTCTGCAATTGCAGATGAAAACATAGCGGCCTATCGTTTGTTGGCGGCAACTGGTCAGCTCACCGTGGATCACCTGAACCTTCCGGTACAGAAATATGACCCTGCGGCGTACTACAATATGGTCAAGGATGCGCCTACTGCGACGAGCAAGCAAGGCAAGCAATTGGATAAACTGTTACGTTCTTTAAACAAGTAATCTGTCGATGGGCTTGTCGGATTGCCCCAATATTGTTAGTCTTGCGACAAATATGGGGCGATAAATAATGACCGAAGCAGCTGGTAAAGACCTTTCTGATGTTTTGACTTCTTTGAGAAAGTTAGTCGCAGATGAGCCTGAGTTGGATACAATTCCACAAGCCGTTGAAAAACAAGACAAAGCTGAAGCAAGCTCAGAAACATTAGTCCTGTGCCCCTCTTTGCGCGTTGACGAAGAAGAGTTGTCAGAGCCCCCTTCGCTTGAGGCTAAAATCACCAAGCTTGAAAAATTGATTGCCCATTCCGATCAGCTTTGGGAACCAGATGACGTCGAACAAGATGATTTCGCAGGGAGCAAAACCACACTTCCTCTTGATGCCGTTAGCGAAGCAGGACGTGAGATTGTTGAAACTGCCTTGGTTCAAAATGAACAGGTGTCAGCAACCGTCGCCATATCTGAGAGCGCCTCTCTAGATCAGGAGGAGCTGCGTGCATTGGTTGCGGATATGATCCGTGATGAATTGCGTGGGGCATTGGGCGAACAAATCACGAAAAATATTCGCAAGCTCGTTCGTCGTGAAATCAACAGTGCGCTAATAAATCAACGTATTGATTAAAAAAAGCGCCGGTAAAAACCGACGCTTTTAGAAGTAAACCGCAAATAAATGTTAGGCAGCTTCTGCGTGATGTGCTGCGTTGCGACGTTCACTTTCTTCGCGTGACAGCGCGACAGATGTGCGAACACCTTTTCCAACAAAGTCCATCAGCCCAGAAACAACACGTTCATTGGGGTCGATACCAGCGCAGCTTAGAACTTCGCGGCCATCGCGTGAACGCGCCCAACGTGCAATCTGTTCAGGACCATTACCATATTTTTTGTCATCGGCGATGGCATCGTCTAGTGCAGCAAGAACCACGGCGGCGAACAGCTTGCGCGCACGGTTCCCTTGTTCACTGTTGAATGCGGTTGCATCAACGAAATCTTTCATCTCGTCGTCCTTTGATTATTGCTCTTGTCTTTTAGGCGTGAGGAGCCTTATGACCCAAAAAAATTGATTCGGGTAGTTTTATTTTGCATAGCTTCATTGCAAAAAACGCAAGGCTCGAAATTCGTCTACTAGACTGCGTGACTTGCCTTGGCCTCGCCCTCAATATATAGGGTCTGTTAAACTTTCATCAACCTTTGAGACTAGGTTTCTATCATGGCAAAGATTAACGGTAACGAAATTCGTCCAGGCAACGTAATTGAACACGACAACCACTTGTGGGCGGCTGTCAAAGTGGATCACGTCAAACCTGGCAAGGGCGGGGCATTTGCCCAAGTCGAGCTACGCAATCTGCGTAACGGTTCTAAATTGAACGAACGCTTTCGCAGTGCGGACAAAGTTGAACGTGTTCGCCTAGAGCAAAAAGATCAACAATTCCTATACGAATCTGACGGTATGTTGGTGTTCATGGACACTGAGACATATGAGCAAATTGAATTGCCCTCTGATTTGCTCGGCGATCGCCGCCCGTTCCTTCAGGATGGGATGACGATTGTTGTTGAATTCTATGACGAAGAGGCGCTGAATGCCACTGTTCCGCAAAAAGTGACCTGTAAGGTTGTTGAGACTGAGCCAGTCGTCAAAGGTCAAACAGCGGCAAATAGCTTTAAACCTGCGATTTTGGACAATGGCGTCAAAGTGATGGTACCGCCCTTTGTCGGGCAGGATGAGATGATCATTGTGAACACAGATACGATGGATTATTCCGAACGCGCGTAAGCTATAATCAAAAGAAACGCCGTTATAGGATAATTTCGGCGTTTCCTGCCTTAAGTGGACCCTTAGCACGATCATACCTAAGATAGGCAATCGCTTGGCCATTGGCTTGGGTGAAAATGGTACCCGCGACTTTGTCGTCTTGGGTCACAATGTCGGTCCCAATATCAACTAGCTCAGAAATACCAACCGTTTTGAACCCTTTGCGCAGCTCGGTTTTGTGTTTCATTCTGGCGGTTACTTCTTGGCCGACATAGCACCCTTTGCGAAAATCAACCCCGTTGAGCACCTCAAATCCGGCTTCTAAAATAAAGGTGTCCTGTGTCAGTTCAATTCCATGTTCGGGAATACAGTTTGGAACACGTTGTGCAGCCCAGTCTACGTCCTCTGAGACATCTTGTGGGCCATAGAGCCGCCAACCCATATCAGCATGACGAGGGTCCATATGCGCCTCTGACGGTGTCTCTGTGAGCCCTGTGCTGACAATCAGATCACTTGGAGTGATTTGAACATCCGCCCGCAGTCGGTACATTGATAGACGCTTGATCAAAGCCTCCGCATCTTGTGCAGGGGCATCTAACAAAATGTCGTTGCCGTGGGTCGCCAAGAAGAAATCGCAGATGTATTTTCCTTGTGGGGTCAATAGGGCAGTATACACAATGCCATTGTCGAGCTTGTTGATATCATTGGTGATCAGACCTTGCAAAAATTTGCGTGCCTCTGATCCTGATATGCAAAAGAGTTTGCGTGATGACATCGTCTGCCCCTTTGATTTGCTGTGTTGCATTAGATATAGGGGGACATCATCACGAGGACCAGTGAATGCGCGCCCCGATTTCAGTTATTATTCCCACGTTAAACGCCGAAGCCGCGCTTAGATCAAGTTTGCCTGATATATATCGTGGGGTAGAGGCGGGATTGATTGCGGAATTGATTATCTCTGATGGTGGGTCATCAGATGAAACCATGCGCCTTGCCCGTGAGGTTGGGGCAGAGGTTGTCACAGGGTCGCCGTCGCGCGGTGGTCAAATTGCTCGCGCGTTGCCCAAGGTGCGCGCAGAGTGGGTCTTGATCCTTCATGCGGATACTGTGCTGGGCGAGGGATGGTGTGACGCGGTTGTGAGGTTCATGTCAACATCGCACGATATCGGCTATTTCGACTTGGGATTTGATGATGGTGGTTTTGGTGCCAAAGTGGTTGCGGGCTGGGCCAATCTTCGATCACGGGTTTTCAAATTGCCCTATGGGGATCAAGGGCTGTTGATCAAGGCCACGCTTCTCAAGGAGCTTGGCTACCCAGATCAGCCTCTGATGGAGGATGTTGAATTTGCCCGCCGTGCTAAAAACCGCTTCAGGCCAATTGGGTATCGTATTCAGTCCTCATTTGAGAAATATCAAAAAATCGGATGGCTGCGCCGTGGGTTCAAAAACCTTGTGCTTTTGCTGCGGTATAAATTGGGGGCGGATCCTACTGAGCTCGCCCGTGCTTATCGCCGCTCGCGTTGACTTAATTTGCCTAAATTCAGCTCAACAGTCCGATCCATCCGCGCCGCTAAATCGGGATTATGTGTTGCGATCAATGCAGATAGGCCCGTTTCACGGACAATTTTGATCAAGGTTTCGAAAACTGTATCAGAGGTCGCCTGATCCAAATTGCCAGTGGGTTCATCCGCTAACAAAATCTGCGGCTCATTTGCGAGGGCGCGACAAAAGGCAACCCGCTGTTGTTCGCCGCCAGACATTTCTGCAGGGCGATGATCAAAGCGATCCTTTAACCCAACTAAGCTCAACAAATGTTGCGCACGATCCTGTGCGATAGACTGTTTTACCCCATTCGCCAATTGAGGGAGGATGGTATTTTCGCAAGCGCTAAACTCAGGAAGCAAGTGATGGAATTGATAAACAAACCCCATGTCATTGCGTCGAATATTTGTGCGACGCCGATCTGACAGAGTGGACAGCTCCTCACCATTCAATCGAACCGATCCACTATCTGGCGTATCTAAGAGCCCAGCGATGTGTAGAAGGGTTGATTTCCCCGCACCAGAGGGCGCGACCAAGGCGACGATTTCCCCTTTGGCCAAGTCAAAGCTGGTCTCGGTGAGAACATCAATTTGGTTGGGTCGCCCAATGTGATAAGATTTTGAGATACCATTCAAGCTTAGGACAGGATCATTCATAGCGAAGGGCCTCAACAGGATTCATACGTGCGGCGCGACGCGCAGGAAAAATGGTAATGATGAAACTTAGGCCAAGGGAAAGGCTGACCGCTTTGATCACGTCATCAAGGTGAAGTTCGGCAGGGATCGTATAAATCCCCCGAATAGAGGGATCCCAAACGCCACCGCCGGCCACGTAATTGATAAAGGAAAAGATCGGGTCAATATAGATTGCAAACAGGCATCCCAAGATGACACCGAATATGGTCCCAATAATTCCAGTAAAGCTGCCACAAATGAAAAAGACGCGCATTACCGACCCCTCTGTGAGGCCCATCGTGCGTAAAATGCCGATGTCGCGTCCCTTGTTTTTGACCAACATAATGAGGCCAGACACGATGTTCATTGTGGCGATTAAAACCAGAATTGCCATGATGATGAACATGACATTATCTTCGATTTCTAGGGCACGCAGGAAATTATTGGAGGCGTTTTTCCATGTCCATAGCTGTGATCGCGGACCCGCCGCTTGATAGAGATCATTTGAAAGGGTTTCCACGTCGTCGGGGACATCAACCATGACTTCGATTTCGTCGGCGGCATTTTCACGATTGAAATAGCTTTGAGCTTCGTCAAAGGGCATGTAAATGCGCGTTTTGTCGATGTCATATCGACCTGCAGTGAAAATATAGGTGATGTCGTATGATTTGACACGCGGGCTTGTTCCAAAGGCGGTTTTTACGCCGTCTGGGGAAATGAGTTTGATTTTATCTCCGACGGACGCGTTCAATTCTCGTGCAACACCTGAACCAATGGCAAGCCCCGCGCCAAAGGCATTGATGTCGCCTTGAAACGATTCTGGATTTGCAATGCGCGGTAGCGTTAAAAGGTTCTCAAAGCTAATGCCATAAACCTGTACGCCTGCATTTTCGCCCTGATAATTGGCCATGACTTGGCCTTTGATCAACGGAGCTGCACGGGTAACGCCGTCTATTGAACGGATGTTTTGCGCAACTTCTTCGTAATTGGGGATCGTGCGTTCAATCTTGCCAAATTCGTTTGCCGCAGGAATGTTGTAAACGGTGACATGGGCATTGGCCCCGAGGATCGTATCAACGATTTCCGAGCGAAATCCAGAGCGCACAGAAAGCGTGGCAATGAGCGCAAACACAGCCAAGGTGATCCCGATGAGGCTAATCCACGTCATAACGCTGACGCCGCCTTCGGATCTCTTGGCTCTGAGATAGCGCCATGCAATCATCCATTCAAAACGGCTGAAAGGGGGGATTGATGTGCCCAAAATCTGTCTCCTGCTCAAATTTGTCCTCTGCGGGACCATTGAATACCAACACCCTAAACCGAGCGTTGCAAAAGGGAAAGTCACTTTCCTTTGATTGGTAATTGATTGGCAACAATCCCAAAAAAGTGCAGCGCTCTTGCACTTTGTCCTCAGAATGAATTAGCAATGCGCCATGACACATTTACGATTGACCTCTCTGGCGCAGAGCCTGCCGTCCTCTGTTCCTTTCGTGGGACCAGAAACACAAGAACGCCAAAGAGGCGGCCCATTTGATGCACGTCTTGGGGCAAACGAAAATGTTTTTGGACCGTCTCCCAAAGCAATTGCAGCGATGCAAAAGGCATCGAGTGACATTTGGCAATATGGGGATCCGACGAGCTATGACCTGAGGACCGCTTTAGCGAACCATCATGGTGTTTCTATTGAAAACATCGTTGTTGGCGAAGGCATCGACGGGCTCTTAGGTTATTTGGTGCGCTTAACTGTTGAGGCAGGGGATAAGGTTGTGACCTCTGATGGGGCTTATCCGACGTTCAATTACCACGTCGCGGGGTTCGGCGGCGAGCTTGTTAAAATCCCCTATGTCGATGACAAAGAGGATTTGATTGGGCTCTTGCACAAGGCCAAAGAGGTTGACGCAAAACTGGTCTATTTTGCGAACCCTGATAATCCAATGGGCACTTGGATGTCTGGTGCCGATATCGAAGCCGCGCTGGATCACATCCCCCTTGGCACGCTTTTGATTTTGGATGAGGCCTATGGTGAATTCGCGCCGAGCGATGCCCTGCCAACTATTGCGATAGAGGATCCCCGTGTGATCCGAATGCGGACCTTTTCCAAGGCCTATGGCATGGCAGGTGCGCGGGTTGGCTATGCTATGGGTGCCCCAGAACTAATCACCGCGTTTGAAAAAATACGCAATCATTTTGGAATGAACCGCGCGGCGCAAGTGGGGGCTTTGGCGGCATTAGAGGATCAAGGCTACCTTAATGAAACAAATCTGAAAATCGCCGAGGGGCGTAATCGGCTTTATCAGATTGCCCAGTCCAATGGTTTGGTCGCAATCCCGTCGGCTACAAATTTCGTTGCAATTGATTGTGGGCAAACGGGCGCTTTTGCAAAACAGGTGCTCGCGCATTTGGTTCAATCGGGCCTCTTTTTGCGTATGCCTTTTGTCAGCCCGCAAGATCGCTGTATCCGCGTGAGTGTTGGCACCAAAGATGATCTGGATCTCTTTGAACGGTTATTCCCCCAAGCGCTGGCCGCTGCTTCAGGCTAGATCGGCAAGAACCCGCGCCGCGGCGTCAACGGCGCCACGACCATGAGGGGCATCTAATGCGCAAAGGGCGGCTTCGACAGAGCCAATAACACCAAGCATCATTTGGCCGTTCACATGTCCCATATGACCAAATCGGAAAAACCCATCGCCATTGGGATCTTCAGGTGTGGACATGCCCAAGCCGATGCCAAGGGTAATTCCCATATTCGCCTCAACCCATCGCCGCAGCTCGGTGCCCAACGGTGCGCCAATATGAACTGAGGTGACGGCGTTGCTGCGCAAATTGGGATCGCTGATATTCAGTCTAAGGGTTCCGCCATCTTGGCCCCAAACGTCGATGGCCGCCCAGAGCGCCTTGGCCAATGCGCTATGACGCGCCCATGTATTTTCGATGCCTTCTTCGTGGATCATATCCAATGCAACACGCAAGCCATGCAGGTGTTGCGTTGGCGCGGTTCCACAAAACAGCTGGTAAAACATGTCTGGGTTAGCGCGTGGGACCCAATCCCAATAGGGGCTGACAATCTCCAACTGCTTTTGCCGTTCCGCGGCTTTGTTAGAAAAGAACACGAATCCCAGACCGGGGGGAACCATCAATCCCTTTTGCGAGGCCGCAATTGCCACATCGACTCCCCAATCATCCATTTCAAAGCGATCACACCCCATGGAGGCCACGCAATCCACCGCAAGCAGGGCAGGGTGGTTGAGATCGTCCATAATGTCTCGCACAGCCTTCACATCGTTTTTGACCGAGCTTGAGGTATCGACATGTGTGACAAGGACCGCTTTGTATCTGTGTTGCGTATCTTTGGCCAAGGCGCCTCTGATGACCTCAGGATCATAGGTGGCGCTATTCCCAAATTCCAAAATATCGGCTTGGATCCCCATTTTTTGTGCCATTTCGGCCCAACCATGCCCAAATCGCCCCGTGGCAAGAACCAAGACGTGATCCCCCCGATTGACCATATTCGAAAGCGAAGCTTCCCACGTGCCGTGACCATTTGCGATGTAGATGGCGACATAGTGTTTGGTCCGCGCAACGGCCTTAAGATCAGGGAGCATGGCAAAGGTCATATCAACCAAGTCACCCTCATAGATATTAGAGCAAACTCTATTCATTTCGCGCAAAACACGATCGGGCATCACTGAGGGGCCAGGAATTGCGAGGTAGGAGACACCGTTGGCTAAGGACATTAAGTTTGCTTTCACTTGATTTCTTGGTTGGACTGTATCTGGACTATCGCCAAGGTCAATGTGTCTTGCGTCATGCATTAAAGCTGCGTAGGTCTGATCATAAATGAGACAACATTGGTCAAGACCGTCGGAGGTTCCGCGCTCTTGGCCGCAGCGGGGGGACAGAATGCCACTTATATCAATCGAGACTATCGAAAAAACCACACATGCGGCTTTGGTTCGACATGGCGCGGCGGATTGGATTGCCGCCCATATGGCGGACGCCGTTGCAAAAGCAGAGTCCATTGGAAACCGAATTTGTGGCCTCTATTACCTTGAAAGCTATTGTCAGCAACTTGTTACTGGTCGGGTTGATGGGACGGTAGAGCCTGTTGTGACGCAACCTCGTAGCGGTTCAATCCATGTTGATGCACGTTTTGGATTTGCACAGCCTGCCTTCGCCCGTGGTCTCGATCAGGCGGTTGCAGCAGCGCGTGATAATGGGATTTCCTATTTGGCCGTTGGGCATGCGCATACCTGTACGTCGCTTGGCTATTTCACTGAACAAATTGCGCGCGCTGGGATGATTGGGCTTGGGCTTACCAATGCCTCGCCTATCGTTGCGCCACCGGGTGGTAAGACACGCACCATTGGCACAAATCCGATGGCCTTTTCTGTTCCAGATGGACAGGGGGGTGTCGCCATGCAGTTTGATCAATCCACAACTGTTGTGGCTTTGGGGAAAATTACGATGGCCAAAGCCGCGGGCGAAAAGATCCCCTTGGGGTGGGCCGTTGATAGCGACGGAAACCCAACAACGGACCCAGACGCGGCGTTGAAAGGCTCTTTGGTGTCCATCGGTGGATACAAAGGCTGGGGTCTTGGGTTGATGGTGGAACTCTTGGCCGCAGGCATGACAGGCGGCATCATTTCCAAAGACGTGAAACCGCTCAAAGCGCCAGAGGGCGCACCGCATGATCTAGGCCAATTCTATGTGTTGATTGATCCTGTCTCAGGTGTGGATTTTGCGGATCGCTTGTCAGCACTAAGTGATGTGATCGCTCAGGAAGAGGGCGCGCGGATGCCGGGTCAAAACAAGGTGCCACAGACGGAAATCGATGTGCCAGAGGCGCTCTGGGCTCTGACGCAATCCTTGGCTTAAGCTTGCTGGGTGATCCACACACCCAGCGCCATGACGGATATTCCCAATGAGCGAACAAGTGAGAGGGGCGATACGCTTGCCCCAAACAGTCCAAAATGATCGATGAGGGCTGCTGAGATCAGCTGACCCAGCAATACAAAGAACACAGCATTGCCGACCCCAAATTTGGGGGCAATGAAGGTGATCGAGAGCACGTAAAACGCCACCAACAGCCCCGCTAAAAAGAGATGCTTGGGCGCATTGGCGGCGTTTTGAATGATGGCGGGTCCCGTTGCGAGTAACAATATTGAGGTGCTAAGGAAGGCGACTGAAAACAAAATTGTCGCCGCCGCAATGGGAGAGCCGATAAATTTACCAAGGGCGGCATTGAGCGCCGCCAATATCGGAATGCCTATCCCCGCAAACAGCATTGTTATTGCATATGAATTCATAGTGACCCTCGTGATTTTACATGAGGGTGCATCCAACGCATAGAATTGTCACGTCTTAGTTGTGCTTAAACATCCAATTCTTCGACGAATTTCGCATTTTCTTGGATGTATTGGAACCTCAACTCAGGCTTTTTGCCCATCAAGCGTTCTACCAAATCCCCTGTTTCACCTGGCTCATCCTCATCAATATTGACGCGGATTAACTTGCGTGATTTTGGATCCATAGTCGTTTCTTTCAGGTCTTTGGCATCCATTTCACCAAGGCCCTTAAACCGTTGAACGTCAATTTTACCTTTGCCGCCCAAGCCTTTTTCCATCCACATGTCTTTTTCCGCGTCGTTTGAGACATAGAGCCGCTTGGCCCCTTGGGTCAGGCGATAGAGCGGTGGGCAGGCCAGATACAAATGACCTTGATCGATAAGGGGGCGCATTTGTGTGTAAAAGAACGTCATTAAAAGGGCCGCAATATGCGCACCATCGACGTCCGCATCCGTCATAATGATGATCTTGTCATAGCGAAGATCATCAACGTTGAATTTGGTGCCCATGCCAACACCCAAAGCTTCGCACAGATCGCTAATTTCTGCGTTTGAGCCCAGCTTGTTTGAGGCCGCCCCCAGCACGTTGAGGATTTTCCCCTTAAGTGGCAAGAGCGCTTGGGTTTCGCGGTTGCGCGCGCCCTTGGCTGAGCCGCCCGCACTGTCGCCCTCGACGATAAACAATTCGGTGCCTTCGCGGTTCTTCGCCGTACAATCCGTCAGCTTGCCTGGAAGACGTAGTTTTTTAGTCGCTGATTTCCGTTGTGTTTCTTTTTCCTGACGGCGGCGCATACGTTCTTCGGCGCGCAGGACGAGGAAATCAAGAATGGCACCGGCGGATTTCGTATCTGCGGCGAGCCAGTTATCAAAGTGGTCCCGCACAGAGTTCTCAACCAAACGCGCCGCTTCATTCGTTGCCAGTCTATCTTTGGTTTGGCCCACAAATTCAGGTTCACGAATAAAACAGCTCACCAAGGCGCAGCCGCCTGTGGTGAGATCATCGCGTGTGATGTCTTTGGCTTTGCGGTTATTGACCAATTCCCCGTAGGCGCGGACACCCTTTAGAATAGCGGCCCAAAACCCAGCCTCATGTGTTCCACCTTCGGGGGTCGGGACCGTGTTACAATAAGATTGAATAAATCCATCGCGTGACGGGGTCCAATTTATGGCCCATTCCACTTTGCCGGGGACATTGAAACGATCTTGAAACTCAACAACACCTGCAAATGGGTTTTCGGAATAAGTTGTCGCCGTTCCAAGAGTTTCTTTGAGATAATCGGACAAGCCCCCTGGGAAATGGAATGTCGCCTCTGTTGGTGTTTCGCCGTCATCAATGGCTGATTTCCAGCGAATTTCAACGCCGCTAAACAAATAGGCTTTGGATCGGATCGAGTTGAACAATCGCGCAGGTTTGAAGCGGTGGCTTCCGAAAATTTCAGCATCGGCATGAAACGTCACCGTCGTGCCGCGTCTATTTGGAGCCGCGCCTATTTTTTCGACTGGACCTTGGGGAATGCCGCGCGAAAAGCGTTGTTCAAACAGTTCTTTGTTACGGGCGACTTGGACAACCATCAGATCAGAGAGCGCATTCACCACAGAGGCGCCAACACCATGAAGGCCGCCAGAGGTTTGATAGGCTTTGCCGCTAAATTTACCGCCTGCATGGAGAGTACATAAAATAACCTCTAGCGCGGATTTGTCGGGAAACTTGGGATGCGGATCAATCGGAATGCCACGACCATTGTCGCGCACGGTCAAAGAATAATCTTCATGCAGTTCAACTTCGATACGATTGGCGTGACCGGCAACGGCCTCGTCCATCGAGTTGTCCAAGACTTCGGCGACCATGTGATGCAAGGCGCGCTCATCGGTGCCACCAATGTACATGCCCGGGCGCTTTCGAACAGGTTCCAGCCCTTCGAGCACTTCGATCGAAGATGCGTTATAATCGTCTGGTTGACTATTCTCGAGTAAATCGTTCATTCAGCTGCCCATTCTTTTTTTTCAATATGCCACCTGAATGGTACGAGGAAAAGGCCTAGTTATCATTCAGGCGCGAATCATCGATGCAACGCATGTGAACCTCGCGTTATCAATTCTGTACACTTAGGAATAACTTTATACCCTAAGTGATATAGATTTCCCCTTAAGTGTATGTTTTTGCTTGGTTAATTGCATTTTTCAGTGATCCAATACTATGGCGAAAACTCATTATCACTTGGTGAATTCCCCGATTTTGCATTGATTTTGGTAATGTTTACTTAGGGTTAGATATTCAACTCCTAAGGTTTTCAATTTTGCAACACTCAACTTGCAATTTTGGCGATTGATCCACGCACCATAATCCAACACCTTAGTGACACAACAGCGATCACCCGATCATGTTATTACATCAACAAGACTTCGCAAGAAGTGAACCATAGCAGAATAATCGACATTCTCTGTCGGTATCTGTTCTTCAGATTACCGTAAGGTGCCCGTCAAGCTCTTCGGTATTTAGCTTGGTTCAAACAGATACCTGCATCCCCCCCACTCCCACTCTGTTTGAACCAAGCACACTCCGCTTAAGTGTTGTGGTCTTGGAGCGTTTATCCTATCGGTTTAATATGACACGTACCCAACACTTTTCCGCATTGTTCAAACTAGCGGCCCCACTCGCAGGGGGAAACCTCGCTTATGTTGCGATGGGAATGACCGACACCATTATGATGGGGTGGTATTCGATTGAGGATTTGGCGGCCCTTGTCCTAGCGACAACACTCTTTTTTCTGGTCTTAACTGGGGCTGGCTTTGGGCATGCTGTTATGCCCATGGTCGCGACAGCCGTAGCCAAAAATGATGCGGTTACTATTCGCCGTGTGACCCGCATGGGGATTTGGTTGTGCTTGGTTTATAGCGCCGTTTTCATGCCGGTTCTTTGGTTTAGCGAGGCGGTGTTGCTTGCCCTTCGACAAGAACAGGTGCTGAGCGCATCAGCACAAATTTATTTGCGGATTGCTGGGTTTGGGTTGTTTTTCTCGCTCGTGACCATTTGCCTGAAATCGTATCTCTCTGCCCAAGAGCTGACGCGCGTGGTGTTCATAGCGACGTTGATCATGGTTGGACTGAACGCCGTTTTCAATTGGATTTTTATTTTTGGGGCCTTTGGGATCCCTGAAATGGGTATTCGTGGCGCAGCCTTTGCAACGCTTTTGTCAAACGGTTTGCTCTGTGCCGCGACCCTCATTTATGCCCTGCGTAAATTGCCAGAACACGCGTTGATGCATCGCTTTTGGCGCCCCGATTGGGATATTCTGCGACAAGTGGCCGTTGTCGGATTTCCCATTGGTTTGACAGCTCTTGCTGAGGCAGGCATGTTTTCCGCCTCTTCTATTATGATGGGGTGGTTGGGAACCATTCCGCTTGCGGCGCATGGCATCGCACTCCAAGTGGCGACGATTACGTTTATGTTGCATATGGGATTGTCCCAAGCGGCCACTGTTCGTGCGGGCAACGCAATTGGGCGCAACGACAAAGCACATTTGATCGACGGCGCCAAAGTTGCGCTTGTGCTTTCTTTTGTTTTATCCGTTTTCACGATGATTTTGTTTGTGTCGGCACCAGATGCATTAATTTCGTTTTTCATCAAATCCGATGATCCAGCCCGCACTCAAATTTTAGAGGTTGGTCGAGGGCTCATCTATATGGCGGCCCTGTTTCAATTGGTTGACGGTGGTCAGGTGCTTGCCCTTGGTTTGTTGCGCGGCATTCAGGATACGAAAGTTCCTATGATATTCGCATCCGTTAGTTATTGGATTGTTGGGCTTCCTGCTGGATATATCCTTGGCTTTGTCTTTGGGTTTGGCGGTCTAGGCGTTTGGGGTGGGCTTGTGATCGGATTGGGATGTGCCGCCGCGCTCATGACGTGGCGGTTCATCCGTAAGCTAGAGGATTATTAAGTTAGGCTCGCGCAAAATTCGGCTATCCGTGCGCAGGCCTTTTCTAATAAATCATCCGATGTGGCATAGCTCACTCGGAAATTGGGCGACAATCCGAATGCTGCGCCAAAAACCACAGCGACACCTTGATCCTCTAACAAAGCCAGAGCGAAATCTTCATCGGTTTCAATTTTTGTCCCCTTCGGTGTGGATTTCCCAATCAGACCGGCAATTGAGGGATAGACATAAAACGCTCCCTCAGGAACGGGGCAAGATATTCCGTCAATCGCGTTTAGCCTTGCCACGACCAGATCACGGCGGCGTTGAAAAAGAGCGCGGTTGTCTTGCAAGAAATCTTGCGGGCCATTGAGAGCCTCAAGCGCCGCCCATTGCCCGATTGAGGATGGGTTTGATGTGCTTTGGCTTTGCACCTTGCGCATCGCCTTGATGATCGGCTCTGGCCCTGCGGCATAGCCAATACGCCACCCTGTCATAGCGTAGGCTTTTGAGACACCATTACAGGTCAGCGTGCGGTCATAGAGTTTTGGTTCGACTTGGGCAGGGGTCACAAATTCGAAATCGTCAAAGACCAGATGCTCATACATGTCGTCCGTCATGATTTGCACGTTTGGATAGTCTAGCAAAACATCCGTCAACGCTTTGAGGTCGTCATATGTGTATCCCGCACCTGACGGATTTGAGGGCGAATTAAAGATGAACCATTTGGTCCGCTCCGTTAATGCACTACGAAGCTGGTCTGCGGTGAGCTTGTATCCCGTCTCTACCGAGGTTTCGGCAAAGACGGGTGTCCCGCCCGCCAATAGCACCATATCAGGATAGCTCACCCAATAGGGCGTTGGAATGACCACTTCGTCCCCTGGATTGAGAGTCGCAACCAGAGCATTGTACAAGATTTGTTTGCCCCCTGTGCCAACAGAGACTTGATTGGGCGTATAGCTCAAACCATTCTCGCGCTGAAATTTATCACAGATGGCTTGCTTTAGGATCATCATCCCATCGGGATCCGTATATTTGGTTTTCCCCTCTTGGATCGCCTTGATCCCTGCGGCTTTGATCGTTTCAGGGGTGTCAAAATCAGGCTCTCCCGCGCTCAGCGCGATGATGTCGCGTCCTTCCGCCTTAAGGGCGGTGGCCTTGGCGCTCATGGCGATTGTTGGAGAGGGTTTAACACGGTCTAAAGTTTGGGATAGCAGGGGCATATGAACTCTGGTTTTTCTGGTTATAATTGCTATGCTTGGCTGAGGATTTTAAACAAGTAAAGACAAAGGCAGGAAATTTATGACAACAGATTGGTATAGCGATGACACAGCCACATTGGGCGATCGTATCGCAGCAGGGCGTGACGCATCAGGCATGACGCAATCGCAATTGGCCAAACGTGTTGGTGTTAAATTGACAACCTTGCGCAGTTGGGAAAACGACACGTCAGAGCCGAGGGCAAATCGACTGTCTATGTTGGCGGGGATTTTGAACGTTTCGGTCATGTGGCTCTTGACTGGAGAAGGCGAAGGCGTTGGCAATCCAGACGACGTTCAAGAATTATCCCCCGAAGTGACAGATATTTTATCCGAAATCCGCGACCTTCGTGTGGAGATGCGTGATACAACTGATCGCCTTGGTCGTTTAGAGAAAAAGCTCCGCGCAAAGTTAAAGGAAATCTAATGACCGAGCTGCGCGACCATAAAATCAAACGCCTTGCGATGCGATCAATGCGGCGTGGGATCAAAGAGATGGATATCATCCTGTCCAACTATGCGGACAAGAAATTGGTTGATATGGATGATGCAGGGCTTGCGCAGTACGACGCTCTTTTGTCTGAAAATGATCAAGATTTGTATCAATGGGTATCTGGTCAGGTTCCCGCCAAGCCACAGTTTGCCACCCTCATTGAGGATATCCTGGCGACCATGGCGAAATCCCATACATAGCCTTTAACGCAATTTTTGGATTTTTGTTCGATGCTCTTTGAAACGGTTTGTTTCGGAGAGTACCATGAATGTTATCACCTCGTTAGATTTGTCCAAAGAGACGCAATTTATGGGCAATTATTTGGATGCCCTGTCTATGGTCGAACGGCTGCACCGCTTGCTCTTGGATGTGATCAAGGATGAATTCGAACGGGTCGGTGTATTAGAAATAAATGCGGTTCAGGCCTTACTGTTGTTCAACATTGGCGAAAACGAAGTAACGGCTGGGGAATTGAAATCCCGCGGGTATTACCAAGGCAGCAATGTAAGCTATAATCTGAAAAAGCTGGTTGATATGGGCTATATGCACCATCAACGCTGTGAGGTGGATCGGCGGTCTGTGCGCGTTAAACTTACCGAGAAAGGCAATGATGTGCGTAAAATCATTGCCAAACTCTTTGCGCGTCACGCCGAAGGGCTCATTGAAAGCGCGATATTAGATGTCTCTTCGATCAATAATATCTCTGAGACGCTTAAAAAGGTTGAGAGATATTGGACAGACCAAATTCGCTATATTTACTAGATAGCCTGCCCAAGATCGAGACGCGCAATATCAGATGGTAAGCTGGTTACCAGTGACCAATGTTTTCCATCTCTGTCCACGGGGACGCGGGCTCTAAGGCGTCGCCCTCTTGAAGCAGTTCGATCGAAATGTTGTCAGGAGAGCGGACAAATGCCATACGCCCGTCACGCGGAGGTCGATTGATCGTGACGCCATTATCCATCAGGAACTGACACATGTCATAAATGTTCTCGACACTATAGGCGAGATGGCCAAAGTGACGGCTATCACTTGGCAATCCATCATCACCATCCCAATTATAGGTGAGCTCGAGGGGGCGATCTTCTTGTCCTTCAGGGGCCATGAAAATCAAAGAGAAACGCCCTGCGTCGCTATCCATGCGCCGCGTTTCTTTGAGACCGAGCAATTTGTAAAATGCCATTGATGCGTCTAAGTCTTTGACGCGAACCATAGTGTGAAGGTATTTAGTCGGCATATTGTTTCCTTATTGTCGTGTTACGATGAAGCCACCAGTTTCGTGAACTGTACTGCCACTAAAAAGCGGATCAGTCCAGTCGACGACAACAACGCCAACCGCTTCGCTAGCCTCGTTCCCAGAGATAATTCCGTAAAAATTGCCTTGATCAATGTTACCACTCGGCGTCAGGTCGCCAGAAAACTCACCATTTGCAGTCAACACACCACCAGTGCTTACAACCGAGACAATTCCTTGGTGAAACGTGCTATCCGTTCCATCAGGGTTTGGAAACGTGTTGGAGTCAAATAGGCTTGTCACATCTGTTCCCGCATCATCAAATATTTGGCGTTCAGTAATGTAAAGCGTGACACCAGGGTTGGTTACAAAATGGTCAAAATCAATATTAAGTTCTGTTTTGCCGGTGACATGATGTAGTCCTGCTTGGTCGCTATAAACCAACATAGCTTGGTAGCCGCCTTTCCAAACCGCTTGACCGCTCGATGGCCTGGTAAAGCCCATATCGTTACCGTCCAAATCGGACGCAAGCCTTTGATAGCTATAGCCCCCAAATCCTTGCCCAGAATAAGAGCCTGTTTTCACGATGACCACTTGGCTTCCGCCGCTCTCTGAGCTGCCATATATGGCCCTATGAGGGAACTGCTCTATGTCCACATCGCCATTGCCCACTGCGCCGTTGACAATATCGACAGACTTATAAATCCCGAATTGGCTATTTGTGGTTGGGACCTGTGTATGACGAGTGTACGGATCGGTCGCCAAACCGTCAAAGGGCAGATTGTTGATGTAAAGATGATCATTGCTAGCGTCATAACGGTAGCCATCTGCCTCACCCTGTGATGCAAAAATTGCAGAATTATTTTGGCTCATGACTGTCACGACGGGCGGAGCAAGCCCGTCTGTGGCGATGCCCGTAGAAGAATCTTCATCAGTCGTTCCCGTTTCAGTCTCTGCAGCACTGTCTTCTGTCGTAGACGCAGTTTCTACTTCGCTGAATGGTTTTGTTCCATCGTTCGACATACAACCCGACAAGCCGGTTAATAAAATCAAAAATGCCGTTATGCGAAGCATGTCGTGTTACCTTCAGTGGAAAAATCGAAAAAACTGCGGGACTACCTAACGATAGTCATAGTTTGCTTGGATTTTCCATAATTGTAAAGATGGCTTTGCTAATTGTCGCGGTTCCTTCTGAACGGTTCACAATATATAGTGGTCGGAAAATAACACTGAAAGGATTCGTTCCATGCCTCTATCCCGTGATCAACAGGCCGAAATTGACGAGCAACGCGCACAGCAGCGTCCCACTTTGCGGGCTGTGAGCGAAGGTATGGAAAGCCATCTTTACACGGCTTATCCTGTGTTAGATCATGGGTTTGTGCGGGTCATCGACTATATGGGAGATGACGCTGCGATCTGCCAAGCGGCGCGTGTGAGTTATGGTAAGGGGACGAAATCTGTTCAAAACGACGAAGGCCTGATCCGCTATTTGATGCGTCATTGGCATTCTACACCCTTTGAAATGTGCGAAATCAAACTGCACGTGAAGTTGCCCGTCTTCGTTGCGCGTCAATGGATCCGTCATCGGACCGCAAATGTGAATGAATATTCGGCTCGCTATTCTATTTTGGATCGTGAATTTTATATCCCGGAACCCGACGCTTTGGCCGCGCAATCCGTGATCAATAACCAAGGTCGCGGCGAAGCCTTGTCTGGAGAGGAAGCCGAACGCGTGTTGCGCTATTTGCGCGATGATGCAATGCGCGCCTATGACCATTATGAAGAGATGATTAGCCAAGAGGGCCAGCAAGGCTTAGCACGTGAATTGGCGCGGATGAATTTGCCTGCCAATATTTACACTCAGTGGTATTGGAAGGTCGATCTGCACAATTTACTGCATTTCCTACGGCTGCGCGCAGATGCCCACGCCCAATATGAAATTCGCGTTTATGCGGATGAGATGTGCAAAATCGTAGCCGACTGGGTACCCTTTGCCTACAAAGCGTTCGAGGATTACCGCATGGGCGGTGCGACCTTATCCTCGAGCGCAATCGACTGCGTGCGTCGTATGCTCAAGGGCGAAGATGTGACGCAAGAAACCTCTGGCATGTCTGCTGGGGAATGGCGTGAGTTTAAGAGTGTCATCGAATAATTAGCCTAACGTTGATATAGATGGCTCATTAATCGTTAGTCACCTTTTGGGCTGGGGCTTTGTGTGAAGCCCTTGTCCTAAAAATCTTAGCTGTTTATTTTTGTAGTAGCCTTCTGTGATTTGTTTTTAGTTTTTTGGCATAAGGATGCCATATTATTGTCTTTGTTTGGGGTTAGCCAAAAATAATTAAATCAAATTAAAGGCACTTTTTATGAAGAATAGAACCCTTATTTTCCTTGCGGCTGTGACAATATCAGCTTGCTCTTCCGATGAGCCTGCGATGTCGGGCTTCGCGTCTGTTGTTGGAACCGGTCTCAGCGCAAATGTTAATAAAAGCCTAGAACGAGAAAACAATGGATATGTTTATCTTCCGTCCATAGGCGGTGTCGCATTTGTGACGGGTATTCAAGATGAATCAATCGTGGGCTATTCGGGACTGGCGGAAGGGGTCGATGTAGGCGCGCCTCTTCAGGCATCGGCACGATTTGATGGCACGTATTCACTTAATGAAGTGTCGAATGTAAACCGTTCGTCAACATATCTTTCCGGTTGGGTGGAAGGAACCAGTGGGCAAGTAAACTTGAATGCGAATTTCAATACTGGCAAGCTGTGGGGGCAAAATCAGGCTGATGGTTTTAAAGTGAATGGAGACATCAACGGTAAAACACTTGGTGGGTTTATACGCTATAATGGGGTCAAAGCTGATTTGGAGGGTCAAATTGGTCAGGACGGAATTGTTGCGGCCTTTCAAGGTACCACGGAAACAAAAATTGTAGTCGGCGGCTTGGTTGGGTCTCCAAGGTGAGTTTAGTTCTCAACCCTCATCGTTTGACTCAGTTCGCCATTTAAATCGAAAATCAAAATGCGGTTGTCCTCTGTGACAACTGCATACCAGTCCTTGGTTTGTGTAAACGCGACGGGGATCGTTCCGTTTGGAAGCGTCACAGAGGCAGGCAAGCTGACTGCGTCGTCATTTAAGCGGATGACAAGCAGGGCAATGATGATTAAAACGCCCCCAATCATCGTGACGGTTAGGACCGTTACCAGTTTTTGCAAAAACCGCAGGCTCGGCGGCAGTTCGATGTCCTGAGAAGGGTCTTTAATGTCTTTGTCCATTATCACGTTCCAAATTGGTGAAAATCCGCCTAATCGCCTTGATAAAGCGCTTTTTCTAAATGCGCCAGTCGAAGCGGACCTGTCGCGCACAAGATTAGCCAAATTGATTGAAACGGGCATGGTCAAATTGGACGGACAGGTTGTTTCAAATATCAAAGCCAAGGTGGGCGAAGGCCAAGCGGTAGAGATCACTCTTGAGGTTCCCGATGATGTTGAGACCATTGCCCAGGATATACCCCTGTCGGTGATTTACGAAGATGACGACTTGATTGTGATCAATAAGCCGACGGGCATGGTCGTGCATCCGGCCCCAGGATCGCCCGATGGGACTCTTGTCAATGCATTGCTGTTTCATTGCGCCGATAGTTTGTCTGGCATCGGTGGGGAAAAGCGTCCCGGAATTGTGCATCGCATCGACAAAGACACAAGCGGGCTTTTGGTTGTGGCAAAGCATGATAAGGCGCATCATGGCTTGGCTAAGCAATTCGAAAAACACACGGTTGAGCGGTATTACCAAGCCTTGTGCTACGGTGTGCCTGATGCAAATGATCCACGGGTGCGCGGTGTGCGCGGTGTGAATTTTGAATCGGGCAACATCATGAAGGTGACCACGCATCTGGCGCGTCACAAAACCGATCGCCAACGCCAAGCGGTGTTGTTTGAAGGTGGACGGCACGCCGTGACCCGTGTTCGGATCGTGGATCGCTATGGGGCTCCTGAGGTCTTGGCCTTGGTTGAATGTTGGTTAGAAACAGGCAGAACGCATCAAATTCGTGTTCACATGGCACATACGGGGCATGGGTTGGTCGGGGATCAAACCTATGGCGGACGGCGCAAATTGGCCAAGAAAGCATTGTCAGAGGCGGCTATTGAGGCCGTTGGCAACTTCCCACGTCAGGCCTTGCATGCCGCGGTTTTGGGGTTCGTTCATCCGATAACGGGCGAGGATATGCGATTTGAAGCGCCTATGCCCGATGATATGCAAGCCTTGATTACAACGCTCGCCTAATTCTGCGACGGAATTTATTAGAAGAGACGTATAAGTTTGTGATGGGACTTGAAGCGTGTGCAATCAATTCCTAACTAAATGTTAATGCTTGACACATTAAGGGAGCGTCATGAGCAATTACGCAAATCTACCAGCACCAACCCCAGAGGGCGGTCTGTCTCGTTACATGCAAGAAATTCGCAAATTTCCAATGCTTCAGCCAGAAGAAGAATACATGCTGGCCAAGCGTTGGGTCGAAGAGCAAGACACGCAAGCGGCGCATAAAATGGTGACAAGCCACCTGCGTTTGGCGGCAAAGATTGCTATGGGCTACCGTGGATATGGACTGCCACAGGCCGAAGTTATTTCTGAGGCCAATGTCGGTTTGATGCAGGCTGTCAAACGCTTTGACCCTGAAAAAGGGTTCCGTTTGGCGACCTATGCGATGTGGTGGATCCGTGCCAGCATCCAAGAATATATCTTGCGCAGCTGGTCCCTTGTTAAAATGGGGACGACAAGCGGTCAGAAAAAATTGTTCTTCAATCTGCGCAAAGCAAAATCGCGCATTGGGGCATTGGATGAGGGGGATCTGCACCCTGATAACGTCAAGAAAATTGCAAAAGACCTCGGTGTGACCGAAGCAGAAGTGATTTCGATGAACCGTCGTATGTCAGGTGGTGATGCCTCTTTGAATGCAGTTGTCTCCGCGGATGGCGATGGGGCGATGGAATGGCAAGAGTGGCTCGAAGATGAGGACGCAGATCAGGCAGGCGATTACGAAGCCAGCAATGAGCTAGAAGTGCGTCGCGAAATGTTGGTCACGGCAATGAGTGCCCTGAATGAACGGGAACGCGATATTCTTACTCAACGCCGTTTGCAGGATGATGTTGTGACCCTCGAAACTTTGAGCGAGCAATATGGTGTTAGCCGTGAGCGTATTCGCCAAATCGAAGTGCGCGCATTTGAAAAGCTGCAATCAGAAATGACCAAGCTTGCGGCGGAAAAAGGTATTTTGGCGCACGCTTAAGATCGTTGCAAAACACTTAAACTCATGTACCCTCTCATTTGAACAATGGGAGGGTTATGTCATGGCAACGGAATTAAGATGGGGAATTCTTGGCGCGGCCAAGTTTGCGCGCGAACATATGGGACCTGCGATCCATATGGCCCCGAATAATCGGCTTGCCGCTCTTGCGACGTCCGATGCCGCAAAAGCAGAGCCGTTTCTAGCGATGGATAGCCGCCTTCAGGTCTTTGATGACTATGAGGCGCTCATTTCCAGTGATGACATTGATGCGGTCTACATCCCGCTCCCGAATTCGATGCATGTTGAATGGGCCACCAAAGCGGCCAAAGCAGGCAAACATGTTTTGTGTGAAAAGCCAATTGCAATGCAGGCTTCTGAGATTGATGACCTTATCCAACTCAGAGAGGCAACAGGTGTTCTTATTGCAGAGGCTTATATGATCGTGCATCACCCTCAATGGATCCTTGCGCGCGACCTTTATCAGTCTGGCAAAATTGGCAAACTGGTTCAAGTGGACGGCGTGTTTTCCTACGACAATCGCAGCGATCCCCAGAACATTCGCAACATTCCGGAAATGGGGGGCGGGGGCTTGCGTGACATCGGCGTTTATACCTTTGGATCCACTCGATTTGTCACGGGTGAAGAGCCGCAAGACATCTTGTCAGCAAAAATTGATTTGGAAAATAACGTGGATGTTTGGGCAGCTGTAACTGCGCAATTCCCAAGTTTCTTTTTCAATGGAACAACATCGATGCGTATGTTGCCGCGCCAAGAAATGAACTTTCATGGGGAAAATGGGATAATCCGATTAACGGCACCCTTTAATCCGGCTGTTTTTGATCAAGCCGAGGTTCACTTGATCAGTGGCGATGGTCAGGTCTCAACGCAGCGGTTCCCACGAGAGAACCACTATATTAACCAAGTCAACGCCTTTTATGAGAGTGTCGTGAACGGTCAGGACTATCCGTGTTCACTCGAATTTGTGCGCGGAACACAGCGCATGATAGATATGGTGTTCGATCACGCGCATGTGTCAAAGGGCTAGATTATGCCGCAGATTTCCGTTTGGTTTTCGAATTGGCATCAATGAAATCTAGCACAAGCGGGCGGATATTATTGCGCCAGCTTTTGCCAGCGAAAATACCATAATGCCCCGCGCCTGGTTCAAGGTGCTGGGCTTTTTTCGAGGCATCGACGCCTGTGCATAAATCTAATGCTGCCACACATTGACCGGGTGCAGAGATGTCATCCTTTGCCCCTTCGACGGTCATAACGGCCACATCTGTGATTTTCCCGATATCGACCAATGTGCCATCAACAGTGAAACAATTGTTCGCAATTTCACATTTCTTGAAAATGCGATCCACTGTGGACAGATAGAATTCGGCGGTCATATCCATAACGGCCAAATATTCGTCATAGAACTTGTTATGGGGGTCGTGATCTGAGGCCTCGCCTTGAGCGACGCGCATCACTTGATCTTGGAACGCCTTGGAATGACGATCCCCATTCATAGACATAAAGGACGCGAGTTGTAGGAGGCCAGGGTAAACCTTGCGCCCAACGCCTGCATATTTGAAACCGACCTGTTGGATCATAGTGTGTTCTAATTGACCCATCGTGACGCGGTGCCCAAAATCAGTCACATCTGTTGGGCTGGCTTCTGGATCAATCGGGCCGCCTATTAGGGTAAGGCTTCTTGGTTGCGCCTTGGGGTCCTCTTGAGCAAGATAAGCGGTGGCTGCTAAGGTTAACGGTGCAGGTTGGCACACGGCAATCACATGGGTGTTTGGCCCCAAATGACGCATGAAATCAACCAAATAAAGGGTATAATCTTCGACGTCGAATTTGCCTTGTGATACAGGAATATCCCGCGCGTTATGCCAATCGGTGACATAGACTTCACAATCAGGGATCAAGCTTTTGACTGTTGAACGCAACAAAGTTGCATAGTGTCCAGACATCGGAGCCACCAAAAGAACCTTGCGCTCTTGTTCTTCGCGTCCAATGACATTGAAATGAATGAGATCGCCAAAGGTGCCTGGTAGGACCGTATCCACCTCAACAGTATGATCGCGGCCATCGGCACAGGTAAAGCTATCAAGCCCCCAATCCGGTTTCACGACCATACGGTGGAACGTGCGTTCAGTCACTTCGCCCCAAGCGGCGATCATATTGACCATTGGATTTGGAACCATAGCAAAAAGCGGGTAAGATGCCATCGCTTGGGCGGATGCGCCCATCCACTGATTTGTATTGCGCATCGATTCCATAAAATCGTAGCTGGCCATATATCTCATAGTGTGTCTCCTCAGGAGCGTGGATTTAGCGCAGGTAAATTTGTTGTAATATAATTACACGGCTTTATGCTGCATAGCAGAAAAGATATGCGGAAAAAATTATTATGACAACCGAAGATACAAAAATTATTCAGGACAGTGACAATTTGAAACAAAATTTGTCCAAGCTCGAAGAATTGACGCAGCGCTTTGTTCAGGTTGTCAATAACAAGCGTCACGTGAACCCTGCTTTGAATGGTCCTGGACCTGATCTTGTTATGAAGGCCTCGGCGGCATATTGGCAAGCCATGCTAGACAATCCTTCAAAACTGATGGAACAGCAGATTGCCTATTGGGGCCAAACACTCAGCCACTTTGTTGAGGCGCAAAAGGCGATGAGTGCGAAAAATTTCGCTCTCAACGATGCCGAACCTTCCAAAGACCGACGCTTCTCCAATCCGCAATGGACGAGCAATCCCTATTTTCGACTGATCCGCCAGCAATATGAAACAAATGTTGAAACCATTCGCAAATCCGTGTCCGAGATCGAGGGCCTCCCGACCAAAGACCGCCAACGGTTAGAATATTTCACTGATCAAATCACAGATATGATGGCGCCGACCAATTTTTTTGGCACCAATCCCGATGCTCTGGAGCGGGCGGTGGAAACCGAGGGGCAATCACTGATTACTGGATTAGAGAACTTGATTGCTGATTTAGAAGCAAACGACGGCGAACTCATCGTGAAATTGGCGGATGAAACCGCGTTCGAAGTCGGCGGAAATATTGCCACTACAAAAGGCAAAGTCGTCTTTCGCAACGATTTGATGGAGCTGATCCAATATAGCCCAACGACGGATGAAGTTTATGAGACGCCTTTGGTGATTTTCCCGCCGTGGATCAACAAATTCTATATTTTGGACCTAAAAGAGCAAAATAGCCTGATCAAATGGATCACGGATCAAGGGTACACTTTGTTTGTTGTCTCATGGGTGAACCCAGATTCGAGCCATGCAGAGGTCGGTCTTGAGGACTATATTGAACAGGGCTATCTCAAAGCCTTTGACGTCGCAAAAGAGATCACAGACCACCCCCAAGTCAATGCAATCGGATATTGTATTGCTGGTACGACCCTTAGTTTGACACTTTCTCTGTTAAAGAAACGCGGTGATACAACCATTAAATCCGCAACGTTTTTTACGGCTTTGACGGATTTCTCAGACCAAGGTGAATTCACACCGTTTCTGCAAAATGACTTTATCGACGGAATCGAAGAGCAAGTTGCGCAGACTGGGATGCTTGAAAGCTTTATCATGGCGCGCACGTTTAGCTATCTGCGCTCAAACGATCTGATCTATCGTCCGGCAATCAAAAGCTACATGATGGGCGAGGCGCCTCCTGCGTTTGACTTGCTCTATTGGAACGGGGACGGGGCCAATTTACCTGCGAAAATGGTTGTAGAATATCTAAGAGGCCTCTGTCAGCGCAACGAATTCGCCACGGATGGGTTTCAGTTGTTCGGCGAAACTTTGCATCTTAGGGATGTGGACGTCCCTTTGTGTTCTGTCGCTTGTGAAACGGACCATATCGCTGCGTGGAAAGATTGCTATCGCGGGGTCCAGCAAATGGGCAGCGAGGATAAGACGTTTATTTTATCTCAATCGGGGCACATTGCAGGGATTGTTAATCCTCCGAGCAAGGATAAATATGGTCATTATACGAATGAGGACCTGTCCTTGATCAATGAGGATTGGTTCGCCTCTGCGACGTTCCAAAAAGGAAGCTGGTGGCCACGCTGGGAAAATTGGCTCAGGCCCTTGGCCGGCGCAAAGGTTCCAGCACGCAGTCCGGGTGATTCGGGATATGAGGTCCTAATGGATGCGCCTGGATCTTATGTTTTGCGTCGCGCAAACGATTGAAAAATATATAAAACCATAATTTATTCTGCGGTGCAGCAGAAAATGCTTGAAATGCTGCGGTGCAGAATATATCTATTGTATGCAAGATGAACGGTAGGGTTACCTGCTTAGCGGTAAAAGGAATTTTGAAATGACTAAGACACTAGATATGACAGCAGTATTCAAAGACATGATGGGCGCATTCCCAGTAGACACAACAGCATTTGATGGCGCATTCAAAAACGCGACAACAATGAACGAAAAACTCGCAGGCGTTGCGTTCCAAGCAGCTGAAAAATCTGCTGAGTTGTCTACAGAGTGGACAAAGAACACACTTTCAAAAATGACAGAAATGTCAAAAGCAAAAGCAGAGCCAGCTGACTACGCAAAAGCGATGACAGATTTCGCCTCTGCTCAAGCTGAAGTTGCTGCTGAGAACATGGCTGCTTTCGCTGAAATCGCGAAAAAAGTACAAATGGACACAGTCGAATTGTTGATGGCTGCTGGGAAAGACGCGACAGAAGAAGCGACTGCTGCAGTTAAGAAAGCAACAGACGACGTGACTGCTGCTGCGAAAAAAGCAACAGCAAAGTAATTAGACACATCACCCAATTCCTCCCTTTTGGGTCTGTCTAGAGAGCGAGCTTTATGCTCGCTCTTTCTTTTTGTAGAGAGACAGCGTAAGGTTTGCTGCAGTGCTGCAATTTTCGGAGGCTCCCGTGGCTGATACGTCTAAACCATTGTTGATCAAGCGTTATGCTAGTCGGCGTTTGTACAATACCGAGACAAGTGATTATGTTACGTTAGAAGATATCTCAACCTTCATTCGAGATGGCCGCGAAGTTCAAATTGTTGACCTGAAATCTGGGGATGATTTGACGCGCCAATATCTGTTGCAAATCATTGCTGATCACGAAAGCCGCGGTGAAAATGTACTTCCTTTAGAAGTCTTAAACGACTTAGTGCGTAGCTACACGACGCAAGCCACCTCGGTTGTTCCGCAATTCCTTCAGATGTCTTTTGATATGCTGCGTGACGGGCAAACTAAGATGATGGAAAATATGACCAACATCTCTCCTGTGCCGCCACAAATCCCGGGTCTCGAAATGATGCAGGCGCAGCAAGAAGCCTTTATGAAGGCGTGGACAGGTGGGTTTTCGGGCTGGCCAGCGCCAAGCGAGGCGCCGAAAGCGGATGCACCGAAATCGGATGACGATTTGAGCGATATCAAATCGCAACTGGCTGAGCTCCAAGCGAAACTTAACAACCTATCGAAATAGGCTAAATCCCTAGACGATCCCGCATGGCATACCATGTCATTGCTAAGACCAGCAAAGGCGTGCGGGCCATGCCCCCACCGGGGAAAGGCGTCGCAGGGACGCGTGCCATGGTGTTGAACCCTTCCGCTTGACCTTGGATAGCAAGCGCCATGAGCTTGCCTGCATGGGTGGCGGTTCCGACGCCATGTCCAGAGTATCCCGAAGCGGACAAGATATTGTCATCAGGCCACGCGAAATAGGGCATCCGACGCATCGTGATGCCGAGTGTTCCGCCCCATGCATAGTCAATCTTTGTGTCTTTGAGATGTGGGAAAATTTCGCACATCGGCTTGCGCACGGTGTCAGCGATATTTTTCGGGAAGCGATAGCTATAGTTTTCACCACCTCCAAACAACAGACGACAATCGTGAGCCAGTCGGAAATAATTGACCACGAACTTCGTATCGGCGACCGCAACGTCTTGGGTCAAAATCCGCTTGGCCTCATCACCGAGAGGCTCGGTTGCGGCGATAAAATTGTTGATGGGCATAACGCGGCTAGCAACCTTGGGGCTAAGTCCCCCCATATATCCATTGCAGGCCAATATAACGTGATTACATTCGACATGACCTTGATCCGTGCGCACAATCGGGCGCGCACCTGTTTGGATGTCATGCACATGCGTTTTTTCAAAGACCCGCGCACCTGCGTTTTGCGCGGCCGCACCAAGTCCAAGCGCGTAGCGGAGGGGATGTAAATGCCCCGCACTCATGTCGAGGATACCACCATCATAGGCTGGTGATGGACAGAGCGCATGTGATTGTTCGCGGTCTAATTTTTGAATGCTGTCATATCCATAGCGATCGTTTAAGTAATCCGCATACCAATGAAGCTCTTTGGTCTCGCCTGTGTTTAGGCCAATATGAGCAACGCCAGGTTTAAGATAGCAGTCAATCTTATGCTTTGCGATGAGCGATTTGACGAGGTCTTTGGCCTCTTCTGCCAAGTGCCAAAGCTTGTCCGCATCCGCATCGCCAACAAGTTTGACAAGGTCGTTTTGCTCCATCCGCTGACCTGCGCCGAGCTGACCACCATTGCGACCAGAGGCACCAAAGCCAATGCGGTGCGCCTCTAATACGACCACGTCCAATCCAGCTTCTGCTAAATGCAGCGCTGCGGATAATCCTGTGTATCCTGCACCAACGATACAGACATCCGCTTTGATCCGTCCCTTGAGGCTCTCGCAGGGGGCCAAAGGTTTTGCTGTGGCGGCATACCAACTATCGGGATAGTGGCCTTGACGGTCATTTGAATACAGAAGGTTCATACGTTCAAAAGCAAATGTTCACGTTCCCAAGGGGAAATAACCTGAAGGAATTCATCGTATTCTGCGCGTTTGACAATCGAATAGACCCGCGCAAATTCGGGACCCAAGATGTCGTGCAATTCTTCGGCGCCCTCAAATAAATCCAAGGCTTCGCCCATAACGCGGGGAATATCTGTTTCGCCCTCATAGGCGTCGCCATGGAATTGCTTGGAGGGGCGCACTTCGTTCATCATTCCGAGATAACCACAGGCTAGCGAGGCCGCAATTCCGAGGTAGGGATTGCAATCCATACCTGCTAGACGGTTTTCGACACGTCGCGCATCTGGGCTGGAAATAGGAATTCGAATGCCCGTCGTGCGATTGTCGCGCGCCCATTCAAGGTTAATGGGGGCGGCGTGATCTTTGACATACCGGCGATAGGAATTCACATAGGGCGCAAGCACCGCAATTGCCGCGGGCAAGTACTTCTGCATACCGCCGATAAAGTGATAGAAGAGATCGGTTTCACCACCTTGGGGTCCAGAAAACGCGTTTTTCCCAGTCTCCATATCGATGATGGAATGATGAATATGCATCGCGCTTCCAGGTTCGGATTCTATAGGCTTCGCCATAAAGGTCGCGAAGCAATCATGCCGCAGAGCCGCCTCGCGAATGAGGCGTTTGAAGTAAAACACTTCGTCCGCCAATTTGATTGGATCCCCATGAAGCAAGTTGATTTCCAACTGACCCGCGCCGCCTTCTTGGGTGATGCCATCAATTTCAAACCCTTGCGCTTCGGCAAAGTCGTAGATGTCATCAATCACAGGGCCAAATTCATCCACTGCCGTCATTGAATAGGCTTGGCGCGCGGCGGCAGGACGTCCAGTGCGACCCATCATTGGGGCGATTTCCTGAGCTGGATCAATGTTTCTGGCGACAAGGAAAAATTCCATTTCAGGCGCGACAATCGGATCCCAGCCTTGTTTGCGATAGAGATCGACGACACGCTTTAGGACGTTGCGCGGAGCAAAGGGAACGGGCTCGTCTTTGCGGTCATAGGCATCATGGATAACTTGAAGGGTCCAGTCTGCTGTCCAAGGCGCTGCCGTCGTCGTGCTTAGATCCGGTTTCAAGATCATATCGCGTTCGATAAATCCATCCTTGCCTGCAGCTTCGCCCCAATCCCCTGTGATCGTTTGATAAAATATAGAATCGGGAAGGTAGAACGTGCCTTGGCGCGCGAACTTCGACGCAGGCACAGCTTTGCCGCGTGCAATGCCAGGCAGGTCTGAGATGACACATTCCACCTCGTCGAGCTTGCGTCCCTCAAGATAGGCCTGAGCCGCAGGGGGAAGTGTCGAAATTAGGTCGTCAAGCGTGCTCATGACACAGGCTCCTTGCGTTTTAGAACGGAGGCAATTTCTTTGGCGAGGAGCGCGTTTGAAAGAGGCTGATCCATTTTGCTACGTGCTTTTTCCACAAGCTCTGGCGGCACAGTAGCGCTGCGATATGTGGCAAGCCCATCTACGACAGCTGCGCTAAATTCGGGATGCGCTTGGACTGTGAAAATATGATCTCCATAAGATATCATCGCGTTTTGGCAATGTGCGTTTGATCCCAATACCTTGGCTCCTTGCGGGAGCTGGACAACTTGGTCCTGGTGCCATGCGTTCAATGAAACAGGCTGCCCTTTGAACGTATACTCCGTGTGGCCAACGGCCCAACCTCCGGAAAACTTCTCGACCTTGCCACCCAAAGCTTGGGCGATGATTTGATGACCGAAACAAATGCCAACCAAGGGCAGTTTTTGTTGATCAATCTCTCGGATGAAGTCCTCAAGCGGTGGGATCCAATTGTGATCCTCATAGGCGCCATGTTTTGAGCCTGTGATCAGCCATGCATCTGCCTCATTGGGTGAGGATGGGAATTGATTGTCCACAACATCATAAACCGCAAAATCAAACCCAAAATCGCCAAGCATAGATTTGAACAGATCTGCGTAATCGCCCAATACATCGCGGAGCTCATCTGCGCTGTGACCTGCTTGTAATATTCCTAATTTCATAATTCACCATTATTTCAAAATATCTGGATCAGGTTAGACCGTTTCCAAATAAATTTCAGCCTGCTCTGTTTGGCTAAGATCTTTCATGTAGTCGTGTTCTTGCCGTTTGGTTAATACCATGTTTCTGATCAAGTTCTCGGGAAAAATGCGTTTTGTGATGTCACTTGCATCAAACGCATCGATGGCATCGGACCAGGTTGGGCAAAGTTGTGGGACATCCAAATTATAGGCGCTTCCCGTGATCGGGGCGGGTGGGGTGCGTTTGTCCTGAATGCCGACCAACGCCGCGCCCAAAATTGCAGTTAACAATAAATAGGGGCTGACGTCGCCACCGGCCACGCGATGTTCGATCCGCCGCGCTGCGGTTGATCCTGAGGGAATTCGAATAGCTGCCGTGCGATTTTCATAGCCCCAGCAGATGCCTGTCGGCGCGTGGCTGTCTGGCACCATACGGTCATAGCTATTTGCATGGGGTGCAAAAATTAGCGTGCAATCAGACATAGCATCGATACAGCCAGCAACCGCGTGACGGAGGACATCAGAACCCTTCTGCGAGCCATCATCAAATATATTCTTTCCGGCATCATCCAAAACAGAGAAATGTGTATGCAATCCTGATCCTGCATAGTCAGGGTAGGGTTTCGCCATAAAGCTTGCAGCAAAACCATGACGACGCGCGATCCCTTTGACCAACATCTTGAACAACCACGCATCATCTGCGGCGCGCAATGCATCGTCGCAATGCATGAGATTTATCTCAAATTGCCCAAGGCCAGACTCGGAAATGGCGGTATCCGCAGGAATGCCCATATCTTCGCAGGCGTCATAAAGGTCAGTAAAGAATTCATCAAAGCTATCTAGTGCACTTAGCGAAAGAGTGTCTGCCGCATGCCGTCTTTTGCCAGAGGTCGGCGACACTGGAACTTGGGGTTTGCGTTGACGATCATCAATGAGATAAAATTCCATCTCCATCGCGACGACAGGAGTCAGTCCCAAATCCTTATATTGCGAGACAACGGAATTGAGGGCATGTCTGGGATCGCCATCAAAGGGGCGACCATCATCATGGAACATCCAAATCGGCAAAAGGGCAGTCGGGGCATTGAGCCAAGGCATAGGCACAAAGCCCCGTTCAGTCGGTTGTAGAACCCCATCGGCATCACCACTGTCAAAGACAAGGGGGCTATTCTCAATGTCGTTTCCCCAAATGTCCAAATTCAGAACAGACAAAGGAAACCGTGCGCCACTGCCTTCCATTTTGTCGGCATAACGCGTCGGAATACGTTTTCCGCGGGCTTGTCCGTTTAGATCTGAGGCCGCAATGCGAATGGTTTTTATTTCAGGGTGCTCGTGAAGCCAGGTCGTCATTTTATCACCAGTTTGGGTATGCGCGCGCGATTGCACGTCACAAATTACCCTGAGTTTTTGTTTCAACAGGGGGGTAAATCCCTACTGAAATAATTTGATCAAATTTAGCTTACTACCGAATGAGATTTAAACGCAAGCGAATTTTCGATTGGTTGGCTTGGGGAAGATGGCGGTTCAAACGTTTGTTGATTATGCCAAAAATACCAATGACGATAAGCGTCAAAATTATGAAATATCCTGCGAGAATTGGATAGGGGATAAAGGGGTTGAAGGTTTTGTCGGCAAAATAGCTTGCATAATACAGGGCGTCACCGCGTTGCTGCCATGCAGGGAAACCTGAGAAATAGACAAGCGTCGTGGCGTGAAACAAAAAGATGGCCTCGTTGGTATAGGCAGGCCAGGCTAAGCGCAGCATCGTCGGCCAGATCACGCGCTTGAACCGTGTCCATCCTGTCATGCCATAGGCATCGGCGGCTTCAACGTCGCCTTTTGGTATGGATTGCAGTGCGCCATAGAAGATTTCACCTGAATACGCGGCTGTATTGCAGAATAAGACAACCAATGCACCGAGCCATGCCGCTGTAAAGGGGGCAAAAATGGGGACCGATTGTTTGAGGCTCAGGAACAAGAAATAGGCAAAGAAGAACTGAATAAACAGCGGTGATCCGCGAAAGATAAAGATGAACCATTCAGCAGGCTTGCGCACCCATATTGACCTAGATGCTTTTCCGACGGCCAAAGCTGTTGCTAGGATAAACCCAGAGACGAGAGCAAAGAGGCCGAAATAGATATTCCAAATCATACCCGAGCCAATCAAGGTGAATTGATGGCACAAAGTGAAATCAGAGCGCGGCAGCAGTCGTTCGCCAATCCCAATAGAGCGAAGCCCATAATCCGCGATGATGTCTAAACAGCTCATGCTTGAGCCCTCCGTTGCGCTTCTCCGCCTGTGGTGGCTTGGCCTTTTGTGAGCTTGAGCATCACTTTCTCAAGGACGATTTCGGACAGGCGTGTAAAGGCGAGATAGAAAATCAAGAGGGCGAAGAAATACCACATTCGCCAATCTCCATGGGGATAATCCGTGAAGCGTTCGGTTTTGGTTCCGCCCAGCTCGCGCGCCCAATAGACGATGTCTTCGATACCCAAAAGGAACAAGAGCGGCGTTGCTTTGATCAAAACCATCCATAGATTTCCCAACCCAGGAAGCGCATAGACCCACATCTGCGGCACTAAGATGCGCCAAAAAGTTTGTCTTTCGTTCATCCCATAGGCGGCGGCTGTTTCGAGCTGTGTCTTGGGAACAGCGCGCATGGCGCCAAACAAAACATTGGCGGCAAAGGCTCCAAAAACGATGGAAAAGGTGAGAACGGCGATGGCAAAACCATAGACTTCGTGAATCCATTGTGGGGCTGTGCCCAAGGGCATTTTGGCGGCTGAACAGACCACGAAATCGTTTCCTTGGCGAATAGGATCCGTCCAATCGGGACAGAGTATTTTGTGACGCGACCATTCTATGAGCTGATCAAGAGCAATGACAAAAAACAAGAAGAAGGCGATATCAGGAACACCGCGCACCACAGCGATATACCCCCGACCAAGCCAGCTGAGGGGTGCAAATTGCGAGCGTGCTGCCATGGCACCGCCAAAGCCAAAGCCAAGGGCAACAGGGGCCGTGATCGCCAGTAGCGTGAGAACAGTGACAAAGGATTGATAGAACCCCATATGTTTGCCGGTTGTTAGGTAACAGGCAAACCATCGAAAGGTTTCTAGCTGCGACGGATCACTGCAAAATTCAAACATCAGGGCGTCCTTGTTCTGGTGGCGTCGGGCGAAAGCCATAGGGCGCTGTCATCGGATTTGGGTCTAATCCAAGGAGGCTATCAACACAGGTTCTCGCAGCCATTGGGGCATTTGTCACGCCGCCATGCATCGCCATGACCGAAAGATTGGCAAATGGATCAACCCTCCCAATAATTGGCAAGCCATCTGGCGGTAAAACACGCGTTCCGATTGAAAAGCTGCTTACTCTGAGGGGATTACTTTGCGCATTGGGAATGTCAAAATTGTCTTGTACTTGGTTGACCAATCCCAAAGCCGCATCCGCGACACTTAGCTCACCACTGAAATCTTGATCAAAGGTTCCCCCAATCAAAAGCGATCCATCACCGCTTTGGCGGACATGAAAATCAGGCCCCATGATCATATGCGTGAGAAATGGATCAATTGGCTGAGTACGTACCAAAAGACCGCGAGACTGTTCCAGATGAAACGGAACACCAACTGTTTGCAAAAGCGCGGGCGTGCCATGACCTGCGGCCAAGATCACATGATCGGCCAGTATCGGACCATTCGATGTCATGGCGCCTGTGATCTGTGTGCCCTCGTTGATTAAGCCATGCACGTGCGCGGTGACTGTCTTGGCTTGCGATAGCGCCAATAGTTGATCCGCAACGGTCGCGGTTTCGACGCCGACTTCATCCTGAGTCAAAAGGGCGCATTCTGGCGCGCCTCGGAACGACGGGAGGTCGCGCAAAATATCTTGGCGTGTCGCCATCGCGATTGGATAGCCCCAATCGTGATGGGTGTGATAGGCATCCTGTAAGGCATCATCAGATAAATCAAAAACGAGGCTCGGACGGCGCTGGGCCGCCAAATCAGGATGTTGATGTATCAGATCATGCCACATAAGGCGTGACGCATTTCGGAATTGAAAATAAGTGGGATCATTGTCGACATGGGCATTCACCCAGCCCCAAGAGGCACCGCTGGCTGTGGCCCCACTGCCGATAGGATGTGACGCAACACAGGTAATCCGCGCCTTAGGAAGCCGCTGAGCCACCTCATAGGCAAGACACGATCCCAAGATACCTTGGCCGATTATAAGTATGTGTTGAGACATCGTATAAATTCAAAAAAGACCGGCACGCAATCTGCGGCCGGTCTCGATTTCATAAAGCAAAGCTTAGAATTTTTCGCCGATGCCGTGCTTTTCGATCAACGCGTTCAAAGATCCGTCTGCTTTCATAGAGTCGATTGCAGCTGTGAATTTGTCACGAAGCTCTGCATCGGATTTGCGAAGACCCATGCCAACGCCGCCACCGATAAGAACAGATTGACCAACGATTGAAAGGTCTGCATCTGACTCTGCGATTGGCTCCAAATAGGCTTTGTCCGCAAGAACCGCGTCCGCTTCGCCGTTTTTCACTGCTGCAACTGTTTCTTCTGGTGTTGCGAATTCAACCAAAGTCGCGCCAGATTCCGCAATGTAGCTTGCTTGGATTGTGTTGGATTGTGCTGCGATAACGCCGCCTGCAAAATCAACATCCGCTGACATTGCGAGGAACGCAGATGGATCAGGCTGTGTGTAGTTTGTTGTGAAGTCGATTTTCTCTTTGCGCTCATCCGTGATGGACATGCCAGCAATGATAGTGTCGTAGTTGCCAGAAACGAGGTTCGGGATAATGCTATCCCAGTCGTTTGTGACCCACTCACATGTCAATTCCGCGCGTGCGCAAAGCTCGTCACCCAATTCACGCTCAAAGCCTGCAACTTCACCGTTATCATCGATGAAGTTGTATGGAGGGTAAGCGCCCTCGGTGCCCATGCGAACGACAGAGTGGCTTCCTGCGAGGGCAACGCCTGCAGTCAAAGCAAGTGCTGCTGTGCTTAAGATTAGGTTTTTCATAGTCTCTACTCCCTAGAGGTTGGTTATGCGGCTACAGTCGAACTTAGGAACTGCTGGAGTCGCCTTGATTTCGGCGCACCAAATAGGTCAGTTGGTGCGCCTTGCTCTTCGATCAAGCCTTGGTGAAGGAAAACAACATGATCTGACACGTCAGCGGCCATTTTCATGTCATGCGTCACGATCAACATTGTCCGCCCTTCGGCCGCCAAATCTTTGATCACTTTCACCACTTCTTGTTCTAATTCTGGATCTAATGCGGAGGTTGGTTCATCAAACAGGAGGGCTTCTGGTTCCATACAAAGCGCGCGCGCAATTGCGGCGCGTTGTTGTTGGCCACCAGAGAGCTGGGCTGGATAGACATCACATTTATCACCGATGCCGACCTTGTCCAAATATTGGCGCGCGGCGACCTCGACCTCTTGTGGGTCACGTTTAAGAACCGTAAGCGGGGCTTCCATCACGTTTTGCAAAATCGTCATATGCGCCCAGAGATTAAACTGTTGGAACACCATAGAGAGGTTTGTCCGTATCCGCATAACTTGGTTGCGATCTGCGGGGACGCGATTAAGCCCTGTTCCGCGCCATGTCACAGGTTCACCTTTGAACAAGACATCCCCTTGTTGGCTATCCTCTAACAAATTTGCGCACCGAAGCAATGTCGATTTCCCTGATCCAGAGGATCCAATAAGGGATACAACATCACCGCGCTTTGCCGTGATATCGACACCCTTTATCACCTCAAGCGCACCATAGGCCTTGTGAAGGTTACGAATTTCTATGACGGGGCTTTGGTCAGACACGTGATTCCTGTGGGCTTGTTAGTGGTGACCATACAATAAGGATCAATTTGGGGGCATGGCAACGCCCAATGCGACACTAATTGACCAAAACGTCAACACATGTCGGAGATTTTGGTCATTTCGTCAGGTGTTGGTGGGGTGGGAACGTCAAAATAACGACGTGGGTCTATTTTTATAAATCCATTAAGTCCTAACGTCGCGCGGTCTTTGGGCGAAAGTTGCTGGAATGCGTTCAAAACGCGCGACTCGATCTGGGAAGAATCAGTCTGTTTTGAACAAATATAGGGCAACGCAGGCGTCGGTTGGGTGCGCTCCAATTCACAAAGATCTGCGGCAAAGGCGTCATATCGTTGAATAAGGCGCCATGAATGCGCATCTATGGCGCAATAATCGGCCTCTCCCTGTGCGACCATCAAAGCAGATGCGACATGGGCGTGACTTTGCACAAGTTTAGTCGGTTTCAATCCTGATTGCAGCAGATGTGTTATCGGACCGGCCCATCCAGATTGCGAGAGCGCTTCGTTATAGGCATATGTTCCTTTGACGATCTGCGAGAGGTCACGTGTTTCAGAGCATCGCGCCAAGAACACGCTATTGTAGTATCCCGCTGGGCATCCGTCCAAAGCATAATCGGGTGTGATCACGTAGTTTACGCTCTCCCGCAAGGAGACGCGAAAGGGCATGCCGCATGTTTGGGCGAGGATCAATTCAGGGTGGCGCCAAATGTCCCAGAGGTCTTGATCCTGTGACAAAGATAGGGATGAAAAACCTGTTCCTTGGCTGATGAGGGACCAAAACCGATCTGTTTCCTCGCGTGTTTCTACGCGGTCATACATTGGCAAAGCGGCTATCATGCGTTGCGCGATACCTTTTGGCGGGCTGTTGCGCTGTCAACATCACTTACGCCCAAAAGCGAGGCAACAAGGCGCACAAGGGAATCTTCTTGGGCGTCACGAACTCCATCAGCCAAGACGATGCTCCATAAATCTTCGATAACCGCGATACGATCTTCATAGGCAACGGCATCTTTGATTGCACGGGTAAATCGCACAGTGTCGGGGGCTTCGCTTTCAAGGGTTTCGGCGTCCTTGCGTAATTTGACAACGTCTGTTGCCTCCATCGCATATCGCGCTCCCAAGAGTGTATCGATTGTGGCAATTTCTTCTGTGTCGTAGCTCCCGTCAGAGCGCGCAATGCGCACCATCAATGCGGCGAGCGATAGTTTGGCATCTTGGGGGGCGAGGGGGGATTGCGGTCCATCCAGAAGTGTTTTCAAAAAAGCAGCAAACATTACGCGTCATATCCTTCTACAATAACCATATCCGCCATTGAAATCGGAGCCCTAATCGCAAAAGCGCGTTGATATTCAGGGCTATTGTAGCAATCCAAAGCGTCTTGATAGCTTGGGAATTCAAGGACGACAGTGCGGGGTTTTGCCTGACCTTCTTTGACCTCTTGCGATCCACCGCGTACGAGAAATGTCGCATTATATTTCTCGAAGGCTTCGGCGTTGGCCGCGCGATAGGCTTCATATGCTTTGGGGTCATCGACCACGACGTGGCCTATCCAATATCCTTTGGGCATCTCATATCTCTCTTATGTTTGACTATATAAGTGGGGCAAGTTTCGCCAAGTCGCAAGGGCAAAGCCGCAGTCAGACCCTGGCTGTGCAGGATCTATGATCCGAGTTTTGCAAACTGTCGGCTGAGAGTGTTGAGTTCCGCGTCAATCCCAAAGGGCGCGTTAATCATGAACAATCCAGAGCCAATCATGCGATGTCCGTCTCGCGCAGGGGGGAAGGTCACTTCATGCGTGATGGCATCGTCAAACTGATGTTGAAGCGCGGTGATCATCGGTTTGTGGGCGTTGGATGTTAGGAGTGGGTACCATAACAAGATGACCCCAACATTCCATTTTTTGTTCACTTTCCCAATGAAATCAGGGATCAAGCCGTAATCCGTTTTGATTTCATATGATGGGTCAATCAACATCACCCCCCGCCGTGGCGTTGGTGGCGTAATAGAAAGCGCCATTTCAAAGCCATCTTGCTGATAAACATTGGCGGCAGGAATAACATACCGAAGCGCGTCTGCTTCTTGCGGGTGTAATTCAGCAAGGTGAAGCGTATCTGTGTCTCGTAAAATTTGTTCCGCAATCATCGGCGAGCCGGGATAGGCCGTTGCACCATGATCGGCGCGACAGGTATCTAGAACCTTGGCATAGGGGTGCTGAGGCGAAAACCAATCACGCTCTTGTGCCACACGAATACCTTGCTCCGCTTCGCCCGTTTTCAACGCGGCTTGATCGTCCAAATGATACAACGCCCGCCCAGAATGCGTTTCGATATAGCTGATCGGTTTATCTTTTCGGGTCAAATAGGACAAGCACGCCGCAAGAGTGGCGTGTTTATGGACATCGGCCAAGTTGCCCGCGTGAAAGATATGTTGATACGACAGCATAAGGATCGCGCGCCGTTAAACGAGGCGCGAGTTTTCTTTTGCGGCCCGTACAAAATCTTTGAACAAAGGATGGGGTTCAAAGGGTTTTGATTTAAGCTCGGGGTGGAATTGAACGCCGATAAACCAAGGGTGGTCTGACCATTCTACAATTTCAGGCAGTTTGCCATCTGGCGACATGCCAGAGAAGGTAAGACCCACATTTTCCAGCTGCTCTTTGTATTTGGTGTCCACTTCATAGCGGTGGCGGTGACGCTCTTCGATGGTTGCGGCCCCATAGACTTCGGCAACTTTCGATCCCTCAGTCAGCGCGGCGTCATAGGCACCAAGGCGCATTGTCCCGCCTTTGTCATCGTCCACTTTGCGTGCGACCTTGTGATTGCCCTGCACCCATTCTTTGAGGTGATAGACAACAGGTTCAAACCGACGTTCGCCCGCTTCGTGATCGAATTCCTCAGATCCGGCATCCGTGACGCCTGCAACATTGCGCGCGGCTTCGATAACAGCCATTTGCATGCCCAAACAAATTCCAAGATAGGGAATTTTGTGAACACGGGCAAATTCGGCGGCTTTGATTTTGCCTTCTGTGCCGCGTTCGCCAAATCCACCGGGAACCAAGATGGCGTGGAACCCTTGCAAATAGGGGGTGGCGTCTTCTTTGTCGAAGATTTCGGCATCGACCCATTTGACGTTGACTTTGACGCGGTTGGCCATGCCGCCATGGGTCAAGGCCTCGGCAATAGACTTATAGGCATCTTCGAGCTGAGTGTATTTGCCTACGATTGCAATGTTGACGTCGCCTTCAGGGTTGTAAATGCGATCCGCCACATCTTCCCAGCGGGACAATTCAGGTTTGGGCGCGGGGGCAATGCCAAAGGCATCAAGCACCGCCTGATCCAAGCCTTCACGGTGATAGGCAAGGGGGGCTTCGTAGATGGATTTCAAATCTTGCGCTGCAATGACGCTATCGGGGCGCACGTTACAGAAAAGCGCCAGTTTTTCGCGCTCTTTCGCAGGAATTGGGCCTTCGGAGCGGCATACCAAAATATCAGGCGCAATGCCGATCGAGCGCAATTCTTTGACCGAGTGCTGTGTCGGCTTGGTTTTGAGCTCCCCGCTGGCTTTGATCCAAGGGAGCAGCGTCAGATGCATAAAGATACACTGACCGCGGGGTTTATCTTGGGAAAATTGGCGGATGGCTTCGAAAAACGGAAGCCCCTCAATGTCACCAACGGTGCCCCCAATTTCACAAAGCATGAAATCAACTTCGTCTTCACCAATTGAGATAAAGTCTTTGATTTCATTGGTCACATGCGGGATCACTTGGATCGTTTTTCCTAGATAATCCCCACGACGCTCTTTTTCCAAAACAGTGGAATAGACGCGGCCTGACGAAATGGAATCAGTCTTGCGAGCAGGTACACCTGTGAAACGCTCATAATGGCCCAAGTCTAAGTCCGTTTCTGCGCCATCGTCTGTGACAAAGACTTCGCCATGCTCAAACGGGCTCATCGTACCAGGATCAACGTTCAAATAGGGATCAAGCTTGCGCAAACGAACGCTGTAGCCACGCGCTTGAAGCAACGCCCCAAGAGCGGCTGAGGCCAATCCTTTGCCCAATGATGAAACAACACCACCTGTGATGAAAACAAATCTAGCCATGTATGGGCGCTCCCGTGAAGTTGGCGTCTAGCGTATCGCAATATGGCGTCCAAAGTGATTTGAAAAAATCACAGTACCACGGGACTTGAGACATAAAGGATTCGCAGCATTAATGCAATAAGACCGCAAGATAATGTTGCGGCCTTTTGGCTACCCTCAAGGGGTAGTGGTATTAGTTAGCGCTTGGAACGAGGGGCGCCGCATCATCCGCGCTTGGCGGAAGAAGGGCATCCGTGTCCGGAAGGGCTGGTGTGCTCTCTTCTACAGCTGGGGCTGTGCCCAAGCGATCAAAGACAGACGATCCAGCCGAATTCTGAGCTGCGATTACCGTAAGCGTGAGCGATGTGATGATAAACGCAATCGCAAGGAACCATGTGACCTTGGTGAGCGCCGTTGCTGCGCTGCGTCCTGACATGGCGCCATCACCGCCGCCGCCCATTCCGAGGCCCCCACCTTCGGAGCGTTGCAAAAGAACGACGCCCACAAGAGCAAGTGCCAAGATTAGGTGGATGGTAAGAATGACGTTTTCCATAAGGCCCCGCGAAGTCTGTTTCAGCGCGCTAGATAAGAAAGATTTACGCAATGGGCAAGGCTTGATTGCGAAAGAGCGATGGGAATTGGCGAATTTTCAACAAAAGAGGTAGGTCTGCGCCACTTCTAAGCGCTGCGTTCAGTCAGAAACATCATCCATGTCGGATTGCCCACTGATTGCGCGGCGAATGTGTGACCAGCTAAGACCAAGGCCCAACACGAGGCTCGCGGCGATATTCCCAAGCCAGAGATTGAAGGCGGCATTCCTTATATCTAACCAACCTAAATCATAGAGCACCCATGCCAAGGCGGCTAATATCGCCAAGACTAAGCCCATGCCAAACACGCCGATAGAGCGCAGCGTTGCGCGCAAATAGATGATGTAGCCAACAGCCAACAACAATCCAAACAACGTCACCATAGGTAAATTTTCGCTAAAATTTGCCACGGCCCATTGAACATAGTTCCACTGAGTCGGGTTATATGTTGCCGCAATTAAAAAGAAGGCGATTGCCCACCGAACCAAGAATCCCATTGCTATCCCTCACAAAAGTTAGGGTTAGAATGCGAATTTTATCAGGAGTGTCTAGTCCTGCGGCAATTTCGAGGTTTCTTTCACTGACATGTCCAGTTATATCGACGCGGGTTTCACGCGTATTCAGAAAGGTCCAATATGGCTAACGTAGTGGTTGTCGGCGCTCAATGGGGCGACGAAGGCAAAGGCAAAATTGTAGACTGGCTTAGTGAACGTGCCGATGTGATTGCGCGCTTCCAAGGGGGCCACAATGCGGGCCACACTTTGGTTATCGATGGAAATGTCTATAAATTGCACGCTTTGCCGTCTGGCGTTGTGCGCGGTGGCAAGCTCTCTGTTATCGGAAATGGCGTTGTCTTGGATCCGTGGCATTTATTGACCGAAATCGAAACTGTCCGCGCTCAAGGCGTCACGATTTCCCCTGAAACGCTGATGATTGCGGAAAACACGCCGTTGATTTTGCCAGTTCACGGCGAATTGGACCGTGCGCGCGAGAATCAAAACTCGGTTGCGAAAATCGGAACCACTGGGCGAGGTATTGGGCCAGCCTATGAAGACAAAGTGGGCCGTCGCGCTATTCGTGTTGCGGACCTTGCAGATCGAGCCACGTTAGAGGCGCGCGTTGATCGTATGCTTCAGCATCACGACACATTGCGCCGCGGCATGGGCCTAGAGCCTGTTGATCGCGATGAGCTATTGCAAAAGCTCAATGACATTGCGCCACAGATTTTGGAATATGCTGCCCCCGTTTGGAAGGTCCTTAACGAAAAACGCAAAGCAGGTAAGCGGATTTTGTTCGAAGGGGCGCAAGGCGCTTTGTTGGATATTGATTTTGGGACCTATCCATTTGTGACGTCCTCAAACGTAATCGCGGGCCAAGCGGCCACTGGCACAGGTATCGGGCCAGGTGGCATTGATTTTGTGCTCGGCATTGTGAAAGCCTATACAACCCGCGTTGGTGAGGGGCCGTTCCCGACGGAGCTTGATGACGCGGATGGTCAACGCTTGGGCGAACGGGGCCACGAATTCGGAACGACAACAGGTCGCAAACGTCGCTGTGGTTGGTTTGATGCGGTTCTTGTGCGCCAAACATGCGCGACGTCGGGTGTGACAGGTATTTCCCTGACAAAACTAGATGTTTTGGACGGGTTTGAGCGGCTCAAAATTTGTGTTGGATATGATCTAGACGGAAAACGTTTGGATTACTTGCCAACTGCAGCGGATCAACAAGCACGCTGCACACCGATCTATGAAGAAATGGATGGGTGGAGCGAAAGCACAGAAGGTGCGCGCAGCTGGGCGGATTTGCCTGCAAACGCGATCAAATACGTGCGTCGTGTCGAAGAGCTGATTGAGTGCCCTGTTTCGATGTTGTCGACCTCGCCAGAGCGAGAAGACACAATCCTTGTCACTGACCCGTTCCAAGACTGATGGCGTTAAGTTACAAAGCCCGTCGTCGGTGGTCCTTGATCATCTTGTTGGTTGGATTGCCGCTCTACATCGTGATCTCAGTCAATGTGATCGATCTGTTTGGCATTCAAAACAAGCTGATCCAATTGATCGTCTATATTGTCTTGGGGGTTCTTTGGGCCTTCCCCTTGAAATCTGTTTTCAAAGGCATTGGACAAGAAGACCCAGACAAGCAGGACTAAAAAAGGCCCCAAATTGGGGCCTTTCGACAGACGCAAAAATTTTGCATATTGATCTGTATTATGAAAATTGAAAATTTAAAAATAGCGGGCATCAAGGCCGCCGTAGTCCTCATTCCCACGTGGCTTGTGGCTTTGGTGACGGATAAGATGGTCTTTGTGGTGCCAATGCTTGCCGCTGCAAGCTTCTTTGCGGGAGCTGTTGAATTGACGGATGAAAATGTCCGACGTCGATTGGACGACGATACGGAGGACGGAGACGTTGACGTTTTGGGCGAGGACTAACCCAAACTCAATTGCATCTAAATGTAGTTTAGGAAAATAACATGCCAGACATAATTTACATTCTGACGAACGAAGCCATGCAAGGCTATGTGAAAATTGGAAAAACTAAAAAGTCATTGTCGCAACGCCTAAAGCAATTAGATGTCACATCCCTCCCTTTGCCGTTTGAATGTTTTTTCGCAGCTGAAGTAGAAAATTGTGACGTTGTTGAACGTCTTCTGCACGATGCCTTCGCAGATCGTCGCACGCGCAAATCGCGCGAGTTTTTTGAAATTGCACCCGAGCGTGTGGCCTCGGCCCTCAAGCTGGCTGCCCTTCGGGAAATTACTGTTGAGGATGTGATTGACGATGAGGCGCGTGCCGCAATCAAAGAGACGATAGAGCGGCGATCCCCGTTCAATTTTGCAATAGTTAATGTTCCGATTGGTGCCACCTTGGTTCATACAGGCGACGAGGCGGCGACGTGTCAGGTTGTCAATTCTAAGCAAGTTGAGTTTGAGGGCGAATTAGTGAGCCTCTCGGACGCGGCCTTGCGCGTCTATCACAGACTTGGCAAGAATTGGAAAACAGTGAGCGGTCCGACAAGTTGGTTGTATGAAAATGAAATGCTTGATACGCGCCGCCGACGCATTGAAAACGCGTGACACATACCGACCCAATACCGACATGAAACAGACTACGGAATTTTCGATTTTGACAAAGGGCCAAGGGCTTTATGAATTTACGCGAGAGGTGTCGGATTGGGTTCAGGGGACGGGGCTGTTGACCCTGTTTATTCGCCACACCTCTGCCAGTCTTTTGATCCAAGAGAATGCGGATCCTGAGGTGAAATCTGATCTCGCTGAGTTCTTTCACCGCCTCGTTCCTCCGACAACGGATCCCAGCATGCACTATCTCACCCATACCTATGAGGGGCCAGATGACATGCCTGCCCATATCAAGGCCGCGATGATGCCTGTATCGCTCTCGATCCCAGTGATTGATGGGCGCCTCTGTTTGGGAACATGGCAGGGCATCTATGTGTTCGAACATCGTGATGCCCCGCATGATCGACGTATTCGCGCTTATCTGTCTGGATAAATCGGTTAAATTTTGTGAGTTTGTTGGCTTATTTAGCGCAGAAATTTCCCCTCTACCCAAATTGTTGTTGCTGTCCTATACTGCCTGTGGATAACTTGGCTAAAGACCAAGATATATGAGGCAGACCATTGAGAGAAAGGAAATGCTATGCGTTGTCCGTTTTGCGGTAATATCGATACGCAGGTAAAGGATTCACGTCCCGCTGAGGATCACGTCTCTATTCGCCGTCGCCGGTTTTGTTCAGCCTGCGGAGGCCGTTTCACGACATATGAACGCGTGCAATTGCGGGATCTGGTAGTGATCAAAACCAATGGCCGTCGCGAAGACTTTGATCGGGATAAGCTTGAACGCTCTATCCGCATCGCTTTGCAAAAACGCCCAGTGGAACATGATCGTATGGATCAGATGATCTCTGGTATTGTACGTCGTTTGGAAAGCATGGGCGAAACGGATATCAATTCCAAGATGATCGGTGAAATCGTCATGGAGGCTTTGGCGCGTATTGATACCGTTGCTTACGTGCGTTTTGCGAGTGTTTACAAGAACTTCCAAGCGGCGGATGACTTTGACAAATTTGTTTCTGAGCTCCGTCCAGACGTCGAAAAAGAAAGCTAATTGTCGCCGTGTCGCATGAGAAATTTATGGCGATGGCCCTTAGTTTGGGCCGTCGTGGGCTTGGTCAGACATGGCCTAACCCATCAGTTGGATGTGTGATTGTCAAAGATGGTCGCGTCATCGGGCGTGGCTGGACCGCTGATGGGGGGCGCCCTCATGCCGAACCTCAGGCCTTGGCTCAAGCTGGGGCCGACGCTATGGGCGCAACTGTTTATGTGACCTTGGAACCGTGCTCACATGTTGGTCAAACCCCGCCCTGTGCTCAGACCTTGATTGACGCTCAAGTCGGACATGTGGTTGCGGCCCTTGCGGATCATGATCCACGCGTCGATGGACGTGGGTTTGATATGCTGCGCGCTGCGGGTATTCCCGTCAGGACAGGGGTTCTGGCTGAGCGTGCTGCGCAGGATCACAGGGGCTTCTTTTTGCGCTGTGATGAAGGCCGTCCCATGCTCTGCCTCAAGTTGGCCTCAAGCTTTGATGGGCGGATTGCAACCGCGACTGGGGACAGCCAGTGGATTACTGATGCCCCCGCGCGGCGGTTGGTTCATTTGATGCGGGCAACGCATGATGCGGTCTTGATTGGTGGGGGAACGGCGCGGGATGATGATCCCTCGCTCACCGTACGGGATTTGGGTATTGATCACCATCCTGTGCGTGTTGTCGCCTCGCGCAATCTTGATCTTCCGATGTCTGGTAAATTGGCTCAAACGGCCGCGCAAACACCGCTTTGGCTCTGTCATGGTCCACGGGTGAGTGAGGATCTTAAATCTGCGTGGCTTGGGTTAGGGGCGGTATTGATCGAATGCCGTGAGACCGCGCAAGGGTTGGATATGCGCTCTGTTATGAACGCGCTTGGGGACAAGGGGATCACACGGGTCTTTTGCGAAGGTGGCGGCACATTGGCGGCCTCCTTGTTACAGGCGGATGTGGTGGATGAGCTGATTGGATTTAGCGCAGGTGTTGTGATTGGGTCTGAAGGACGCTCCTCGATTGGTCCGCTTGGTCTCACGCGGCTTGCAAGCGCGCAACGTTTCACGCTGGCGCAGACGCGCCCAATTGGTCCAGATGTCCTGCATGTGTGGAACCGCGCGCCCTAGCGCCAAAATGGCTGTGCGCTGGCCATGATCCCTTGGGCCTTGGCCAAGATGCGTGTGCCCCAATGGGCCGCGGGAATATCGGAGGCCTCTATTCGATCCAAGACAACTTCAATCGGGCAAGCCTGTTTGGTTTTCGGATCAAAGTAACGCGGATACTCAATGAGCGTGGCATGAAGCAGGCGGTCCAGATCAATGCGGGCATGTCGGCGGGCGGGGATTTTGCCAAGGTCCGTTGTCAGCCCCCATCCTGCATAAAACGGCGCGCCATAGGTTGTGACCCTTTTGCCGCGCACCAAGGCTTCAAACCCCATGAGGGAGGTCATGGTATGGACCTCGTCCACTTGGTTAATAAGCGCGATTGCGTCCCCTGTGTCGGCGATGAGATCGGCATAGGCCAAGGCCACTTCTGACGCCACTGCACCAATACGCAGACCCGTTTCGACATCGGGATGGGGTTTGTAAATGATCACGGCCTCAGGGTTCGCGGCGCGCACGGCCTTGAGCAAGTCCAAGTTCGTTCGCACATGGGACGTGCCTGTGCGAATTGAGGCATCATCTTCGACTTGACCCGGGACCAAAATTTTGTGGCCTTCTGGGAGCTCATAATCGACACCGTCGAGGTTATATTTGCTAAGCGAGGTGGCACAAAGGCGTTCTCTGATACGCTCTGCGCGCCTTTGTTGATCTGGTCTCAAGAGGGGCGCAGACAGGATGATCTGTTCCAGACGGCTGAGCTTGGTTGGATCATAGTAGATCCCCAAATCATCACAGACCAAAGACAAAGGTGGCACCAATGTCGCGCCAAGCCATTTGGAGCGGATAAATCCGTCTTCGACACGGGTGTGTTGATCCTCTGGCTGGCTTTTGCCTGCCCAAATCATATGAGGGCGATCAGGTCGGGGGGCATCCTGAAAGACCATCTTTTTATAGCGGCCAAAGATGTCTTGGAAATATTTACGTTTCCACAAACGGATGTGGGCCCCGCTCCAGCCATGTCGATCCTCGCGCCATGCACGGGTGCGTGCCTCAAGCGCGGCAATGACATCTTCGAGCGCGCAGAGGCGGTCGTGATAGGGATCATACCATGTGGGATAGAGGATCATAGCAGCAGCGAATAATTGCGCTTTGGTGAGCTTGCGTTGGCGGCGCTGGAGGGGGAACTGATCATCGCTCAATCCCCAGCCTGCATAAAACGGCTGGCCAAAGACACGCGGTTTATGGCCCATCATGATGGCTTCAAACCCGAATTGTGAGGACACTGTGTAAACCGCAATCGCCCCTTCGAGCAAAGCAAATGGGGACACAGGGTCGCTCAGTAAAGAGATATGATCCGTAGTGCAATGCTCAGGCTCATAATAGCCCTGTCGCAAGCCGCTATTGGTTTCTGGGTGGGTCTTGATCACAATGCGTGTGTTGGGATGTTCCTCTTGCGCATAATAGAGCATTTCCGCAAAGAGCGCGGGATTGCCTTTTGACGCGGTAACTGAGGCATCATCGCGCGCTTGATCAATCACCAACACATATCCCGCCTCGGGACAGGGCAGATCAAGGTCAGTTGCCGTGTATTTGCTAAGGTGCGACTGTGTTATCCGCTCTATCGCCAATTTTGCACGCTGCAAAACCGCGCTGTCATCCAAGGGATCTGTAGCAAGGAGGTGTTCCAAATCCGAGGGTGTAGAAGAGGGATCGAAATGCACGCCAGAATGATCAATCAAGAGGCCCATGGCCGCCTCGCCCTGAACCTTGGTTGGAAAGAGGCTGCGCAGAAAGGCATCTTCGACGGTGATGAGCGAACAGCCCTGTTTTGCGGCCACCTGTTTGCCACGATGCGCCGTCGGAGAATTGCCCCAGATCACAACGCTATCTTTGGGCGAGGGCCAGCCTGCTTTGATCTGATAGCCTGCGAGGTTCAAAATGCGGCGCGTGGTTTTCTGAGTGAAAAAGCCGCCATTGAATGCAAAAGCCCGCGTAAGCGAACGGGGCTTGCGCGGGCTTTGTGAGCGTGAGTGCATTGTTATTACTGACCTGAGAGGGTCGACACAGAGCTGTTAAGTGTATTCACCGCAGAGAGCGACCCAGTTGTTGCAGCAATCGCTTTGTTCCATTGTGAGAATGGCGCTTCGGTGACGTAAACCGTGTCTTGATCACGGATCACAAAATCACGTGCCATGAACATGCCATTCGGTTTTGTCAGGTCCAAGACATAGACCATCCGTTGTGCGCCCTCTAGATCATCGCGCCCCATAACTTGGTTCGCAATTTCTGCAGGTTCGTTGCGGAAAACAAAGATACCTTTGGGATCCGCGTTTATTGCGGAAAGACCGCCAACCTCAGCCAAGGCTTCGATGGCTGAAATAGTTTGGGTCGGGAAAGGAACGCGTGCTTGCGCGCCCGTTGCCCCCATTGAGGTAAAGGCACGTGTATCGGTTTCCACCAAAATACGATCCCCACCGCGAAGGGCGATATCCATGTCTGGATTGTCATATAAATCTTGGAACCAGATTTTTTCACGCTTGTTGCCTCGGATGAGGGTCACTTGCGCGACTTCTGGAACGATGGTCACACCGCCAGCACGCGCCAACATTGTCGATAGCGTGCGGGTTGGGCGTTCAATCGCATAGACACCTTGTCCTCCAACGGCTCCGATCAAGGATACAGTCGATCCATCGCCCGCTAAGCGGCGCACTTGGACTTGGGGATCAGGTGTTTGATCTTTTAGTTTGTTTGCAATCACGCGGCGGACGGCTTCGGGGGAATTGCCCGAAGCTTTGATCCGGCCGGCATAGGGGACAAAGATGAACCCAGCCCCGTCAACTTGGACTTCTTCCAAGGCGGTTGCATTGGTTCCTTGCGGTGCCAAAAGAGCGTCGTCTACGTTTTCCCAAATGGTCAATCCAAGTGTATCACCCGGTCTAATTGTGTCGGATCCGACGACGGCGGCGTTACGAAAAGATTTACTAAACCCAAGCGAGGGGCGCACGGCTGTTGCGCGTGTGACATGGTCGTTGACGTCAATCACGAATGCATCGCCTTGGCGCTGTACAGATCCTTCAAAGATTTCGCGTTTGTTTGGGCCAACACGGGGAAGTCCACAGGACCCCAGTATTGCCACAACGGACACTAGGGCGACTGCCTTCGCCCATCGGGTTGTATTCGATTTCACTGCTCGGTCTCCTCGACCTAATTTTTTTATATTTTTTTTAGGATAGCGAAAAAACTATGAGTTGAAAAGACTTTTGCTGATTTGGGCTTAGTTCACTGCTCGCAACTGTTGCCTTGGTGCCGCGTGGCCTGATTTCAGCGCCTCATACGGGTCCTCGTCGCTGAGCATCATATCTATAACGAGTCTGAGGGCTTGGCGACGCCCTTTTGAGGAATAAAACCCGCCTGGAACCTGACTGGTTTCCATCAAATAGCGACGAAATTCCTTGTAAGCGCGGTTGTCGGGTCGCGTGGGGGCCGCGAAAAATTCTGCCAAAGATTGATCAGACATGAATTCAGGTTTTGAATAGACGGCCTTGCCAAAAGCTTTGAGAGGTATGCCGCGCCAGAGGACTTGTTGTCCTGCGGTTGAATTCACCGTCACCGCAGTGCGTGCATCATTCAACAGCTTGGCCAGTTTCCCACCGCGCACATAGTGAATGCGATCTTCGAGACCGTAGTCTTTGGCCAGAGTTTTTAGCGCGTCACTGATTTTTGCACGACCATCTTCGAGGGGATGTGCCTTGAACACAAGGTGATGATGCGATGGGGCCCCCTTGGCAAAGTTCTCAACACAAAGCGTTAAGAAGTCTGTCATGGTGTCAAAAGGGGAGTGCATTTGAAACGAGGCGTCGTGTTCCAATTGCAATAAAACCAAGTGATAAGGGAAACCACCGCGATGAATTTTGCGTGTTGCCAAGGCACGGCGGATGGAATGGAACGGCATCATCCCAAGCCGCTTGACATAAAGCTTGAACTCTTGCGCCACGGTCAAGGTACGATGAGGGCGGAAGTTGGGAAACTTGCGGTTTCGAAACATCACGTGCCAATGATAGAGCGCGCCATAAAACACATGTTGACGTGTATCGTCCCAATGCGCAGGCGGAAGAGGCATTTCCAAAGTGGAATTTTCCAAATCTTCGCGCATTTGATCCACGGTCATATCCATCAACTTGGAATGTCCGTTCGCTCCATTTCGCTCATAGGTAAACCAATAGGGGCGCAGGTATCCTTCTTCAAAAACGTGAACTGTTATGTTTTTGGCTTTGGCAATTGCGATAGCTTGCGCATGAATAGCGCGTGTGTCGCCATAAAGCACAATGTCCGTGACAGATTTCCCGTCCACTGTCGTTTCAAAAAACGTCTCCCAGTGGTCCAAAGTATCGTTAAAGCCAATAAATCGTTCAGGGTTACGCCAAAAATAGGCATCTCCTTGGTTAAACCCAATTCGCCAAACCTCTGCCTTTGCTTTGGTTAGCATGGTTGCGAGCTGATCAAAGAACGGCCCATGGGGTCCCTGCAGGAATAAAAATACCCGATTTTTGAACATCACATTTGTGAAAGCGTTGTTCATTTCTAATCTTTACTCCATAACAAAGACATACCAAACTAAGTCTGGTCTATTTAGGTATTTCGGCAAAAATACGGCAAAGCTTAGGTAATCTAAGGGGAAAATTGTTAAAATGTTCACTGGAATAGTCACGGATATGGGTGAAATCGTTGAATTAGAGCAACGGGGTGATCTCAGAGCGCGCATCAAAACGTCTTATGACACAGGCGGAATCGATATCGGGGCCTCTATCGCGTGCAATGGTGTGTGCCTCACCGCGATTGAATTGGGTCCAGATTGGTTTGACGTCGAAATTAGTGCCGAGAGTGTTTCAAAAACCAATATTGGGACTTGGACGGTTGGGGCACGGGTTAATCTTGAACGCGCACTTAAGGTTGGTGATGAGCTGGGCGGGCATATTGTATCTGGGCACGTGGATGACGTGGCTGAGATCGTCAAAATCCTCGATGAAGGTGATAGCACGCGTGTTACAATCAAAACCACACCTGCATTATCGCGATTTATTGCCTCCAAAGGGTCAATTACCTTGAACGGCACATCCTTGACAGTCAACGAAGTTGAGGGCGATGAATTTGGCGTAAACTTTGTTCCCCATACCAAAAAAGTGACCACTTGGGGCGAGATGGCCGAAGGCGACAAAGTCAATCTCGAGGTTGATACAATGGCGCGTTACGTCGCGCGATTGCATGAAACATCTTAAAAATTAACTGTTCAATCGATCCGATTGAACCCTTCGATAAGTTGGCGCAGACCAAACCATGCGCCAGCAAATATCGACGCAAACGTAATAGGCGCTGTGAGGGCAAGCACACTAAAGGCCGATATCCCTTGCCCAACAGAGCATCCCATAGCAATGACGGCACCTGCGCCCATGATAGCGGCACCGATGATTTGGCGGCGCAATTCACGGGGGTCTTCGCAGGCTTCCCATCGGAAATGTCCTTTGAAGAGAGAGCCAATAAAGGCTCCGATTAAGACGCCAGACACTGAGCCAATTGCAAAATTTGGGCTTAGGGCGCTTCCGAGCATTGCATAAACAATTGTATCACCAACAGGGGCGGAAAACGTGTGCGAGACGACTGGTGTCGCAGCAAACCCAACATCAGCAACCCAATGCGTTCCGATCCAAGCGGAAACAATTGCAACCGCAACAATTAACGCCCAAAAGACGGATTTTATATCTTGGCGGAAGGTGCGATTGAACAGCATTGCGATGACGATCACTGCGCCAATGAGGCCGCCGATAATCTGCGACGACATGCCAAGAGCAGAGGCGAGCATATGCGCGATTCCATCGGGTGTGCCTGTATTTTCGATCGGAGGAAACAGAGTGATCCGCAAGGGGGCTAAAGGGCCAGACAAAACAACATAGGCAGAGATACCCATAATGATCACAATGACAAAAGACCTTAGATCGCCGCCGCCCAATCGCGCCAAAGCGCCGTAGCCACAATTCCCACATAGCGCCATGCCATAGCCAAACATCAAACCCCCTATTATGGCTGCGATGATATTCGCGCTTTGAACAAGGTAGAGGGATTGCGTCGGATCAAATATTCCAAGGGCAGATAGGCCAAAGACACCCATGATGGAGGCTCCGATAGAAATACCCCACATGCGCATGCGCGTATCATTCCCCCCGTAGATGAAGTCTTCGAGCGCCCCTAATGTACAAAACCGACCAATGCGCGCCGCAAGCCCCAGAAGGGTGCCGCCAATGATCCCGATCAAGGCTAATATCGTATTTTCAGACGCGAACTCGAACATGGGTGCCTCACAATTTGTTGGGGTACTGTAGGAGTATTCGTTTCAAGAAATCAATATTTTAGTTTGGTTCATCTTTGCAGAACAAATCATAGACCACTTCTAAAACGCGCTTGGGTTTGTCATCGGCGAGGCGGTAATAAATCGTCTTGCCATCGCGCCGTGGGATCACCAATCCTTCGAGGCGCAGGCGTGAGAGCTGTTGTGACACAGCGGCTTGCCTTGCGGAAATCAGGTCTTCTAATTCGGTTACGGATTTTTCACCACTGACGAGGTGACACAAGATCATCAATCGGCCTTCGTGGCTGATGGCTTTCAGGAATCCAGAGGCGGTCGTTGCTTTTTCAACGACGGCATCAATTTCTTGTTCCGACATATTCTCGGAGAGTACCGGTAGTACCATAAGCGGGTCCTTTGCTAACGCGCTGGTTCCTCTGCGAATCAAAAGGCTATGTCGTCTTCTATCGCATTGATACCCGCTTGTGCGCAAGTTTCGTCCATTTCGGGGCTTGGTGCGCCGGACACGCCGATGCCCGCTACAATTGCGCCGTCGCCTGAATAGACGACGAGGCCACCCCCCAGAGGCAAGGCTTCACTGAGGAAGCGAATGCCAAAGGCGTCTTTGCCAGCTTCAGTTGCCTCAGAGAGATCAGATGTTGAGCTGCGAAAGCTTACGGCTGTCCATGCTTTGCGACGCGAGGTTTCATAGGAATGCATGCCTGCAAATCGATCGCGGATATAGGCTTGAGGAATGCCAAAACGATCCACAACTGTCACGCCAACTTGCGCCCCTAAATCGCGACAATGCTCCATCGTCGCAATAGCCATCGTGTTAGCCAACTCAGGTGTTATTGTCTGATGATTGACAAAGGCCTCTTCGGCAACTGTTGGGCTTGCGGCTAGGGCCGCGACGAGAACAGTAGAGCGTATCATTTTGTGGATCCCTGAAAGTCTGTTTTATCTTCGAGTAATAGTTCTAGCATCGGCCAAAAGAAATCCTCGCTCGCGTATCCTTCTAGACGGCCAATTTCGACGTTTCCCTCGATCAATAAAAATGTCGGGGTGAAGATAACGGGTGAGTTGAGATCAAGGTCACCGCCGCGTATCTCGCTAAGTTTAACGTGTCGCAGAGGGGCAAATTGACCTACTTCTGTTTTAGGGTAAATCGGTGCGAGGTCTTTGTTCCATTGACGACAATAGACGCATCCGGGTTGTTCAACCATGATGAGTTCGACGGCTCCGACAGCGGCTGCGTAAAGCGACCAGAAGGACAAAAAGATTGCTGTAAGAAATGGCCGCATAGAAACACTCGATTGACGTTATAGGTTTTAAACAACATAATATGAATATGTGAATTATTCAAGGAACGCAGTTATGCCAGACCTGTCTATCTGGAGCGCATTTACTGGGGGGCTGCTTGTTTTCTTTTCGCCCTGTATTTTGCCCATTGTCCCATTTTACCTCAGCTATATGGCGGGGACAGGGTTAGCTGTTCTGTCAGACGACGGCGCTTTGCCTGACGGGGTGCGCAAAAAGGCGGTTCTGTCGTCCATCATGTTCTCTCTTGGGATCATTACTGTGTTTGTGCTTCTTGGGGCGGCAGCCTTTGCTGTGTCTCAGCAGTTCCGCGCTTATCAAGATGAATTTCGGATTCTGTCGGCAGCGATTATCTTTGTTCTTGGTCTGCATTTTTTAGGCGTATTGAAAATCGGCATTTTGAACAGACAATTCCAAGTGAATGCGGGGGATACAAATAACATGTCTCTCATTGGCTCCTACATCGTTGGGCTTGCCTTTGCGGCAGGGTGGACACCCTGTGTCGGCGGCGTTTTGGCGGCTGTTGTTATGACCGCGTCATTTGAGCAAACGGCCTATCAAGGCATCGGGTTGCTCTTTGTCTTTGGCATTGGGTTGACGTTGCCTTTCGTGATTGCGGCCATGTTCATCAAGGAATTCCTGCAATTTGCAGGTCGCTTCCGCAGGCATCTCGGCAAGGTCGAAAAGGCAATGGGCGCTTTGTTGATCATATTCGCGATTTTGCTTGTCACCAACTCGATCAATCTCTTTGCATTTTGGCTGATTGAAACCTTTCCAGTCTTTACGAATTTCTAAAAACAGGAGGATACCAAATGAAAGTCCTGACAACATTTTTAACGGCACTTGCCTTTAGCGCGACAGGCCTTTGGGCCGAAACAATTGGCGATGATGGATTGCATAAACAATCTTGGATGCGAGACACCTTCAAAGATCTTCGAGAAGATTTGGAAGAAGCCAACGCCGAAGGAAAACGGCTTGTTCTGTTTTTCGAACAAAGAGGCTGTATCTATTGCGCCAAAATGCACAAAGAGGTCTTTTCCCGTGAAAATGTGAGCAACTATATTGAGGACAATTACTTTGTCGTTCAATTGAATTTACACGGTAACGTAGACGTCACAGATTTCGATGGAGAGACCCTTGAAGAGCGTGACATTGCCCGCAAGTGGGGGATTCTCTTTACCCCATCGATAATGTTCTTGCCGGAAGAGGTCGAAGAGGGCCTGACAGCGCAAACAGCATCAGTTGCTGTGATGCCTGGTGCCTTTGGTGCAGGAACGACTTTGGATATGTTTACTTGGGTAAATGAAAAGCGGTATCTTCTTGATAATGATGAAGATTTTCAGCGTTATCATGCACGCAAGATCGAAGAGCGCCGCAATAGCAAATAAATTAATTGGATTGTTTTATTCAATTCTGTGAATTTGTTGTTGCGTTTAATAGGCTTGGTAGCCTACGGTATACGAAGCTATCGTAGCCGATACACTGGTAGCCATAGGGAGGAACTATGAGGCTAACAACCATGACACTCGTAGCGAGCGTTGCACTGTCAAGTGCCGCGTTTGCTGAAATGGTCGCACCCGCGGACGTAACTTATGATGAATACGGTTCTGTTGAACAGTCTTTAACTGGCAAGCCAGGAAATGCTGAAAACGGCGCTATCGTTATGAAGTCAAAGTCTCAAGGTAACTGCATCGCATGTCACGCTGTGACGGCACTTAACGACGCACCGTTCCACGGTGAAGTCGGTCCAATGTTGGACGGTGTAGGAGATCGTTGGAACGAAGCAGAGCTTCGCGGAATTTTGGCGAACGCCAAAATGACATTCGAGGGCACAATTATGCCAGCCTACTACAAAGTAGACGGCTATATTCGCCCAGGAGATGCATACACTGGCAAGGCACCGAAGGGTCCATTGGATTCATTGCTAAGTGCTGAGCAAATCGAAGATGTAGTCGCATTTCTTTCAACTCTGAAAGAATAGTGGCTTTTTAATAAGGAGAGACTAATGGAATTCTCAAGACGCGAAACACTAGCGCTTGGGCTCGGAGCGGCAGCACTTACAGTGCTACCAATGCGAGTATCTGCAGCAGCAGACGATGCGATTTCAGCCTTCACAGGTGGTGCAGACGTAGCGACTTCTGGCGTTACTTTGGATGCACCAGAGATTGCTGAAAACGGAAACACTGTCCCGGTTAGCGTATCTGCGCCAGGTGCTGTTTCAATTTTGGTTCTAGCGATGGGTAACCCAACACCAGGTGTTGCTCAGTTCAATTTCGGGTCGGCTTCTGGTGAGCAAGCAGCATCCACACGTATTCGCCTCGCGGGTACACAGGATGTTGTTGCTGTTGCTAAAATGGCCGACGGTAGTTTTGCGCAAGCCACTAGCACTGTTAAAGTGACTATTGGCGGCTGTGGCGGATAAGAGGAGAAGAGACAAATGGCAAAGAATGTAAAACCTCGCGTCAAAGCTCCTAAGAAGGCAGCAGCTGGCGAAACCGTTACCATCAAAACATTGATCAGCCACAACATGGAATCTGGTCAGCGTAAAGATAAAGAAGGTAACAAAATTCCGCGTTCGATTATCAACCGCTTTACATGCGACGTGAATGGCACAAATGCCGTTGACGTAACACTAGAGCCTGCGATCTCCACGAACCCATACTTCGAATTCAGCGTTGTTATCGAAGAAGCAAGTGAATTGAAATTCACTTGGTACGATGATGATGGCTCTGTTTACGATACATCTAAATCAGTGGCTATCGGCTAAGGTCGATACCCCATAGATTGGTGGTCTTGCTCGCAATTGCAGGGCCACCCCTTTAGGGAGGAATTGCAATGAAATTAAAAGCACTTACAGCAATCGCAGCTGTCATGTTTGCTGGATCCGTTTATGCGGATGAAGCAGCGGAACTTGTGGTCAATGACGAAATCGAGATGGTCACGAAAACAGCGGCACCAGCGCACTTGTCTGACGCCATGGACGAAGTGATGTCTGGCTGGCGTTTCCGGTCTGACGAAACGCAAGCTATGCAAATGGATGATTTCGACAACCCAGGCATGATCTTTGTGGATCAAGCTATGGATGCTTGGAACACAGCTGAAGGCAGCGCAGACAAGTCTTGTGCATCTTGCCACGGCGCTCCTGAAGAGAGCATGGCAGGCGTTCGCGCGGTCTATCCAAAGTGGAACGAAGATGCGGGCGAAGTTCGCACCTTGGCAATGCAGATCAACGATTGTCGTGAAACCCAAATGGGTGCCGAAGCATACGGCTACACAAGCGGCAACATGGCATCAATGGAAGCATTGATCGCCGTTCAATCACGCGGCATGCCAGTTAACGTTGCGATTGATGGTCCGGTAGCAGCTGTGTGGGAAAAGGGCAAAGAGCTCTATTACACACGCACAGGTCAGCTTGAGTTGTCTTGCGCAAACTGCCACGAAGACAATTATGGCAATATGATCCGTGCGGACCACTTGTCACAAGGCCAAATCAACGGCTTCCCAGTGTATCGTTTGAAAAATGCAAAGTTGAACACGTCACATGCACGTTTCAAAGGCTGCGTTCGTGACACGCGCGCGGAAACATTCAAGCCAGGTGGTGAAGAGTTCATCGCATTGGAGCTTTATGTTGCATCACGCGGTAACGGTCTTTCTGTAGAAGCACCTTCGGTCAGAAACTAAAAACGTATCAAAGGCCCTCGCATTTTGGGATGCGGGGGCCTTTTCAAATTTACTTATTCAAATATGCGCATATGTAGCGAAGGTAGGATGAACACATGATATCACGTCGTGACTTTCTTCAAGTTGGGATGGCAGCCTCGGCATTGTACGGGGCCTCTGGTTTTGGAAACTGGGGTCGTCTCGCTGCTCAGCAAAAACTGACACAAGATGAATTGTTGCAGTTTGACACCTTCGGTAATGTGTCACTGATCCACGTTACAGACATCCATGCGCAGCTAAAGCCAATCTATTTTCGCGAGCCATCCATTAACTTGGGCGTTGGCGATGCGCGCGGGCAGGTTCCTCACGTCACGGGTGCAGATTTCCGGAAAATGTACGGCATTGCGGATGGGTCTCCCTCTCATTACGCATTGACGTATAACGACTTTACCGCAATGGCACAGACCTATGGTCGTGTTGGCGGGTTGGATCGCGTTGCAACAGTTGTGAACGCCATTCGTGCCGATCGACCTGATGCGATCCTGCTTGATGGTGGGGATACGTGGCACGGGTCTTACACCTGTCACAAAACCCAAGGCCAAGACATGGTCAACGTGATGAATGCGTTGAACCCTGATGCGATGACATTCCACTGGGAATTCACATTGGGATCAGAGCGTGTCCAAGAGATTGTGGAAAACCTCCCTTTCGCAGCTCTTGGTCAAAACATCTTTGATGCTGAATGGGACGAACCCGCCGAACTCTTTCCTCCCTATAAGATGTTCGAGCGTGGCGGTTCCAAGATTGCAGTGATCGGTCAGGCCTTCCCTTATATGCCGATTGCCAACCCTGGTTGGATGTTCCCTGAATATAGCTTTGGTATTCGTGATGAACGTATGCAGGAAATGGTCGACGAAGTGCGCGGCCTTGGTGCCGAAATTGTGGTTGTTCTATCTCACAACGGTTTTGACGTTGATAAAAAGATGGCGAGCCGTGTGACAGGTATCGATGTGATCCTCTCAGGTCACACGCATGATGCCTTGCCTGAGCCTGTCTTGGTCGGTGAGACAATCGTTGTTGCCTCTGGCTCCAATGGTAAATTCGTCAGCCGCGTTGATCTCGATGTGCGTGACGGTCGTATGATGGGCTTTAAACACAAGCTTATCCCGATTTTCTCTGACGTTATTGAGCCTGACAAGGATATGGCGGCACTGATCGATGAACAGCGTGCGCCTTATATCAATGAATTGACCGAAGTGATCGGTAAGACAGACAGCCTTCTGTATCGCCGTGGTAATTTCAACGGCACGTGGGATGATTTGATCTGTGATGCGTTGATCCAAGAGCGTGACGCAGATATTTCGATGTCTCCAGGTGTTCGTTGGGGGCCGTCAATCTTGCCGGGCCAAGACATTACACGTGAAGATATCTTTAACGTGACATCAATGTCTTATGGCAAGGCCTATCGTACTGAAATGACAGGTGAATTCATTCATGTCATTCTAGAAGATGTTGCGGATAACTTGTTCAATGTTGATCCTTATTATCAACAGGGCGGCGACATGGTGCGCATCGGTGGCATGGGCTACCGCATTGATGTGAACCAACCGCAAGGCAGCCGCATCAGTGAAATGACATTGCTCAAAACGGGCGAGCTCATTGATCCAGCCAAAACCTATGTTGTGGCAGGATGGGCATCTGTGAACGAGGGCACGGAAGGTCCAGAAATTTGGGATGTGGTTGAAAATCATATCCGCAAACAGGGAACAATTACTGTGCCCCAAAACAATTCTGTGAAAGTTGTCGGCGCGTAAATCGCCGGCTCATTAATTAACCAAGTCAGGAGCGTTACAAGATGACAAACGGCTTCAAAAACAAAGGCGCATCACGTCGCCAGTTTTTAACAGGTGCTGCGGCAGCAGGCGTCGGCGGTGTTGCCGCGACAGTCGCCAAAGCATCCGGGGATCCCTTGATCACCGAAAAGCAAATTTGGGCTCAGGCGACCGGAGACGGCGTTGATGCATATCCTTATGGGATGCCTATCGAATTTGAAAAAGACGTTGTGCGTCGCAATGTGGAATGGTTGACAGCGGATACAATCAGCTCAATCAACTTTACCCCAATTCACGCACTCGACGGCACGATCACTCCACAGGGCTGTGCGTTTGAACGTCACCACTCTGGTGCGATTGAATTGCGCAAGGAAGATTATCGTTTGATGATCAACGGTCTTGTGGATCGTCCTCTTGTCTTTACCTACGCTGACTTGGAACGCTTCCCACGTGAAAATCACGTGTATTTCTGCGAATGTGCGGCGAATACAGGCATGGAATGGGCGGGGTCTCAATTAAACGGTGCTCAGTTCACGCATGGTATGATCCACAACATGGAATATACAGGCGTCACATTGCGCACATTGCTCGAAGAAGCGGGCCTTGATGCGGCTGGCGATCTCAGCGACAAGTGGGTCTACGTCGAAGGGGCAGATGCCTCATCTAACGGTCGCTCAATCCCAATGGAAAAAGCTTTGGATGACGTTCTCGTCGCCTTCAAAGCGAATGGTGAAGCCCTTCGCAAAGAGCACGGTTATCCAGTTCGCTTGGTTGTTCCTGGTTGGGAAGGCAACATGTGGGTCAAGTGGCTGCGTCGTGTCGAAGTGACGGACCAAGCTATCGAGAGCCGTGAAGAAACATCAAAGTACACAGATACTTTGGAGGATGGCACATCTCGTAAATGGACATGGGCCATGGATGCGAAATCCGTTGTCACAAGCCCAAGCCCGCAATCGCCGATCACACACGGCAAAGGCCCATTGGTCATCACTGGCCTTGCGTGGACAGGTCGTGGAACCGTCACAGGTGTTGACGTGTCAATCGATGGCGGCAAAAACTGGCAGAAAGCCCGTCTTGCCAAGCCAGGCGAGCGTATGGCGCTCACACGTTTCTATCTTGATATCGATTGGAACGGCGAGGAAATGTTGATCCAGAGCCGTGCGCATGACGACACAGGATATGTTCAACCGACGAAAGACCAACTTCGTGACGTTCGTGGCTTGAATTCCATCTATCACAATAACTGTATTCAAACTTGGTGGGTAAAACCAAATGGGGAGGCCGAAAATGTCGAAATCTCTTAATCTATTGATTGGCGCAACAGCGTTAACACTCTCATCTACATTCGCTGTTCATGCCGAAGGTAAATTTGGCTTGGGTCGTGTGGCCTTGCCTGAGGAAATCGCGGCTTGGGACATCGATGTAGCGCCTGATGGTGCGGGATTGCCTGCGGGTAAAGGAAATGTATGGGACGGCGAAGAAGTCTTTGCTGATCAATGTGCAAGCTGCCACGGTGATTTTGCTGAAGGTGTTGATAACTGGCCCAAATTGGCTGGTGGAATGGACACTCTAGACTATGAAGATCCGCTGAAAACAGTTGGATCCTATTGGCCTCACCTATCCACAGCATGGGATTATGTGAACCGCTCAATGCCATTTGGCAACGCGCAAAGCCTAGAGCCGGATGATGTTTATGCGATCGTCGCTTATATCCTCTACTCCAATGACTTGGTGGATGACGATTTCGAATTGTCACATGAGAACTTCGCGGATTTTGAACTTCCAAACGCGAATGGCTTTATCATCGACGATCGTGCGGAAACGGAATATTCGATTTTCAACACAGCATGTTATGAGAACTGTAAAGAGACAGTTGAAATCACAATGCGTGCGGCTGTTTTGGACGTGACACCTGAAACCGAAGAGGCCTCTGCAGCCCCTGTTGTCGAAGCTGCGGCCGAAGTCGTTGCAGAAGCGGCTCCAGCTGTTGAAGAAGCGCCTGCAGCAGTTGTTGCGGCATTGGATGCCGACCTCGTCAAAAAAGGTGAAAAAGTTTACAAGAAGTGTAAAGCATGTCACCAAGTTGGTGAGGGTGCCAAGAACAAATCTGGTCCTCAGCTGAACGACATCGTTGGCCGCCAAATGGCCGCTATCGAAGGGTTCCGCTATTCCAAAGCAATGGCTGCGATGGGCGAAGATGGCGCCGTTTGGGATGAAGAGGCCTTGGCCGCGTTCCTTGCGAAACCAAAAGCCTACATCAAAGGCACCAAAATGTCTTTCGCTGGCCTTAAGAAAGAAAAAGATATCGATGCGGCTATCGAATATCTGAAATCTGTTTCACAATAAGTGAGATAAAATCTAGAGAACCAGCCTCGATTTCGGGGCTGGTTTTTTTGTGCCTAGCTGAGTGCCGAAGTGGCCCAGCCTTTGCGAAAACTATTTGGTGGCACACCGTATTTTGCTTTGAATTGACGGGCTAGATGTGATGTGGAATTGAACCCTGTCGCCGTCGCGATTTGTGTGATTGTCATATCCGTTTCGTTCAACAAGGCATGCACGCGCTCTAGCCGGAGACCATAGTAGAACTGGGTCGGAGATTGGCCGGTGTATTTCTTGAACAACCGTTCCAATTGCCGCCTCGAGATATCCAATGTGGCGCATAGGTCCAAAAGTGGTAGCGGCTCTTCGACTGTTTCTGTCATCACTTGGATGGCATGGATGAGGCGTTGATTGCGCGAGCCAATCGCAACAGAGAGCGACGATTTCTGAGGCGCTTTCCGATCGCTGTTGCGTTTATGAATGCACATATCCGCAACAACAAGCGCGACATCACGGCCGTGATCGCGTTCGATGATATCTAACATCATGTCTGTGGCCGCACTTCCGCCGCCACATGTGATGAGCCGTCCGTCGATTTCATATAAATTGCGAGTTGGGACGAGGTCTGGGAACTTTTCCGAAAAGCTTGGTTGATTTTCCCAGTGCAGCGTAAATAAGCGCGATCCGATCAGGCCCGCATCTGCCAAAGCAAAAGCCCCTGTGCAAATCCCGCCCAAGGTTGTGCCAATTCTATCTTGGCGACGCACCCAATTTCGAACCTGCTCAGAGAGCGCAAGGGTTGGCTCCACTCCGGAACAGATAAACGCTGTTGCATCGCGATCAATCGGGGCGAGGGCGCCATCAGGTGTAATGGTAACACCGTTAGAGCACTGCACAGGGCCCCCATCAATGGTCATCGTGTGCCAGCGATAGAGTTCTTGTTTGGTGAGCTGATTGGCAATGCGCAACGGCTCAACCGCGGCGCTAAAAGCCAACATGGTTAATTTGGGCGTTAACACGAAATAAAAATCACGCGGATCAGCTGTTGAATTATAAGTGAGGCTTGCTGCGCCCTTTTGAATAAATTTCTCTGAACTCACGTTGCTCATCCTGACAAGTTTCTTTGCAAATATGCGAATTTTGCGGCCAATGAAATGAGAAATGGGGATTTAGGGTATCTTTGTTGACAAGCCTTCATCGAATCTTAACTCTCTCAAGAGAGGTCATTTTTCGCGTTGCCTATTGCAGCCATCCTATTGCGATACTAAGACTCTTATACGCTGTACGGAAATTACATTTGAAGAAAGCAGGGCACTATGAACGATCCAGTCGACTTTTACATGAATTCACTTGTTCCAATGGTTGTTGAACAAACAAGCCGTGGGGAACGTGCCTATGACATCTTCTCGCGTTTGCTCAAAGAGCGGATCATCTTTTTGAACGGTCCTGTTCATGATGGGATGTCCTCTTTGATCGTGGCGCAGCTTTTGCACCTTGAGGCGGAAAACCCGTCCAAAGAAATCAGCATGTATATCAATAGCCCTGGTGGCGTTGTGACATCTGGTCTGTCGATCTATGACACGATGCAGTATATCAAACCAAAGGTCTCGACTTTGGTGATCGGTCAAGCAGCCTCAATGGGGTCCTTGCTGCTGACTGCTGGCGAAAAAGGCATGCGCTTCTCTTTGCCAAACAGCCGTGTAATGGTGCACCAGCCCTCTGGTGGCTACCAAGGTCAAGCAACGGATATCATGATCCACGCGGAAGAAACGCTCAAGCTCAAGCGTCGCCTGAATGAGATCTATGTGACGCACACTGGTCAAGACCTCAAGACCGTCGAAGCGGCTTTGGAGCGTGATAACTTCATGTCACCCGAAGATGCAAAAGAGTGGGGCTTGATTGACGAAATCGTCTCTAACCGCTCTGCTGGTGATGAAGCTGACGCATAAGTAACACTCTTACGGCACTCAAATAGGGTGCCGTAAATTCGTTTTTTGGGATTGTGAACCTGTTGGGCCTGTCCTAAGCTAACATTGAAATTTGGTTTGGATCGCGACTAACCCCAAACCCGAAAGGTTGACGATGGCAAATAACTCTGGTGGAGAAAGCAAAAATACCTTGTATTGTAGCTTTTGTGGAAAAAGCCAACACGAAGTTCGCAAACTCATTGCGGGACCGACAGTGTTCATCTGTGATGAATGTGTTGAATTGTGTATGGATATCATCCGCGAGGAAACCAAGAGTGCAGGATTAAAGTCGTCTGAGGGGGTTCCAACACCACGGGAAATTTGTGGCGTTTTGGATGATTATGTCATCGGTCAAGCGGTTGCAAAACGTGTGTTGTCTGTTGCGGTTCACAACCACTACAAACGTTTAAATCACGCAGCCAATAGCGGCGAGATTGAGCTGTCGAAATCGAATATCCTTCTTATCGGGCCAACTGGCTGTGGTAAGACATTGCTTGCGCAAACTTTGGCGCGCATCTTAGACGTCCCGTTTACCATGGCCGATGCGACGACATTGACCGAAGCGGGTTATGTTGGCGAAGACGTCGAAAACATCATCCTCAAATTGCTTCAAGCTTCCGAATATAACGTCGAGCGTGCGCAGCGCGGGATCGTGTATATTGACGAAGTTGATAAAATCACGCGTAAATCTGAGAACCCGTCCATTACACGTGATGTTTCTGGCGAAGGTGTTCAACAGGCTCTGTTGAAGCTGATGGAAGGCACGGTTGCCTCTGTGCCACCACAAGGGGGCCGTAAGCATCCACAGCAAGAATTCTTGCAAGTGGACACGACAAATATCCTGTTCATCTGTGGCGGTGCTTTTGCGGGTCTTGATCGGATCATTGCACAGCGTGGCAAGGGGTCTGCGATGGGCTTTGGGGCGGATGTGCGTGACAATGATGATCGCGGCGTTGGCGAAATTTTCCAAGACCTTGAACCAGAAGATTTGTTGAAATTTGGTTTGATCCCAGAATTCGTAGGACGCCTTCCTGTTTTGGCAACGCTTGAAGATTTGGACGAAGACGCGCTTGTGACTATCTTGACACAGCCGAAAAACGCCTTGGTCAAGCAATATCAGCGTCTCTTTGAGATTGAGGATACGAAGCTAACCTTTACGGACGACGCACTGAGCGCCATCGCCAAACGCGCGATTGCCCGGAAAACGGGTGCGCGCGGATTGCGCTCTATCCTCGAAGATATCTTGTTGGACACAATGTTCGATCTTCCAGGGCAGGATGATGTTGTCGAAGTGGTTGTGAACGAAGAAGTGATCGGCTCTGATGCTGCGCCACTGATGATTTACACAGACGCAAAATCGGATTCATCCGCTTCGGCGTCCTAAAGCCTAGCCAGAATTGCCCCTAGACCTTGGGGCGGTTCTGAGTCATATATCCATCAACGTTAAGCGGAGAGTCCCATGGGAATTCTAAAAACAGTGCTACGCGCTGCGACTTGGTGGAATGGCCAAACATTGAACACGCAGTTCTTCACATGGCGCAAGGGCGTCAAAGTTGGTGAAGATGCCGAAGGTAACATCTATTACCGTACACGTGACGACAAGCGTCGCTGGGTCATCTATAATGGCGAAGCTGAGGCAACACGCGTCTCGGCTGATTGGCATGGTTGGTTGCATTTTACATGGGATCACCCTCCAACCGATAAACCCTTGGTTCACAAAACTTGGGAAAAACCCCATCAGGAAAATCTGACAGGATCGGCTTTGGCTTATGCGCCTGCTGGCTCATTGCGTCGCGCTGATCCTGCGTCACGCCAAGATTACGAAGCGTGGTCTCCTGAATAAGTAAAAGGTGCGGTGTCATGGGTGAAAACAAAGCAGAAGTTGCAGTAGGTGGCCTCGTGTTGGCGACGGCACTTGGATTTGGGTTCTATGTTTTGCAATCCACTGGCATGTCTGGCCCGTCGGGATCCTATCCTTTGACGGCCTCTTTTAGATCCGCTGAGGGGATCTCTGTTGGAACTGATATCCGATTAGCGGGCGTCAAGGTTGGGACCATTTCTCAAATGGCACTAAACCCAGAAACCTTCCGCGCGGATGCGACGCTCTCTGTTCAAGAAAACATTCAAATCCCGGACGATAGCGCCATTGCGATAACCTCTGAGGGGCTATTGGGCGGGAACTTTGTCGAAGTGATCCCAGGGGCGTCTTATGATTATCTCGCAGCAGGGGATGAAATCATCGACACCCAAGGCTCTGTGAGCCTCGTGTCCCTCTTGATGAAGTTCGTTTCAGGAAGCGGCGAATAAAGATGCGCAATGCTGTGTTCGCACTTGCCTTAGGCCTTGCCTCACCTGTTCTGTCACAACAACTCACGGGTCAAGCAGATGGCGCTCTGTTGCGCGGTCTCGATAAAGTGAGCGGCACAGTAAACGATGTTACTCTCCCCGTTGGGAGCGAGGTCAAATTGGGCTTCATGACAGTGAAACTGTCGGAATGCCGCTATCCTAAAAACAACCCGTCAGGGGATGCTTTTGCGCATTTGACCATCACTCAAGATGGACATGACGCACCGGCATTCAGCGGTTGGATGACGGCCTCGTCTCCTGCGCTTAACCCGCTTGATCACTCTCGTTATGATGTCTGGGTGCTTCGCTGCGCGATTGCTAAAACGTCTTCTGAATAAGTGTCATCCAAAAAATTAGCCCGTTGTGAAACGGCGCGCGCAAGGCGCTTGTGGTAGTTTGACCGCGAAATTTCGATTGCGCCAAGGGATGCCAAATGTGGGGTGATGAACTGTGTGTCAAAAAGGCTGAACCCCGTTGATCGCAGACGATGCACCAAATAGGCCAGCGCTATTTTTGAGGTATCTCTCTCTCTTGAAAACATGCTTTCGCCAAAAAAAACGCCACCAGCAACCACACCATAAACGCCCCCGATCAGTGTCTCATCACGCCAAATTTCTAACGAATGGGCCTGTCCCATATGATGTAGGGCACAGTAGAGATCGAATATTTGATCGTTGATCCATGTTTCTTCTCGATCAGCGCAGGCGAGAACGACATTTTCAAAATCGTGATTGATCCGGACCGTATAGTTTTGTTGTTTAATCGTTCGGGCAAGGCTGCGAGAGACATAAAACCCATTCAGAGGAAAGATACCACGACGTTTGGGATCCACCCAAAATAGCTCAGGATCATCGCGTCCTTCTGCCATTGGAAAGACACCTGCTCTATAGGCTTGAAGTAAGAGGTTTGGCGTTAATCCAACAGTCATAGCGGTTCACAAGATGTGCGTTTCTTGAACCGTGCCAGATGATGATCAGGAACACAAGCAACTGACCAAAAGGGCGCCCACTTGGACGCCCTTTAATCTATTATGCGAATTGTTTTTCCAGCCAGTGTTCCAGCCAGTGAATGTTATACTCACCGCTATGGATGTCGCCTTCTTCCAAAAGCGCGTGGAAGAGGGGCACTGTCGTATCCACGCCATCAACGATCAGCTCGCCCAAAGCGCGATGTAAACGCGCAAGAGCCTCTGGACGATTACGGCCATGAACGATCAATTTTCCGATCAAGCTGTCGTAATAGGGCGGAATAGAATAGCCATCATAGAGCGCACTATCCATGCGAACACCCAAACCACCGGGCGCATGGTAATGTGTGATCTTACCAGGGCAGGGGCTAAAGTTAGGAAGCTTTTCAGCATTGATGCGCACTTCGATCGCATGACCGTTAATTGTAAGGTCATCCTGTTCCCAAGACATATCCAACCCAGCGGCCACGCGGATTTGTTCACGGACCAGATCAACGCCAAAGATGCCTTCTGTCACAGGGTGTTCCACCTGCAAACGTGTGTTCATCTCGATGAAATAGAATTCGCCGTTTTCATAGAGGAATTCGATTGTACCCGCACCAATATAGTTGATGCGCGCAACAGCATCCGCACAGGTTTTCCCGATGCGCGCGCGCTCTTCTTCGCTAATGCAAGGACCGGGCGCTTCTTCAAAGACTTTTTGGTGGCGGCGCTGAAGCGAACAATCGCGTTCGCCCAAATGCACGGCCTTGCCTTTGCCATCTCCAAAGACTTGGATTTCAATATGGCGCGGTGTGGTGAGGTATTTTTCGATATATACTTCATCGTTGCCAAAGGCGGCTTTGCCTTCAGAACGTGCGGTCATAAACGCGCTTTCCATTTCAGAGGCATTGAGCGCCACTTTCATCCCGCGACCACCGCCACCAGCCGTGGCCTTGATGATCACAGGATACCCAATTTCTTCACCGATGCGCTTGGCGTCTTCGAGGGTTGGGACACCGCCATCGGATCCCGGAACACAAGGCACACCGAGGTCCTTCATCGTGTCTTTGGCGGTAATCTTGTCGCCCATGATACGGATGTGTTCGGCTGTTGGGCCGATAAAGGCGATACCGTGATCTTCGAGGGCTTGAACGAAACGCGCGTTTTCGGACAAAAAGCCGTAGCCGGGGTGAATGGCCTGAGCGCCTGTGATTTCGCAGGCAGCGATGATTGCTGGAATAGACAGGTAGCTATCTGTGCTCGAGGGCGGTCCAATACAAACAGATTCATCCGCCATTCGAACATGCATTGCATCTGTGTCTGCTGTTGAATGAACCGCAACAGATTTGATGCCCATTTCGCGACACGCGCGGATTACGCGGAGCGCAATTTCGCCTCGGTTAGCGATAAGGATTTTATCAAACATCTGGCTGACCTTATTCGACGATGACCAAAGGTGTGCCGAATTCAACTGCGGCACCGTCTTCGACCAAGATACGTTTCACAGTTCCTGATTTTGGTGCAGGAATGTGGTTCATCGTTTTCATGGCTTCGACGATCAACAATGTATCCCCTTCGTTGACGCTTGCGCCGACAGAGATGAAGGATGGCGCGCCTGGTTCCGCCTGCATGTAAACAGTGCCAACCATTGGCGAGCTTACGGCACCTGGGTGGGAGGCTGGGTCCTCTGATGCTGCAGGCGCGGCTGCTGGGGCAGGAGCGGCGGGTGCAGCCGCGACAGGGGCAGCAGCAACTGTAACAGGGGCTTGTTGGGTCACAACATTCGTTTGACGGCTTACGCGAACGCTTAGGCTGTCATCTTCGCCAAATTCACGTGTCACTTCGAGTTCAGTCAGCTCGTTTTCTTTTAAGAGTTCAGCTAGTGCCTGAATAAAGGCTACATCATCGTCACGTGTTTTTTTTGTCATAGTGGTCCTCAAGCGTCCTGTTCAGATGTTTTTTGCTCAGTTATGGCTTTCGTCAATATATTCCAAGGGGAATTCTGAGAAAAGCGCAATTGATTAGCATTTAAATAAGAATTTGCCGAAATGCACATGTTTATTTTGGGAAATTTGGAATTTACACGTCAGTCTTGGTCATTGCGGCGCGTTTTTATGACGTGAGGATCACCCTTGTATTGTCATTCAAGACTGCGTTTTATGAAGAAGACAGGGGACAGTAATCGAGGGTCGGCTATGAATATCGCGATTTACTTGGAACGTATTTCTCAGATTGCACCAAAGAGGGATGCGCTCTTTTTGGGGCGCGAGAGTTTGGCAACCTATGGCGAATTTGCCCGTAATACCCGCCAAGCCGCTTCTTGGTTGCGTGCACAGGGTATTGTGACAGGGGATCGCGTCGCAATTTTTATGAAGAACGATCCTGATTATTTAGTTTTGCAATATGCGATCTGGTATCTTGGAGCAGTGGCGGTCCCGATCAATGCCAAGCTCCATGCAAAAGAGGCAGCTTGGATTATTCAGAATTCAGAGACCAAACTCACCTTTGTGTCGGATGCGTTTTATGATGAGCTATCCTCTGTCGTCACGTCATCCCGTTGCATTCCAGTATCAGGTTTTGGATTTGCCGCCGATTTTCAAGATGACGATCAAGGTTGCGTTGCTCGCTCTGGCGATGATTTGGCGTGGTTGTTTTATACGTCAGGAACGACAGGCCGTCCCAAAGGGGTGATGATTACGCATCGCATGCTTCGAACAATGGCCCTGTGTTATTTCACGGATGCAGATCAGGTCACATCCCAAGACACTGCCCTCTATGCCGCGCCTATGTCGCATGGGGCGGGGATCTATAACATCATGCATGTGATGATGGGCGCAAAACATGTTTTCCCTCTTTCAGGTGGATTTGATGAAGCTGCGATATTTGATCTGGCGAAATATCACCGCTCTGTCCATATGTTTGCGGCGCCAACAATGGTGAAACGCCTCACCGAAGTTGCAAAAGCAACAAGTGAGACAGGCGAGGGGCTGCGCACGATCGTATATGCGGGTGGGCCGATGTATGTGACGGATATTATCGAAGCCGTCGATCATTTTGGCGATATCTTTGTCCAGATTTATGGCCAAGGCGAATGCCCCATGGCGATAACAGCTCTGTCGCGTCACGATGTGAGTGACCGCAACCACCCGCGGTGGCGCAAGCGGCTTGCCTCGGTTGGACGGGCGCAATCCGCAGTCGAGGTCAAGATTGGGGATGAAGAGGGACGTGAGCTACCCATTGGGGAGATCGGCGAAATCATGGTGCGCGGCGATGCCGTGATGCCGGGATATTGGAATAACCCTGAGGCAACGGCACAAACATTGATTGAGGAATGGTTAATGACGGGGGATATGGGCTCGATCGATGAGGAGGGCTATGTCACCATGCATGACCGTTCCAAAGATATGATCATCTCTGGTGGAAGCAATATTTACCCCCGAGAGGTCGAAGAAGTGCTCTTGCAACATCCAAGTCTGCGCGAGGTCGCAGTTATTGGGGCGCCTGATGAGGAGTGGGGCGAAATTGTCGTGGCGTTTGTTGTGCTGCAAGACGGGGCCGAGTTAATCGCTGAGGACTTGGATGCCCATTGTCTGGGATCAATCGCGCGTTTTAAGCGGCCTAAATCGTATCGTGTCATTGAGGCCTTGCCTAAAAATAATTACGGGAAAATTTTGAAAACAAATCTACGAGAGATGGCATAAAAAAACCGAGGTCAGAGCCTCGGTTTTTTCATTTTCTTTTAGCAGACCTTAGCGGTTCATGCGGTTTTCGATCAAATCGTCTACGACGGAGGGATCTGCCAATGTGGATGTATCTCCCAAGGCGCCAAAGTCGTTTTCAGCAATCTTACGCAAAATACGGCGCATGATTTTACCCGACCGTGTTTTCGGAAGGCCAGGAGCCCATTGGATCAAATCAGGCGATGCGATTGGGCCGATTTCTTTGCGCACCCAATTGCGCAACTCAGTGCGTAACTCGTCCGTGTATTCTTCACCATTCATCAATGTGACATAGCAATAGATGCCTTGGCCTTTGATGTCGTGCGGGTAACCAACAACGGCGGCCTCGGACACTTTGGCATGCGCAACGAGCGCGCTTTCGACTTCGGCGGTGCCCATGCGGTGACCCGAAACGTTGATCACGTCATCAACGCGGCCTGTGATCCAGTAATAGCCATCCTCATCTCGACGACATCCGTCACCTGTGAAGTAATAGCCTTTGTAATCGCTGAAATAGGTTTTCACGAAGCGCTCATGATCGCCATAAACTGTACGCATCTGGCCTGGCCAGCTGTCTTTCATGCACAGAACGCCCTCGGCCGCAGTTTCGTGGATTTCGGCTCCTGATTGTGGATCAAGGATAACGGGCTCAACACCAAAGAAGGGCGTCGTACAAGACCCTGGTTTTGTTGCTGTGGCACCCGGAAGCGGCGTCATGAGATGGCCCCCAGTCTCAGTTTGCCACCACGTATCGACAATCGGGCAGGTGCCTTTGCCGACAACGTCATTGTACCAATTCCAGGCCTCTGGGTTGATCGGCTCACCAACGGTTCCCAAAACCTTCAACGAGGACAGGTCGCATTTTTCAACAAACTCTGGACCCTTAGCCATCAAGGCACGGATCGCGGTGGGGGCGGTGTAGAATTGGTTGACTTTGTGCTTTTCGCAGACCTGCCAGAAACGGGAGGCATCTGGGTAGGTTGGCACGCCTTCGAACATCAATGTGGTTGCGCCATTGGCCAGTGGGCCATAAACGATATAGCTGTGACCTGTGACCCAGCCAACATCAGCCGTACACCAGTAAATGTCGCCATCATGGTAGTCGAACACCAATTCATGCGTCATTGAGGCCCAAACCAAATAGCCGCCTGTGGTATGAACAACACCTTTTGGCGCACCAGTGGAGCCGGATGTATAAAGGATAAAGAGCGGGTCTTCTGCATTCATCGCTTCTGGGGCGCAGTCTGCTGAGGCAGAGGCCATTGCCGCCGTGTAGGAATGATCGCGACCGTCTTTCATGCCGACATCACCGCCAGTACGTTCAACAACCAATGTGTTCACGTCGCCACAAATATCGAGCGCCTTATCAACGTTTGTTTTCAAAGGTGTGTTTTTACCACCGCGTGGTGCTTCGTCTGCTGTGACGATGAGCGAGGCTTTACAGCCATCAACACGTGCCGCCAAAGCTTCGGGGGAGAAACCAGCAAAGACGATTGAGTGGATGGCGCCGATACGGGCACAGGCAAGCATCGCATAGGCCGCTTCTGGGATCATCGGCAAATAAAGAACAACACGGTCGCCTTTGCTCACGCCCATAGATTTGTAGACATTGGCAAGTTTGTTAACGTTTTGCGCAAGCTCGTTATAGGTGATGTGCTTGCTTTCTTCTGGGTTGTCACCTTCCCAGATGATAGCTGTTTGGTCGCCACGGGTTGCGAGGTGGCGGTCAATACAGTTGGCGGCGACGTTCAATTCACCGTCTTCAAACCATTTGATGGACACATCAGGATGCGCGAAATTTACGTTTTTCACCTTGGTGAATGGCGTGATCCAGTCAACGCGCTTGCCGTGCTCTGCCCAAAACGCATCTTTATCAGATACGGAGGCGGCATACATGCTGTCATATTGTTCTTTGTTGATATGGGCGTTTGCTGTAAATTCAGCGCTCGGCGGATAGGTTTGGTCGGTCATAATGATGCCCCCCTTAATTCGAATGAGTATCGGATAAGTATGCCGTGCCCCTTGGGAAGTGTTTTCGACCAAGGGACAAGGCGCTAGTGTTTAGATTGCTAGGTATTCAGCACGGAGTTCCGCGTTATCTAGAACTTCTTTGGCAGAGCCGTCAAAGACCACGGATCCTGTGTCCAAGATCACGGATCGATCAGCCAGCTCAAGGGCGCGAACCGCATTCTGTTCCACGATCACCGTCGTAATGCCTTGTTCTTTGATGATGTTGAGAGTTTTCTCAATTTCATCAACGATAACAGGGGCCAGACCTTCGTATGGTTCGTCCAACAACAAAACTTTGATGTCACGTGCCAAGGCGCGCGCAATGGACAACATTTGTTGTTCACCACCAGACAAAGTAATGCCTTCTTGTTTACGACGTTCGCCCAAGCGTGGGAACAACGTGTAGATGCGATCCAAAGACCAGCCAATTGGCTCGGCAATTTGCGCAAGCTGAAGGTTTTCTTCGACTGTGAGGCCTGGAATAATGCGGCGGTCTTCGGGGACCAATGCCATTCCATGGGCCGCGGCTTCGTAGCTTTTCATGGTGTGAAGGGGCTTGTGATCAAGCCAGATTTCACCACTGCGGGCTTCTGGGCTGTCCAAGCGTGCAATGGCACGCAAGGTTGATGTTTTGCCTGCACCGTTACGACCCAAGAGGGCCAAGATTTCGCCTTCGTGAACGTTAAAGTTCACACCTTGGACGATATAGCTTTCGCCATAATACGCATGCAAATCCCAAACTGAGAGATATGCCGGTGCGTGTGTAGCTGTCGCGAGATTTCCGCTCATGTTTTCTCTCCTTAGGCCGATTCGCCAAGATAGGCTTCTTTGACTTTTGGATGGCCTTTAATTTTCTCTGGAGTATCCTCCACCAAAGGCGTTCCTTGTGCCAACACTGTGATGCGATCCGCGAGGCTGAAGACAACATGCATGTCGTGTTCAATAATCGCGATGGTGATGTCACGCTCTTCTTTGATCTGTTTCAAGAGATCAATCGTGTTGTTGGTATCCGCACGCGCCATACCGGCGGTTGGTTCGTCCAACAAGAGCAAGCGTGGATCTTGGCTGAGACACATGCCAATTTCCAAACGACGCTTGTCACCACGTGACATAGAGGCCGCGTTCATGTGGCGCTTGTCGATCATATTCATATCGATCAAGACTTTTTCAGCCGCTTCAACAACGTCGTTTTGGCCCATGAACGCTTTGATAGGGTCCAATTTGTAGGCGCCGTCGCGTTTGGCGAAAATCGGCAACATCATGTTTTCCATGACCGTTAAATCCGCAAAGATTTCAGGTGTTTGGAAAACCCGTGAAATGCCCATTTGACAAATCTCATAGGGCGAACGGCCCAGAACAGATTGCCCGTCAAACATCACGCTTCCTGTGTCAGGAATGAGCTTACCGATCAAGCAGTTCAACAATGTTGATTTGCCGGCACCGTTCGGCCCAATAATCGCGTGGACGGTGTTTTCGTGAACGCTTAGATTTACATCCCCTAGCGCTTGTAGGCCGCCGAAACGTTTACCTACGTCTTTTACTTCAAGAATACCCATTTTCGTACTCCTTATTCTGCAGGTTTATCGTTTGCGGCAGATTTGCCTTTGAAGAGACGCCCGATGCGTTGGCCACCTTCAACCAGACCACCTGGCAAGAAGATAACAATCAGCATGAACATAAGACCAAGTGTCAGGTGCCAGCCCTTACCGATGAACGGGTGAATGATGGCAACCATCAAATTCTCAAGCCCGTCTGGCATGAAAGAGAACCACTGATGCACGAGGGTGTCGTTGATCTTGGAAAAGATGTTTTCAAAGTATTTGATCAAGCCTGCACCAAGTACGGGACCAATCAATGTCCCAACACCGCCAAGGATTGTCATCAAAACAACTTCACCAGAGGCTGTCCACTGCATCCGCTCAGGACCGGCGAGTGGGTCCATTGCGACCATCAAACCACCTGCAAGACCCGCATACATTCCAGAGATAACAAAGCATGCAATCATGTAAGGACGCGTGTTAAATCCTGTAAAGGTCAGGCGCTGTTGGTTGGATTTGATCGCCGTCAAAGTCAAACCAAAAGGTGAGCGGAAGATACGGATTGCCAAGTAAAAGGCCAACAACATGACGATACCGCTGAGGTAATAGCCAACATTGAATGTCCAGAGCCAATCGCCAACACTCAGTTGAAAGCTAGATCCCATTTCCAAACCAAACAAGCTAGGCGCGGGAATGTTGCCTTCGTTGGAGGCAGCGAAATCTAGGATACGTGGATCGTTGAGGTTTGTTTGAAGACCTGTTTCACCACCGGTAATCGGTGTCAAAACAGAGGCCGCCAAGGCAAAGCTCATCTGAGCAAAGGCAAGTGTCAGGATCGAAAAGTAGATCCCAGAGCGACGCAGCGAGATATATCCGATGAAGAACGCGAAAACGCCAGCAATCAAAGTGGATACGATAATCGCAGGGATAATATTGATTGTCAGAAGCTTAAGCGCCCAAACGCCCGCATAGCTACCAGCGCCTAAAAAGGCCGCGTGACCAAAGGATAGGTATCCTGTCAGACCGAACAAAATGTTGAACCCAATGGCAAAGATTCCAAAGATAACAAAACGTTGCATGAGGTCAGGGTAGCCTGCGTTGAATTGAGATAACGCAGATCCCTCAGGGAAGGGGTTAAGGAAAATTGGTGCTGCGAGTACCATCAAGGCGACGATCAGCAACAACGTGGTGTCTTTTTTAGTTAGACCAAGCATTGATTTAGTCCTCCATCACGCCTTTGCGACCCATCAAACCACGAGGGCGCGTCAGCAAAATTACGATTGCAGCCAAATAGATGACCACTTGGTTGATGCCTGGAAGGGCTTCGAGAACAACTTGCATCGATGCAAAGCTTTCCAAAATACCCAAGAGCAGGCCAGCGAGAACAGCACCGGGAAGGGATCCCATGCCGCCAACCACAACAACAACGAAGGAAATAACCAAGAAATCCATGCCCATATGATAGTTGGGCGCAACGATTGGGTTATACATAACGCCAGCAAGACCAGCGATAGCCGCCGCTAGACCGAACATAATTGTAAAGCGGCGATCAACGTTAATACCCAAAAGGCCAACTGTTTCGCGATCCGCCATACCTGCGCGAACAACCATCCCGAAGGTCGTGAACTGCAAGAAGGCAAAGATGGCACCAGTGATGAGGGCTGCAAAACAGAAATAAATCACGCGCCAGTACGGATACATAACAGCACCAGCATCGAGGCCAACATATACGCCAAGGTCCATAGCTCCAACTAACGCGGCAGGTTCTGGCGCTTGGATAGACATCGCACCAAAGTTTGCTTTGACGATCTCTTGCAAAACAATGGCGAGGCCGAAAGTCACAAGGATTTGGTCCGCATGTGGGCGTTTGTAGAAATGCTTGATCAAGCCGCGTTCCATTACGACGCCTACGAGCATCATGAAGGGAATACAAATCAGGATAGAAAGTGGGACGGACCAATCTGTGATGACTGCGCCAGCCGCTTCGCCGAACCAATGTTCAACGTACAGCGTTTCTTTGGGGCCACCAAAGCTAAAGCCGCCAACAGTTTCTGTTGTCGCGCCATCAGCAACAAAGCCGAGTTGAAGTGCTGAATTGAGTGCAACTGTGCAAAACGCGCCGAGCATAAACAATGCGCCGTGCGCAAAGTTTACAACACCGAGCGTACCGAAGATCAAAGTCAGACCAAGGGCAATCAACGCATAAGCGCTCCCTTTGTCCAACCCGTTCAATATTTGTAGAAGTATCTGGTCCATTTGGCCCCCTGGGTCCCATGGGTAGGTGTATTTTTAAGAGGTGAATTCGACACGAGGCGTCGAAAGTGGTTTTATGAATGAAATACCCCGCCTGCATGGTACAGGCGGGGCAAAGACATTATGCACCTGTGTTACAAGTACCTAGATCGCCACCGAAGATTGACGCGTCATATGTCACTTGCTCAGCAGGTGTTACGTCAACGATTTCAAGTAGATCAAAGTCTGATTGTGGGTTTTCGTTACCCTTCACAACAAGAACGTCTTTGAAGCACTGGTGGTCTTCTGCACGGTACAATGTTGGACCGTTACCAAGACCGTCAAACTGGAAGCCTTCTAGAGCTTCTGCAACCGCACATGGGTTGAAGGAGCCAGCACGCTGAACAGCATCAGCATAAAGAAGTGTCTGACAGTAAACAGTGTGCGCCGCCTGTGATGGTGGGAAGCCGTATTTTTTGCCGAATGATTCAACAAATGCGTTTGTGCCCGCATAGCGTGAACCCGCAACATTTTCCAAAGACCAGTGCCAGTTTGTAGAACCGAAGATGCCTGCAACGTTTTTGCCCGCACCTTGCGCCATGAGACGTGAGTACAATGGAACAACGATTTCAAAGTTCTTACCGTTTGCTTCAGCTGCGCGCAGACCGAACTGAACCGCTGATGTCAAAGAGTTAACCATGTTTCCGCCGTAGTGGTTAAGAACCAAAACGTCTGCGCCAGAGTTTAGAACTGGTGCAACATATGAAGAGAAGTCAGTTTGAGCCAAAGGTGTTTTAACGGCTGCAACTGTTTCCCAACCCATTGCTTCTGTGGATGTACGAACAGCTTCTTCTGTTGTGTAACCCCAGTTATAGTCAGCAGTTAGGTGATATGCTTTACGGTCTGTGCCGTAACGATCCGCTAGGATCGGCGCAAGAGCAGCACCTGACATGTATGAGTTAAAGAAGTGGCGGAAGCCGTTTGCTTTTTTGTCTTTACCAGTTGTGTCGTTTGAGTGTGTCAAACCAGCCATAAAGATGATGCCAGCTTCTTGGCAAAGCGCTTGAACCGCAACCGCAACACCAGAAGATGAACCACCAGTGATCATCACTGCGCCGTCTTTTTCGATCATGGAACGTGCAGATGCGCGCGCCGCGTCAGGTTTTGTTTGTGTGTCGCCTGTGACGTATTCGATTTTTTTGCCCAAGATGCCTGAGCCGTTCAAAACTTTTGATGAGAACGTGTTCATCATGCCGCCGTCGCCGCCACCGTTGAGGTGCTCAACAGCTAGCTTATATGCACGAAGCTCGTCCGCGCCTTCGTCGGCATATGGGCCAGACTGAGGAACGTTGAAACCCAAAGTTACTGTGGAACCAGTTGGATCGTTTGTGAAAGCTGCGACAGATGACGCTGTGAAAATTGTAGGAACTGCGAGACCTGCGCCGGCCGCTGCGCCTGTTTTAATCACGCCGCGGCGTGTGAGGTTTGATTTGGACATATAATCCTCCCATAAATGATTTTGTAAAGCAGGCTCCTCTTCCTGCGATACGCGCACACTTAGTGCTGTCGCATAATGGGACTGTTTGTGAAAATTTCGCAATAAATACCTCAAACGAATAATAATTTCTGTAAATTATTACACATTATCGTTACATTAATTGTAAATTAATTTACACTGCGATGCAGAATGGCTTTGAAAACATGAAAGGATTCTCATGTCGGGACTTGGTTCAATTGGGGCGAGAATTCGGGATACTCGAGTATCCCAAGGGATACGTCAGGCTCAACTGGCCCAACTGGTGGAAATTTCGCCATCCTATTTGAATTTGATCGAACATGATCGGCGCAGAATCGGCGGAAAACTCTTGCTTAAGTTCGCAGAAGTGCTCGGAGTTGAGGTTTCTATTCTAAGTGCGGGCGCGGGGGCTGCGATTGTTGGCCGTCTCATGGAAGCTAACGCAAGTCATGGCGGCAATATTGAGGATGCTGAAGCTTCGGCTAATGATTTTGCCTCGCGCTTTTCTGATTGGGCCGATCTGTTGGTCGGACTTGACCGTCAGGTGCGCGTTCTAGAGCAAACAGTGGACACGTTAACAGATAGGCTTGCGCATGACCCCCATCTCGCGGCCTCCCTGCACGAAGTATTAACGACGGTCACCGCCATTAAATCAACCAGTTCGATTTTGGCCGATACAGATGAAATCGAAGTGGAGTGGCAAAACAGGTTTCATAGGAACTTGAATGAGGATAGCAGCAGATTAGCAGATAGTGCCTCTGCATTGGTGGATTATTTAGACGGGGCTAGTCGGGATCAGCGCACCAATAGCGTTCCGCAAGAGGCGCTTGAAGCGGCCTTTGAAACACGAGGGTTTCATTTTCCCGAAATTGAGAATGACCCGCGTCAAATTCCAGCCCTTATCAAGCAACTTGATCTTTCTCAGAGTGCGGCACGTCACCTCGCGCATGCCTTTTTCGAACAATATTGCACGGATGCATTGGAATTTCCGATGGAGCAGGTGCGCGTTGCTGTTATTCAGCATGGACCGGATCCGATTGCTATTGCTCAATCCTACAAGCTTGACCTCTCTTTGGTTATGCGGCGTCTTGCCTATCTCCCCGAAGACATGGTGGGGCCAATCGGCTTTGTGTCCTGTGACAGTTCAGGAAGCTTTCTGTCCCGTAAACCTGTGCGTGGCTTTCATATTCCCCGCTTTGGGTCCGCCTGCGCGATCTGGCCTTTGTTTGAGGCAATGCTCAGCCCACATCGCCCCATTCTGCAGCGGGTCACGCACACGGGCCGAGAAGGGGGCACCTTTGATGTGATCGCATTGGCGCAGTTCCCAAGTGGCATTCCTTCTCACAACACAATCGTTGCACAGTCGTCTATGTTGATTATTCCCGTGACAGAGCAGCAGGGTAATATCCCCGTTCGCCGCATAGGAGCCGCGTGTCGTGTGTGTTCGATTGTTGAGTGTGAAAATAGACGAGAGCCGTCAATCTTAGGAGAAGGCTTTTGACTTTGCGTCACGAAATGGTGTTAAGTTGCTGAAAATACAAGGCGCCCATATGCCGATAGGGAGAAGTATATGAGCAAAACAGTTCTTTTGATTGAAGATGAACCAAATATAAAAGAAGCGCTCAACTTTTTGCTGACCCGTGATGGTTGGACAGTTTTGATGCATTCAAACGGTCACGATGCCAATCAGGTGATTGATGACAAGAAACCTGATCTGGTGATTTTGGATGTCATGTTACCTGGGAAAAGCGGGTTTGATATTTTGCGCGATCTGCGGATGACCTATTCGCACAGGGACTTGCCCGTTCTGATGTTAACGGCCCGTGGACAAACCAAGGATCGTGAAATGGCCAAAGAGTTAGGGGCCAATAAGTTCATGATCAAGCCCTTTTCTAACACAGAAGTCCGAGAGGCTGTCCGCGAATTGGTTGGTCAATGAGCCAAAAACCGAACCAAGTTTTTCTGGAAAAATCAAATTACCGTATGCGCCGGATCATCGACGCGGTGCGTTTGCTCCCCTTTTTAGGTCTGTTTTTCTTGGCAATTCCTCTATTATGGGGAAACGAGCAAAACACGCATTTGACCAGCACGACGATGATCTATTTCTTTTTGATCTGGTTTTTGTTGATTGGTGTAACCGCATGGTTATCGCGCCTCCTCGTTAAAGCGGGGGACAAAGGCGAGGGCGATAAATCTGGGACTGACCTGCAATGATGTTGAATATCCTCATTGCGATCTGCAGCGGTTATGTCGTTTTGTTGTTTGCTGTGGCCTTTATGGCAGAGCGGTCTGCTCGACGGGGAAAGGGTCATTGGCTGCGGTCCTCGTTCATTTATACGCTGTCTTTGTCTGTCTATTGCACTGCATGGACCTTTTATGGCGCAGTTGGCTATGCGGCACGATCTGGGTTAGAGTTTTTGACCATTTATCTTGGTCCATCGCTCATCATGTTTGGGTGGTGGTGGGTCTTGCGCCGCTTGGTCCGCATTGGGCGCACGCAACGTGTCACGTCGATTGCTGATTTGTTATCATCACGGTTTGGGAAATCAAATTTACTGGCGATCATTGTGACGGTTTTGGCCGTTGTTGGAACGACCCCCTACATCGCGCTACAGCTGCAATCTGTAACCCTATCGTTCGAAGTCTTTGCCATCGCGGGCAACGAAACGGGCTGGTTGCCGACACAATCCAGCATAGCACTTTGGGTTGCCAGTGGTTTGGCAATTTTTACCATCTTGTTTGGAACGCGTAATTTGGATGTTAATGAACGTCATCACGGCGTCGTTATGGCCATCGCGGTTGAGGCCTTGGTCAAGCTGTTTGCCTTGCTCGCTGTGGGGGCATTTGTGGTCTGGGGCATCGCAGGGGGTATTGGGGAAACCTTGTCCCGCATTGATGCCTCGCGCCTTGCTGAAATACCGATTAACGAAGGACGATGGACAGCGATCACATTCCTATCGGCGGCCGCGTTTATCTGTCTGCCCCGCATGTTCCAAGTTCTCGTCGTTGAAAACGAAAACGAAACTCATTTGCGCACAGCATCTTGGGCGTTTCCGACTTATGTTTTGCTGATGTCGTTATTTGTGGTTCCAATTGCCGTCATCGGGCTTGAAACGCTTCCTGAGGGAGCGAACCCAGATTTGTTCGTTCTCAGTCTACCGCTTCACTTTGGTAATGAAGGCTTGGCTATTCTTTCCTTTTTAGGGGGATTTTCCTCGGCAACCTCGATGGTCATTGTGGCGTCTCTTGCGCTATCGACGATGGTGTCCAACCATATCGTGATGCCGTTGTGGTTACGACTTGGGGCAGGGGGGGCGAGCGTTTCGGGGGATGTGCGCAAAGTCATCCTCATCACGAGACGAAGTTCAATCGCTGCGATCTTATTCTTGGGATACCTCTATTTCATTATGTCGGGCGGTGGATCGGCCCTTGCGGCGATCGGATTGATTTCCTTCACAGGGGTTGTCCAAGTCTTGCCAGCCTTGCTGGGGGGGCTGTTTTGGCGCGGTGCAACACGGCTTGGGGCGATTTCTGGTGTCATCGTGGGATTTGCGATTTGGCTATATACGTTGTTCTTGCCGAGCTTTGGGCAAGGTGTTTTGCTGTCCTCTGAGCTGTTAGAGTTTGGTCCGCTGGGTATTATGTGGTTGCGCCCTCAATCGCTCTTTGGGTTGGATGGAATGGACCCATTGGTGCATGGAATTTTCTGGAGCCTGTCGTTAAACACCCTGGCTTTCATGATCCTTTCCTTAGTTACCTTTCCAAGCCCAATTGAACGCTTACAAGGTGCGCAATTTGTGAATGTTTTTGATCATTCCTCTAATCCCAAAAGCTGGTCTGGTCGCTTTGCGCCGAGTGAGGACCTCATGGTGATGACACAGCGTATATTGGGCCCCAAAGATGCGCAGAACCTCTTTCAAGAGGCGGCAAAGAAACAGGGTTTGTCTGGGTATTTACCTGAACCGACACCTGAATTTTTAAGCGTTCTAGAGCGTGAGCTTGCAGGGTCTGTTGGGGCCGCAACAGCGCATGCGATGATTGGACAAATTGTAGGGGGTATGTCTGTTTCTGTGCGCGATTTGATGGCGGTTGCGGATGAAACCGCACAGATGATGGAATACTCAAGCCGACTTGAGGCCCAGCAAGAGGAGCTGAGCCTAACGGCAGGAAAACTACGCGAAGCGAATGAAAAGCTCACGCGCATGTCGCATCAAAAGGATGCGTTTTTGTCCCAAATTAGTCACGAGTTGCGCACGCCTATGACCTCCATTCTGGCGTTTGCGGAAATTTTGCGAGACGAGGCGAATCAAAAGGACGGACAATATGCAACTATCATTCACGAAGAGGCTATTCGTTTAACCCGCTTGTTGGATGACCTTTTGGATTTGAGTGTTCTGGAAAATGGGCAGGTGAATTTGAACATTTCAGACGTTGCCCTTCCTGAATTGGTTAATCGGTCCATTCAAACTGTTCTCGCGGGACAAGCGCCAAATGATTTTCATGTGGATGTCGGCGTATCAACATCCTTGCCAACGCTGCGCACGGATGCTGATCGCTTGGGACAGGTCTTTATCAACCTTGTGTCCAATGCGCGGAAATATTGTGATGCGGTCAATCCGAGCCTAAGAATTGTGTCCTATCGGACTGTTGATAAAATATTTTTGGATTTTATCGACAATGGCAGCGGCGTTCCCAAAGAAGCGCAAGATATGATTTTTGAGAAATTTTCCCGTATTGGCGAACAAAAGGCGGGTGGCGCTGGGCTCGGCTTAGCGATTTGTCGGGAAATTATGCATCGATTGGGTGGTGATATTGTTTACCTTCCCGGGCAAGGTGGAGGCGCCTTTCGGATAATTGTTCCGATTTCTTAACGGTCTTGCATAAATGATTTCGTAACTCTTTCACGTCAAGGTGCCCAGATAACGGTCCGTAGAATGCGGTGTGCAAGTGGTATGATCGAACAAGCTAACGAAACAAAACGGCGACTACTCGCAACGGCGTCTTCTGCCTCTGTTGGAAAAGTTGCGGATATACAAAATACATTACGCCGCGCGCTTACTCAGAGCTTGTTTGACGTTGCCAATCTCATGACGCGAGTGGAGCGTGTTGGTCAAAAGAGAGTGGATGCGCAACATTTGGCGTCTCAGCTTGAGGATGTGTGCCTCATTGGCGTTGTGCAAAGTGATCAATGCCAATCAGGCTTTGTGGCCCTTGAGACTTCGGTGGTCAATGCGATTGTCCAAATGCAAACCATTGGCTATCTACCTGCGCCACGCGGTGACAATCGAAAGGCTACGCTAGGCGAGGCGGCATTGGTGTCCCCCGTAATAGACAGGATTTTTCAAAAGTCTTCGGGGCGCTTGCCTGATGATATTCCGCAGTTTCATTTTGCCCATAGGCTTCCTGATGCAAAACAGCTCGCTCTTGGCGCGGGGGACCAACGGTTTGATGTCTTTGATTTTACCCTGTTCTTCGACAATGACACACAGGGGCGAATTATTCTCGCCTTGCCATTTGCACCCGAAAGTAATCCAGAACATGCCGAATTTGACAAATCAGATGATCTGCATACCTATCAACTCAACTTGCCAGTTGAGATGATGGCCGTGATTTACAATGAGATACGCCACCTTGGGGATGTGTCTGGATGGCGGGTTGGGCACGAATTTGTTTTGGGGCCTGAAGTCCTCTTTAATGTGTCCGTTAAATCAGCAGGGGGGCGCACGGAATTCCATGCACAGCTCGGCCAAGCGGAGGGGAATCGAGCGCTGAGGCTCTATTTGGATGACATGCCCGAAGTAGACGATGTTATGCCCATGCCACTACGACCCCAAATAGAGGCCCCCAAAGAGGACACTAAAGTCGCCATTGAAGATGGCGAAGACCTGAGCGATTTAGATTTCGAAGACCTGGAAATTTAGCTGTCTTGAAGTGCGTTTAGCGTTGGGCGCAGCCCTTCAAGTGGATATCCAGCCTTTTGACAGGTATCTAAGATATCATCCACGGGCATCTCTTTTGCCACACCAATCGCCCAGATAACGGTACTCCGAGTACCAGAGGCACAATAGGCCAAGACTGGTCCCTCAGAATTCGCAATGAGGTCTTTTTGCGTCTGCGCCACGTCGAGCGTCATTGCATTATGGGTTAGCGGCAAATAGGCGAACTCTAAACCGGCGTCCTTGGCGGCTTGCTCCATGACGTTTGATTGTAGCTCAGGTGGGTTTTCCACATCGGGACGATTACAGATGACTTTGTGTATTCCGAACGCCTTAATTTCAGCAAAGCTATCAGGTGAAATCTGAGGGGACGTGAAATAGGTTTCGCTGATGGGCGCGGCAGTCATGTGGCAATCTCCTTATGGTGTAAAACACCTTATCGCGTTTGTGCCGCAGACACGAGACCTGCGGCACAGAAAGTTTTTACGTGCCTAATGCGCGTTTTGCAAAAGGCGCAAGCCCCATGCCAACAAGCATTGCCGCAACGAAGATCAAAATTGATGGTCCCCCGAATGCAAATGACGCCATTGCTGGACCTGGGCACAACCCGGCCAATCCCCAGCCTGCACCAAACATGATTGATCCGATAATCAAATCACGACCAAATTCGTTTTTCGAAGGCTCCGGAAATGAGCCTCCCGCGAGCGGTGTTCTGTTTTTGGTGAAGAGCCATGCAATCGCCATAGGGATCATCGCACCGCCCATGACAAAGGCGAGAGTAGGGTCCCAATTCCCAAAGACATCAAGCCAACCTTGAACCTTGTTGGTATCGGTCATTCCTGACACCAACAAGCCTGTTCCAAAGAGGGCACCAGATAAGAGCGCTATTACGTTTCTCATTAGATTATTCCCAACATGTTTCTAAAGACAACGACGCTTAGTCCGCCGGCCAAGATGTAAACGACAGTGGCTGCCATGCCGCGCAAGGACAGGCGAGAGATGCCGCACACACCATGCCCTGATGTGCACCCATTTGCGATCCGTGTGCCAAGTCCAACCAAGAGGCCTGCGCCAATGAGGACAGCGACGTTAGACGTTACATTTGTCGCGGAACGGTCCCAGAATTGAACGATGATCAATGGCGTCGCAATCAATCCAGCCAAAAAGAAGATACGCTCCATAAGTGTGTTCCGGCCTGATCCGTCGATCAGTCCACCAATAATCCCACTGGCCCCCATTACACGGCCATTGCCGAGCAAATAAAGCGCTCCAGCGCTGCCAATGATGAGGCCTCCAATAAGCCCATATATCCAGTCAAGTTGCACGGTAATCCCCCATGGTGTTGTTTCGTTTTGGTTATAGTTTGTTCACAGGAACTTTGAGAAAGACCTGACCCGTGTCTTCGGGGTTTGGCATATGCCCTGCGCGCATATTGGTTTGCAGCGATGGAATGATGAGCTTGGGCATCGCCAAAGTTGCATCCCGTTCGTCGCGCATTTTGACAAACCCGTCTTGAGTTTGCCCCTCTGCAATATGAATGTTTTTGGCCTTTTGTTCGCCGACTGTCGTTTCCCACGCATAATCTTCGCGACCGGGGGCCTTGTAGTCATGTCCGACGAAAATTCGTGTGTCCTTGGGCAGGGATAGGATTTTTTGAACCGACTGAAACAGCATTTCAGAGGATCCCCCAGGGAAATCACAACGCGCGGTTCCAAAATCAGGCATAAACAAGGTATCACCCACAAAAGCCGCATCGCCGACGACATAGGTCAAGCAGGCTGGTGTGTGTCCCGGCGTGTGTATGACATCGGCGCGCATTTGCCCGATTTGCAGGCTATCACCGTCTTTGAAGAGTTGATCAAATTGGCTTCCGTCTCTTTGAAAGTCTGTCCCTTCGTTAAAGACTTTGCCAAAGGTGTCTTGGACTGTTGTGATCTGATCGCCGATCCCAATTTTTCCGCCCAAACGGTCCTGAAGGTAGGGGGCGGCTGAAAGGTGATCCGCATGCACATGGCTTTCTAAAAGCCATTGTACGTCTAGCTTGTTTTCCTGAACAAATTGGATGATTTTATCGGAGGATTTTGTATCGGTATGTCCAGAGGCATAATCAAAATCTAGGACACTGTCTATAATTGCGCATGCACTGCCCTGTGGATCGCGCACGACATATGAGACGGTAAAGGTGGCGTCATCAAAAAACGCAGTTACCTCTGGTGTCATGGTGATACTCCTCTTGTTCAGCGGATCATATAAAAATCTATGAATGTGTTTCAAGGGGAATGTCTGAGGCATGTACAGATGACACTGTATCAGCTGAAAAAGATGCCCAAGATAACAAGCATCAAACCTATGACAGATAAAAATAAGGAGCCAAGGTTTAGGGGTAAAGCCTTTTGAAGCGTTGCTTTCATCTCGTCATCGGGCAAATTTTTGCGTTTCGCCTTGGCCACAAAGACAATGCACCAGATCAAACCAATTAGACCAATGAGTGAAAGGACCACTCCACCAGAAATCAAATAGCCCATATGTGCCCCTCAAGTTTTATATTATCTGTTCCCGCGTTTCCTAGGTGAAAGATGCTCATGAAACAAGAGGGCGCTTGCAGTTAATCGATTGGGCCGCTACATCAAAGCAAAAATATGGAGCCGCGTCATGGAAGATGTCACAGAAACAAATTACCGCGTAACAGCTGATGAACTTCGTCAGTTTATTGAGCGTATCGAACGCCTTGAACTCGAAAAGAAAGACATCGCTGACCAACAAAAAGAAGTGATGGCCGAAGCCAAAGGACGCGGATACGACACCAAAGTCATGCGCAAAATTGTCTCTCTTCGCAAGCGTGATCAAAACGATATTGCCGAAGAAGAAGCCGTTCTTGAGATGTACAAAGAAGCCTTGGGAATGTCCTAAGGGCTGATGAGGTTAACGTTGGGGATGTTGCGAATATCCTCAACATCTTCTTCATAAAATTCCGTGAGATCCTCAATCAACATGTCGCTCCAGCCCGGCATCGCGAGGGTTTCCGATGCTTTGTCGGGATCGGCAAATTTGTCATAAAATGCCGTCAACGTACGATAAAGCTGATCTTGCGTCATATTGGGATGCTTTTGAACGTAACTTTTAAAGCGTGTTAATCCTTCTTCACTCAGGAGCGATCCAAACAGGGCAAAATCACCGCGCATTGCGTGTTCGGCAGGTAATCCCGCCATGGCCCGAGAAATGCGTCCCCAAATAAAGGGGCTATCTTCGTGACACCAGACCGTTATCGGGAGCTCAGGAATGGACTGGCGAATGCGGCCAATCAATTCGCTCCATTGCAAGGCATACGGGTCTGAATTCGTCAAAATATCGGCGGGATTTTCTGTTTTTGACATCTCAAACAAAGCTGGAACAAAGGTCGCAGGGTTGCGAAGGCTCAGGAAAAGCTCAAAGGGGTATTCCTGAAACAGATAGCGGAATTTTGCCAATTGATTGAGAGCAGAGGGATAAAATATATCGTTATCAATGGCTTCTTTTGGCGTTCCAAAAAAATTCGAGTTTGAAATAATTAATCGTTCGACTTCTTCGGGTTCATTGGACAGGAGTAGATCTAGCAACGCCTCTCGTTCCTCTGGAGAAGGAGCTGCCTTATTCATTTGAATTAATTTTTCACGTAACGGTTTTCGAAAATGTGCAGCGCTCGGAACCGCAATACGATTTTTCTTTAAAATACGCTCGCTCGCGGTGAGAGTGCCTAAAAACCCATCTTCGTCTGTTTTGTGCACACCTGCGTGTAGAACGATTTTCATCGTATTTGGCTTCCTTGTTTAATCGCTACAGCACCTATATAGGGAGCTAAGCAGGCATTGAAAACGCTTTTCTTCTGGAGCCGTAATGGTTGAGCAATCGCAACAAATAAGACACGGTAGACGTCCTTGGTTGTCACAGACAGGTATTTGGTCCGTTGGCGCCTTGATCATTGCAGTGTTGGTATTGATGCCTATTGCCTCTGTTCTTTGGATTGCGCTGTTCCCATCAGAGAATATTTGGCCACATTTGCTGAGCACAACTTTGCCGCGGTATCTTACCACGACTGTATCCTTGATGATTTCTGTCGGTTTATTAGCGGCCTCTATTGGGGCAGGGACGGCTTGGCTAGTGACGCGGTACAAGTTTATGGGATCGCGCTGGTTAGAATGGGCCTTGCTCCTGCCCCTTGCTATTCCTGCCTACGTTGGCGCCTATGCATTGGTTGATTTGTTTGAATACGCTGGACCAGTTCAGACACTCCTAAGGGCGACATTTGGGTGGACATCATCACGCGAATATTGGTTTCCAGAAATTCGATCCTTTGGTGCGGCGGTGATCGTCCTAAGCGCCTCTCTATTTCCCTATGTTTATCTCCTAGCGCGGGCCGCGTTTCGGGAACAATCAGGCTGTACCGAAGAAGTTGCCCAGTCTTTGGGGGCGGGGGCGGTCGCTCGGTTCTGGCGTATCGGTCTCCCACTGGCCCGTCCTGCTATCGCGGCGGGAACCGCAATCGTGATGATGGAAACCGTGAATGATTTTGGAACCGTCGACTATTTTTCCATCCAAACCTTAACAACAGGGATTTTTAGCGTTTGGCTCCAAAGCAACAACGCAGGCGGCGCGGCGCAACTTGCCAGTGTTGTGCTCATTCTCGTTGTGGTTTTGGTCGCTTTGGAAAAAACAAGCCGCCAAAAAATGCGCTACTTCAATCTCTCGTCTCGCTACCGTCCGACAGAAAAACATGCACTTACTGGCATCGGCTCTTTGATAGCTTGCCTTATCTGCTTGCTTCCTTTCGGGATTGGCTTTGTCATGCCTGTTGGTGTCTTTCTCTCTCATGCGGCTGACAATTTGGACGTTTGGACAAATGCAAAGCTGTTTTCCGCGCTCTTGAATACGCTGCTGGTCTGTGGACTTGCCGCCGTTGTCACAGTGAGTGCGGGCATTTTCATGGTCTATGGTGTGCGCTTATCTGGCCGAACTTTGCCACGTGTTCTTTTGCCCATAACCACGATCGGCTACGCAGCACCCGGTGCTGTTCTCGGCGTCGGCTTGTTGATCCCCTTGGCAAAATTGGACAACTCGATCGCGGATGGCATTTGGTCAATGACGGGCGTTGACATAGGCTTGATCATGACAGGCACTGCCTTTGCACTGATTTTTGCCTATTGTGTGCGCTTTTTCGCCATTGCCCAAGGGGCGGCAGACGCGGCGATGGGGCGGATTTCGCCCAACTTGCCAAATGCAGCTCGATCTTTGGGGCGCAATCACTCACGGGTGCTAAGCGACGTCTACGTCCCATTGATGCGTGGATCTGTGGCCTCAGCCATTCTCTTGGTTTTTGTGGATTGCGTAAAAGAACTCCCTGCCACGCTTTTGCTACGGCCCTTTAACTTTGACACGCTAGCAACACGCGTTCACGAACAAGCAAGCCTTGAGAACCTCGCAGAGGCCACCCCAGCCGCACTTTTGATCGTTCTCGTCGGTCTCTGCGCGGTTGGATTACTCGCCCGCGCAAATCGCTGAATCCAATGCTGAATAATTTTTTGAAAAGAGTGCAATTTTTTCCAAAAAGCCTCTTGCAAGTCCAATATGTTTAATTTAATTCACCGCTTAGTGCCCCTATAGCTCAGCTGGTAGAGCAACTGATTTGTAATCAGTAGGTCCGCGGTTCGAGTCCGTGTGGGGGCACCATAAAATCAATAAGTTAGCAGTTTTCGATGCTTACGCCGCTTGACTCAGCCAGACGCTCAGCGAGACGAAATGGCGTGGAACCACGATATCCAGCGGTTTTTCTGACTTGTCATTTGTCCCAAAGTTGAGCACTCGCGCAGGCGCTTACGCGACTGTGCGTTCGTGTGCTAACACGGCAGTTGTCTGGCCACTTCTACTCACGACAACACACACTTTGCGCTGACAGAGTGCAGCGACTGTGTTTCGACGGGCGGCCACTTTCTGAGGGACCACTCATGGGCGATGTCTAGTTTGATGATTTTCTTGCCGGGACTGCTTTCCCACTTCGCATGGTGATAAATGGGTCAGCTCAAGCAGAGTAATGTCCAGGTCCTACTCTGCTCAATCCACCCATGGAAGCCCCTTGGCGGTTGACACCAAGTGATCCACGAACAGGCGCAATCGAGTGGATTGAAACCTGCTGGGCGGAAACACCGCGCTAATCTCGCGGTTGGGAAAGGTTGTGAAGTCCGGCAAGATGATCTGCAAATCTCCGCTCTCAAGAAACTCCGAGACGTAGAAAATCGGCAGGATCACGATCCCGATGTCTTGCAACGCGGCCCCGCATAATATGTCACCGGAGTCAGCTTTAAAATTGCCCTGCAACGAAACTTGGCCTGTTGCGCCAGCCTTGTCGGTATAGCGCCATTCGTGCGGCCCCATGTTCCCGGTGAACGCGAGGACATTATGCTGGGCAAGATCGCCGGGTGTTTGTGGTGCCCCATGCCTGGTCAGATAACCGGGACTGGCGCAGATGACGAACGGGCAGTCCGCCATGCGCCGCGCAACAAGTGACGTGTCCGAAAGCGACCCGATGCGCACCACCAGATCGAACCTTTCAGCGGAGACATCCACAAGGCGATCATCAAGGCTGACGTCAAGCTCCACCTCGGGGTGTATCGCCGCGAAGGTCGCAATGGCATCGCCGAAGTATTTGATGCCCAGACTTTGCGGCAGGCTGACCTTCAACGGGCCACGGGGCCGCAATTTTAGCTCGTTGATGTGATGTTCTGCTTCTTTCAACTCCTCCAACGCCCGCTCTGCCCGGTCAAAGTATAGCGTTCCTTCCTCGGTCGGTGACACATTGCGGGTTGTGCGGTTCAACAGTTTGACCTGCAAATCCTGTTCAAGGTTCTGGATCTGTTTGGATACCGCAGAGCTGGTGATGCCCAAAGCCTGCGCGGCACCAGCAAAACTTGCAGCCTTTACGACCGCGATAAAGACGCCAACGCGAGAAATATGGTCCATCGTATTATCAACCAAATGGAATGAGTTATCTTCTATATTTTAGTATTATCAATCCCTGATCCATATGCAATGTTATTTTCACAACAACACACACTTTTAGGAGAAGACCTATGACACAGCACAACGAACTGACCTACGGCGCATCTATCATCCGCGTTTCCCTTGGCGTTGTCCTTCTGGCCCACGGGCTTTTGAAGGTCTACGTTTTCACGATCCCCGGCACGGTTGGCTATTTTGACAGCCTTGGACTGCCTCCGATCGCGGCCTATCTGACCATCTTCGCAGAACTTGTCGGCGGTGCGGCACTTATCTTGGGCCTTTATTCCCGCCTTGTTGCCGCGCTGTCCTTGCCGCTTTTGGTCGGCTCCGTGTGGGCCCACGCGGCAAACGGCTGGTTGTTTAGCGCGCCAAATGGCGGTTGGGAATTCCCGTTGCTGCTCGTGGCACTGGCTGTCGCGGTCACTGTTCAAGGTGGCGGTGCATTTGCCCTGCGCAAGCTGCCAGTAGTCGATGAGTTCTTGCCCGCCGTGTTGAAGGCCTAAGTTTAAAACGAACATTACACAGAAAGCTAAGACAATGACAAAGCTCCTAATGTTCGCGGGCAGTGCTCGCAAAGCCTCAGCCAACAAACAGCTCGCAGCCTTGGCTGCGAGCACCGCAAAAGAAGCTGGCGTCGAGGTCACTTTGATCGACCTCGCTGATTTCGACATGCCGATTTACAATGGCGATATCGAAGCGGACACAGGCCTGCCCGAGTCTGCAAAACGCCTGAAGCATTTGTTTGTTGAACATGATGGCTTCTTCATCGCGTCGCCTGAATACAACAGCTCGATTTCAGCGGTGTTGAAGAATGCGCTGGATTGGATCTCGCGTCCTCATACTGAAAACGAACCAGGCCTCTGGGCGTTTCAGGGTAAGGTTGCGGCCATCGGCTCTGTAGCCCCCGGCGCCTTAGGCGGACTGCGCGGCCTTGTGCCATTGCGCATGATGCTGGGTAACATCGGTGTAACCGTTGTGCCTGCCCAAGTCGCGGTATCAGGCGGGCTTAACGCCTTCGATGAGGATGGTGCGCTCGTCGCTGACATGCCCGCAGGAATGTTGAAAGCGACCATAGCGCAACTGGTTGCAACAACAGGAGCATTGAAACGCAACGCCTGACACGCAGCCCCAAGGCATACGCTTTCAAAAGGAATGAACAGATGACGCTTCATCAAAACATCACGATACAAGACACTCTGACTTTTACCAAGCGGCCCGCAGATGAGCGCGGCACGGCCGACTTTGGCTGGCTCAAATCAGCGCATAGCTTCAGCTTTGGTCAATACTACGACCCAAAACACCTTGGCTTTGGAAACCTGATCGTCATCAACGACGACCTTGTCGATGGCGGCAAAGGGTTTGGTGCGCATCCCCACCAGAATGCGGAGATTTTCTCCTATGTGATGGGCGGTGCACTTGAGCACAGAGACAGCATGGGCAATGGCTCGGTCGTTGATAAAGGCGGCGTTCAGTACATGAGCGCAGGATCAGGTGTGACACATTCTGAATTCAACCCGTCCCAGACCGATGAAATGCGCTTCTTGCAAGTCTGGCTGTTGCC
>CBFHNR010000005.1:150644-151008 GCA_965657215.1 uncultured Paracoccaceae bacterium
TGAAAAACACCGCGCCGGCCTATGACACGATCGACCTGACGCCCGCTGACAAAGACGGCAAGCTGAAACTGTTCCTGTCAAAAGATGGACGTGACGGGGCGATGAAAACGCAAGCTGATGCCAGCGTCTTTGCTGCCACATTGAACGGGGATCAAACGATCACGCAGGAGTTGCCTGCGGGACGCAAAGCGTGGGTTCAGGTCGCAGACGGATCGGTCCGTGTGAACGGCGTTGATTTGAAAAAAGGGGATGGCCTCGCCATTGATGGATCGGGCACATTGACGTTTGATCAAGGCCTAAATGCAGAGTTTCTGTTTTTCGACCTCGCACCATAACTCCCGATGCACTGGCGGTATAATCACCG
>CBFHNR010000006.1:0-134423 GCA_965657215.1 uncultured Paracoccaceae bacterium
TGTTCGCCGTTTAAAGAGGTACGTGAGCTGGGTTTAGAACGTCGTGAGACAGTTCGGTCCCTATCTGCCGTGGGTGTAGGATACTTGAGAGGAGTTGCCCCTAGTACGAGAGGACCGGGGTGAACGAACCACTGGTGGACCTGTTGTTGCGCCAGCAGCAGTGCAGGGTAGCTATGTTCGGACAGGATAACCGCTGAAGGCATCTAAGCGGGAAGCCCCCCTCAAAACAAGGTATCCCTGAGAGCCGTGGAAGACCACCACGTCGATAGGCCGGAGATGTAAGTGCAGTAATGCATTCAGTTGACCGGTACTAATGGCTCGATAGGCTTGATTTGTTCCAGTAATAGTCAGATATTACTTACATAAAGCATACACGAACACAGTGAAAACTTAACTCGGACAACGTTGGTATTTATTCGGTTTGGTGGCAATAGCACGAGTGAAACACCCGGTCCCTTTCCGAACCCGGCCGTTAAGCACCGTTGCGCTGATGGTACTGCATCTTAAGGTGTGGGAGAGTAAGTCACCGCCAAACCTAATAAATACCAACAAAAATATATGTATCCCTCTATACGATCTAAACATCCTGTCGCGGGATGGAGCAGCCCGGTAGCTCGTCAGGCTCATAACCTGAAGGTCGTAGGTTCAAATCCTACTCCCGCAACCAACATAATAATATCCCTAAAATAATCACAAAATATTCATCCTATCAGTCACATAGAATGCCTGTTACAGCTTAATTGCACTGCTGGTTCCTGACGCACGCATTACTGAGTGGGCCTAATCAGGCCAAAGCATATGTTTAAATGCTTGCGAAACATTCATAGGCAAATCAAAGCATAAACCCTCTCCAACCAGCCTGCGGCCATGTTATCTTGTCGCCGTCGTCCGTTGTCCAGCAAATGAGACGGTCCCCTGAGGCAATGAACAGTGCATAACTACGGGCGAAACAATCGAGTTGCCCTTGTGGCTCACCTTTCAATTTAACAAAACCGATGTTTCTCTGTACCGTGTCCCTAAATGACGTTGGCACTTTTGCAAACCGTTGTGAGCGCTTATCGAACCGATATTTCTGTGATGGGTGGATGTCCCTTTGTAAAAAGCCACGTCTTTCGACCTTATTCTGTGCGTGTTTTGCATTCATGCCCAAGGGAATGGATCGGTCCAAAAAGTTGATATCAGAGTCAGGGATTTTGGCACATCCCATGCTCAGTGAAAGAACAGCGATTGACGAGAGGTGAAACATCTTATGACGTTGCAACATTTGTGTATCTCCTGCACCACTTTTTTAAGAGCGTAATCGGTTTTCAAAACAATTTCCAGCGTGTCTCCAGAACAGACAATACACCATAACCTGAAACGTCGGATGCGATTTTAAGTTGTGTCATATCAAATTTTCCTTTTGTTTAATCAACCTTCATTGGCTGACAATGACACAACTAAACACCCCTTCTTACAGTTGCCTGTTCGCTAGGTTACAAATTTGTATGGTTCGCAATTAGCGCAAACGCACCTCTGTCGTAGCATCAAAGAACATCGCCAAATCGGGTGTAAAATCGATCACCACATTTGTTCCCGAGGCAATAAAGTCGTCGCCTCGCGTTTCAACGATCAAGCGCTCGCCTGTTGTTGCGCTGAGGTAGTCATAAGCAACACCGCCCAGACGTTCCCGCAAATCTACTGTGACGGAGGACGCACCAGGGGCCAGCGACAAATTCTGTGGGCGGAGTCCGACAGTGACTTTTGACCCAACACTAGGGAGAGCCACGTTTGTTGTGATCACCTTGTCATCCAGAGCTGGGACGCGAACACCTGCGTTTTCAACGATACCTTCCAAGAAATTCATGCTTGGCGATCCGATGAATCCTGCCACAAACTTGTTGTCAGGATCTTGGTAAAGCTGCATTGGGCTGCCAACCTGTTCAATTTTTCCTGCGCGCAGCACAACGATTTTATCGGCAAGGGTCATCGCCTCGACTTGGTCATGCGTGACGTAAATCATTGTCGCGCCGATTTCTTTGTGCAAGCGGGCGATTTCGACACGCATATCAACACGCAACTCTGCGTCCAAATTTGACAAAGGTTCGTCAAAAAGAAAGACCTCTTGCCCTCGGACAATAGCGCGGCCAATCGCAACACGTTGCCGCTGTCCGCCAGAAAGCGCTTTTGGTTTGCGTTTCAAATAAGGACCGAGCTGTAAAATATCTGCGGCGGTGTCGACTTTTTGTTTGATCTCTGCTTTTGGAAAGCCATTCATTTTGAGGCCAAAGCCCATATTTTCCTCAACGCTCATGTGCGGATACAGAGCATAGGTTTGGAACACCATTGCGACGCCGCGATCTGCAGGATCAGCTGAGGTCACATCATTTGCTCCGATGTGTATTTGGCCCTCTGTCGTTTCTTCTAGGCCTGCGATCATGCGCAACAAAGTGGATTTTCCACACCCTGATGGACCAACAAAGACGCAAAATTCGCCTTCTTCGATGGTCAAATCAACACCGTGAATGACTTGCACATCGCCGTAGCGTTTGATTGCATTATTTAGAGTGACACCTGACATGCAACGTTCCTTTGTCGGTTAAGAGGGGAATTGCCACGACGTGGCTTCTTCGCCAATTTTTTGGGCTGTTTCGATTAAACTTGGTTTAAATTTTTCTAGTTCCGTTGGGTCGGAATACATCGTTGAGGTTGCGATTGAGATTGCACCTAGAACGCGGCCATTTGCAGACAAAATAGGAGTTGCTATAGAGGCAATGCCTTGTTCGTGCTCTTCGCGGTCAAAGGCAATGCCTGTTTCACGGATCATATCTAGCTCTTTGATTAAGCTATCCCGGTTCGTGTGTGTCGATGGTGTATATTGGTAATAGGACTGTTGTTGGAGGACGATCTCTAATCTTTTGGGTGCTAGGAAGGCCAACATCGCTTTACCAACACCAGTGCAATACGCAGGCGCAACTTGACCAATGCGGGCGAGTGTTTCAAATCGTGAGGTTTTGCGGATTTTGTCGACGAAAAGCACCTGCCCATTATCGAGTTGAGCCAAGTGGATTGTTTCAGATGTCTGCTCCGCGAGGTCTTGAATGAACTCTCTCGCGATTGGGGCGAGGGTGGCATTACTCCATGCGCCATGTGCAAGTCTCATGAGACGAACGCCCAAACTATACGTCCCGAGCTGTTCGTTATAGCTAAGCATATTTTGATTAGTGAGCGTTTGCAAAAACCGATAGAGGGTTGCCTTGGGGTAGGGGCTATTTTCAAGCAAATCGGAGAAACGAACAGGTTTATCGAACTCGGCAACAGCGTCCAAAACCTCTAGGGCTTTTCCAACGGTTCCATCACTTGCGATAGGCTTGTTCATACTGTCCTCCCGTGCATTGGGGCTGTGTCAGCGCCAACAACATTATTGACATCTGTAGCGATTCGCGTCAGTGTTTTCAATACTTGAGATAAAGTTTCACATAATGAAACCTAACCTCACAGGGACAACAGGGAGGAAATGATGTTCCAGAAATTCACAAAAACCGCGGCGGCGATGATGTTGACGACCGCGATCGCTGCGCCTGCTTATGCTGAGCTATCCGGCACACTTCGCATTATGTCAGACATGTCCAACCCAGCGCCACGCGCTATCATGGAAGGTCTAGCATCTGATTTCGACGCAATGCACCCAAACCTAACGGTTGAATTGGACGTTGTTGATCGCGAAGCATGGAAAAGCCAAATCCGGAACGCGTTGACAGCGAATTCACCAGACGTCGTAAACTGGTATGCTGCAAACCGTATGAGCCCATTTGTCGATGCGGGTTTGTTCATGGATATTTCAGACATGTACTCAAACGGTGATCTTCCAGGTTTGGATGCCGTCAAAGGCGCGATGACGCTTGATGGCAAACAGTGGGGCGTTCCATACACATACTACCAATGGGGCATCTATTACCGCGAAGATATCTTCAAAGAGTTGGGTCTCACTGAGCCTGCGACGTTTGACGAAGAAATTGCAAACTGTCAGGCAATCATCGACTCTGGTCGTAAGTGCTATTCCATCGGGTCAAAGTTCCTTTGGACTGCGGGCGGTTGGTTCGACTACATGAACATGCGCACAAATGGCTTTGACAGCCACATGGCGCTTGCACGTGGTGAGTTGTCGTGGAAAAGCGACGAAGTCCGCGCAACATTCGCAAACTGGCGCAAGCTTATCGACATGGGCGCGTTCATTGACGATCACCAGTCTTACAACTGGCAGGATGCCTTGTCGTTCGTCGTCAAAGGCGAAGCGACAGCTTACTTGATCGGTAACTTCGCTGTTCCACATCTACGTGAAGCAGGTTTGACAGATGACAAACTGGATTTCTACCAGTTCCCGAAAATTGGTGATTACCCAATGGGTGAAGATGCGCCGACAGATACGTTCCACATCTCTAGCGGTGCGCAGAACGTAGAAGCAGCTAAAGCATTCCTTCAGTACGTGACATCTGCCGAAGTTCAGACAGAAATCAACGGACCTGACGGACTTGGCCAATTGCCAATCAACGCGAACTCAAGCGTTGCGGAAGACGAGTTCATCGAGCAAGGCTTTGCAATGTTGTCACAAAACGCAACTGGCGGCGTGGCACAGTTCTTTGACCGTGATTTCCCAGCAGAAATGGCGTCAGCGGGCATGGAAGGTCTTCAGGAATTCATGGTGTTCCCAGACAACCTAGAAGACATCTTGAACCGTCTCGAAAAAACACGTGAGCGTGTTTACAAGTAATCGATGACTTTGGCCTCGCCCGATTGGGCGGGGCCCTTTTAAATTCTTTGAAATTGTACGATCAGGGCACCTAGGTTCTGAGCCACCATTTGGGGGTACAAATATGTCTACGTTGGTCACTCAACGAAGCTGGATACAGCGCAATAGAATGACACTCACGCCTTTGCTGTTTTTGACGCCAGGCGTTTTGTTTTTTGTGGTCTACGTGATTAGCCCAATCATCCAGTCCTTTAACATTTCGCTTTATGACTGGGATGGTATGGGTCAGGCGACCTATGTTGGTTTGGCGAATTACGAGGAACTGTTGGATGATCGCGCCTTTGAGATATCGATTTGGAATAACCTGAAATGGTTGGCCCTCTATCTCTTGGCAATTCCTCTTGGGCTTATGATTGCCTTGTTTCTCAATCAAAACGTGGTTGGGATCCGTATTTATAAATCGCTGTTTTTCTTTCCCTTCGTCCTAAGCCAAGTTGTCGTCGGCTTGGTGTTTTCTTGGTTTTATCTCCCTAGAGAAGGCCTGTTAAACGCAGTTTTGACGTTTTTCGGGTTCGACACAATCAACGTCTTGGGTGATCCCTCAATGGCGACATATGGGATTATTGCAGCCGGCCTTTGGCCTCAGACTGCCTATTGCATGATTTTGTATTTGACCGGTTTGAACGCAGTGGACCCCGAACAAATCGAAGCAGGTCGTTTGGATGGTGCAAAGGGCACGCGCATGTTGTGGCATATCATCTTGCCTCAGTTGCGGCCTGCGACCTTCATCGCCTTTGTCGTCACAATCATCGGCGCGTTGCGCTCGTTCGATTTGATTTCCATTATGACCAATGGCGGCCCCTTTGGACAAACCCGGGTTCTAAGTTTTTACATGTTTGAAAAGGCGTTGTCCGAATATGGCTTTAGAATGGGATATGGATCAGCGATTGCCGTGGTCTTGTTCCTGATTATGCTGGTATTCATTGCCTATTTCTTGTGGTCTATGTATCGCGATGAACGCGAAGCGCGACGTTAGAGGACGCTACAGATGTTTCCAACACCCATAGAAAAACGGTCTCGTGCGGCGCAAGTGTCGTATCAGGCGCTCGTGCCATTTGCTTTGATCATTTGGCTATTGCCGTTGATTGCGGTTGCTCTCTTTTCGATCCGCCCTTTAGCTGATTTTACCAACGGCAATTACTGGGGCGTGCCAAGCACTCTTGAGTTCTTCACCAACTACGGGCGTGTGTTTACAGATAGTGACATGCCCAAATATATGCTGAATTCTGTGTTCATCACGGTTCCTACGGTGATCGGGGCGGTTGCTCTATCGACGATGACGGGGTTTGCCTTGGGGGTGTATCGCTTCCGCGGTAACTTGATTATCTTTTTCATGTTTATCGCAGGGAACTTTGTGCCGTTCCAAATCTTGATGGTGCCTGTTCGTGATTTAACTCTTAGCATTGGTCTCTATGACACCAAGATGGGTCTGGTCATGTTCCATATCGCGTTCCAAACAGGATTTTGTACGCTGTTCATGCGGAACTTTATCCGTGCGTTGCCCTATGAGCTTATCGAAGCGGCGCGTGTCGAAGGGGTCAAGGAATGGCGCATTTTCTGGTTCATCGTACTCCCCTTGATGCGTCCTGCGATCGCGGCGCTCTCTGTGTTGATCTTTACCTTTATCTGGAATGATTATTTTTGGGCGATTGTTTTGACCCAAGGTCCAGATGCCCAGCCCGTGACAGCAGGCATTACACAGTTCAATTCGCAGTTCATCGCGCAATATCATTTGATGTCAGCAGGCTCGATTGTTGCTGCTATCCCGCCTGTTTTGATGTTCTTTATGATGCAAAAACATTTCATCGCTGGTCTGACTTTGGGTGCTGTTAAATGATGCGTACATGGAGGCTTGACGATTCACGTCAAACGCTTGTTCTGGGATCTGATCGGGATCATTTGGCCGAAGTGGTCTATTGGGGCCCTTGTTTGCCAAAGGATGCGGATCTAGAGGTCATCTATCGCGCGCATGCGATTGATGTGACAGGGGGGATGTTGGATATCAACCCTGAACTCTCCATCTGTCCCGAAGCAACGCGAAGCTTTCCGGGTCAACCGGGATTGGTTATTCGCCGTGAAAACGGGCGTCCGTATCTTCCTAAATTTTGTTTTGATCGTGTGGATCAAGATGGCAATACCTTGGAACTTTGGTTCAAGGATCAAGATGGGATACTGACATATAGCGCAAGGTTTTCCATTGATCCCGAAACGCATGTCATAGAGGCCAAATCCTCAATTGAGGCTAGTGAACCTATGCACCTGCATTGGCTGGCCGCCCCTGTGTTTCCCGCGCCTCAATCAAGTGATGAGATGATTGATTTTGCAGGGCGGTGGTGTGGTGAATTCCAGATGAACCGCACGCCTTGGTCTGCTGGTATGCGGTATCGGGAAAATAGAACGGGGCGGACAGGGCATGAACATTTCCCCGGTCTTATTGTCCCCTGTCGGGGCGCCACGAATGCAACGGGTCAGGCCTATGGGTTTCATTATGGATGGTCAGGAGGCCATCGCATGATTGCCGAAGAGCTGTCTGATGGTCGTCGTCAGATACAGTTTGGGCATGCCTCCCGATTAGAGAACGATCCGCAAACACGGTTTGAGTCAGCGACGCTTTATGCAATGTTTTCCGATGATGGGTTGAATGGCTGTGCCGTTGCCTTTCAGCGCCACCTTCGAGACCGAATAGTGGATTTCCCCGATCCCGCGCGGGCGCGCCCTGTGCATTATAATTGCTGGGAAGCCGTCTATTTCGATCACAAATTGGATGAGCTCAAGGACATCGCGACTATGGCCGCTGGCCTTGGGGCAGAGCGATTTGTTTTGGATGACGGATGGTTTGGTCGTCGTGATGATGACACTCAGGCGCTCTCTGATTGGGACGTTGATCCGAGGAAATACCCAAATGGTCTACATCCCCTAATTGAGCACATTCATCGTGAAGGCATGGCCTTTGGGATTTGGTTTGAACCAGAGATGATCAACCCAGATAGCGATATATTCCGCGCTCATCCTGATTGGGCCTTGGGGGCGGCAGATCAGATTTTGGGCCGCCAACAAATGGCTCTAAATATGGCCTTGCCTGAAGTTCGTGATTTCCTCTTTGATCGGATGAGCAAGATTTTGGCGGATCATCCAATTGATTATATCAAATGGGATCATAACCGCGTTTTACCAACCCCGGATGCGGCGCAGACGCGGGGATCTTATGCGCTTTTGGATCGCTTGCGGGCCGCCTATCCCAATGTCGAAATTGAAAGCTGTGCATCAGGCGGGGGTCGCATTGATTTTGACATCTTAAAACGCACTCATCGTGTTTGGCTCAGCGACAGCAATGACGCCGTTGAACGTCTCAAGATGCAGCATAACGCGGCCATCTTTTTACCCCTCGCTGTCACAGGGAGCCATGTTGGGCCCCGCAAATGCCATACGTCTGGGCGGATGATTGATATTCGTTTTCGCGCGTGGGTGGCTGCACAGCGTCATATGGGATTTGAAATGGACCCGCGTGAATTGACCGACGAAGAACGCGGCGTTCTTTGTGAGGTGACGCAATGGTGGAAAGACAATCGCGACTGGATGTATAGCGCGGACATATTGAGATTGGATAGCTCTGATCCTGCGGTGATTGCCGAACAGCAATTGTCCCAGAATGGTGAGACATTTGTTGTCTTTGCAGGCAAAGCAACCACGTCGGATCAAATTGCGCCGCGCCCCTTACGATTGACGCGGCTAACGCCAGATGCCCAGTATCGAATAGAGCTGGTCAATCGCGCCGATGCCCCAGGATTGTCGCGAGGGGATCAGGCGATCAAATCCGAACCTATGACTTTGAGCGGTGCTTATTTGATGAACCATGGCATTACACTGCCTTGGGCATTTCCAGAAACAATGTGGGTCATCAAAGGTACATTAACTTGATGCGCTGTCGCATCCGTCATAAAGAGGCTATGCAATGAGCAAAACAGCAACGTTCCACGACCTAGAGGGCAAGAGTGTTTTTATCACTGGCGGTGGGTCTGGAATAGGCGCGTCTCTCAGCGAAGGGTTTCTAGAACAAGGTGCCAAAGTTGCCTTCGTCCAGCGGTCCAATTCGGAACAATTTTGTGCGGATATGGAGGCGAAGCATGGCATTCGTCCCTTGTTTATTCCGTGCGACATTACCGATATTTCTGCCTTGGAGACAGCCTTTCAACAGGCCGAGGGCGCGCATGGATCGATTGATGTCTTGATTAATAATGCGGCCAACGATCAAAGGCATGCGATTGAGGATGTGACAGAAGAGTTCTGGGATTGGTCACAGGCGATCAATCTCAAGGCTTATTTCTTCGCGTGCCAAATGGCGGCCAAATCAATGAGAGCGGGCAGGGGTGGCGCGATTGTGAATTTTTCCTCCATTAGCTACATGATGGGGAATGCGGGCTATGCGTCTTATACGACTGCAAATGCAGGAATAAATGGGATGAGCCGATCCTTGGCCCGTGAGTTAGGACCAGATAAAATACGGGTCAATGCCTTGGCACCGGGATGGGTTTTGACGCAAAAGCAGTTAGATAAATGGGCAACTCCTGACGCATTGGCGGCACATTTAGATCGCCAATGTCTAAAAGAACATTTATCACCAAGGGATATTGTAGATGCCACGCTGTTCTTAGCCTCAGATGCCAGTCGGATGATGACGGGTCAAATGATGGCTGTAGATGGCGGCGTCGTAACAACAGGATAATTTTTGAACAATGACACAACCTGACTGGATCGCCGTTGACTGGGGAACGTCCAATTTTCGGGCTTGGGCGTGCTTGCGCGATGGGACTGTTTTGAAACAGGTTCAATCGGATCGTGGGATGGGCAAGCTTGCTCCTCAGGATTTTGAAACTGTGTTGTTGGATGCCATCCAGCCGTTTTTGGGCTCAGCCCCCCTGCCTATCATCTGCTGTGGAATGGTGGGCGCAAAACAAGGGTGGCAAGAAGCGCCTTACGCAACTGTGCCCTGTGAGCCAGCGCAATTTAACAATGCTGTTCATGTACCGACCAAGGATGAACGCTTAGATGTTCATATCTTAGGCGGCATGAGCCAAAGCGCCCCTGCTGATGTGATGCGCGGAGAAGAAACCCAAATCGCAGGCTTCATCGATACGCATCCTGATTTTGAAGGGGTGCTCTGCTTGCCTGGTACCCATACAAAATGGGTACATATCAGCGCGCGCGAAATTGTGAGTTTCCGTACCTTTATGACCGGTGAGCTGTTTGCTTTGCTCTCTGATCATTCAGTTCTCAAACATAGCGTCATGGACGGGGACTGGGATCAACCTGCATTTGAGGCAGGGCTGGACACCTCGATTTCAGCGCCGCAAATGGCGGCTGCGCATCTCTTCGGTTTGCGCGCCGAAGGCTTGGTCAATGGAATGACGGCCTCGGTTGCCCGATCTCGGCTGTCAGGTATGTTGATTGGATTGGAACTAGCAGGGTCCAAACCCTATTGGTTGGGGCAAGAAATTGTCGTCATCGGGGATCCAAAGCTGTCTGAGGTTTATGTTCAGGCGCTTGGGATGCAACATGCCCCTGCAAAGACCGTGAATGCAGATCAACTGACTTTATCGGGCCTCTTCGCCGCGTATCGGCATTTGAAAGGAACGTCCTAATGGATCGAAACATAGTTGCAATCTTGCGGGGTGTTCAGCCGAGCGAAGTCGTCGAAATCGGTGGCGTCCTGATTGAAAGCGGTATTTCCAAGATCGAAGTTCCCCTGAATTCACCCCGTCCGTTTGAGTCTATTGAGGCCTTGGTCAAACATTTTGGAACGCAGGCCGTGATCGGCGCTGGAACAGTGTTGACCGTTGATGATGTCGCTCGAATAGCGTCTATTGGTGGAAAATTAATCGTGTCACCAGATTGCAATCCGGAGGTCATAGTCGCTACAAAAGCCGCGGGGATGCTGTCTTATCCTGGTGTTATGACACCAACGGAATGCTTTAGCGCTTTGCGCAACGGTGCGGATGGCCTCAAGTTTTTTCCTGGAAACCTAATTGGACCAGATGGAGTCAAAGCGATACGTGCGGTCCTTCCTGTGGACACTGAAATTTTGGCCGTTGGTGGCGCCGGACCCGAAAATTTCTCTGACTGGAAGGCCGCTGGCGCAAGTGGATTTGGGATTGGATCCGCTTTGTACAAAGCAGGGGATACAGCCGAGCTTGTGCGCCAAAAAGCGCAGAATATCGTCACGCAATACGACATAGTTTTTAAATAGCAGACTCAATAGTGGGGCGGTCATGAAGCGTACTCTTGGAACTTGTTATTATCCTGAACATTGGCCCAGTGACATTTGGCAAGATGATGCGCGTCGAATGGTGGAAGCAGGTCTGACATGGGTGCGCATTGGGGAATTTGCATGGTCCCGTCTTGAGCCTCAACCGGGCGATTATCGATTTGAATGGCTCGATGAGGCGATCGGTATTTTGGGCCGTGCGGGATTGAAAGTGGTACTTGGAACCCCAACGGCAACACCACCGCGTTGGATGATCGATCGTCATCCAGATATGCTTGCCGTGGATGTAGAGGGGCGGCCCCGCAAATTTGGATCACGGCGGCATTACTGTTTTAGTCACAGCGGGTATCAAGAAGAATGCGCAACAATTGTCACCAAATTGGCGGAACGGTATGGCGCAAACCCTTATGTGGCAGCATGGCAAACGGATAACGAATATGGCTGTCATGATACAATTATCTCATATAGCGATGCGGCAAGGCGTGGTTTTCAAAATTGGCTAAGGGCGCAGTTTGCCACCGAAAGCAGTGACGGGAATATCGATGCCTTGAATGAGGCGTGGGGCAATGTGTTTTGGTCGATGAATTATGACAGCTTCGATCAGATTGACCTACCTAACCTCACTGTGACGGAACCAAACCCGGCCCATTCCTTGGCCTTTCGCAGGTTTTCCTCTGATCAAGTTGTTGCCTTCAACAAACGCCAAGTTGATATCATTCGCGCCCATTCCAGCGCCCCGATCACGCACAATTATATGGGTCGGATTACAGATTTTGATCATTTCAAGGTCGGAGACGATTTAGATTTCTCGAGCTGGGATAGCTATCCACTCGGGTTCTTAGAGGACCGCGTCGGTGCTAGTGCCGCGCATCAAAAGAAATTCTCACGCCAAGGCGATCCAGATTTTCAAGCGCTTCACCATGATCTATACCGCGCTGTCGGCAAAGGGCGTTGGTGGGTCATGGAACAGCAGCCCGGCCCAGTCAATTGGGCACCATATAATCCTGAACCTTTGCCTGGAATGGTGCGGCTTTGGACGTGGGAGGCATTTGCGCATGGAGCAGAGGCCGTGTGCTATTTCCGCTGGCGTCAAGCGCCGATGGCCCAAGAGCAATTGCATTCTGGACTATTGCGCCCCGACAGCGAAGAGGCACCAGCTATCATTGAGGCGCGGCAAGTCGCCCAAGAGCTTGAGGACTCGGGCGATGTTGCCGCTCATAAATCCCCGGTTGCGATTATTTTTGATTATGATGCTGATGCTGCTTGGACAGTCCAACCACACGGACAAGGCCTGAGCTATTTTGGGCTCATCCTTGATGTCTATCGTGCGATTAGATCACTAGGTTTGTCGGTGGATATTTTACCTCCAACAGAACGTGATTTTTCAGGGTATCAGATAGTTTTTGCCCCCGGTTTGATCCATTTGTCGGATGATTTGAAACGGGCGCTCAGCAATGCCTCAGGTCATGTTATCATTGGTCCACGCGCTGCGGCGCGCGATGAACATATGTCATTGCCTGTTCCACTGCCTCCGAATTTGCCAAATCTGGATGTGACGGTCGCACGCATAGAAAGCTTGCGTCCCGATAGTCCAATCGCCTTGGACGGGGAGGGCGCGGTTCAGCTCTATCGCGAAGAGCTCGAAGGAACTGCCACGATGACAGCGCGCACGCAATCTGGTCAAACGGTTAGTGTCAGCAATGGTCAAATGACCTATGTCGGCGCAATGATGGATTTGGCTGGCTGGAAACACCTGATTGTGGATGTCTGTGATAAGGAAGGGTTAAAGACGATCAATCTTCCCGATAGTGTGCGGATCCGAGACACGGCGACGGAACGGTTCTGGTTCAACTTTGACACCGTCGAACAGGATATTGATGGCCGCAAGCTAGACCCGATTTCTGTCACTCGTGAACCATTGAACCCGGCTTAATATTTTAAGACTTTAAACGGCCTGCGTTGTGTCGCGTATCGTCAATTCGGCGGGCATAAAGGTTGAGGTGATCGGGGCGTCTGGTGCTTTTATCCGTGCTAAAAGCGTGTTCGCAAGTTTGACGCCCAACTCGTATGGCTTCACGGTCATCGTGGTGAGCGGGGGGGTCGCGGTCAGGGCATCCTGAATGTCATCAAAGCCAATGACAGAGACATCTTGGCCTGCGATTTCATTGCGCCGTCTCAGCGCATGACAGGCACCAAGCGCGACGACGTCCCCGTTGCAGACGATGCCTGTAATTTCAGGATGCTTTTCGCGCAATTCAAGCATTGCTGCAAGTCCGGCTGATTTGGTGTTCTGCGCATCCCAGATCAGAGAATTTTCCAAGCCATGTTTTTCAAGTGCCGCTTGATATCCGTTAATTCGGCTCTGTCGAACAATGTTTAAATCGGTTCCTCCAAAATAGGCGATCTGGGTATGGCCTAATTCGATGAGGTGTTCTGTGGCCTTATGCGTGGCTTGCGCGTTTTCAATTCCAACGTGATCAAAATCTGTATCATAGGGTTCGCGCAAGAAGGTAACAGTCGGGATGTTGTGGGTGCGGAGCAGGTTTATTGTGTCATCAGGCGTGTTCTGTGCCGGAACCCACAACAGCCCGCCTCGAGAGCTTCGGATGAAGGCCTCTAAATTTCTACGTTGGCGGTCTGCGTTGTCCTGGGAATCTAGGACAGAGACCAAATAGTCGTTGGCTTCTAATGTATCGCTGACGCCGCTGATTACTTCGGCATTAAAGGGGTTGGCGATAAAGTGGATGATCATACCAATTTCGCGCAAGTCTCCCGATCTCATTGACGCCGCACGCCCATCTGGCACATATTGCAGCTCGCTTGCTGCATTGAGCACTTTGGCGCGTGTTTTTTCAGAGATCCGACCAGTGCCATTCAACACTTGGCTGACCGTGGCGACGGACACCCCAGCCTTGTTTGCTACTGTTTCAAGTTTGGGTCGTTTCATTGGTGCCGTCATCCTGTTAGGGTTAACAGTTTATAATTTGCTGTCTGTTGAAGATCAATCAAAGACATGGAGGCTCTTCAAATTTGAGATTTTTAAATTCATTATTGACTTTGATATAACGTTATATCAACTTAAACAGACAAGGAATGATTCAACGAATATCAAACAACCAACAAAGAGTGTTGAGACCACAACACCGAATTTTACACCAAGGGAGAAAGTAATGAACTTCAAAAATAAACTTATGGGTGCCGTTTCTGGCCTCACAATCGCATTAGTTGCAGGTGCGGCGAGCGCCGAAGTCTTGTTTTGGTCAACTCAGGCCAAACCTGTAGAAGAAGCCCAAGCCATGCGTGAGCAGGTTCTATCGGGTGCAGGCGATGTCGATTTCCAGCCAAACGATGGTGGGCCTTGGCTAACTCGTTTGAACGCGGAACTTGCGGCGGGCTCTGGCTCGATCGGTGTTCTAGGTGCGTTGCATGGTGATTTCTCGGCAATGGACCCTGCGAACCTTGTGGACCTTGACGGTGTGGCAATGTCTGCGTCCGATACGTTCAACGACCTTGCAAAGCTTGGCACAGGAAACATGCAGTACATTCCATGGATGCAAGCCAGCTATATCATGGCCGCCAGCAAAGAAGCATTGCCGTATTTGCCTGAAGGTGCCGATATTGATGCCCTCACATATGATCAATTGATTGCATGGGCCGCAAACATCAAAGAAGCAACAGGCGAGGCCAAGTTTGGGTTCCCAGCAGGTCCCAAAGGACTAAAGCACCGCTTTTTCCAAGGGTATTTGTACCCGTCCTACACAGATGGCGTTGTTCGCACATTTGCCTCTGATGCGGCTGTAACGGCTTGGGAAAAGATGCGTGAGCTATGGGCGGTGACAAACCCTGCCTCAACAAATTTCTCGGCTCTTCAGGAACAGCTATTGAATGGAGATGCTTGGATCGCGTTTGATCACACATCTCGTTTGGCTGGTGCCTTTAACGAACGTCCCGACGATTTCGTTGCGTTCCCTGCACCCGCAGGTCCAACAGGTCGTGGATTTATGCCTGTGATCGCAGGTGTCGCAATTCCAAAGACAGCGCCTGACATGGACGCTTCAATGGCGGTTGTGGCGCATATGCTTAAGCCTGAAACACAGATCGCAACTTTGCGTGCCACAAACTTCTTCCCAGTTGTGGACGTTGAATTGCCAGATGATCTACCGCCAGCTGTGCAAGCCGCAGGTGGTGCCGTTGCAAAAATGGCAGGCTCAGCAGATGCGAACCCTGGTTTGTTGCCAGCGGGTCTAGGATCTCTTGGTGGTGAATTCAGCCAGCTTTATACAGAGACGTTTGAACGTATCGTCCTTGCGGGCCAAGACATTCGTATGGTTCTTGATGATCACAAGCCGCGTTTGCAAGCGATCATGAACGACAGCGGAGCACCATGCTGGGCGCCTGATGCGGCCTCAGATGGCCCTTGCCCTGTTGAATAAGTGATTGAGGGTGGGGGTCTTTACGATCCCCACTCTTAACGCCTAAACTATCCATTCACATTCCAATTTCCCTTAACATCAGCAGGTTGTGAGATGAACAATCGCCTATTGCCTTATCTACTGATACTGCCTGTGACGGTCTTTTTGTGCCTGTTCTTTCTGTTCCCTTTTGTCCTTGTTGCACAAACAGCGTTTACAACTGGATCAGGGTTCAGCCTTGATAATTTCACCAAGGTCACGAGCCATTGGAAGTTTGGGATTTCATTTACGAACACCTTGATCTTGGCCGCAGCGGTTGTGCCTATTCAGCTCGCCTTGGCCCTGTTGATGGCAACAATGGTCAGCAAGATGAAAAAGGGGCGGGATCTGATCCTTTATGTTTGGACAATCCCCCTTGGTATTTCCGATTTGGCGGCAGGTATCATTTGGTTGGCGATTTTTGAGCAATCTGGATTTTTGAATTCGATGATGTATGGCTTGGGCTTTATCGACCAACCCATGAATTTTATCAGCTACCAATCCCCCTTTTTGGTTTTTGTGGCGATTGCCTTGGCAGAAATCTGGCGCGCAACCGCGATTATGCTTGTCATTTTGGTCTCAGGAATTGGTCTCATCCCCAAGGAATACTATGAGGCAGCAGAAGTCTTTGGCGCAAGCCGTTGGAAACAGTTCACACGGGTTACCTTGCCTCTCTTGCGGCCCTCGCTTTCTACAGCGTTGGTATTGCGCGTCATCCTCGCCTTCGAAGTTTTCGCGGTCGTGCAGGCTTTGGGCGGAACGCTTTTCCCAGTCTTGATGGGCGAGACTTACAAATATCAATTCGAGCTTTTGAACGGCGGCGCGGCGGCGGCGGTTGCCTTGATTATCCTCGGCATCTCCATCGCCTTTACCGTGGTTATCCTGCGCGTCCTACGTGTACCTAAGGGGGCAACAATATGAGCACTCTTGCTGAAAAACCAAAAAGCCTGGGGCGCTATGTCTACATAAGCTCGGTTGTTTTGCTCTGTGCTTGGGTTTTGGTGCCTTTGTATTTCTTGGTAATCAATACGTTTTCATCGCCAGAAACGGTGAATAGTTTTCCAAAACCGTTTGCACCAGAGTTTGACACAGCCTCAGTCGTCTTTTTCGCAAATTTTGCGGGCATGTTAACGGCGCTTAAGAATTCGATATTGGTTGCAGGATTGACGATGATTATCTCAATCGCGATTGGCGCTCCTGCGGGTTATGCGCTGTCGCGGTTTGAATTCAGAGGCAAAGAAACCTTCCGCTTTTTGATCCTCCTGACACGCGCATTTCCTTTGCCGCTTTTGGCGCTGCCCTTGGCTGTTATGTTTATTCGCACAGGCTTAGACGATACTATATTTGGCTTGTCCCTCGTGCATACGACCTTGGCTATCCCCTTCACTGTCTTGATCACGTTTTCCTTGTTTTCCGGCATACCAGTCGAGTTGGAAGAGGCGGCTTGGACACTTGGCTGTACACGCTATACCGCCTTTACAAAGGTTGTCTTGCCTCTGATCTTGCCTGGAATTACGGCTTCTGCGATCTTTGCCTTTGTCATTTCTTGGAACGAAGTTTTCGCGGCCGCGGTTCTCACAATCGAAAACCGAACCTTGACGGCATTCTTGTTACAAAACTTGGACACCTCGCCAATTCATTTGAAATTCGCAGGTGGCTTCATTCTGGTAGTCCCAGCATTGGTCTTTATCTTTGCTGTTCGAAAATACCTCTTTGCAATGTGGGGCATCGCGAACCGTTAGGGCGCGTGTGATGGAGAAAACATATGGCAGTTATTGAAATCAAAGATGTCGCAAAGACGTTTGGATCATATCAGGCTTTGCAAAACATCAACCTGACGGTGGAGGACCAAGAATTCATGGTTCTCTTGGGTGCGTCAGGCTGTGGAAAATCCACGCTTTTGCGCATCATCGCAGGATTGGAAACGGCGAGTTCGGGTGAAATTTGGATAGGGGGACGCCGTATTGATCATTTGTCACCCAAGGATCGTGGCATTGCGATGGTCTTTCAAAACTACGCGGTGTTTCCACATTTGACAGTGTTTGAAAACATTGGCTTTGGCCTGCGCATGCAGAAGCGCCCCAATGACGAGGTCACAAAACGAGTGCAGCGCACCGCCGAATTGATGCATATTGAACAGCTCTTGAAACGATATTCTGGTGAATTGTCAGGGGGTCAACGTCAACGTGTTGCGGTTGCGCGCGCTTTGGCGATGGAGCCGGATGTGATTTTGATGGATGAACCTTTGTCGAACCTTGATGCCTTGTTGCGTATGGAAATGCGGGCAGAGTTAAAAGGTGTGCTCGCAGAGAGCAAAACAACAGCCATTTATGTGACCCATGACCAGGTTGAAGCAATGTCTATGGCGGATCGCATTAGCGTTATGCACGAAGGCCATATTGTTCAAAATGCCTCCCCCGTTGATGTCTATCGTAACCCATCAGAAAAATTTGTAGCAAGCTTCATCGGCAACCCGCCCATGAATTTCCTCAAAGCGGCAAAAGCTGGCAATGGTCAGTGGCGCGTGGCTGGACAAATCTTTGAGGGTCCAAATGTTGATCGCTCGGACATTGAATTTGCGATCCGACCAGAGGACATGGCCCCATCTAATTCTGGTATTGCGGCGCGGGTCCGCGTTGTTGAACCTTTAGGTGCGCATCTGCTTGTGACCTGTGATGTTGAGGGAACGCTGTTCCGCGCAATTTTAGATAGTGACAGTCAAGTTCATCCGAAAGACACCTTAACCGTCGCCCCACAATTGGATCGTATTCGTTGGTTTGATCCTGACACCAAAATGGCCCTGCTTTAACTTTGGAGACCCCCATGACACCTGATTTAATCGAGAATGCGACCAAAATTCTAAAACTGAATGACTTGGGCTCTTACACTGTCCCAACGCATGGGCTTTATCCGTTTCAATGGAATTGGGATAGTTGTCTAACCGCCTTGGGTCAGTGCTATTTCGATGAAGAGCGCGCATGGACTGAAATCGAAACGCTGTTTGATCATCAATGGGATGATGGCATGGTGCCGCATATCATTTTTCACAAGCATGATGATGGCTATTTCCCAGGACCAGAAGTGTGGAACACAGGGCGTCCGACGCCGACATCTGGTATCACACAGCCAGCCGTTGCGGGCTTTGCCGTTAAACAGTTGTTTGAGCGATCATTGAACAAAGAGCGTGCAACGCAACGGGCCAAGGCGCTATTGCCCAAAATTTATGCGTGGCATCAATGGTTCTACCGCTGTCGTGATCCCAAGGGGTCTGGCCTCGTTGCCATTATCCACCCATGGGAGTCGGGGCGCGATAATTCCGTTGATTGGGATGCCGCTTTTGCACGGGTTCCGACGGAGGGCGTCTTGCCATTTCAGAGGCGCGATACCCAGCACGCAGATCCAACGCATCGACCGACTGATGAGCAATACAAACGCTATATCTGGTTGGTGCAAACCTTTAGAAATCTGGACTGGGACAATTCAAAGCTTCACGATGCGTCGCCGTTTCAAATCGTTGATCCGGGGTTTAATGGTATCCTGTTGCGCTCTGTTGCGGATATAGCCGAATTGGCTACTGAATTGGGGGACACTGATATAGCCTCAGGATCACAGGATCAACTATCGCGCGGGATAGCGGCGATGGAAACTTTGTGGAGTGATGAATTTGGTCAATACCTCTGTTATGATCGCGTAACTGAGGACCATATCCAAAGCGGTTCTATTGGTGGGTTGCTTGCGGTCTTTGCACCAGTTCCCAAGAACCGCGCGGATGGGGTCGCGCAGGTTATTAATGACATTGCGGCCAAGTCGAAATTCTTGGTCGCAAGCCACGATCCTGCGGATGACAGGTTTGATGCCAAGCGGTACTGGCGTGGTCCTGTGTGGCTCATTGTGAATTACATGATTAGCTATGGTTTGAAACAGGCTGGTCGTGCGGATGTGGCTGCAAAAATTGATGCAGATAGCGTCCAATTGATCAATGAAAGCGGATTTGCGGAATATTACGACCCTCATACAGGTGAAGGATGTGGGGGCGGCCAGTTCACTTGGACAGCAGCTATGGTCATAGAATTGTTGCGCGTCAACGAGAATTGAAGCGAAGCGCTGGTTGACCATAGCTTTGAATGAGTGGACGTTTGCCCCCTCATCTCAATTCTCATTAATGTGCGTTTTTTTCGATTTTGCGAGTGGGCTTGTCACGATACAAAAGCGATTGCGTCTTGTGGAAGATATGCACTTTCTCAGGAGTCGCAGTCAGGGCGATTGTTGTGCCTCTTCGGTCCTTGTGAATACCCTGTAGCTTGGCAATCTTAGAGTCCTCATCCGCGACTGTATCAAAATACAAAAGCGTCACTTCACCAAGGGCCTCAGTGATCTTAACGTCGCCTTTAAAGATGAAATCACCTTCAGAGGCCTCAACAAAATCTTCGGGGCGGACGCCAACATTCACCGTTAGGCCCATGTCAGCCTTTGTTGTTGGCACAGTGGACACAGCCTTGCCCCCATCAGCAAGCTCGATCGTTGTCGTTTCCCCTGTTCCGACAATTTTGCCAGGGAACAAGTTCATCGCGGGCGAGCCGATAAACTGCGCCACAAATTCGTTTTCTGGGCGTTCATATAGCTCAAGCGGGGTGCCCACTTGGGCAATACCGCCGCCTGCTAATACAACAATGCGTGAGGCCAAAGTCATGGCTTCAACCTGATCGTGGGTCACGTAGATCATTGTGGACTCTGGCATCGACTCTTTGAGCTGTGCAATTTCGATACGTGTTGCAACACGCAGTGCGGCGTCTAGATTTGAGAGGGGTTCGTCGAACAGATAAACCTTTGGATCTCTGACGATGGACCGGCCAATCGCAACACGCTGTCGTTGACCCCCTGACAATTCCTTGGGCAAACGGTCCAAAAGATTATGCAGCTGAAGCGTTTTCGCCGCCTTTTCGACCCGCTCATCAATTTCTTGCGGTGTCATTTTTGCGATTTTCAACGCAAATTGCATGTTCTCGCGGACCGTCATGTGTGGGTAAAGCGCGTAGGATTGGAACACCATCGCAATACCACGCTGGCTTGGGGGAACATCGTTGACCACCATGTCATCGATTTCCAACGTGCCGCCACTGATTTTTTCAAGCCCTGCAATCATCCTAAGAAGCGTGGATTTCCCACAGCCTGAGGGACCGACAAAAACGATCAATTCACCTGTTTCAATCTCAAGGTCAATGTCGGACAGAACGTCCACGGGACCATAAGATTTGGCAACGCCTTTTAATGATAGATTGGCCATTTGATTTCCTTTATCTCATTATCCAGCGGCAAAGAGTGCTTGCCAAGGTCCTAGTTTCGCGGAGTTTCCTGCAATCTCAGCAGTGAACGGCGCAGATGTGTCTACCGTCCATGTGCCATCTGGTAATTGAATTGCCTGGGCTTCATCGGACAGGTTAAACACCACGAGCATCTTTTGACCTTCGTGCTCGCGTGTCACTGCAATATGGGTTTCACTCGCAGAGATGATGTCAAACGTGCCTTTGACCAAGGCAGGCTGTTTTTGGCGATAGCTGATCATTTGGCGGTAAAAGGCCAACATGGATGACGGCTCGCTTGCTTGGCCATTCACGGATTTAGCGACATGGTCCTGAGACACAGGGAGCCAAGGCTTTGCATTAGAGAAACCAGCGTTTGTGGAATTGCTTTCCCAAGGCATCGGCGTGCGCGCGCCATCGCGTCCTTTGAATTTTGGCCAAAACCGGATGCCATAGGGATCTTGCAAATCTTCAAAGGCAACGTCTGCTTCGCCCAGTCCTAGCTCTTCGCCCTGATACAAACAGACAGACCCGCGCAGAGATAGGATAACAGCCAAGTAGAGCTGTTGTGCCTCTGGGCTTAGATCCCAGCGTGACGTGTGACGGATGACATCGTGATTTGAAAACGCCCAACAGGCCCAGCTTTCGGCAGCGCCTTCCATGAAGTCGGTCATCACTTTTGAGATACGCTCGCCTGTCGGGAAGGGTTGAGAAAGGAATTCAAAGCCATAGCACATTTGCAAACGGTTTGTGCCTGCGGTGTATTCCGCTTGAATTTGGATGCCCTTTTGATCGTCGCCCACTTCGCCAACCGCAGCGATGTCCTGGTATTCGTCCATAACGGCGCGGAATTTTTCGATGAATGCGACGTTCTCAGGACGTGATTTAGAAAACTCATGTTCTTGCCAAGTGTATGGATTGACTTGGGGTGCAATCGTGCTCTCGTGAGTTGTAACAGGAGGGTTGTTGCGTAGTTCCTGATCGTGAACATAGAAATTGACTGTGTCTAATCGGAACCCGTCCACACCGCGCTCCAGCCAAAACCGTGTGACATCAAGAAGCGCGTCTTGTACTTCGGGGCAATGAAAATTGAGATCAGGCTGTTCGCGCAAAAAGTTGTGCATGTAATATTGCATGCGCTGTGCATCCCATTCCCATGCGGGCCCGCCAAAAATGGACAACCAGTTATTTGGAGGCGTTCCATCAGGGTTCGGATCGGCCCAAACGTACCAATCGGATTTAGGGTTATCACGGCTTGACCGGCTTTCTTTGAACCACTCATGCTGATCAGATGTATGGCTCAGAACGAGGTCAATCATAATACGCAAACCCAATTCATGAGCGCGCTCAATCATTTCGTCAAAATCGGCGAGCGTTCCAAAGATCGGGTCGATGTCGCAGTAATCAGACACATCATAGCCGAAATCGAGCATAGGGGACGTAAAGAACGGTGAAATCCAGATTGCATCCACACCAAGGGACGCAATGTGCGGGAGACGCTCTGTAATCCCACGCAAATCGCCAATACCATCGCCATTGCTGTCTTGGTACGAGCGCGGGTAGATTTGATAAATGACTGCTCCGCGCCACCAATCTGGGTTGGCCACCAAAGCGGCTTTGTTTGCATGTGTGATAGGGTTGGTTACGTTCATTTTATTTACCTATTTTACAGAGCCAGCCAAGAGGCCGCGTACGAGATACCGTTGCAGTGCAAAGAACACGAGCAATGGGACAGCAATTGAGACAAAAGCGGCGGTTGCGAGGATTTCCCAATTCCCGCCGCGTGTGCCAAGAAGTTCGACAATTTGGTTTGTCATGACAGTGGTTTGACCCGTTGAATCGATCAAAAATACCTTGGCGACGAGAAGGTCATTCCATGTCCAAAGGAATTGAAAGATTGCAAAACTGGCAAGGGCAGGGAAGGACAAGGGCAAGATGATTTTCGTGAAAATTTGAAAATCTGTTGCGCCATCGACCTTGGCATTTTCAATGATATCCTTGGGAAGACCTACCATGTAATTCCTGAGAAGGTAAATCGCCAGAGGTAAGCCAAATCCAGTATGTGCCAGCCAAACGCCTAGGTATCCTTTGCCAATTCCAATGTTCAAGTGAAGCTTGAGCAATGGGATCAAAGCAAGCTGTAAGGGGACAACCAACAATGCCACGACCAACGCGATTAACAAAGCGCGCCCTGGGAATTCCATCCAAGCAAGCGCATAGGCCGCGAATGCCGCAACGACGATTGGGATGATAGTGGCCGGAATGGTCACCGTCAGAGTGTTAAAGAACGCCTTTGCCAAATTGTCTTGGCCCGTTCCACTGAACAATATCGTTTTGTAGTTATTCGTTGTGAATTCTGGCGGTACAAGCGCCGTGATAAAGACGCGTTGCCCGCGCTTTCCAGGTTGTTCGACGCTTGTATAGCGATAGGTGCCATCTTCTGCCAATGTTAGCTCTTCGCCGTCCCCAGCGCTGACGGTTTCACCCGGTGTAAAGACACCGATAGCACGGGATGAGACGCCAAATGCGTCGATCTTGGTGACACCTTCTGCATCCTCTGAATCGGTTAGGAGGTTCCCGGTGACAACGAACAAGCCGTTTTCTTCAACCGCTTGTTCACGACCACCAGTGCGCAACTGAAGCACCTGTTCGGACGATGTCAAAGACGCCCACCAACCAGAATTTGTAATCTGATCCGCTGTTCTAAATGAGGACACCAACAAACCGACAGTCGGGAATAGCCACAAGGCGACCAAAACAGCGACGGATAGATGAACGGCCCATGTGAGGCGAGATTTTGTTCCTGCTATATTATCCATAACACTCTCCTCAGCGCATTTCTTTGCGGGCGTTGTAGACATTCCAAACAAGGATCGGGGTGACCAATAGCATGATGACAATCGCCGCCGCAGAGCCTACACCCCAATCGTTTGCGCGGAATAGTTTGTCATACATGTAATTCGCTAAAACTTGTGTTTCCCATTGGCCGTTTGTCATCGCAAAGACGATGTCAAAAACCTTTAGAACGGTGAGGGTAATGGTGGTCCAAACGACCACAATTGTTGGCATGATCTGTGGAACCTTGATTTGGAAAAAGACCTGAAATGGGTTGGCCCCATCAATAATAGCTGCTTCAATCGTCTCTTCGGGGATGCCGCGCAAGGCGGCCGACAGGATAACCATCGCAAAGCCGGTTTGGATCCAAATCAAAACAACCATCAAAAAGAAGTTGTTATAAAATGGCATCGTTATCCAAGTTTGTGGTGCCCCGTACTCAAGCGTCGCTGTTGTCACATCCCAAATGGAGCGCAGGGACATGAAGGCTAAGATACCTGCAAATGATCCCAAAACGAGCCGCAACCCTTTAAGGGCAACCGTGCCCCGTGTGTTGGTAAATATGGGACGTATCTGGGTCCAAGCGACATAGGCAAATACGGCCGCTGAGGATAAAAACAGGGCCGCAGGTAGAACTTTCAATATAGCGATTGACCAAAACCCACCGTCGAATTGCATCCAAACTGCATTCAAAATCCCGATTTGACCAACATCCGCAGGACGGGCGTCATAGACGAGTTTAAAGATAACTGAGGCACCGACAAATGAGATTGCCATTGGCATGAATATCAATGACTTGGCAATATTGCCCCAAGAAATACGGTCTGTAAGTTGTGCGACCAATAGGCCAAATGCTGTGGATGCAGCAGGGACCACGATAAGCCACAGCATGTTGTTGCGGATCGCTTCCCAGAATTTTGGCTCAGCGACCATTTGAGTGTAGTTATCCAACCCTATAAAGGCGCCGCCTTGGCTTCGGTCAGTGAGAGACAAGCGCAGAGTCTCAATCACAGGGTATCCGAGGTAAAGCAGAAGCGCGGCCAATGCAGGAAACAAAAACAGCCATGGGCGGATTTGATTGGCGCGGTTGATGTTACGGCCAGCATTTGGGCCTTTGGCCGGAAACAGAACCTTGTCGAGAATGACATTTGAAAAATAGAAATAGAGCAGGCAGCCACCTACGCCAATGACGATGGTTGCTATGCCGAGAATTGCCGGATGCATGATAAACTCCCAGCCAGCTATTGCCGACTACTTTTTGTGTTCTGAGTGGAACGTAAACGGGGACCCCAAGGGAGCCCCCGAATAGATGTTAGTTAGAGCGATTACTTGATCGCGTCCCAGCTTGCTTGAATTTCATCAGCAACTGTTTGAGCGTCTTTGCCACCTGCATAGTCAACCATGCCAGTCCAGAAAGATCCTGCTCCAACTGCGCCTGGCATTAGGTCAGACCCGTCAAAGCGGAACGTTGTCGCGTTGATAAGGATTTCACCTTGACCACGCAGAGCGTCGTTGAGGTATGCATCCAAGTTAACTTGCTTGTGTGGTGTCAAGAAGCCAGACTGCGCCATGAAGACTTCGTGTGCCAAAGGCAGTTGGAAGAATTCCATCAATTCGCTAGTTGCGTCTGATGCATCAGTGATCGCCATAACTGTACCGCCGCCCAAAACTGGGTTACCCAAGTCTTTGTCTGCGTAGGATGGGAAGTAGAAGAAATCTACGTCTTCACCAAAATCAGTTCCTTCTGGGAAGAAGGCTGGAACGAATGACGCCTGACGGTGCATGTAGCACTGAGCCGGAGATGAGAACATGCCTTTAGGGCTGTCACGGAAGTCTGTTGTTGCAACAGCACCTGCGCCGCCTGATACTTTGGCATCGTCACGTGCAAACCAACCGAATTCTTCGATTGCTTCTACAACGCGTGGGTCGTTAAACGCCATTTCGTTTGATGTCCAAGCATCATAAACGTCTGCTGGCTGTGTGCGAAGCATGATATCTTCAACCCAGTCAGTCGCTGGCCAACCTGTCGCGGCACCTGAACCTAGACCAATACACCAAGGTGTTTCGCCGTCAGCAACCATTTGCTCTGTTAACGCTTTTAGCTCTTCCATTGTTTTTGGAACTTCGTAGCCTGCATCTTCAAAGTTTTCAGGAACATACCAAACAAGGGATTTAACGTTCACGTTATAGAAGAAACCGAACAACTGATCGTTGCCATCTGCATCTGCATATGTGCCAAGATCAACCCAGCTCTGGCCCGCGCCATAGTTTTCGGTTGTCCACGCACCCATGCTTGCTGGGAGTGGCGCCAAAAGACCACGTGATGCCAAGTCTGCTGCAAGACCCGGCTGTGGGAACACAGCCATGTTAGGTGCTGCGCCTGCTTCAGCGTCGATAACGATTTGCTGTTCAAAGCTGTCTGAGCCAGTGTAGATGACTTCTGCGCCAGTCGCGTCAGCAAAATATGCAACGACTGAACGGAAGACGGCGTCTTCTGGCTGCATCCATGGACCTGCGATTGTCACAGTTTGACCGCTTAGGTCAGGGGCATTTGCCGCCCATGCCTTATAGCTGTCCCATGAGAAACGTGCATCGTCTTCACCGAACGCAAGATGGCCGCCAGCCAATGCGCCTGTCGCAACAAGCGCCAAAGCTGCGGTGCTTGTAAATAGGGTTTTTGTAAACATTCTAGACCTCCCAAGAATTTCTGATTGCTTTGGAATCGAATATTCCAAAGCGCTTTGGATGGCGAAACATCGCGAATTATATTCCAGTTGTCAATAAAATATACAAATTATTAGACAAAATAATTCAGTCGAACTTTCTATTCCTATATATTCAAAGCGGTTTGACATAGAGAAGCATCACAGATCACTTTTGCCACTTTAGGAAATAGGGCCAGCGGTAAAATTACAACGAAATCTGTAGCACTCAATTTAAACATGCCCTAACGTTTTCAAAACGAATTAGGGGCCTGTCATGAAATCACGGACTAAAGTTGTTGTTATTGGCGGTGGGATCGCTGGGTGTTCAACGCTCTATCATTTGACTGAAGAAGGTTGGAGCGATGTTGTGTTGATAGAACGGGATGAGCTAACATCTGGAACAACATGGCACTCTGCGGCTCAGGTGACTAATTTTGGGATGAACCAAACGATGGTTGGCCTGAAATCACACTCTATCAACCTTTATAAGAAACTCCGTGACAACCCTGAATATCCTGTTGGATATCATCATGGGGACGGCGGTATTCGGCTCGCCAATACCGAAGCGCAAATGCAGGGGTATCGACATTTTGCCTCGATGGCCCGTGGTATGGGTGTGGAATTTGAGGTCATTGATGCCAAAGAATGCGCACGGCGACATCCTCTGATTTCAACGGATAATCTACTTGGGGGGTTATGGGACGGCGAAGATGGCGACATCGATCCGGCCCAGCTGTGTCAAGCTTTGGCCTTTCACGCCCGAAAAGCAGGGGCAGAGGTCTATCGCCATACAAATGTGACTTCGCTAACGCAGCACAAAGATGACACTTGGACGGTCGTCACGGACAAGGGCACAATTGATGCGGATATTGTGGTGAACGCCTGTGGTTATCGGGTGAACGAAGTCGGGGCGATGATGGGCGTGCATCACCCTGTGGCCTCGATGGAGCATCAGTATTTCGTCACAGAAGACATCCCCGCTATTATCGAGGCGGGGCATCGGATGCCTTTGTTGCGCTGTCCAATCAGCGATTATTATTCGCGTCAGGAAAAGAATGGTCTCTTGGTTGGGTTTTACGAACAAGATTGCAAGCCTTGGGGCATGGATGGCATTAGCCCAAGTTTTGCCAATGATTTGTGTCCTGATGATTTGGATCGCGTCATGGACGTCTTGGAAGGGGCATTCGAGAGGATGCCTTCTTTGATGGATGTTGGGATTAAACGCGTGGTTAACGGGCCGATAACCTATACCATTGATGGCGCACCGCTTGTTGGGCCGATCCCTGGGAAACGGAACGCCTATTGCATCATCGGACTGCGTGCTGGTGTTGGAGAAGGGGGCGGGCATGGCTGGTTGCTAGCGCAACAGATTGTTCATGGAGAAGCCCAATATGACACATGGTGCCTCGATCCGCGTCGGTTCACAGGTCACACCAACGTTGAGCTAACGTCGCTCAAAGCGGTTGAGGATTACCAAAACGAATTCCGATTTCATTTTCCTCACGAACATCGCCCCGCAGGGCGTAACGCAAAGACCACGCCACTCACGCCGGTTTTCGCAGCCGAAGGTGCAGAATTTACAGTAGTGAATGGTTGGGAACGGGTTGACTATATCAAGCCGTCTCCTGAATTTCATCCGAGCCTCGGTTTTGATTTTGACGAGGCATTCGATGTGATTGCTCAAGATGTCCGTAATATTCAAGACAATGTTGGCCTTTGCGAGGTCAATGGTTTTAATCGTATCGAAATCACGGGATCCGATAAACACAGCTTCCTTGATCGCCTATTTTGTGGGGCTGTGCCCAAACGAGACGGCCGTGTCGGGTTGGGATATTTGTTAAATCACCATGGGATGATTAAGGCTGAGGCGACGGTGGCGAATGTATCAGCCTCCGATCGCGGTCCTGCGCGTGTGTGGTATGGGTCTGCTGCAGCATCTGAATTTCATGATATGGATTGGCTGACATCGCATCGACGTCCTGATGAAGATGTCCAAATTCGCAGCTTAACCAATGATCAAACGATCCTCGTTTTGGCTGGACCCAAGGCGCGCGACGTCCTCTCCGCCTGTGCGCGTGGGGATTGGTCCAAAGAGGCTTTCCCGTGGTTATCGGTACGTGAATGTTTTATTGGGTATGCCCCTGCGACGGTTCTCGGGGTTAGCTTTTCTGGTGAGTTGGTGTATGAAATCCATGTGCCAAACGCCTCACTCTATGCAGCTTATCTCGCATTGCGAGAGTCCGGCGAGGCCTTTGGATTACGCATATTTGGCGCCCGTGCGGTCGAGTCTATGCGCATGGAAAAAGGGTTCTTGCACTGGAAATCGGATTTATTGACCGAATTTGATCCTTTTGAAACGGGGTTGGAGCGCTTTGTTCGATTAGAGAAAGGGCCATTTATTGGTCAAGAGGCCTTAAAGAAACGCTTTGCGGCAGGTCCACATCGAAAGTTAGTCACGCTCAAGATTAACACAGATAAAGGTCCGGCACATGGGGGTGCCTCATTAATGCAAGGGGATACCGTCGTTGGTACGATCACCTCTGGCGATTGGGGGCACCGTGTCGGTCTGAACCTTGCCTATGCCTTTGTGGTGCCTCAGATGGCGGAGATCGGGACAAAGATGGAACTAGACCTCTGCGGCAAGCTTATCGACGCCGAAGTCATTTTGCCGTCCCCCTATGATCCGAGCCATTTGCGGATGAGATCATGAACGCGTCAAAATATTCGGATATCCCAATGAAATCATTCAAGGGAAGCATCTTGCCAATATATTGATCAGGTCTAACGAGGATTAACACCCCTTGATTTCGGCTGATCCCGCGCATGTCAAAGATGTCTTTGCCTTGTTTCAGGTCAGGACAAAAAATCTTTTCATAATCGATGAGGCCATAACGACCCTTAGATGGTAAAAGTAAGCCAGGAAGAGATGTCAGATCGAGGTTAAAGTGGGTGCATTGAAACACTGCGAGCAGATCAATGATGCTATCTATGTCAGCGTCCATTGGTGTATATTTTTTCATGGGACTCGAAGCAGTATTGACTAAAAAATCGCAGAGCTGAGCGATCGCGCCGTCGGCTTGCCCCTTATCCTGCGACGAGGCAAAGGCAAACATGCGCCAACGACCATCTGCTTTGAGAGTATGACCGAGTTGCATGGGCTTTCCATCACCTGCTCGGATAACCGGCGCTGAGTGAAATCTCATCCCCGTTTTCAAACCATGGGCAAGCTTGGCATGGTCGTCGGGTGCTGTGATCAGTGAGGGATCGTATCTTGTTTCAACACCAGCCGTGTAACGGCCATGTTTTTTGAAATAGCGTTGGAACTGTGCTGCTTCAGAGGCATCTTTGGGTTTCGCGCTGAATAATCTGGCCATGTCGCGGTCAAAATCGATTAATTCCTGCGCTTTTGCCTGACGTTCTTGGGAATAGGTATGCAGCAGAGCAGGGGTCGCTTGGCTGCCCAGAACCGCTGCCAATTTCCAACCAAGGTTGAACGTATCCGCCATCGAAACATTCATGCCCTGTCCAGCCTTGGGGCTATGCGTATGACAGGCGTCACCTGCAATGAATATTCTGGGATATCTGCTGTCACGTTCCGTTTCCGGAACATCGTCAAAAGCATCGCAGACACGCTGGCCAATTTCGTAGGCCGACCACCAAGCGACCTCTTTCACCTCAAGTGTAAAGGGGTCAAGAATGTCGCGTGCTTTGGCAATAAGCATCTCTGAGGTGACTCCACGATCCGCGGCGCGTTCATCTCCGTGAAGTTCATCAAGTTCGATATACATTCTTACGAGATACCCCCCTTCGCGAGGGATAATCAGAATGCTACCGTGGTCTGCAGATTGTATAGCGGCTTTGAGGCGGATATCAGGGAAATCTGTCACGGCTAGAACATCCATGACGCCCCAGAGTTGGCGCGCCGCTTCTCCCTTTAACTCATGTCCCATCGATTTGCGGACGGTACTGCGTGCGCCATCGCATCCTACGACGTAACGGGCATGAATAATATGGTTTTGCCCTTTTGCATCACGCATGGTCGCGATAACAGGGTAGTCCTCATTTTTGCTATAGCCGAGGTCTATGAGATCAAGGTTATAGTCTGGCTCCAGTCTTGATGCCGAATTTCGCATGATGTCGAGATAAAAATCATGAATACGAGCTTGGCTTAGGATCACATGAGGCATTTCGGATAGATCGTCTTCAACGTCTTGAATGCGATCTGCACGATGGAGCCCCACTCCATTTTCGATTGGTCGCCAAAAGGCAACTTCATTGACCCAATAAGCTTCTCTCATAACGCGTTCGGCAAACCCAAATGCCTCAAACATTTCGATAGACCGACACGCAATGCCGTCGGCTTGGCCAACTTGCAACGGTCCTGCCTTTTTTTCAGTCAGGCGCACTTTAATATTGGGAAACGCGCAAAGTTGTGCCGCAAGGGTTAGGCCAGCTGGTCCGGCTCCTATAATTAGAACATCCACATGGTCTGTGTTTTGGTCGCGATTTTTTGACAACGGTGCGATAGATGGGTCACCAGATGTGACCCCGTTCAGGTGATATTGCATGTGGTGCCATCTCCAAAATTAGTATGCATGCTTACTAAGTACTAGACGATGGGTCCGTTTGTCAATATAGTAAGTATACATACAAAACAGGCACTCTTCACGATGGTACACTCACGCGACTTACTTGACCTTCCAGGGCACGTGATCAGACGGCTTCAGCAGCAGTCTGCAGCGGTGTTTCAAGACAGAACGAAAGCGGCTGGTTTTGATGTCACCTCTGTTCAGTTCGCAGCATTGTCGACATTGGCGACCGAGCCGGGTCTGGATCAAGCCAGCCTCGCCAAGCGGATTGCCTATGATCGTGCTACAATTGGTGGCGTCGTAAAACGGTTGGAACAAAAGGGGTGGGTCGTTCGTATGCCAGATGACGCGGACCGCCGTGCCTTCAAAGTTACTTTGACCACCGAAGGCACGGCAGCTTTGACAGAAATGACCCCCATCGTTCATGCTCTGCAAAATGAAATCATGGGAGGTCTGAGCCAAGAGGATCAGGGTATTCTCTTGGGTTTGATGAAGCGGGCTTTAAAGACAGACTAACCCAATTTTTATGCGAGGCCGAGGATGGCGCGTGCTTGTTGCCATGTGGCGATAGGGCGGTCATATGTGTCGCATAAGGCGACAGCGCGTTCTACCAATGCTGCATTTGAGGGTGCGAGCGTATGGCGATCGAGCCTCACATTGTCCTCAAGACCAGTTCTCACATGCCCCCCTGCGGCGATGGACCATTCATTTAGGACAATCTGATTGGCCCCAATTCCAGCGGCGCACCACGGCGTATCCCGTCCAAACAAACGATGCACAGTGTGGATGTAATAGTCAAAGACGTCCCGATCAACCGGCATGGCATTTTTGACACCCATCACAAATTGCACATAAGGCGTCTCTAGGATTTGACCGTTCTCAAACATTTCTTTCGCCTTGAGAATATGTGAGAGGTCAAAGGCTTCAATCTCAGGTTTCACATTGTACGTCACCATTTCAGAGGCGAGCCAATCCACCAAATCAGGGGGCGTGTCATAAACACGTGTCGGGAAATTGTTTGATCCAACGGACAAGGACGCCATGTCTGGCGCCAAGGGGAGCATGCCGCCACGGTCCTTGCCCGCACCCGTGCGTCCACCAGTGGATAGCTGGATAATCATGCCCGGACAGTGTTGCTTCAAACCCTCTTGTAAGTGCGCAAATCGCTCTGGATCCGCTGTCGGTTTTCCCTGATCATCACGTACGTGACAATGCGCAATAGTGGCCCCAGCTTCAAACGCCTCATGCGTGCTTTCAATTTGTTCATCAATCGATATTGGTACCGCTGGATTATTCTCCTTAGTCGGCAGTGATCCAGTAATGGCAACGCAAATAATGCAAGGATTGGTCATGGGGCTCTCAGTCATCAAATCGTAAATTGCATGTTTTACTATGGAGCATTCTGGCGAAAAACCAAGCGGGCTTGTTGGAAAGATAAAATAATCTCTGGCATTGAGATGAAAATTGTTTATCAAGTAAACAGTTTAATGGAATACGCATTTTGTCCGAATATCCCAATTTTGACATGCGTGCCTTGAGAACATCGCCAGAGGAGAAAGACATGCCGCATTTTATAGCACCCGTTGAAGATATTCTTTTTTCTATAGAAACCCTTGCTGGCGCGGGTCAGTTAAAAGACTGGGACAGAGAACTTGCCTCTGAAATTATTACTCACTTTGCTGCCTTTGCCGAGGGGGTCATTGCGCCTTTGAATGCAGTTGGACACGCGCAAGGGTGTCGATTGGTAGAGGATCAGGTTCAGATGCCCGATGGCTTTCAATCAGCGTTTCAACAATTGATTGATATGGGATGGCAGGGCCTCACGGCGCCCGAAGAACATGGCGGCATGGAACAAAATGCGCTTGTGGCCTCAGCTGTGTCTGAAATTTTTTCAGGCGCCAATCTGTCACTGCAAATGGTCTGTAATCTCGTACCTGGTGCAATCTCTACGTTGCGCCGCTTTGGAAGTGCAGAGCAACAGGCAGCTTGGATCCCAAAATTAGCAGCGGGTGAGGTTCTTTCAACTATGTGTTTGACAGAGCCCGGCGCCGGCTCTGATCTCTCCCGTATTCGGACCAAAGCCACTCGTGACGGTGACGCTTGGCGACTGAGCGGCGAAAAGATATTTATTTCTGGCGGGGATCAAGATTTAAGTGAAAATATCCTTCACCTCGTTCTCGCCCGAACAGGGACCACAGAAGATGGGGTAAAGGGTCTATCACTGTTCCTTGCAAATAAAAAACAGGCCGGCGCCTCGATTTCCGTCACGCGTATTGAAGAAAAGATGGGGCTCCACGCGTCGCCGACCTGTCAGATGGTATTTGATGATTGCCCTGCTGAGCTGATTGGCGAAGAGGGCACTGGGCTTATGGCGATGTTTGTCTTGATGAATCATGCGCGCTTGGATGTCAGCCTGCAAGGAGTTGCACTCGCAGGCCAGTCCCATCGGATCGCCAAAGCCTATGCGGATGAGCGCACTCAAGGCCGGCGCAAAGACGGCACAGATGCCGTGTTAAGCGATCATGCAGATGTGCGCCGAATGCTTGATGAACAGCGATGCCTAGAAGTTGGCGCAAGAGGAATGGCGCATATCGCCATTGTTGAAATGATGCGAGACGATCGGCCCGAATTAGTAGAGTTTCTCACACCTCTTTGCAAAGTTTTCTGTACAGAGGCTGGAATTACGTCAGCAAACCTCGGCATTCAGATTTTAGGTGGGTATGGGTATCTGACTGAATATGGCGTTGCACAAACTTGGGCAGATGCCCGAATTACCGCAATCTATGAGGGGGCCAATGGGATTCACGAAAATGCAGTTGCAACCCGTGGCTTGCGTATAGCAGGAGGGGCAGGGGCAGATGCCTTTGATACATTGATAGGAGAGCTGACCGATAATTTGCATGTGTTAGACTTGCGCGAAAGATGGCGCAAGGCGCGAGATTTTGTCCTTAATTCTGAGGACCCTTCACAGGTGGCGCATGATTTTGCGCAACTGAGCTGTGCTTTGTTTCATCGCGCGGTGTGCGCACGTTTTGCAGATGTCTCCCCGACCCAAGAGCATGTCCGCTTAAGAGACTTCGCCTTAGCACGACCTTTACCGATTAGCTTGAATTTATCTTGCTGAAGGCCTGTTTCATGGTCAAACTTCACAGCAGTCGTTGGAAGAGCCAATAGAGACGTTGATCGCGCTGGTCAGACATAAACGAATTAAATTGAGAAGTTGGACTCTGCAAGAATTCTAACGCATAAACTGTCTTTCGCCTAGGGCTTGCAACACAATCAAGACAGGCATAGCGTAATCCTCAATCAGTGATGATAACCTGACATGATTTACATGGATGGTTCTCAGCTGCCGACGATCTGTCGGCATTCAATTCACTGCACGAAAAAAGCGCTGGTGGCTGTTTTACTTTGGCGGCTTGCGCATACAAAACGTAAAGGAAATATAATGGCTAAGGCATTCGCTTCGCAAGGCGACACCGCAGAAAAAGAGATCAGCTTTACCGAAATAGGCGAGGGGCTTTATGCCTTTACCGCTGAGGGAGATCCAAATTCTGGAGTCATCATTGGCGATGACAGTGTTATGATTGTTGAGGCTCAGGCCACACCTCGATTGGCGCAAAAGGTGATTGATTGCGTCCGGAGTGTCACGGATAAACCGATTAGCCACGTTGTCTTGACCCACTACCACGCAGTTCGCGTTTTGGGTGCCAGTGCCTTTGATGTTGACCAAGTCATTATGTCGGATGCCGCGCGCGCAATGGTGGTTGAGCGGGGCCAAGAGGATTGGGATAGTGAATTTCAACGCTTTCCCCGATTGTTCGAAGGACATGAAAGCATCCCTGGGCTGACTTGGCCAACCACCACTTTCAACGATGAAATGACGGTGTACCTTGGCAACCGCAAAGTTGTGATTAAACAGATTGGTCGCGCCCATACAGCTGGTGACAGTGTGATTTGGGTACCCGACAGTCAAACGATGTTCACTGGCGATATCGTGGAATATCATTCTGCCTGTTATTGTGGGGATGGGTATTTCCAAGAATGGGGAGCAACGCTTGATAATGTCAAAGCCTATGATCCGCAAAGCATCGCACCGGGTCGTGGTAACGCTTTGATAGGACGCGACATGGTGGACGCCGCACTTGAGAATACGCGTGACTTTGTGGACAGTACTTTTAATGCCGTCAAACCAATCGCTGCAAAGGGCGGAACGCTGAAACAAGCATGGGACGCTGTCAGAGATGCCTGTGATCCCAAGTTCAAAGACTATGCTATTTATGAACATTGCCTGCCGTTCAATGTTGCACGCGCCTATGACGAGGCACGCGGAATTGCACATCCCCGTATATGGACGGCGCAACGAGATTTGGACATGTGGGAGGCGCTGCAAGGCTAAGCCGCAGAGCTAAAAATCGTCAGAGGAGACCGCGTAATGCCGCTTGATGATCGCTACGAACTTGCATTCAAGCTATATCCCTATGAACGCTCATCGGATCAAGATGCCGCGGCCCCTGTGCGCCATCCTGTCGTCATAATGGGCGGCGGACCAGTTGGGATTGCAACGGCGCTGGATTTAGGTTTGCAGGGCATTCCAGTCGTTATGTTGGATGATCACGAAGGCGTCGGGCAGGGAAGTCGCGCGATTTGCTTTGCCAAGCGTACCTTAGAGATTGCACACCGCTATGGATGTGGTGAGCCGATGCTCGACAAAGGTGTCGTCTGGAACTTGGGCAAAGTGTTTTACGATGATCGCCAGATTTATGAATTTAATTTGCTTCCAGAAGATGGCCATCGATATCCCGCGTTTATAAATTTACAACAGCCGTACTTTGAACGTTATCTTGTTGAACGTGTCCGCGAGGCTCAAGCAGCCGGCGCGCCGATAGAGTTACGAGGTAAGAACCGTGTGGATGCGGTTCAAACAAAGGTTGATCACGTTGTGGTCGACATCACGACGCCCGATGGCCCCTATCAGATACAAGCGGATTGGCTGATAGGGTGTGATGGTGCCTCAAGCCCACTTCGCAAAATGATGGGTCTCGATTTTCAGGGTCGTGTCTTTGAGGATAATTTTCTAATTGCCGACATCACGATGCAAGCGGAGTTCCCAACAGAGCGATGGTTTTGGTTTGAGCCACATTTCAAATCTGGGGATAGCGCTTTGTTGCATAAACAGCCTGAAGGGGTTTGGCGTATTGATTTCCAGCTCGGCTGGGATATCGACCGTGCAGAGGAGCTAAAGGAAGGTAATATTCGCCGCCGTTTAGATGCCATGCTGGGCTCTGATATAAATTATGAACTGGTCTGGACCTCTATTTATACGTTCCAATGTCGCCGAATGAAACAGTTCCGCCATGGTCGCGTTATGTTTGCAGGCGACGCCGCACATCAAGTCTCACCTTTTGGCGCACGCGGCGCGAATTCAGGCATTCAGGACGTCGATAATTTAGGCTGGAAACTAGGCCTCGTTTTGAAGGGACAAGCCCCTGAAACCTTGCTTGACAGCTATGACGCAGAACGTCGCTACGGAGCGGATGAAAATATCCTGAATTCTTCTCGCTCAACCGATTTTATCACGCCAAAATCCAAAATCAGCCATGTGTTTCGAAATGCTGTTCTTGACCTCGCCGAGCATCACGCCTTTGCACGCCCATTGGTGAATTCGGGGCGATTATCTGTGCCCTGCACTTACGATGGATTACCTTTGAATTCGCCTGATATGCTTGAGGGACCCGGACGCACACGCCCCGGTGCACCCTGTCCTGATGCGCCTTTGGGGGATGAGTTTTTGCTGGACCAATTGGGGGGTGACTTTTGCCTCATGGGTTTAGGAATTGATCTACCCAAAAAATTTGATGTCCACGGGTTAGCCGTGAAATGTTTGAATGTATCCTTAAATACTGCGCTAAAAGAGCGCTATTTGGGGGACACACCGCGTGCCGTTTATCTCATTCGCCCTGATCAACATGTTGCAGGCCGTTGGGAAAATTTTGATACTGATGCCATCTCGAATGCCATTGCTCGTGCAATTGGAAAGGATAACTCTAATGCCTTTGAACACTGAGCCAAATATTACTGATCCAGACGGATTTTACGCCGAGCTCCTTGCAGCCCATGAGGGGCTCAGTGATGATGACAGCATTGCGTTTAATGCGCGCCTTGTCTTAATCCTTTCTAATCATATTGGCGATCGTGCCGTGCTAAATGCGGCGCTGGAAGCTGCCGCAAAAGGGGTAGAATAATGAAAACACCTCAACCTTCTGAGATGACTCAATCTGACGGCCGCTTAATTGCTCCAGGATATATGCCTGGATGGGGGAATGATTTTGAAACCGAGGCATTACCAGGGGCATTGCCTGAGGGGATGAACAGCCCGCAAAAATGTGACTACGGCCTTTATGGGGAACAGCTTTCTGGTACGGCCTTTACAGCTGAGCGACCAGAGCGCACATGGTGCTACCGCATTCGGCCCTCGGTCAAGCATTCGTCCCGTTACACGAGAATTGATCTGCCATATTGGAAATCGGCGCCACATACCCCAGAGGATGTGACCAGTCTTGGCCAATACCGATGGGACCCCATCGCACATTCTGGCGAAGCGCTGACATGGTTAAGCGGCATGCGCACAATGACAACAGCTGGAGATGTGAACACACAAGTCGGCATGGCAAGTCATGTGTATCTAGTGACCGAAAGCATGCAAGATTCCTATTTCTACTCTGCCGACAGTGAATTGCTTGTGGTGCCACAAGAGGGCCGGCTGCGCTTTGCAACAGAGCTGGGCATCATAGACATTGAGCCAAAAGAAATTGCCATAATCCCACGCGGCCTTGTTTATCGCGTAGAAGTTCTGGATGGACCGTGTCGTGGATTTGTCTGTGAAAATTATGGCCAAAAATTTGATTTACCTGGTCGTGGCCCAATTGGTGCGAATTGCATGGCTAATCCACGTGATTTCAAGGCACCCGTTGCGGCCTTTGAGGATCGTGAAGTCCCGTCGACTTTGACCGTGAAATGGGCGGGGCAATTTCATCAAACTGAGATTGGCCAAAGCCCTCTAGACGTCGTCGCATGGCATGGAAACTATGCGCCATACAAATACGACTTGCAAAATTACTGTCCAGTGGGTGCAGTTTTATTTGATCACCCTGATCCGTCAATCTTTACCGTACTTACTGCGCCGTCGGGTATTTCGGGGACAGCGAATATTGATTTCGTACTATTTCGAGAACGGTGGATGGTGGCCGAGAATACATTCCGCCCCCCTTGGTATCACAAGAATATCATGTCCGAGCTCATGGGTAATATTTATGGTCAATATGACGCCAAACCGCAGGGTTTTGTCCCAGGAGGCATGAGTTTGCATAATATGATGTTACCACATGGACCAGATCGGGATGCCTTTGAAAAAGCATCGAATGCAAACCTTGGGCCGCATAAATTAGAACACACAATGTCCTTTATGTTCGAAACCCGCTTTCCTCAGCACCTGACCGAATTCGCAGGCAAAGAGGCCCCAATGCAAGACGACTACATTGACTGCTGGACATCATTGGAAAAGAAATTTGATGGCACCCTAGGCAAAAAATGAAGCTGCCAATCGGAAAGAGTGACCCATGACAGACTTAATCCGCTCTTGGGTTGATAGCGCAAATAAATCAGGTGCTGACTTCCCTTTAAATAATCTGCCTTATGGCGTCTTTGTCGCGGATGATGGAACACCCCATTGCGGAACTGCAATTGGTGATTTTGTTCTGGACCTGCACAGCTTGGAATTGGCAGGGGTCATTGAGTTTAGAGAAACATTAACAACTGGCAGCTGGAACGCATTTATGGCGTTAGGCTCAAAAGATTGGGCTCGTTTGCGCGAAAAGTTAATCACACTGCTGGGCGAAGGCGCCAATGAACAGTCCACAATCGCGCCATTCCTTGTTCCGCTGAGTGACCTAACCTTAATGATGCCATTCACGGTCACTGAATACACTGATTTTTATGCAGGTCGACATCATGCCACTAATGTAGGAACAATGTTTCGTGGAGCAGAAAATGCCTTGCCGCCCAATTGGCTGCATATGCCCATTGGCTATAACGGACGGGCGTCGTCAGTCGTGGTTTCTGGAACAGATATTACGCGCCCTTGTGGTCAGCTAAAGGGGCCAAATGATGACATCCCACGCTTTGGTCCTTCTGAACGTTTTGATATCGAACTGGAAATAGGGGCCATTGTTGGGCAAGCTTCAAATGGACCAATCAGCGTGAGTGCAGCCTTTAAAAATATCTTTGGCTATGTCTTACTCAATGATTGGTCAGCTCGCGATATCCAAGCATGGGAATATCAACCTCTCGGACCCTTTCAGGCTAAGGCAACGGCGACAACAATTTCGCCATGGATCGTAACCGCAGCGGCGCTGGCTCCGTTTCGAACCAACACACCTGAACGTGAAACCCCTCTCTTGGACTATCTAAGGGAACCTAGTCCAATGCTGTATGACATTGATCTGGAAATTGGCCTCACTCCCAATGGCACATCTGAAACTATTATCGCGCGCACAAATTATAAAGAAATGTACTATTCGTCAGCACAGCAATTGGCCCATCATACAACTAGCGGATGTCCGATGCGGGTTGGTGATTTGTTGGGGTCTGGCACGATTTCAGGACCTAACCAAGAAAATCGTGGATCATTGTTAGAGCTAAGCTGGGGCGGTAAAATCCCTTTGACCCTCGATACAGGTGAAGAGCGCAGCTTTCTTGAAAACGGGGACACAGTGACCCTGCGGGGAAGAGCGCAGGGGAAGGGATATACCATCGGATTCGGGTCTTGCTCTGGATGTTTGCTGCCGGCTAATAATTAATCTTATTGGCTCTGTGTAAAGCAAAATGAATATTAAGTTTTAAGGATTTTTTTATGATCAATATTGGTGAGATGTTTAATACAATAGATGTTTCTATTTTAATGTTCCTTGGTATTGCATTCATAATTGTACTAAGCGTGAATATTCTCGCAAAACTTCTAGAGCCTAAGTTTATTGCCGTCCCAGTCTTGAACAAAACCGAAAAACGCCTGTTTGCTGCAATTTCCTCAATCATCCAACCCAATTTACGATTATGTCCCCAAGTATCCTATGGCGAATTCTTAGGATGCAAATCGTCTCGGAAGTTTTGGAAAATGAATGCAAAACGCGCTGATATGATTGTAGTAAACGAGAACTTTCACGTCGTTGCGGTGATCGAATACCAAGGATCCGGCCATTTTGGACAAACAAAGAAAAGCCGATCCAATTCACTCAGGCGCGATCGACAAAAGCAAAAAGCATAAAAGGAAGCAGGCATCCCACTTTATGAAATTCCCGCATCGTTCAAAAAAGATCAATTGGAAGAGATGTTTATAGGGATGAGTGCAGAACCCGCTTCATAAATTAATTAACATAACATGTATTATACGTATTTTATTCTTAGCCGAGTGATGTGATATAGCGTTTGGATCATATATATGACGGTTTGCACTTCTCCGTCGAACTAATCTTTGCTGAAGAAGAAGAGATGATAAAGAGTTCGGCTAGGTGAAATTACGTGGTGACACTTTCACATCTTATAGTTTTCGCGACCTGTCTAAGACTGGTTGCAACGGGTCTTATGCTTGGGTCGTCAAGTGTTGCAGCGGCCAACATGCCCTTACTGCCTTATAGAAAGCTATTGTGCCTATAATGCTTGAAATTAGGTCAGTACCCAAAATCTTGTGATGGGTTACATATCATTATGTAATTCTGACAAGGACGTTATGCCAAATCATGGTTTCATTTTATCAGTCATCCATACAACCCGAAAACCTTGGTGGGTTGCGGCACTGTCTGGCGAGGTTCCTGATCGCGCGGCGATGCGATAGCGATAGCAATATGATTTGTGACACATAAATGAGCCGCCCTTGGATACTTTGAACCCCTTCATGCCATCCAAGCGTTGACGCACATGCTTTTTGAGCGATTTGATACGGTAAGAATCCGACGTCCACTCCCAGACATTTCCAACCATATTGTATAGACCATATCCGTTAGGTTCATAATGCTTGGCGGGCGCAGTAGTGACAAATCCATCCTTTGCAGTGTTGGTGTGCGGGAAATTTCCCTGCCAAATATTACAGGGATGGTAATCTGTGTCATCGGGCTCTTGATTGCCCCATGGAAATCTCACATCCCCCAATCCACCGCGCGCGGCATGCTCCCACTCTGCCTCAGAGGGCAATCGCCCCCCTACCCAAGTGGCATAGGCTTTGGCATCATTCCACGATACTTGGACGACTGGATGATTTGGGTGCCACGCTGTATCAAAGCTATCTGGACCGTTAATATCTCGCCAATTGGCGCCATCTACACGCCGCCACCATTCAACGCCCGGTACAGCCTGTGTCAGTCCAAAATTTTCTGGCAACTGTGATACAAAAACAAAGGACCAGCCAAATCGTTCTGCTTCGGTGACATAGCCAGTCGCATCGACAAATTCGCGGAACTGAGCATTAGTGACGGTAGTTGCGCCAATATAAAATGCTTTAACTTTACTCGTGCGCAGTGGCGTCTCGCCGTCATCGGGAATGCCTGCCCTGTCTGTTCCAATCAACGAACTACTTTGGTCGATATACACCGCATCATCGGGGATTTGAACGCGCGGTATGATCAGTTGATTGGACAATTGGTCTGCGTTCAATTTCCGAACTTTGGTGCTCGGACAACAAGGGCCCTTGGTCAGATCATTTGTCATACTTTGGGGCTACAAATTGGGATGCGTCAGGGAGGTTTTCATGACGTCTAATATGACTGTAGGAGCTAAGATTTGCAAAGAAATTCAAATGAGCTGAGCGATTTTGTCACTAGCGGCATTGATTTTGGTTGGGAACAATGAAGCTCCCTCTCACTACCGAAAGCGCTTGACCAGTTGCAAAGCTAATAGGCGCGAAAAATAACGCGCTTGGCTGAGGTTCCCACCTGTGAGCCATAGACCGTTCTGAGCTGTTTCGACCCACATGTTGAGCTGTTCGCCGATCCACGGACCTGGATCACCTTTGGCGCCTGATCCGTATCCCCAACACGGTCCAACCTTGTCCGCCGTTTCCTGATCAATCAATGTTGCAACCCAATCCGTCATATCGCCGTAGCCTGTGGCATATACCACTGCATCCGCTGACAGGCTGTCGCCGTTATCTAAATGGACCGTGTGTTCCGACAGGTGGCTGACACCCGAGCCTGAGCAAACCTTAATTTGGCCGTCTATAACCATTTGTGCGCCGCCAACATCAATATAGTACCCAGAAGCAGTCCGACGGTATTTCATACCCAAACCGGTGCCGTCTTCGGCAAAATCAACGGCGAACCCGGCATCAGTGAGGCGCTGGTAAAATTGGGCGCGGTCTGAGCGTATCCCATCCCAGAGTTTTTTATGGGTCATCTCCATCATGCGCAGAGGCATAGAGGCTTGGAGGATATCCGCTTTGTCGGTGCTTATCCCGTTATTTAGCGCTTTTTCCGAATATAAAGGTCCTAAAATACGTTCGCAATAATCTGTTTGATCCACAACAAGTGTAGACGATCGTTGAATCAGTGTTGGCCTGCCGCCAATCCTAACAATTTCAGACGCGATATCATGTGCAGAATTATTGGCGCCTACGACAATCACATTCTTGTTTGCTACATCAGTGCCGCCTTTGAATGCGCTGGAATGAAATTGTGGACCTTTAAAGATATCTTGGCCTTTAAAACTAGGTATCTTTGGAAAACCTGACAGGCCAAGAGCCATCACCAAATGCGTGGGCTTTATCGTTTTGCGTACACCATTTTGATCGATCTGCGCGGTCCATTGATCAGACACTTGATTATATTGAGCGCGCACGAGCGACGTATTTGTCGACAAATTTAAGTTCAAATCTGCAGCATAAGCCTCTAGCCAATCCCCCATTTGATCTTTGGGCGTAAACACAGGCCAATCAGAGGGGAACGGCTTAAACGGCATGTGATCATACCAAACAGGATCATGAAGCACGAGGCTTTCATACCGTGAACGCCACTGATCTCCGACGTTGGGATATTTATCAACGATCAAATATGGAACCCCAAGGTCTTGTAATTGCGCACCCAAAGCAAGGCCGCCTTGACCTCCTCCTACGATCAATACGTAGGGTTCAGCTGCCCCAGCCGACAGGTTGGGCGTATTTGTTAAACTGTCCAATTGTGTGAATACAGTTTTGCAGGACCCATTTTCCAAACGAATATACCCGCGTCCAGGCCCATCAGATGTCACAAAACGAAAGAACCCTTCTGTCTCATCACTCTGACCTTCGAATGCAGGGATTTCAAAACCCGAAGTCGGGCCAGTTTGGACGCCGAATTCCGCGATCGCATCCGGCCCCTCAATTGTTTGTAATGTCCATCCAAACGGCAGATAATCGCGCCAGAACCCGTCGCTCACAAATAGGCGAGCAATCTCATTTGCATCGCCAATTTTCATTTGTGATTTGCCAATTTGGTCCTTGGAGAAGAAATTAAACGCTCGCATATCATTTCAATCGCATTAGGCATGATTGGCGTATTGATCATTTTATGGCCTTTTGGAGAGCCTGTAAATTGGTATGCAGTTTTAATGCTCTACCCAGCTCTGGGCATGGCACTCTACCAAGTCTTAACACGCAAGCTATCAGGTCACGTCAAACCGGGTGTTTTACAATTTTATACAGGCGCCATAGGCACTATTGCACTTGCCCCCTTTGCGGCTTGGACTTGGCAAACGCCTGGAACACCCCTTGCTTGGGTGGTACTATGCGCAATTGGCGCCTTTGCATGGGCTGGACACGAGGCCCTAACCCGCGCGCACAGTCATACACCAGCCAGCGCCCTCGCCCCATTTCGATACAGTTTTATCATTTACCTAACGATCGCCAGCGTCGTATTTTTTGCGGATATTCCGACGCCGTCTATTTTAATCGGCGCAACATTCATCATTCTAGCTGGCCTCTTCTCGTGGCGTTTTGGGTGAAGCATAGGAATAGCTGCAACGAACTGGACATGAGCAACTAGAAAGAACTTTGATGTAAAGAGTACGACGCCAACCACCTCGCGATGTCTTGGTTCCTCTTTGTGTCGCCCTTTGCCAAGGTCACAGAACTCTAGCAATCCGATGTCCTAGCAAGATTTCCGGAGTCTGATTACTGAGTGCTGGATCAAAATTTACCTTACCAATTGATCCAAGAGACGAGAATAGTCTCGCTCTTGGTTTATTTTGGCTAAGATCAATCCGCGCCGCGTACTCGGATGCCAACATCTGGGTTTGGGTTAAACAGCTTTTGCACAAGCCACGCGCCGACCGCGATCCCGACACCGATAATGTCGGTGACGATGCCACCCGAGATGAGGAAAAGCGCCGCCACAAGGAGGAGCATGCGTATGAACCACGCCGACCGTGCACCAATAAACCACCCTTGAACACTACTCGAGAGGAGGAAGACGCCGACAATTGCCGTTACCCCTGCGCGAAGGATTTCAAGAGTTGTGCCTTCCATCAAGAGTGCGGAGTTGTAAAAGAACATGAACGGGACAATAAAGGCCGCGATCCCAATCTTAAACGACGTCACAGATGTCTCCATCGGGTTCGCCCCCGATATCCCCGCTGCTGCGTAACTGGCCAAAGCCACGGGCGGCGTAATGGCGGACAAGACGGCGAAATAAAAGACAAAGAAGTGAGCCGTCAATTGAGGAATGCCAAGCTGTACAAGACCCGGGGCCACGACGCTTGCGGCGACGGCATAGGCGGCCGTTGTCGGCATGCCCATCCCTAAGAGTATGGCAATACACATCGCAAAGAACAGCGCAAGAAGCTGTGAAGTTGCCGCGAGATCAAGCAGAACCGAGGAAAACCGAGCTCCAACTCCTGTCAGGCTAATGACCCCAACGATAATACCTGCACAGGCACAGACTGCGATAATCTGGATCGACATAATCCCAGCGAGCTCAAAGGCGCGCAGAATTGAACGCAAGCCCATCCAATTGGGCGTAAGCCAGCTCACTGCGGCCGCCGCAACAGTTGCCAAAGTACCCGCACGGATCACAGAGTAGCCAAGGAAAAGCGCATAAATCAGAATGATGATCGGGATAAACAGATAGATCTGTTTCACCATTTTATTGAATTTAGGCAACTCATCTTCACGCATTCCGCGCATCCCAAGTTTAGCAGCCTCGAAGTCCACCATAAAGTAAACAGATACGAAATAGAGCACCGCTGGGATGATAGCAGCAATCGCGATTTCCTGGTAAGGAATACCTGTCATTTCAGCCATAATGAACGCACCTGCGCCCATGATAGGCGGCATGATCTGACCACCAGTGGAGGCCGCTGCTTCAACGGCGCCTGCAGTTTTGCGGTGATACCCAACCTTTTTCATCAACGGAATAGTCAGCGATCCAGTCGCAACAACATTACCCGCAGATGTTCCGTTGATCATGCCCATAAGCCCTGACGCAAAAATAGCAACTTTGGCAGGGCCCCCACGGGCACGACCAGCCGCTGCAAAGGCAAAATTCACAAAATAGTCACCGACCTTTGACGCCTGTAGAAAGGCCGCAAAGATGATGAACAGAATGATATAGGTCGAGGATACGGCTGTAGTTGGTCCAAGGATGCCTGCATCCGAATAAACGTGACCAAAGAAGCGTTGCCACGAATAGGCATTCTGAACAGCCAAAATACCGGGCAAGAGATGCGCCGTGAACGTGTATAGAAGGAAGATACCCGTGATAATAACAAGCGCCATACCCGCAACACGCCGCGTTAGTTCCATGATCATCGCGGCACCCGCTGTCGCGGCAAAGGCGACCCCAATCGGGACAAACGGCGTGCCAACCGAATTACGCGCTGCTGTGCCATAAATGGTGATCAAATACATCGCAACGATGATACCACAGAGGGCTAACACAACATCAGACGCGGAAAACTGAGACTGACGCCGACGTTCGAACCAGCTGAGAACAATTGCAGAAAGCGTCGCAATCAAGAGAGGTATACCAAACCAACGCACTTCAGCATTGTAAATATCTGTACCTGGGAACGCGGCCCATGTCGTTAAACCGCCCATTTGTGGCAAATCGCCAGATGCAATGGTTTGTGAAAAACCAATCGTCGTAATTCCCGCAATAACGGCTGGGACGATAAGGAGGCTACCCAGCAGAGTTATAACGCGGCTGCCTTCTTGGAAATCTGAATGAAATGAGTGGGATGAAAACAATAAAAAGCCCAGTGCGAGCGCACCGGCAATATGCGCGATCCGAAAATTCCATGTCTCAAGTGGAAACTGTGGCAGGAACGGAATGTTGACACCCGTCATAGCTGAGACGGAGACACCGTTCAAAGCGATCATGTGGAAGGCGGCATAGATCGTCGCGACAATGGCCAGAACAATATATGAGCTGCCAGTGTATAACCGACGGTTCGCCTCTACGGGCTCCTCGTCCACGCCTTCTGCGATTACTTTGATATCTTCTTGATGATCCGCCATTGTCCTACCCACTTCAAGCGCCGACAGCGCAAAAGAAATCCGCGCCCAGTGTAGGCACGGATTGTGTTCAAAGTTCAAGCCATGAGCTGAACGACTTAGTTACCGATCATGTCAGCTGCGATATCCGCACCTGCATTTTCTGTGAACCACTGAGCCGCACCTGGGTGCCACTTCATCACTTGGTTACGATCCCAGAATTCAGGCAATGATGAACGCGCTGCTTTGTGTGTCGCAACCATGCGCTCGTTGTCGCCCATAACTGCGTCAACAACTTCATAGATAAAGCTCGCTGGTAGATCACAGTTTGCAATCGCGAAGTTCCACATGGACACAGAGCGCGCAGGCGCTGTCAGTGTTGTGTATGTATCAGCCGCAATGTTGAACTGAGCCACTGGGAACGCAGCGGTGATCTTGCCTTGCTCTTCTTCTGTGAATTCGATGATGTTCACGTCAGTTTGAACTTCAAGTTGTGAAACCGCAGGCACTGGAACACCAGCAGCAAAGGCAATCACGTCCAAAAGACCATCTTGAAGCTGACCACCAAGGTCGGACCAACCGCCATTACGACGCTCGAAATCAACGCCGAGTTCTTCCATCATGCGCGGGAAGTATGTGTCGGATGTTGAGCCTGCTGGACCAAAACCAATTTTAGCTCCTGCTGGAATGTCCGCGACGCTGGTGATGCCAGATGAGGCCAAGGTCGTGATAGAAAACGGCGTTTGGTACATCGGGAACATCGCGCAAGCGTTTGTCATCTGTAGGCCGGGGGCGATTGGGTTGTTGCCGGAAATTGATTCAGCCGCTGGACCCATTGTTGTCATACCGAACGGCAGGTCGCCTGTGTGCACAAGCGCCATGTTCTGCATTGGGCCACCGGTGACTTCGGCACCGCCAGCTACGCCTGTGGCTTCGGATACAATACCCGCCCAACCAGAGCCGTAACCGAAATATGTGCCGCCTTGCGACCCTGTTCCAACTGTAAAGCTTTCAGGCCAGCCTGTGCGGTCCTGAGCAGATACGGTTCCCGTCAAAGCAAAGGTTGCTGCAACAATCGCGGTTGCTTTCGCAACTGTGTTTATAGTCATGTTTTCCTCCCAGAAATAAAGTGCACTCTCGCGTAAGCGCGTCGTGCCAACTTAGTATAGTTTGACTTAGCGTGAAACAAAATAATACCAGACTATGATGAAAAAAATTTTATACAAAAATTAGATATAATTTTTTACGCTGTTTCAGATAAGTCCTCAATGTTGTCTTGCAGAAGTTCCAAAAAGGCGTCTCGTGCACGGTGACGTATCGCCTTTGGCCAAACAACCGCAAGAGCCAAGCTGTTGCGTGTGACGTCAATTTCGCGCTCCAAAGGGACAAAGCTTACCCCTCCAACAGCGAGGCGAGAGGCCCATTTTGGAACAATTGCGAGGCCGACACCCGTACCAACCAGACTTACGATTGTTTGCTTTTCTTCTGCTATTTGCGCAATACGCGCGGTGTAGCCAGCTTCGAGGAACAGTTTGATTGTCAAATCATGGCTGTGCGGGCGGGATCGCCGATCGGGGACAATAAGCGGTTCTTCGGCGATATCTGCCACACTAAGACTTTCGCGATGCGCCAAGACATGATCTGAGGGTATCGCAACCACTGCCGTCTCTGAAAACAGTGGCAACATTTCCAAACTGCCATCAAGTGCCTCAGATGGACGCACGATCGCAACATCAAGGCGGCCAGAAAGCAGCCTAGGTATCAAACGAATTGTCTTTTGCTCCAGTAATTCCACGTCAATTTCAGGATGCGCTTCACGAAATTTCGGAAACAATCGCGGCATGAGACCTGCGGCCGCACTGTCTATGGCGCCTATTCTAAGAATTTGACCCTTCTCTTGTGACGCTTCGCGAAAGCTCCGCTCAAGTTGATCGGCGCGGTCAATCAAGTCACGCGCCTGAACCACAAAGTCGCGACCAGCATCTGTCAACGCAACATGCCGCGTTGTCCGTATAAGAAGCGGACCGCCGAGGCTTTCTTCTAACAACTTAATATGTCGCCCCAATGACGCGGGCAACATGCCAAGGTTCTGAGCGGCGCGACCAAAATGCTTTGTTTCCGCAACAGCAATAAGGCACCTAAGTTGGTGAAGTTGCATGCTCTGTCCATTATATGAATAATTTATATGATTTGATCACGATTGCCAAAGCTGCGTCAAGTAAAGATATGTACGGCAAGATCAGGATCAGAACCTTTGACTTTGGTTCAGACAATCGTTCAGCGAAAGAGAGAGAGACATGAAGACGTATAAAATAGCAGCTATTCCAGCAGACGGCATCGGCCCTGAGGTTATTGCCGCAGGACTTCAAGCGCTCGACTCTCTTGCAAAACGGGTTGGAGAATTCGACCTTGATGTAACTGAGTTTGATTGGGGATCAGAGCGCTACAAGCGCGAGGGAGCGCTCATGCCAGAAGACGGCACTGAGACCCTCAAGGATTTTGATGCAATCTTTTTTGGAGCCGTTGGCGCCCCTGATGTACCAGATCACCTAAGCCTTTGGGGACTGCGCCTTCCAATCTGCCAAGGGTTCGATCAATATGCGAATGTTCGCCCAACACGAATCCTACCTGGCATCCAAGCGCCTTTGGCAAATGTCGGACCCGACGACCTTGATTGGGTCATCGTGCGTGAAAACTCCGAAGGTGAATATGCAGGCATGGGGGGACGCGCGCACCGCGGACTTCCAGAGGAAGTTGGCACAGAAGTCGCCATCTTTACCCGGGTCGGTGTAACACGCATCATGCGATACGCCTTCAAGCTCGCCCAATCCCGTCCACGCAAGCTTTTGACCGTTGTGACCAAATCGAACGCTCAGCGGCACGGTATGGTGATGTGGGACGAAATCGCGTTGGAGGTCTCAAAAGAATTCCCTGATGTGACATGGGACAAGATGCTCGTTGATGCGATGACGGTGCGGATGGTGAAATCGCCACAAAGCCTGGACACCATCGTCGCCACCAATTTGCATGCGGATATCCTCTCTGATCTCGCGGGTGCCCTCGCGGGATCCCTTGGAGTTGCGCCTACGGCCAATATCGACCCAGAGCGTCGCTATCCCTCAATGTTCGAACCTATTCACGGATCAGCTTTCGACATCACCGGCAAAGGCATCGCAAACCCTGTTGCCACGTTCTGGACAGCCGCTCAAATGCTCGAGCATCTCGGAGAGACCAGCGCCGCCACTCGTTTGATGCGAGCTGTTGAAAAAGTCTGCGCCGATGGCATTATGACACCAGATGTCGGTGGATCAGCGCGCACCCAAGATGTCACAGACGCGGTCTGTGAAGCAATCAGAGGCGACAACATCTAGCGCTGCATCACTTGTGTGTCTGAGAATCAGAGCTCAAGTGAGACCTTCGTAAATGTGCCGCAAATGCAGCAGTTGCTTTGCCTGATTTGGACTTGGACCAAAGAAAGCCAAGCGGCTGCAGAGGGGCATGAATTTCTGTATCTAACTCTTGCACCTCGCCTTTCTCTAACCACGGAAGGGCCACGCTGCGTGGAAGAATTGCGAGATACTTGCCAGTAGAAACCATCTCTTTGGTCAAATCTGGGATGTGCATGATCACATGGCATCGACTTGAAGACGGCCATTGATTTGCTTCTGCTATTTCTTCAAATCGTTTGCGAGCGACGGACCCAACGCGATTCAATAGCCATTTTGCTTGTCCAAGCTTTTCACTTGAAATTACGCCTGCATTGGCAAATGAATGTGTGCGTCCACAAACAACAATTAATTCATCATCTACGCACCGTTCAAAAATCCAACCTTCTGGGACGACTGTAGGTTCGCGTGTGCAGACAATATCAACTGATTGTTCTGCTATTCCACTCAGAGGATCAGAATCGCTGAGTTGAGAGAAATGCACCTGAATTCCCGGATTTTTGGTTGCAAAGTGATCAAGTTTGTCTTGGATCATCCCCCCGAGTGCTGCTGGGCTCGCTGAAACCCTAACAACCCCACCAAGCTGTTGAAGCCGGCTTGAAACACTTTCAGCACCGTCCTCAAGGGCTCCAAGGACCCGATGGGCAACGGGCAAAAGCTCTTTGGCAGCAGCTGTCAATTCAACGCCCTTTGCGTGTCTAAAAAATAATTCCGTTTCAAGTAACTGTTCCAGATCAGCAACCAATTGCGAGACCGCGGGCTGTGTCATGCCAACGGCCTGCGCCGCTCGGCGCATGCTCCCTAGTTCACTGAGCTTAACCAACACAATCATGTGCCTAAATCTTGCCCGAACCAGCATTCGGTTCAAAAGGGTACTTGCGCTCGCATGAGACATATCATGTTTCCTTATCCCAACAGGTTACTCATTATTATCTGCTAATAAAGCTCTTTGCTAAACTTTTGACGTAGTTCGTGAAAAATTATTGTTGAGACTACCAAAACCAAAGTCTTTCGAGTATCGGAAGCGTAGCTAATGAGGGCCGGTATTTGACACTTCGCGACATGACCCCAACACCCGTGGCTCTCCCGAATGGGATTATTCTGAACTACATCAGAGAGGGGGCGGGCCAGCCTCTAATTTTGATACACGGGGCCATGGGCGATTTTGGATCATGGGAACCACAATGGCGCGAATTTACGCAACATTATGACTGCATATCATATTCGCGACGATACAGTGATCCGAACCCGAACGAGCTGACGTCAAGAAATCATAGCGCACTTGTTGATGCAGAAGACCTCAAAGGGTTCATGGATGCTCTCAACATAAATACTGCTATTTTGGTTGGAAGCTCTTATGGCGGGTTCACTGCGCTTGCAATGGCCGTGCGATCTCCCAAACGTGTCTCAGCTGTGGTGGCCGTCGAAGCACCAATGATGCGTTATGCGTTTAAATCGAAACACGGCCGAAACATTGCGCAGGCCTTTCTTGCAGCTGCAGATGATCCTGCACGAGAGGCCTTTGAAAAGGGCGATGATGAACTCGGCGTGCGCATACTGACTGCGGGGATAATCGGAAAAGACGCATCCGACATTCCAACGCAAGTCATGGAACGTCGAATGCGAAATGCCAAAGCAGCGCGCAGCTTATCTTTGTCGCAAGATGAATTTCCATTGCTAGACGAAACAGAGCTAGCTGCATTGAACATGCCTGTTTTGTTGATGAAGGGTGGTGAAACAGCCGACGTACATTCGGTCATATTTGACGAAGTTGCCAAGGCAATGCCACAAGCAACATCAATGGTAATCGAGGGCAGCGGCCATTCGGTATCACAACAGCGTCCGACACTTTTCAATTCACAAGTGCTTAAGTTCCTCGATGAGCAACTTAGCAGTCAGAATATGGCGATTTAATTGCATTCATACTTGGAAAGTCTGGTTTAACCTCCCAGAACGAGATTTGGCAGCCACGTGGAAAGCGCTGGAATAAATGTCACCATAATCAAAAGACCCAACATGATACAGAAAAACGGGATTGTTCCTCTTAATACCTGACTGACTGGCTTGCCTGTAACATTCGACATCACAAAGAGGTTCAATCCAATTGGCGGGGACAATAGCGCCAATTCGATATTGATAACCATAACGACAGCAAAATGGGTCATATCAATGCCCAACTGACGAATCACGACAAAGACAACGGGTAGCACAATCAAAATGATCGCCACACCCTCTAGGAACATACCCAAGATTAAGAGGCAAACATTCATGATCAAAAGGAACTGCCACGCTTTCAAATCGCTCTCAACGATTGACGCGGCAAAGCTCTGCGGAACACCCGACTTGATAATCCAAGCACTCACTAATGTCGCGCCCATGATAATAAGAATGATAACAGAGGTGCGATCGACAGCAGTGGTCAGCATTTTTGGAATATCGCGCAATCTAGCGGTCCGATAAACAAAAAGAACAGCGATCAATGCGCAAAGCACACCTAAAACAGCAGCTTCCGTCAAAGTGACAAAACCACCATATATTCCACCTAATACAACAATGGGAATTAAGAATGCAGGGAAAGCGTGAACGTTTGTTTGTACAAATTTTCGGGCCCCCACCATAGGTTCAGCTGTTCCGCCCACTTTATTGGCTACAAAGAAAATATAGATCGAAAATAACCCTGCTTGCATGAGCCCAGGGATAACACCTCCTAGGAACAAACGAGGGATTGATTCCTCTGCAATAAGGCCAAACAAAATCATTGGCAAAGACGGTGGGATTAAGATCCCCAATGTTCCAGCCGCCGCCGTTAATCCCATTGCAAAGGAAGTTTTATATCCTTTTTCCTCCATCAGCGGCACCAGTAAAGTGCCCATTGCCATGGTAGTTGCGGCGGAGGATCCTGTAATCGCTGCGAAAACTGCCGTGGCGGCCACTCCTGCGATTGCCAAACCACCACGGACCCAGCCAATCCACGCCAATGCCGCATCAAAAAGGACTTTAGCCAGCCCCCCACCCTGCATCAACACAGCTGAAAGAATGAAAAACGGGACCGAAATCAAAATAGGTGATTGCAAATGATCTAGAACATGTTGACCCAGACCTGCAATGGTACGCCCCTCAGCCACCAGAAGGATCGAAGCAACCCCCATCAGAACCAGATAGATTGGTATGCCAAGTGCTAACAAAATTAGAACAGCTAGCAAGGCAACTACGATAAGGGATGTCATGGTTGATGGTCCTAGTCGTGAGGGACTTGTTTCGCACTTTCGCCAGTCACAATCAGCAATCGCATTCGTTCCAGAATGAACAGAAGATGTATTGTGAATGACGCACTGAGTGCCAAGTACAAAATCCAGAAGGGCGTTCGAAGAGTTGTTTCACTCCGTTCGTCCCATAAGATGGCGTCTTGGACAACGATCTTGCCCGAATAGATAAAAAAGATTGCAACGCCTGCCGCAAAAACCAACGCGAAAAGCTCGGTCGCGACCTGCCCTTTGGGCCCGAACCTGTTGTAGAGGAAATCGACCCGAATATGTTGAGCCCGTTTTTCGATCCGAGCGACCCCAAGTAGGACCGCCCAAACCAAAAGAAACACACAGACCTCAAAGACCCAGTTAAGCTGCACAGACGGTGGCAAAATTCCGAAACTGATCAGATAACGCGTGGCGACATTGTAAACCAACAACACGAATGTGATGGCCAATGCCGCCGCTGCGATCCAACCGATCAGGCGATCGAGGAATGCAATTGCTGCACTCACTTTGCCGCTTCTGTCGCAATTTTGACGAGTTCCGCATCGAGTTTGTATTTCTCGATAACAACTTGTTGCTGTGGCATCATCTGTTCGCGCATACCTGCAGCCGCCGCAGGATCTGCATCAGAGATTGTCACACCCCAGCTTTCCAAAGTTGATCGCATGTCGCTATCAACAGCGATATTGGCAACACGTTGCTCTGCAACAATTTCGTTCCAAACTTCTGTAAACAAGGCCTGCTCTTCGGCAGTTAAGCTACCCCAATAGTTTTGGCTTACAATTGGAATAAGGAAGCCAACAATACCCTGGTCCCAAAAACCATATCGAATTCCGACGTCTGTCAATTTTTGTTGAACGACGGACTCAATGGAAGCCATGGTTGCGTCTACCGTCCCTTGCTGAAGGGCCAGTGGCATGTCTGATCCAGGCATAACAACCGGGATGCCACCCATGCCTTCGACAACCGCTGCGGGACCTGCACCACCAGGAATGCGCACTTGCATGCCTACAAATTCTTCAAAATTTGTCAGTGGCTTAGATGTAGACCAATAGTAAACACGGCCCAAGACAGGCCAGTTTCCTGGAACGACGATACCCATTTTTGCACTAAGTTTTTCGTTTAATATGTCGCCAGCAGGACCATCCAACATTGCTGCACGATCTTCGGCAGACATCCCTTTAAGAATGGGCAAGTCCAAAACGTTAATATTTGCTTCAACGCGGCTCAAATAAGGAGACGGGACCGTTGCCATACCCACGTCGCCACGTGCTACGGCCTTGCCGACGTCGCGTGCATTATAAAGCTGGCTGGAATCAAAAACTTCGGCTTTCAAATTGCCACCGGAGCGTTCCATCAACGCATCAGCGAAAGATTTCATCGTCAGCGTTTGAATATGTTGCGGTGGAGTAGCTGATGAAATAATCAGCTTATCCGCGGCCAGTGCCATACTAGCTGCACTGCTCATAAATGCAGCGACTGCGCCGCCTACAGCAAAATTGCGAATTGAATTTAACATTTTTTTCTCCCTTGGATCACGGCTTAAGCCATTTATGATAAATGCTACGAGCGGAAAGCATAATAGAAAAATAAACTTAGCCCCTTCTTGATAGGGTTTCCTTATCACCTTTATGTGACCTCATACTCCTTCCCTTCTGTTCAAGACAAATGGCTCCTGGTTTGACAAAAATGAATTTTATGTTTGCCTCAGAGCAAATAAGCGAGTTTCAAGAGCGATAAGAAAACAAGATTACCAGTTTTATCCGACCTTAGAGTAGGAATAAGCATGAACTTGCAAGAAATTTTAAATGCGCACCCAGCTATCCAACCTACGTCTAGGTTATTGTGGACAGCGATTGTGACAGTGGGTAAAAAGCTAGACCTTGGACCATTCAATGGAGGGCACCGCTATTTGGTGCCTATTATAGGCGGAGAATTCCATGCGGGCCCAGACGCTAAAGGGCTAACTGGAATTATTTTGCCCGGTGGTGCTGATCGACAATTCGTGAGCTCCGAGGGAGTGAAAGAATTGGATGCAATCTATGAAATGCAGATCTCTGATGGCCCCGTCATCTCGGTTAGAAATCAAGTAAAAATTGAGAACAAAACGGACGGTGATCAGTACGCACTATCTCACATTACGGCAAAGGTCGCAGATGGACCATATGATTGGCTAAATCGGCGGGTGATTGTTGGCACATTGCAAAGTCTGCGCCCACACCATCCTAAAGTGGTTATTAGAGCATGGGAAATTGATACTTGAGCGTAGGGAGTTTTTTCGGACAGAGCCTTCCAGCAAGTCTCTGAAAACCCCTACAACATTCCAAACACAAACCTACTACAGAGGCAAACCTACGTAGTTTTCCGCCAAACTTATCTGCCCTGCCTCTGAGCTGGTTATATACTCCAACTCAGCTTCTTTCATCCTTTGTTCAAACGGGTCGCCATCGAAGCGATGGGTCAGATTGGTCAAATACCAGCTAAAGCGTTCCGTTTTCCAAACACGCGACAACGCTTGGCGAGAGTAATTGCCGAGTGCTGCGTGATCTTGGTCGAAAAAGAATGAGCGCAAGGCGTTGATAAGATAATGGATATCGGAAAACGCCAAATTCAACCCTTTGGCTCCAGTTGGTGGCACTACATGTGCCGCGTCCCCTGCCAAGAGCAACCTGCCAAACTGCATCGGTTCGGCAACGAAGCTACGCAACGGTGCGATTGATTTTTCAATGGACGGGCCCGTTATCAGATTTTCCGACAACTCATGCGGCAAGCGCAATTTCAGCTCTTGCCAGAAAGCGTCATCTGACCAATTGGCGATATTATCATTGCTGTCGCATTGGATATAATAGCGCGACCGTGTCATTGAGCGCATTGAACACAGGGCAAAACCGCGTGGGTCATTGGCATAGACAACTTCATGTGCAACAGGCGGTGTCTCTGATAGAACGCCAAGCCAACCAAAGGGATAAATCTTTTCAAAGGTTGTTATGGATTTTTCTGGAACTGAGGCGCGGCTTACCCCGTGATATCCGTCACATCCAACGATTATATCGCAATCGATCTGAAAATTCTGTCCATCATGTTCATAGGTTACATAGGGCGATGCCGTATCAAAATCATGGGGTTCAACATTTACCGCTTGATAAATGGTCTGGGACTGCCCTGAGAGACGCAAATCATATAGATCCTTGGTCACTTCGGTTTGCCCATAGGCGGTCACCACTTTGCCTCCAGTGGATGCGCCCAATGGGATGGTGCGCATTTTCTTGTCAAATGCAATGTGAACGGATTGGTGAACAATGCCTTCTTGTTTTAAACGCGCGTTTGCACCGACCAGCTCCAACAAATCAACGCTTGTTTGTTCCAAAATGCCCGCACGAATGCGTCCCAAAATATAGTCCGGAGACTGGCGTTCCAGAATGACGTTATCGATACCTGATTGATCGAGCAAACATCCCAATGCTAAGCCAGCGGGCCCTGCCCCTATGATGACAACTTGTGTTCGCATGTGTTGGTCGCGCCTTTCACATTGGTTAGACTTTGTTGTTTCAGACCTAGCTTGCCTTCACATCAATCCCAGTAAAGTCGCATTGGATTATCAACTAGCAACTTTTGCTGATGTGCAGGATCAGGCGCGATGATCGGAATATAATCCACCAACACTCCGTCGTCTGGCATATGCGATTTCATATTCGGATGCGGCCAATCCGTTCCCCATAATACCCTATCTTCGAATTGGGTAATGATAGATTGATAGAACGGCACGACATCGGAATAAGGCGCACCTGACACCGTCAATCGTTCTGGGCAGGTCACTTTGGTCCAGATGTTTTCATTCTCTGCCATGAGAGCGATGAATTTTCTAAAATCCGGATGATCAACGCCTTTGCTCACATCAGGGCGACCCATGTGATCGACAACAATAATTCCAGGAAGCTGTTTCAAAAACGGCTCAAGATCAATCAAATCAGCCGCTTCAAAATAGACGACAATGGACCAGTTGAATTCTTGGATTTTCTCGGCAATCTTGATGAATACCTCTCGCGGTGTCGCATCTACCAACCGTTTGACGAAATTAAACCGAACACCCCGAACACCAGATTGATGCAGGTCTAACAATTCATCTCGTGTGATATCAGGGCTGACGCTTGCGACGCCACGGGCAAGCTCACCTGCCGTACGACAGGCATCGGCCATAGCGCGGTTATCTGTTCCGTGACAGGTTGCTTGAACAATAACATTGCGTGAAAATCCCAGATGATCGCGCAATTTGAACAGCTCATCCTTGCCCGCATTACAGGGCGTATATTTCCGCTGAGGCGCATAAGGAAATTGGGGGGACGGGCCGAAAACATGACAATGCGCATCCACGGCCCCTGCAGGTAATTTAAAATCGGGGGTCTTGGGATTGGGATGAAACTCTAACCAATCCGCGTCCATTACTTGCTCTGTCATGAGAAAACCACTCCATCCATCAATTTACGCGCTGTGCGCAATATGGCCGCTTGAGCCACTGATCCAGTTTGATCCAAAGTTGCAATAACTGTCATTTCACCGCTGGGGTGTTCGATTGAAATGTTTTGCGTCAAACCCCTGTCACGCTTGGCAATATCGTAGGCGACTGATCCGGGCATACAGGCTGCTGTTGCCACACTAACCGCCCCCAAAACGCCAATTGTTTTATGACAGCGATGGGGAATAAATGTGCGCGTTGACAGCGCACCGCCATTGGTTGCAGGACTGACAAAAGTCATTTTAGGCACTGATTTTTCAGACACATCACCCAAATTCATCTGTTCACCACAGGCGAGACGCAAAGCCTCAAGTCTCTGGCGAAGGTCAGTGTTATTCTCCAAATCTTGGGGCGCTTCTTGCCCAGATATCCCAAAATCGGCTGCCCTCAAAACAACGCAAGGCATGCCATTGTCAATCATTGTGACGTCTGTATCCAAAATTCGATCACTGGCGTTTCCGGTGGGAAGCAAGGCACCACAGGTTGATCCAGCTGTGTCCTGAAATGTCACACTCACAGGCGCCGAGGGTTTTGGCACACCATCAATCTTTGCATCCCCACTATAGGACACTTTTCCGTCAGGTGTAGACACACAAGCGATCGCCATTTGCCCTGTGTTTTCCATGAACACGGCAACGTCTGTGTGGGCACTTGTGGCCGCAACCAAACCACGTTCAATCGCAAACGGCGCAACGCCAGCCAGAATATTCCCGCAATTTTGGGCGTCCGTTACAATGGCTTGATCCACGAAGACCTGTAAGAACAGATAATCAACGTCCACATCAGGGCGCTGTGATTTTTGCACGACAGCAACCTTTGACGTCAGTGGGTCAGCGCCCCCAATTCCGTCAATCTGACGAATATCAGGCGACCCCATGATATCTAGCAAAAATTGATCACGCTCGGTCACGTCATCTGGCAAGTCTGACGCCAAAAAATAGGCACCCTTGGAGGTACCGCCACGCATCCACATACAGGGTGCGCTCCTAGACATACTTCAACCCTTTTTCGGCCAAACGTGGTCGCATGTTATAGATATCAAGCCCAAGCTCGCCGTTCTCAAAACGCGCACGCTTGGCCGCTTCGTTAGCTTCACGGGCTTGCGCTTTTTCCAAGACATCCGCAGCCTCGTCGCGACGCACGACACAAACCCCATCATCATCGGCAACCACTATGTCGCCAGGATTAATCAGTGCCTCGCCGCAAACCACTGGCACATTCACCGACCCTAACGTTTCCTTGATCGTGCCTTGCGCATGGATAGACTTTGACCAAACGGGGAACTGCATTTCTGTTAGATCGCGTACATCGCGCACACCTGCATCAATGATCAAACCACGACAGCCGCGGGCCATGGCTGAAGTCGCGAGCAAATCGCCAAAATATCCCGCATTGGATGGCGTCGTTGTTCCTAACACCATCACATCTCCAGCTTGCAATTGCTCGATTGCCACATGGATCATCCAGTTATCGCAGGGCGGAGCAAGAATTGTTACAGCAGATCCAGCGACGCGGGCGCCTGAATAGATTGGGCGCAATCGATCATACAATAGCCCTTTGCGCCCCTGCGCTTCGTGCACTGTTGAGACGCCGCATTTTGCCAATCCGTCAATGACAGATTGCTCTGCGCGCTCGATGTTCTGAACGACGATGCTTTGAGTGCCAGGTTGATGTGTCATTCCAATTCATCCACTGTTCTTGGGAATACGGTCTCAAACCCTTCGGCATATTTGGCCGCGCGGCCCCCGGCCTGTCCACCAGAATTGCGGCGGAAATGATTGGCGCGGTTTTCGGCCACGTTTTTGTAGAAATTCCAAAGATGTTCTTGACCCTGCATACATTGAATAGCCGCCCATTTTTTGTCCCACACATCAGTGATGTCCAAGAAGACGCTAGGCTTCCAATTCATTTGTTCGGTTTGATGCGGCTCAAACAAATAAAGCTGCGGCGCGCCGAGGACTTTTTCACCCGGGTTATGTCCCCATGCCTGAGCAATCATACGACACTCTAGTGCAAACTGCGTCGTGTTCATGTGATCGGTGTTGTAGGGATCCCATTTTGAATGTGACATCATAAAGCTCGGCTGAACTTCACGAATAACGTCAACCATGCGATCCACCGTCTCACGACCCAGATCCAAGGGATAGTCCCCAACATCAAAAAACCGAATGTCGTTGACGCCAAGCGCGCTTGCCGCGTTCTCAGCCTCATCTCTACGGGCAGATTTGACCTTGTCTAATGTCATGCCCTCTTGTTTCCAAAGCTTCGCGCTTTCGCCGCGCTCACCGTAGGACAGGCAAACAACAGTCACGTCGTAGCCTTTTTCCTGATGCAGCGCGATTGCCCCGCCCGCGCGCCAAACAAAATCAGCAGAATGTGCGCTGATCACAAGTGCAGTCTTTTTAGATGACATGAATAGACTCCTGTTAAGTGTTGGACATAACTTAGTGCGATCCACATGGATTGCCTATTTCAAAATACGGCCCTAAAATAAGTAAAAGCTATGAAGAGATGACATGAAACATGGATTCCCAAACCTGCGCCATCTAGGTATTTTCCTAGAAGTCATCGATACAGCTTCGATCTCCAAAGCCGCGCACAACTGTCATCTGTCGCAATCAGCGGCAACTCAAGCCTTGAAACAGCTTGAAAAGGACATCAATGCCAAACTGCTGACACGGGGTGCATCGGGGTTCGAACCGACGGAATTAGGCAGATTATTTGCAAAACGTGCCACACTTGCTTTGTCACATCTGGATGCCGGAACACGACACTTTTGGCCGTCACCGCGCCGTCCCTCTCATAGGTTCAACTGGCCTATTACGGCGGCACAATTGCGCAGTTTGATTGCGATTTCCAACACTGGGAATATTTCATTGGCCGCCCAAGAATTAGGGCTCTCACAACCCACTGTGTCCCGGTCTATCCAAGCCCTAGAGGATGCCGCTCAAACACCCCTCTTCCTAAGCCGCGCCTCTGGTCTTCGCCTTAGCGAAGCCGCTGAAACCCTCGTCAAAGCGGCCAAGCTTGCGCGTGGTGAGCTTCGCCAAGGGCAAGAAGAAATTAACCACGCCAAAGGCGGCGAGAATGGAACATTTGTTTTAGGAAGCTTGCCTTTGGCTCGCGCACAGATTGTTCCAAATGCCATTCACAAGATGATCCAAGACTATCCAAGCGTTCAAATTCGCATTGTTGAAGGACGTTACAACGAGTTGTTAAAATCATTGCGTGAGGGGGATATTGATTGTCTCTTTGGGGCTTTGCGACCAAACTTGGCCGCCCAAGATGTGGTGCAAACACCCATTTTTCAGGACAAACTTGCCATTATTGCACACCCCAACCACCCCTTAGCGAAACGCAATTCCGTAAGCCTTGCGGAGACACTCGCCTATCCATGGCTTGCCCCACCTAAGGACACTCCTGCAGGACAGCATTTAATGAACTCGCTCAGGATCGATCAACTCGAACAAACGCCCGTTCGTATTGTCTCCTCATCGATGGCGGTCCTGAGAAGCATATTGTCACAAGGGGATTATATCTCAATTGTATCGCGCCATCAGATCAATTTGGAAATCCAGCTGGGGCAACTCTGTGTTCTTGATGTGGACCTGAAAGACCACGAGCGCGATATCGGGCTTACCCATAGGAAAGACTGGCACCCAACCGAGATACAATCGCGATTTATTCATTTTCTGCATTCCTGCAGCAAAGATCTTGTGGACACTTAATCGCTTCAAAAGCACGCCGCATAGCTTTTTCTAATATTTGGTAGATGATTTGAATTGGAAATCAGACCCTAGATTTGCTAAGCAAATATCAAGTAGCGGCACAACCCGAGCAAGATGACCGAACAATGCTTGCCGTCAGTGCCACAGGAGACCCCGAAATGACCAATAAAAAAGACTACGACGACATTCCTGGCACCTTTATCTTTGATGCAGATCGAGGACGCGAAGGATACCAGTTGAACCAATTCTGCATTTCAATGCGCCTTCAGAAAAATCGCGATTTATTCAATGCAGATGAAGACAGCTATTTGGATAATTACGCAATGAGCGCAGAGCAGCGTCAGGCGGTCAAAGATCGCGACTGGAACAAAATGTTGGAGCTGGGTGGTAATATTTACTACACAAGCAAACTGGCTGCGAACGATGGTATCAACTTCCAACAATTAGCCGGGATCATGACGGGAATGGGCAATGAGGCCTATCGCGAAATGATGTTAGGCGGTGGACGCACGCCTGATGGCAATCGCTATCAAAGCGAGTGGGACGAGCAAAAGGATCAAGAATAATGGCACGAATTACCGCAGGTGTTGGCTGTTCACATGTTCCCGCAATCGGGGTTGCAATGGATCAGGGCATCACAGACCAACCCTATTGGGTTCCCTGTTTTGACGGGTTCGAAAAATCCCGTGAATGGATGAAAAACGCAAAACCAGACGTCATCTTTTTGGTTTATAACGATCACTGCACAGCGTTTGACGCCTCATGTATTCCGACCTTTGCTTTGGGCTGCGCCCCTGAGTTTGCCCCCGCAGACGAAGGTTGGGGCCCCCGCCCTGTTCCTGTTGTCAAAAACCACCAGAAAATGGCAAGTCATATTGCACAGTCCCTAGTCTTGGACGAATTTGACATCACTATCATGAATGAAATGGAAGTGGACCATGGCTTGACCGTGCCGCTCTCTGTTATGTTCGGGGAACATGGAGTTGATGATGAATGGCCTGCATTGGTCATTCCACTCGCCGTCAATGTCGTGCAATTCCCGCCGCCAACTGGCAACCGCTGTTACAATCTTGGCAAAGCAATCCGACGCGCGATCGATAGCTATGACGAGGATTTGAATGTTGTCATATTTGGGACTGGCGGCATGAGCCATCAATTACAATACAAGCGCGCCGGCTTGATCAATCCTGAGTGGGACAAACAATTCCTCGACCGCCTGACCACGGATCCAGTCGGCCTCTCGCAAATGCCGCATGTCGAATACCTGCGCGAAGCGGGATCAGAAGGCGTCGAAATGGTAATGTGGCATGTCATGCGCGGAGCATTGGATGATGATGTCGTCGAAGTGCATCGCCACTATCACGTCCCTGCATCAAACACAGCCGTTGGTCATATCATTTTAGAAAACAAAACGGATGAAGGAAACACAGCATGAGACTTTGTGTAGCTGGCGCCTATGGTGCCTTTGGAACCAAACATCTGGATGCGCTCGCAAATATTGACGGCGTTCAGGTCACCTCTGTCATGGGCCCCAACCAATCCAAAATTGACGCCTTAGCAGAGGCGCGCGGCATTGGGCATGCAAGCACACAATTGGCTGATTGTTTGGCACGCGATGATGTGGATGCAGTAATTTTGGCAACGCCCACGCAACTGCATGCTGAGCAGGCAATTGCTTGTATGCGCGCCGGAAAACCAGTGTTGATCGAAATCCCAATGGCAGATTCCTTAGAAGATAGCGAAGCAATTTGCGCCGTTCAAAAGGAAACAGGTGTTCTGGCAATGGCGGGTCAAGTGCGCCGGTTCAACCCATCGCATCAATGGATCCGCAACAAAATCGACGCCGGTGAGCTCAAGGTTCAGCAGATGGATGTGCAGACCTATTTCTTTCGCCGCACCAACATGAACGCTAAAGGCGAGCCGCGCAGCTGGACAGATCATCTTTTGTGGCATCACGCCTGCCACACTGTGGATTTGTTCCAATACCAAACAGGTGAAGTCGCCTCAGAATGCTTTGGCCTCCAAGGGCCAATGCACCCCGAACTAGGCATCGCAATGGATGTGTCTATCGGCATGAAAACAGAAAGCGGCGCGATTTGCACCTTGTCTTTGTCCTTCAATAATGACGGGCCATTGGGAACGTTCTTCCGATATATCTGCGACAACGGAACGTATTTGGCGCGATATGATGACTTGTATGATGGATATGAGAACAAAATTGATCTCAGCGATGTGGCCGTTTCAGACAATGGTATCGAACTGATTGACCGCGAATTCATCAGCGCCATCCAAGAAGGTCGCGAGCCAAACGGATCCGTTCATGACACGCTCAGCGCGATGCGCACTTTGGACAAAATCGAAAGATCTTTTTGAACTAATTCGATGAGAAATAATGTGAGTATTGCTAGGTCAGACCTAGCAATACCGCTCTGGTCCGTTCCATTGGGTTACTGAATAGCGATCCCCATGGGCCCAGCCAACTGGCAGAATGTCTTCAAGCTTTTGCAATATTTCTGGCGTCAAATCGAATGACCCGCCTTGTGCAACTTCACTCAAATGCTCAACTTTGCGCGTTCCAGGAATGGCAATGATATTCTCATCTTGATGAAGCACCCAAGCAATCGCAAGCGTCGCCGCACTTACCCCGACATCAGCCGCCAAAGCCCTGAACTCTTTGTTATAGACAAGATTATAGTCCAAATTCGGCGCACAAAACCGTGGATTCTGTGTCAAAAAGGGCATGGTTGCGACCGCTTCGGCGCTATGCGGTCTATCCGTCAACAAGGATCGTCCAACAGGTGAAAACGCAACTAGAGTTGCATCGATCTCTTTGCAAAGTTGGATCAACCCTAATTCTGGCGCACGCGTTGATAGAGAATATTCAGATTGTACTGCTGCGATTGGGTGAACCGCATGGGCGCGGCGCAGTGAAGCGGGTGAAATTTCAGAATATCCAATAGCTTTGATTTTGCCTTGCTTGACAAAACCCGCCATCGTTTCAGTCACGTCCTCGATTTCGTGACGCGTATCGCGGCGGTGGACATAGTATAAATCAATCGCTTCTACCCCAAGGCGGCTAAGGCTTTCATCCAAGGATTTCGTCAGATATTCTTTGGAATTGTCGAAACGGTTTTCTGGATTCCGCGTAATGCCAACTTTTGTTGCAATCGAAAAAGGCACCTCACCTTTGTGGTTTTTGATCCACTGGCCAATGACGTTTTCAGATCGACCCATGCCATAGGCATTAGATGTATCAAGATGGGTTATACCATGGTCTAAACAAGCATCTAAAACACGCAAAGATTGGTTATCGTCCGCTGGACCGTAAAAGTCCGTAAATGACATTGCACCATAGCCAACAGCACCAATCTGGGGGCCGTTTTGACCTAGTTTACGTTGTTTCATGCGTCGCTCAATCCTATTGTTTTCGCCCTTGATACGACCACGATTAATTGAGGTTATCAACGGTTAAAGAAAGAGTGACGAACAAATGTCGCAATTTTTAAATTATACAGCGCCAACCAAATTGGCATTCACAGTCACATACTGTTTGGACGCATCCTCAGCTGCGAACTGCGCGAGGACTTGTTTGACGTTCGCATCCACAAATGACTCACGAGTGAGACCCAATTCGGCCAGTTGCTCATCTGACAAAAAGTTCAAAGCTTGCGATGTTGCGCGTGCAGTTTGAGCTACGATTATTGAGCGGTAGAGAGCTTTCAACATGATATTTCCTTTCAGACGTTGAAAGGAATATAACCCACTAGCGGCCCGGTTACCTCAGCCCGTTTGGAAAACTCGCCATGCAGAAATAGCATAGCTTGACTAATCCCGCTTGAACAATCGTCTAAAGCAAAAACCCAGCCGGCCCTGAAATTGAATGCGCTTCGGTAAAGCCCAAGACACCGTCGTAACCCAGATTGCGCCCAATTCCAGAGTTTTTAAATCCGCCGAAGGGACCATACCCATCTTGGGCCATTGGGCCATGGCCATTCAAATAGGTATATCCCGCCTCAAGCTGACGCGATATCGCAACCGCGCGTTCGGCGTCAGGGGTCCACACGGACGAACAGAGGCCAAATTCGCTATCGTTGGCACGTGCGATGGCTTCTTGATCCGTTTTGAACTTCATAATCGGTAAGGCTGGGCCAAATTGCTCATCTCGCACAACGGATAGGTCGTCATCGGCATTCAAGACCAATGTTGGTTTTTGGAAATATCCGCCCCCTTGATAGAGCTCTTCATCTGGGACCTGACCGCATTCGTTGACATCCGCGCCTTTGGCGCGCGCCTCGTCGATCATGTCTGTAACAACTTTGAGCTGCTTGGCATTGTTGAGCGGCCCCATCGTTGTTTCTGGCAACAAACCATCCCCGACAACTGTGCTATTACACGCCGCAAGCATCCCATCGACCACTTCGTCATAACGCGACTCGTGCACATAAAGGCGCTTCATCGCCATGCAAATTTGCCCCGTTGACGCAAACGCCCCTTTGTACATTTTGAAAAACGTCTGCGCATCAAATTCAGCGTCTTCTAAAACGATAGCGGCATCGTTTCCGCCCAACTCCAAGGTCACTGGCGTGATATTATCGGCGGCCACTTTCATGACATGGCGGCCAATTCCGACGGATCCCGTGAAATTGACAGTACGCACCAAAGGATGGCCCACTAAGCTATCGCCAATTTCCGATGCCGATCCCGATATGACATTCACAACGCCTGGCGGCAGCAGGCTTGCAATAATCTTAAGGGTCTGCATCGGGGCCAAAGCAGAGTTCTGCGATGGCTTCACAACCACAGTGTTGCCCGCGATCAAAGCCTGAGGCAGTTTTGCCCCCAAAATCGAAAGCGGCCAGTTCCATGGTACGATCAAAGCGGCCACTCCACGCGCCTGACGCATGACCAATGTATCGAATTGACCCCCTGCGATTTCTTCGTCCTTGGCCAAGCGGTCCGCATAATCCGCCACTTGGATAAAGCGATGGCCAAGACGCGACATCTCCATCAGGGTTTCTTTGATAATTTTACCATGTTCACGTGTAAAGAGACGCGATCTATTGCTGATGTCCTCTTCATCCGCAGACAACGCCTGAGCAACGGCCCTTAGTTTTTCGGCGCGCTCACTATGGCTAAGTGCCGACCATGCAGGAAAGGCGCGATGTGCCGCTTGGACCGCTTGATCCACATCTTCATGGGATGCAGCCGCTGCGTGACCGACCAACTCAGTGGGGCGTGCAGGATTATATAACTCATAGCTACGCCCATTTTGCGCAGGTCTCTCGTCCCCGTCGATGTATAGATTAGTTGTGACGGTTAAGTTTTGAATTCCCATCTTACGCTCCTTTGTAGCGGCTCCCCTCGGCTAGCGAGGCAAGCCCATCATATCAGTCATTCCCATGGCGCTCATGCCGCCATCGATTGTGATGTCTTGGCCTTTGATCCATGCGCTTTGCGGTGAGGCCAAGAACAGGATGATATCAGCGATTTCCTCAGGCGTTCCTGGTCGTCCCGCCCGCGCGATATTTTTCGCAACTTTTGGGCCAAAGGCCTTGGTGAAATCATCCAATATTCCTGTGCTCACTGCGGCAGGGCTAACTGAATTCATCCGCAAACCACGTTGGATCATTGCCTCTGTTTGTGCCATCGTCAAAACAATGACGGCCTCTTTTGACAGATTGTATGCGCGGGTTGCATCCATCGAACGCAAGGCAATGAAGTCTGACAGGTCTTGTGGATCAAGCGCCATAAGCGCCTTTACCTCATCCAAATTATCACGCCACATCGCCCCGGCCCGTGAGGCGGTATTCACAATGGATGCTCCAGGATTAAGTTTGTCTAACATGCCCGTCAAAAACGCGCGCATGCCAAAGAAATTCACTTGCAAAATGGCCTGTTCCAGCCCCTCTCGCGGCGGCAAACCTGCATTATTGATCAGCGCATCAAAGGTGCCCGTTGCACTGTCTAATGCACTGGCGATTGATGATGGATCGCTCAGATCTGTTTGAACCCATTGTGTTACGGGTTGAGACGGCTCTGAAATATCAAAGGCAACGACGTCATGGCCTGCTGACATTAGTTTTTCGGCAACGGCCGCGCCAATTCCTGTGGCCCCACCTGTTAATGCAACACGCATCGTCATACCCTCACAATTTTAAGTTTGGTTTTTAGATCAGTTCGGCAAAACGCATGTAGGAAACAGGTCTGTTCGGAGATATCAAGCATCTCTTGGGCGACGGCGTCGCTTTCGCCCGTTTCCAAATAGACATGCGTTTCAATGGGGTCTGCTTCCCCCGCTTTACCAGTGTTACCCGAGGCCCCGCCCAAGCTGAAATGTGTGTCTTGGATGATGCGATAATCAGACAAGTCCAATTTCAACATAGAGACGAACCGCCCGAATTGGGTCATGAAACAAAATCCTATGCCTGCACTGATCAGAGAATTGGCATCAGGGGCGCGACCATCTTCGGAGCTTAGAAATTTAAAGGATGTTCCATGCGGCGAATACTGCATCTGTTGGATTTCCTTAATGCCGTCCTCACGCATGACGGCGATGGCACCGATATTCAAACGCCGATCTTGTTCATCAGTAAGGGACGATCCACCGCTGACTGTTCCCTTGAGGACTTCTTTCTTAGGTGTGATCCCAACAGGACCAACCAAGTCAAAATCAGACTGAGTCACGGCCGTATTTTGGAATTGATCGCCTGGATCGGCCAAGAGATCACCTTTTAATTCTTGAGCCACATTCGTGGGCAGCTCCTGACCATTTTTTGACAACTTAAACAGGCTATCCAACTGACCCCGCATCAAGCCATTCAACGGCGACGCATAAGTGGCTTGGATCAAAAAGTCGTTCAAGGCGCTATCATCAAGATCGCAGTCAATTTCAACCTGAAGCTCAATGTTTTCCGCTCCACCCACCATCGTGCGTTTGGGCATCGACCCTTTCATTGTATAAAAATTGTCCTGAATCAGTTTCAGTTTGCGGATCTCGACATTCCGCAATTTCGCCAGCGCCAAAATCTCATTCATGAAACTGGCAACCATGCCAGTACTCAAAAACGCCAAAGGACAGGGCGCAGCATCATGACCGTTGAGATAAGGCCCCTCATCACTCACAAGCCGCCAAACATCCCCAGTCAAAGACGAACGTACGAGCGCCTCTTTTTGAAAACCTGACAGCGAACGAACGCAGGTCCGGAGCGCATCCCCCTTGCGATTTTGGGGTGCGTTTACTCCCAGACCCTCAGGATTAGCGACCTTAAAAAACGGGGCCACGCCAGAAGAGCCAATGATATCGGTGCCTAATTTGGACATAGCTTTTTCCTTTGCGCGAATGTCTCGCGCAGCCAATTTAACTTCGTATGGAAAACGTGACGCCAGTTTTCACCGGCGTCACAAAGATCATTACTCGATTGCGCCAACTTCTTTGTAATAACGCGCCGCACCTGGGTGCAGTTCAATCAAGCCGAGCTTTTGCACGGAATGTTTGACGTTCAAAACAGAGGCCCAAGGCGCATCAGAGGTCACGCTGTCAAGGTTTTCCCAGAATGCTTTGGTGATTTGATAAACGGTATCTTCGTCCAAATCTCCGCGCACACCGATACCAACATTTGTTCCCCATGACTCTGTTGTGGCATCGTTTTTCTGCCCATCATAAAGACCCGCTGGAATATCTTCGTAATAGCGGAACTTGCCTAGGAATTTATCAACGGCTTCACCTGTTTTATCCTCTGGTTGGATGAAACGGATTTCCTCTGTTTCAGTGATCTGAATGAATTGACCACAAGGATCCAAGCAGCCGTTGACATACATGTCGATCTTACCGTCCAAGAACGCTTGGTAGCCTGTTTGCCAGTTGGCCTTGATCGCCTCATAGTCTTCACCAGCAACAAGACCAGTTGTGGAAGCAATCCACCCCTTGGCACCATTAAACGCACCACCGCCAGTTGGACCCAAGAAAACTGTTGTACCTTCAAGATCGTCCAATGTTTGGATGTCGCTATCGGCGCGTACTGTAAAGTGGTACGGGCCATAGGGATACCACATCAAGAGTTTCAAGTTGCTGGCCAACTCTGGTGCTTCTGGCGTTTTGGCATACATCGCCTTGCCGCCTGACATGAGGTTGTAAACAACTGGGCTGGTCATGGACAAATCAAGATTGCCACGGGCAACTTCAACCATGTGCAAGGTTGCCGCACCGCCACCAGACACTTCGATGTCGATACCTTCAACATTGTCGTTTACGATATTGGCAAAGGTTGCCATGGTGATCGCCGCACTTAAGCTCGGCGCAATCGTTTGCATTTTTAGTGTTTCGGCATGCAACGATCCACCTAAGATCGCTGTTGCGGCGGCTGCCGCTAGAGTAAATTTACGCATTATATCCTCCCTGATTTTATTGCGTTTTATTTTTGTTTTACATCAATAACGGATGACTCCCCGTTTAGATATCGATGGCCTATTATGAGAATGATTGCGCCCCCCAAAGCGGGACCAGCAATGGACATATCCGGTAATAACACCAACAGCCCGACTACCACGCGCAATATACGTTCACTTGTAAAGAGTTTGTTTTTCTCATACCCCGTTAAAGCTGTGCTGAGCATCCACATTGCAACAGCAAAGGCCCCCACAATCCAGCCCAAGTCAAACCACGTCACCGTTGTCACATCGATCATCGCCGAGCTTTTCGGCAAATCATCTCCAAACCAAACAAAGACCATCTGAAGTTTGTACAAGATCGCAGGGTGATAGACGAACACGAATGGAATTAAGAAACCTGCTAATGACAAACGAGCCGCCTGCATGCCTGTGTGCATCGGGTTTGCTCCCGCAATTGGCGCGGCGGCAAAAGCCGCGAGTGCCACAGGCGGGGTCACGGTTGACATCACCGCAAAGAACACCACGAAAAGATGCAACGTTAAGGGGGCCACTCCCACGGCCTCAATCCCCGATGATAGAGCGATGACTATGATAAAATACGTCGCCCCAGGGGGTAGTCCCATGCCCAAAACGATGGATCCCAGTGCCACAACAATCAGTGTCACAAACAACGGACCATTGGACAGTTGGGCCAACAACAATGACAATCGGCCTGAAAACCCAGAGACTTGGATCAGCCCGACAATCAAACCAATGGCCGCCACGATCACAATGATCATCGCCGCCATACGACCCCCATCGACAAAGGCCCGATAAATTTTGGACCCATTGCGAAACTCAGGGAACAAAATCAACGAACACGAAAGCGCCGCAACAAATCCGTAAAATCCTGCTTTTAGAACTGATGGTTGAGCAAATAGGTAATAGCTCAAAATTGAAACCGGAATGATGAACACCAAACACTGCACCAATTCGCGGCCAGTCAATTTTGGTCTTTGATCACTGGGCAATGGCCCGACACCTTGGCGACGGGCCTCAAAGTAGACGGTCATGAAAATGCCAAGATAAAACAAAGCTGCGGGCACAATGGCGGCGACGACGATATATCGGTATTCTAACCCAATTTGACCCGCAACGAAAAATGCAACCACGCCCATCACGGGCGGCATAATTTGTCCACCGGTAGAGGCTGCCGCTTCGACTGCGGCGGCAAAGGCGGGTTTAAATCCGGATCGTTTAATAACGGGAATTGTCATGACTCCCGTTGAGACAACATTTGAAATTGCCGCCCCAGACAATGTCCCAAAGAGCGCCGAAGAGGCCACCGCCGCATGCGCCGCACCACCCGTTAATCCGCCTGTCACACGATTGGCGATCTTCATCAATAACGTGCCCGCCCCTGAGGCCATCAACACAGCACCAAAGACGATGAAAATCAATACGTTGCCAGAGACAACTTGAATAGGCTGCCCAAACATACCACCCGTTTGAGCCCAAAAATTCAACACCATCGACCGCATGCTTTGGGCAAAGGTACTTTCGGATCCCGCAAAAATTCCTGTCCAATCTGGCAATAGGCCGCGGACAAAGAAATATATCAGCCAAAAGAGACAAAACCCGACGATGAACCCACCGAAAAACCGCCACGTCAAATACAAGGTGATCAATGTAATAATTGGAAACAGCACAAAATCACGGGGCTGAGCAGAGGGTAACAACCCCCCATCAATCGCAAATAAATTCGCAATCCAGAACCCAAGGACAACAACGATGGCCAATGACAAGGCCCAATTTATCCACTGCGCCCGATGCAACGTCAAAGACACAATCACAAAGCCAAACACGATCGGTAAGCCCAAGATCATCCCCGTTGGCAAGAGAACAGTTTGCTCAAAGGCACGGTAAGATGCGCCGAGCCAATGGGATTTATAGAGCGCGCGTTGATCACGGCGCGAAAGCTCTTCGAAATCCGCGGTCGTGGTTTCAATGAACCAACGTACAAATTCACCAATCGGACCAGAGGCGGCATATATAACAATAACAAGCACAAAACAAAAAGCAGCGAAATCCGCGACTCTTTTTTGAAGATGTGGCTGTGCAGTAGGCTCGTTCATGATCGGCTCTTTGCGGTTTGGCGCAATTGCTGCGCAGCTGAGAAATATGTATTGCGCGCGGTGGCGTTGATTTCAACTTCTGCCAATGCCTCTAGGGTCTGCGCCTTAAACTCTTCGACAGGTTCATTTAGCGACAAGAGATGATCGCATAATTCCAACCGCCACTGCATGTCATCTGTTTGCTCTGCTTGGTGCAATAATTTGTCTACACCCCCTGCCAACTGCGCCATATGTGCGGCGCGTGTCGAGCTTGATAGAGTTCCGAGATGTGTCGGATTGCCATCGTACCAACCCAATGTACCAACGGCAAAGGCGCGTGCGGACCAGCTTGCTTTGCCATAAAATTCCTTGAGCCACGGCTTTTCCGCAATTGCGTCTGGCAATGAGAGGGTTGAACAGATGTCATCCAATGACAAACCTTTGTCCAAACCATCCGCTGTAAATTGCATCACATGCACGATGGCATCACGGGTCGACGTCAAAACCTCATGAACATTTTGCGCGCCAAAGACAGGCCGCGTGTGACCTGCGGCCAATGTCTTGGCATTCAACTCGGACAACATGGTCAATGTATTCGCCCAAGCCTGAAAATCGCGATAGGGCGTGCCGCGGATTGCGTAGAGGTTAGGAAAGGCGTGATACCAAGTATCCCCGCAAAATAGAATTTCATGATCGGGCAACCAAACCACCATGTGATCATCTGTTTCACCTGGAGCATGGATCAAGCGTGCGCTCACCCCATCTAGATCAATGTCGCAGTCTTGCTCAATGAGGTCGGTGGGTGGCAGGAAACCTGCGCCCATGCCTTTCATCGGACGATCACCTGGGCCAACGCCGAGGCTAATGCGTTGATCATCGGGCAGGCCAATCCCAAATTGCATTTTAGTGCGGCGCATCAAGGCCGCGTTTGGCGCAATTATAGTGTCATCTACATCGACAAGGTCTGATTTAAACAGGTGAGAGGCCAGAATTGGAATATCTTGACCTTCGTTAAAAATAGTCGCCCCTGAAATGTGATCGCGATGGCTATGCGTCAGGATGATACGTGCAACGGGTTTGTCCGTGAGTTTGCGAAATTCAGCCAAAATATTTTCAGCCGCTTGCGTTGTTTCCGTTGTATCAATGATCGTGACAGTGGTCGCCCCTTCGATCATATGCACTGTTGAGGCCGCATAGCCAACAGCCGTCCAAATACCAGGCGCCAGTTCGATGATGTCTTTACGCGTTTGTTCGCCTTGAGCGATCAGATCGGGATGTGCAGTCATGTCTCGATAAACCTCTGTTTTACGGGGCCGTTGTATTTCTCCAGCAACTCTTCATCGACTTCTGTGCCATCTGCGAGAAACGGTAGAATTCCGCGGCGCATGGATCGACCGCGCATTGCCCGAATATCGTCTTCGGATTTGGTGACCCGCTGGCTCATACGCAGTCCCCATTCACCAAGGTATTTGTAAAGTTGATCAATCTGGTCTTGATGATCATTCCCCTTGGCGAGGTCATGGAATTCCTCTGGATCATTCTTCAAATCAAAAAGCATCGGGCGAAATCCACCCTCAGCATGCATCATCTTGTATCGGCCATCATAGACCATAAACAATCGCGCATCTCTTGGTTCAACACCCAGTTTCACCGCCTGAGGCGTAACCGAGTAATCGTATTCACTAATCGCATATTTCCGCCAATCGGGGGTTTCCCCTTGCAACCATGGCAACAGGCTGCGGCCCTCAACAATGTGATCGGGAACTGTGCCCCCCGCCGCTTCGATGAAGGTCGCTGTGAGGTCAATAGATTCAACCAGAGCATCACAAGTTGTGCCCCGTGTTGCGTCACAATCGCTTCGGGGATCATAGATGATCATGGGAATTTTGACAGACGGATCATGGAAAAGATCTTTTTCCCCCATCCAGTGATCGCCCAAGTAATCCCCGTGATCCGAGGTGAGAACGATCATTGTATCTTTGATCTGTCCCGTTTCTTCAAGGTAATCAAGAATATGGCCCAATTGATCATCACATTGCTTGATCAATCCCATATAGGCGGGAATGACCTTTTGCCTCACCTCGTCTTTTTGAAAGGCCTGAGCAATTTTGTTTTGCTGATAGGCGCCAAATACGGGCTGTGGATTTTCAAGTTCAACCTCATCCCGCGTTGGCGCAGGAACGTGGTTGGGGCCAAACATGTCGTGATACGGCGCTGGCACAATATAGGGCCAATGCGGTTTTATATAGCTGACATGCGCACACCAAGGATCTTTGCCCTGCATCGCGTCCATAAACTCAATGGTCTTGCGCGTCAGCCAAGGTGTTTCGCTATCAGTTTCTTTGATATTCGCTGGTTTATCCGCATTTCTGAAAATCCAACCTGAGGCAACTTTGTCGCCATCGATGCCCGCATTGGCAAAATCGGCCCAAGGGTTTTCTGACTCATATCCCTTAGATTTCAAATATTCGTTATAGGGCGAGCGCTTTTCATCGTACCACCCATCTGGACCCAGTCCCCATAACCCGTCATCGCGGATCCACGTATCAAAGCCACATTCAGCCTGCCGCGCGCCAATCACGCTATCTGGGCTGAGGCCAAGACGCGCCATACCTTCGCTATCGGCTTTCATATGGGTTTTACCGATGAGCCAAGCGTCCATCCCCGCGTTTCTAAGATGATCGCCCATTGTCATTTCGCCAACACGCAGGGGAAACCCGTTCCAATGCGCCCCATGCGACGACGCATAACGCCCCGTGTAAAAACACATACGCGACCCACCGCAGACGGGCGATTGAACAAAGGCATTCGTAAACCGCACACCCATATTCGCCACTCGATCAAAGTTCGGCGTGTGCAAATGTGGATGTCCTGCGCAACTTAGGTAATCGAACCTGAGTTGGTCATACATAATGAACAATATGTTCAAAGCGGCGAGTCTCCCTTAAGTCCATGAACTAAGTCATGATTCGTTGTTTATGTTGACAAAGAGATTTTCTTTGCACCATCTATGTGTTCACCAGATGAACCAACCCTAGATGCGAGAAATCTATATGTCAAAGACTGAGGGACCAAAACGAATACGCGCCTTGGATCGCGGTTTGGAGGTGATTGAACATCTCTCTAACTTTGGCCTCAGCACCTTGGCTGAACTGCGTCGAAAGACTGGACTGAGTAATGCCACCCTTATCCGCATTTTGTCGACATTACAGGATCGGGGTTGGGTACGCCGCAATATTGTTGAGGGTCAATATGAATTGGCCCATTCGCTAGAAAACATCCTCGGCGCAAATGTCCGCGCCCATCCCTTAGCCGAAATTGCCGCGCCTATTTTGATCAATATGCCCACATTCAAACGTGGCCTCCCGTCAGATTTGACAGCAATAATAGAGACGGGGAAATTGGAAATCGTAGAAAGCACACGAACACGTGGACCAATGGCGCCCGCGCGAACAGGCTTGGGCATACGACCCTCAATGGTTCGATCGGCCCATGGTCAAGCGGTCTTGGCATTTTTATCAGACGTAGATCGAAACTTACACGTCACTGCGGCTAAGAAAACAGAAGGCCGCGAAGCGCGCAAATGGTTTGAAGGCTCTGCGTTAAACAAAGCATTAGCCCTGACAAAAGCGCGCGGCTTTGGTCTACGCGATGATGATTATTTCATCTATAAATCCTTTGACCCAGGCCCAGATTTGGCGGCACTGGCGGTCCCTATCCTTTCAAAAACGGGAGTACACGGCGCATTAAGTATTCTTTGGATGCGCGAAGAACACAGACTTGAGGATGTCTTGGCTCAAGGCACGCTTGAGGATCTGCAATCGGCCGCGCATACAATAGGCGCGGCGATGGATACACATCAAATCGCCGCGTTTAAACATCAAGGATAGGCGTCGCTCAGAACGTGTAAAACTCTGTATCAGGGTGAAAGGTAATCCACGCGCGCACGAATTGTTGATAGGATTGCAATTGGGTCATGCTGTGTCCTTTGAGCGCGCCTTCTGTGCAGCGCCCCAAGTCATTCCATCGCGACCCAGTTTCAACATCATAAAGACCGTTTTCATCCTGCTCAAAACTCAATGTCTGATCGCCGACGTGACGGTTATAGACAAAGGCCGCGCGACCCTCTGGATCACTTAGGACCAACAAAGGCGTCCCTGCGTGTTCATCCACGACCATCCGTTTTTTGTGCAATTCGCTTAGATCATAGGCCTTGGCCTGACCCTCGATATCAACACCGATGATCAATGGCGGTGTTTCTTGACGATACCATCCCGGAAAGCTCGCCTCGTAGTTCAACAACTTGCCCAAGAAGTTATACTGTCGCTGAAATACAGGATCATATTGCAAAATCAAAGTCTCTGGATGTTTTTCGATCCAATGCTCCACTGTCATTTGCTCAAAGTAAATGTCTTCTAACTGCTCACCTTGCTTTGGACCCTTGGCCGCTTCGCCAGTTTCCTGTCTCCACCAACTATTAGTCAGAGAATCCCGCAAGACCGCATTGTAAGAGACGGCCCCGACCAATTGAAACTCAGGCACCCCAATGTCCCAATTGGTGTCAAAGACGCGGCCGCTGCGGCACATACCGCAATAGGTCGCCAATATTGGTTGACCGCCGACTTCATCGGGCACTTGGTGATGATAGAACAACAAATTTGCGGGATAGGCTCTTTGTTCGCCGTTGATATCCACACCAATGATTAATGTGCTGGGATCAACTTTATTCTCTTGAGCTGTGAGGAATGTCTTTTGCGTGATAGGGAGAAACTTGTATTTCCCAACCCAGAACTTGTTAAACAGCCAATAAATCCCGCCCCATAGCGCCATGCACAGAACCAATCCCAAGCCAAACCCGATAGGGTGGGCAATGGTCAATTGTGTGGCAACTAGGCCGATCAGGATCAACAAAACGATGCGAAATTTCGCAATATTGCTCCACATGAAATAGGCCAAATCCATTTGCCATGGATAAGATTGCAAAACTGGCGGCGTGCCATTCGCACTTAGCCCTTTCACAAATTCAGCCAATATTAATGCGACACAAAGGCAAAAGAATAAAACCGTCATCCTGCGATCCCCGTTGAAAGTAAAGTCGATAAACTTTTAATACGCCCTATTTCTATAGAGTGAGCCAAACATGAGCGCTCAAATACATCTGATACAATTGACCTGTTCATTGGGTGAACTGATTAGTGGTTTATTTTTGTTCTGCATTCCATCACAGTCATACAGACCAACCAACAACCCGATAGAGCGACCATGACCGATCCCAAGGCTTCCTATTCACCGCCGACACTCTTGATCGGTCTCTCAACTGGGGCCTCGGTTCTAGGGATCACGCTCATTACACCGGCCCTCCCCTTTATCAGTGCCGATTTTGATGTCAGTGCAAATGTGGCCCAATTTTTATTCACAGGCTATTTGCTAATGCTCGCGATCAGCCAATTGGTGGTTGGTCCCTGCTCGGATCTATTTGGACGCAGACCCTTTATTTTGCTAGGCGCGATCATGATTGCCTGTGGCGGTCTGTTGGGAATGCTTGCCAAGGACATCACAGCCTTAATTATTGCGCGCATATTGCAAGGCTTTGGCGCTGGTGCCTGCATTTCCATGGCGCGCGCAATGATAAACGATGCCTTCAATCGCCAAGACGCTGCTCGGAAAATGGCCTCCGTTCAATCGATACAAGCTGTTATCCCGATTGTTGGGTTGATGAGTGGCGGCGCATTGATCGCGCAATTTGGCTGGATCAGTGTCATGTGGGTCATGTGCACCGCTGGCATTTTGTTGACACTGCTTCTGCTTTTCTTTCTCAAAGAGACCTTCTTTGATATCAAACCAAAGTTACATGTTTCCGCAATTGTGGCGGCCTATACCCATGTTTTAAGAGTCCGCATTTTCTTGGCATTCGCCTTTGTCAGTAGCACACAGGTCGGCATGTTCTTTGCGATGAACAGCTTTTTGCCATATCGATATACGGAGTTAGGTGTTTCAAGCTTGGAATTCGGATTTTGGTTTGGCCTTACGCCTGTGTCCTACTTGATCGGAAACTTGGTCAATCGATTCTACTTGATTAAATTCGGGATAGAGCGCGCCATTATGATTGGCTGCTCGCTTTGTGCTCTGTCCCTTTTGTCGCTATTTGTGACGCAATCCCTTGGGATGACCCATGTTTTGGCCTTGGTACTTCCCTGTTGCATGTTTGGCTTTAGTAATGGCCTAACGGTCGCGAATTCTGTGATTGGCGGCATTAAATCAGTTGGCAAAAACGCTGGGACTGGATCAGGTCTCATTGGCGCGTCCCAAATGCTAATCGGTAGCCTTTTAGGCGGGATCATCATTTTTCTAGGTGGTGACCAAAACATCAGCCTTGCCTGTGGTATTATTCTCGGCGCAGGGCTTGCATCAGTGCTCGTCGCGCTTCCGATCTATATGCAACGCAATCAGCAAGAGGCGTGATAATCGGCGCGAAGTGACGCGCCGACCTTTCTCTAGGCCTTGGCAATGAGGCCAGCTGCTTCGATCCCGGTGACCGCAGCCAATTCGTCCTTGTCAGAAGCATCGCCAGAAATACCGACGGATCCGATAATCGTGCCTTTTTTGTCATGTATCAAGACGCCACCCGGAACAGGGATCATCTGACCACCAAGTGCTCCGTTGGCGGCATTGACGAAATAGGCCTGTTGTTCGGCGCGCGCCATTTGCGCCTGACCGCCCATCCCCAACATGACCGCACCGTAGGCTTTGCCATGCGCAATCGCAAAACGACCTGGGGCTGCGCCGTCTGAGCGTTCTGCAACGATGACATGTCCACCGGCATCCAGGACGACCACTGTGAGGGGGTTCAACTCATGCTCTTTTCCACATTCCATTGCTTTGCGGATAATCGTTCGGGCTTTGTTTGCCGAAATAGTGCTCATTTTGGGATACCTTCCATGTCAACTTTGATGAACCGTAGTCCATGTGTCTGACATAGGCTAGCGGTGACGTATTAAAGTTCATATTTGTCGCACTGAGGGAACAGCACAGATTGGACTTGGATTAGGGTGCACATCTGGGCATAGTCCCCCCGTAACGAAGGAACATCCAAGATGAACGATTTATGGAACGGACTCGGGCAAGCGTTTTGGCTTGTCGTTCAGTTTGATCCAGATCTCTTGGAAATTGCTGGGCGGTCTTTGCAAGTGACGCTTTGCGCCCTTGTAGTGGCCTCGCTCATTGCGATGCCGCTCGCCGCCTTTTTAGCTGTGCGGCGGTTTAGATGGCGGCGTCATGTGATAGCGATCCTTAATGCGCTGATGGGCCTCCCCCCTGTTGTGGTTGGGTTGTTTGTTTATATCATGCTGTCGCGATCTGGGCCTTTTGGCGTGTTTGGGCTTTTGTTCACACCAACGGCGATGATCATTGCTCAGGTCATCATTATTGTTCCCTTGATCGCAAGCGTTGCCCATCAATCCCTTCGGGATTTGTGGCAATCCTATCATGACCTCTTGATTTCAATGAACGTCACACAACGGCAAAAAATCATGACGCTGCTCTGGGATTCACGGCGTGCGTTGTTAACCGCTGCTCTTGCTGGTTTTGGCCGCGCCATCGGCGAAGTTGGAGCCATCATGATTGTTGGCGGCAATATCGATCACGCGACCCGCGTTTTAACGACTGCGATTGCCTTAGAAACGGGCAAAGGTGATTTTGCTTTGGCCTTGGCTTTGGGCTTTGTTCTCATCGGAATTACGATTGCTGTCAATCTCACGATCCATTGGATGAGCCGCACTGAACGGGAGGCACGGTGGTGAGCAACTTGTTTCCTCTCACGGCGCGCAACGCAGAAACAAAACGATCCGGCATCCGTTTGATTGGACCAATAAACTTGACCCTTGCAGGTCAGGGAATTTCTGTTGTGATAGGACCGAATGGATCAGGGAAAACAACCCTTCTCCGTCTGCTTCATGGAACTGCCCGTGTTACGCAAGGCCGCGTGGATTGGGCCATTTCCACCGAAGAGGCCATCAAAGAGCAATCTTTTGTCTTTCAGAGACCTGTGATGCTGCGCCGTTCAATCATAGACAACTTGATCTATCCCCTCCGCGTGCGGGGTGTGCCCAAATCCGAGGCCAAAGATCGCGCCATGATCTGGGCCAAGCGGTTAGGGTTAGACGACTTTATCGACCGATATGCACCCTCCCTGTCAGGAGGCGAGCAACAAAAGCTATCATTGGCACGGGCCTTAATCACCGATCCAAAACTGGTGTTTTTGGACGAACCCTGTGCCTCGCTTGATGCGCGCGCAATGAAAGAGATCGAAGCGATTTTGATCGACGAACGCGCTAAGGGGACGCAATTCATCATGTCGACCCATGATATGGGACAAGCGCGCCGTTTGGCAGATGATGTTGTCTTTATGCTTGGCGGTCAGGTCCATGAACACCGAGCCGCCTCTGATTTCTTCACCCGACCGGACACACCACAGGCCCAAGCGTTTTTAAGCGGAGATATTGTTGAGCCATGAAACAGCTTATTGCGTCTCTCATCATCATCTTATTCACGACATCCGCATCCGCCCAAGACCGTCTCCGGCTCGCTGTGACGACATCCTTTCATAACTCTGGCCTCGCAGATGTCTTGCTGCCTGTGGTCAAAGCCGATCTCAATCTTGAGGTTCAACTGTTGGTCGTTGGAACAGGACAGGCCATCAAGCTAGGCCAACAGGGGGATGTTGACGCCATCTTGGTGCATTCAAGAACCGCTGAAGAGGCCTTTGTGACCCAAGGATACGGAGCCTATCGACGCGAAATCATGTATAATGATTTTGTGATCATTGGCCCTCACCATGATCCCGCAAACATCAAAGCGACGGCATCCGCACGTGATGCCCTTCGCTCAATCGCGCAAACCCAAGCCACCTTTGTGAGCCGTGGGGATGACAGCGGCACACATAAAAAAGAGCGCGCTCTCTGGGAGCAAGCCGAATTGGACGCCGCTCAATTTGGCACATGGTATCGCTCTGTCGGCTCTGGCATGGGGGCCGCTTTGAACACGGCGGCGGCGATGAATGCCTATATCCTCACGGACCGCGCAAGTTGGTTGAATTTCGCAAACAAAGGCGAGCTGAGCATATTATACCAAGGCGACCCCGTTTTGTTTAACCAATACGCCTTTCTCCCTGTCAGCGCAGAACGCCATCCCCATGTGAAGACCGACCTCGTGAAAACATTAGAAACCTGGCTGGTCTCAGAAACGGCACAGAGGCTCATTGATGGCTACCAAATCAATGGGGAGACCCTGTTCACCTTTAACGGCGTCGCCTCTAACTAAGCCACCAGACCAAGCTAAGCCCCACAACCAAAGTTGCGATAACAGAGCGCGTGACAAGGGCAACACCGCTGGCAATCAGTGCCGCGATAATACGGGGATCGCTGATGTCGAACTGAGGTCCCTCTGGCGTTACGAAGAGCGACGCCGCAATAATAGCAGAGAGCACGGATGTCGGCACAAACCGCAAGTAACGTTCGGCCCATGGCGGGATATGTGACCCCAAGAGGCCAGAGAACACCGAAATCCGCGCGGCAAAATTCGCAAGTCCCGTTGCGATCATAAGAGCCCAAATCATTTTGTCCCCTCTTCGCGTGAGAGGAGCCCACCGACCACAATGCCCGTCAGCCCCGCAACGATGATCCAAATATTATGCGGCAGGGATTGCGCAAAGACGGCGACCAATCCAGAGCTGAGCGCCGCGGCAAGATGGGGCACTTTCCTCAGGCTCGGCAAGACAATCGCAATGAAGGTCAAAGGAATGGCAAAATCTAAATTCCAGCTTGCTGGGATTTCGGCCCCCAAGAGGACGCCTGCAATGGTGGCAAGCTGCCAACATAGCCACAGCGTTAATCCAGACCCTAACAAATGATATCGCGCCAGATCAGGGGCCTCTTCAAACCGTTTGACCGAAACAGCAAAAGCCTCATCCGTGAGCAAATACCCCAAACCAAGGCGCCACCCCAAAGGCAAAGAAATCAGATATTTTGCCAAGCTCGCACTATAGAGCATGTGCCGCAGGTTGATCACAGCAACAGAGGAAAACGTCACAATCGGTGCGGTTCCAAGGGACACTAATTGGGCAAAGACAACTTGGCTCGCGCCTCCAAACAAAATAGACGACATCAAAATGGATTGCAAAGGCGTCAGCCCGCTCGCCAAGGCAAGGATACCGAACACGATCCCAAAGGGAACAACACCTAACTGTAACGGAAGCTGATCAAGAACACCGCGCCAGAACTCTTTTTGCTTTGATGTCACAGACGCGGCTCTTTTCCTGACGGGTCACGAGGGGGAGCAAGAGTGCCACGCTCATAAAAGACCGTTTCCAATGGATCAGGCGCTTGTGGTTGCGATTTGTCATTGATGTATTGCGCCAAATATTGCGCCGCTTTGCGACCCATTTGACGATGAGGCACATGAACCGTTGTTATTTCAGGGTCCGCAATGGTTGAAATTTCGATGTCATCAAATCCAGTAATAGACAAATCACCTGGCACCGACAGGCCCAGCTTTTTGGCCATTTTCAAAGCTCCGACCGCTAAGACATCATTCCCACAAAGAACAGCCGTGATATCAGGATCCTTGCGCAACAGCTCGGCCAAAGCCGTTCCACCATTGCTAATCGAATAATTCATTTCCACAACACTCAGCGCGCTTGGATCAAACCCTGTTTCAGTCAAAGCATCCCGAGCCCCTAGAACACGTTCCCGCGCCCTATCATTGGTCGATTGAGGTGCCGAGATAAAGCCCAGTCTTCTATGACCCAAATCTAAAATGTGATGCGTCATGGATCGCACCGCTGCCCGATTATCGAACCCAATTGCATGCATAGAGCTGTTTGATTGATAGGCCCAAGCAATAACCATAGGTATGGATTGACGCGCTAAAAATTCATACACCGACGGATCGCGATCATAGCCAATCAACAACAAAGCATCCGCCCCACGTGCGACAAGTGTTTTGATTTGCTCTTCTTCTCGATCGGGCAAGTAATTCGAGCTCGCAACCAAGAGGGTCATGCCAAGGGAATTCAACTCTTCTTCAAAAGCCTGCAAACCACGGGCAAAGATCGCATTGTCCATGGTGGGAATAACCGCGCCAACTGTATTCGTCCGCTTGGCCGCCAAGGCCCGCGCGCCGAAATTCGGTGAATACCCCAAAGCATTCACAGCATTCATCACCGTTTCACGCGTTGCTTTGCCAACCTTGTCAGGTGAGTTCAAACACCGAGACACCGTCGCCGTCGATACATTCGCCATGCGCGCAACATCGGCGAGCGTTGGTAAATCTCTATGATCGGTCATCTGTGTCATGCGGTTCCACGGTCGTAATCGTTAAAATGCAGTCTGTGCAAAGAATCTCTACGAATGTCAATGTAAGCGCTTGCACGAAAAAATGAAAGCGCTTACATTCATTCCGAATCGATTACTTAATTCGGAATGGAAAGATCATGTTTATCACTCTTTCAATTATATTGTTCGCCACGATGTTTGCGAACGTAGTGTTCGGAACATTGGGTATGTCGGTTTTTCTAACAGACGTTCAAGAGATGTTAATTTTGCTCTTGGCGACTGTTTTTTTCGTTGTGGATATACTGAAACGCGAAGCGCGCGCAAAAAACGACGCGCAATAATAAACTTCTAGGGAGGAAGATTATGACTAAAGAAACCAAAGAATTGAAATCGGCAGAGCGCCGTAATTTCCTGAAACTTGCGGGCACAGGTGGCTTTACGGCTGCTATGGTTGCAGGTGCATCAGGAATGCTATGGTCCAGCGAAGCGGCTGCACAAACTGCAAACGAAGAGCGTGAGCGTGAAAAAGCAGCAGAGCACACAATGACAATTGCAACGGCATATGTCTTGGGCGCGTCTCGCAGCTATCCAATCATGCAGTTGGACCTCAAAGAAAACATCCAGAACGCAACAAACGGCAAAGTCTACGTTAAATTGGCCCCAGGTGGTCAGTTGGGCGCAGGTGGTGCATTGGTTCAAGCTGTTCAAGGCGGCACAATCCAAGCGGCACAGCACTCGCTATCTAACTTTGCCCCATTTGCCAGCGCCGTTGACTTGATCAACATGCCTTACTTCTGTGGCTCCAACCAACGCTTCACAAACCTTGTGACATCACAAGCTTGGGCCGATGCCGTCACACCAAAAGTCGAAGCAGCGGGTTTTAAGCCATTGTTCTACGTGAACATCGACCCACGTGTTGTTGCAGTTCGTAAAGGCGGCAATGCTGTTATCACACCAGCAGACCTAGATGGCGTAAAATTCCGCGTTCCAGGCTCAGCAATGTTGCAGCAATATTACCGTATGGTTGGCGCAAACCCGACACCTGTTGCATGGGGTGAAACACCTTCTGCGATCAAACAAGGTGTTGCAGACGCACTCGATCCATCCGTTGGCGCGCTCTACGTCTTTGGCTTCAAAGATATCCTAAGCCACGTGACATTCACACAGGCCGTTCCTGACAGCCAAGTGTACTCAATGAACCTAGAGTGGTTCAATGGTCTGCCATCTGATATCCAAGACGGCATCATGTTCGCAGGTGACATCACACAGCAGCAAAACTGTGCCAAAGTCCCAGCAGCACGCGCTTATGCGATGTCTGAATTGGCGAAATCTGGCGTTCAGTTCCACTCACTCTCAGAAGATCAGTTGGGCGAATGGAAAGCAGCTGGTGGATACCAGCGCAGCGAATGGGATCAGTTCAAGAAAGACCTTGCAGGTTCCATGGATGCATTTGCGAAATTGGAAGAAGGCGCCTCAACAATGGGCCGTCTCTACGTCCACGACGCATAAGACACCTTTTTCTGAGGTCCCGTCTTGGGGCCTCAGACCTTGAATTTTCTGACAGCCTAACCTGATGAGGTCACTTCGGTGATCACGGGAGAGGTGTGCAACAGGAGCACGACATGTCTAGGTATTTGAAGCTTATAGATCAAAACGCCGAACGGTGGGCGCTCTTGGTCTTTTATGTGATGGTCGTCATCACCATGGCGATCGAAGTGCTACGGCGCGAGATTTTCGCCTATTCCTCCATTTGGGGCGAAGAAATGGTGCGGTATTCGTTTATCTATCTAGCGTGGATTGGTGCCGCCGCTGCCGTCAAAGAACGCGCGCACATCCGCATCGATGTTATCATGCATTACTTGGGCAGACGCATCAAAGCGTTGGTTTATATGTTCGGCGATGTGGTGATGCTAGGCGTGGCTCTTATCGCTCTGTTCTATTCTTTTGAAACTGTCATGGTCTCGTACAAATTCGGTTCCGTGACCCATGGTTTGCGCGTCTCAATGGTGTGGTTTCTGATGGCGGTCCCGACTGGATTTGCACTGGTCTCGCTCCGCCTCGTCCAATCTTTCTTGCGCGACCTCAGGGATCTTCGCGCGGGCAATGACGTATATGAGGGTGACACCCTCTTTGAAGAAGGGGGCGCATAATGCTTTGGAGTGCTCTACAAGAACAAACTGTCGTTTTGGGTTGGGATTTCTATGTTCCCGTTATCCTCTTCGTCGTCCTCTGCGCCCTCGCAGTTCCCGTTTGGGCCGCGATTGGTGTTGCCGCAATCACAATGTTGCTCATGTCTGGCGATTTGCCTCTGACCTTGGTTGGTGAAAGCCTATTTGCAGGTATTGACCACTTTGCCCTAACTGCGATCCCATTGTTCATCCTGACAGGTGACGTGCTTGTGCGCACTGGCTTGTCGCGCAAATTCCTAGATGTCGCTGAGGCGCTCACATGCTGGGCAAAAGGTGGATTTGGCTCCGCAACTGTTCTGGTCTGTGGCATGTTTTCCGCAATCTCTGGATCAGACGCCGCAGGTGCCGCAGCCGTTGGTCGCATGACAATCGCCCGTTTGGTCGAAAGCGGGTATCCCCGTCCCTATGCTTGTGCCTTGGTGGCCGCGGGTGCCTGTACAGGGATCTTGATCCCACCGTCCATTGCCTACATCGTGATTGGTTTGGTCCTAGGTATATCCGCATCCACATTGTTCCAAGCAGCCCTCATTCCAGGGATCGCCATCCTAGGCTCAATCTTGGTGACCAACATCGTGATGAACCGCATCTATCGGTTTGAAGGTGGCGGTCAGATCACATGGGGCGAATGGGGCGTGAACCTTTTGTCATCCATCAAAAGCGGTTGGTACGCCTTTATCGTTCCTGGCATCATTTTCTACGGTATCTTCTCAGGCCGCCTCACCCCAACCGAAGCAGGTGCAACAGCCGTGATTGTCACAATCATCATCGGCTTTATCCTCGGGACGCTGAAATTGTCAGATTTCCCAGGCATGTTGATCAGCTCGGCCAAAGTGAATGGTGTCATCCTTCCGATCATCGCTTTTTCACTTCCTTTAGCGCAGGCATTGGCCATCATGGGTGTTCCTCAAGGGTTTGTCTATTCTGTCACCTCGATGACAGATAATCCTTACCTCTTGATCCTGCTCATGATCGGTATCTTGATCGCGGCGGGCTGCGTGATGGAAACAACGCCAAATATCGTGATTTTGGCGCCAATCTTGAAACCCCTTGCCGATGAAATTGGCATGAACGAAATCCAATTCTGCGTCATGATGATCACAGCTTTGGGCGTCGGGTTCATTACTCCACCTCTTGGACTAAACCTCTTTGTTGTGTCTGGGATCACAGGTGAATCGATCTTGAAAATTGCGGTTTATGCAATTCCCTTCGTCTTCTTCATGTTGCTCGTTGTACTCTTGATCGCATTCGTTCCTGAACTTTCAACAACTCTCCTACCTGATATCTATAAATAGGACTCTCACTTATGGCACGAGACTACCTCAAAAAAGCAACGCTCACATCGCAGTCAAACGCATCTGATGTGAATGCAACCGTCCAAGGTATCTTGAACGATATCGAAGCAGGCGGCGATGCCAAAGCATTAGAATATGCAGCGAAGTTTGATAAATATGACGGCAATGTCCTCTTAACCCAAGAGGAAATCGAAGCCGCCATCAATCAGGTTCCTAAAAAGCTACGCGATGACATCGATTTTGCCCATGCCAACGTCAAACGCTTTGCCGAAGCACAACGCGCGACCCTCAAGGACATCGAAGTTGAAGTTGTCCCAGGTCTCATCGCAGGTCAGAAATCCATTCCTGTGAATACAGCAGGCTGCTATGTTCCCGGTGGTCGATACAGCCATATCGCCTCTGCAATTATGACGGTGACAACGGCTCAAGTTGCGGGATGTGAACACATCGTTGCCTGTTCTCCACCCCGTCCGGGCGTGGGTGTTGCCCCAGCGATCATCTATGCGGCGCATAAATGTGGCGCAACCCAGATCATGGCTATGGGCGGCGTCCAAGGGATTGCCTCAATGACCTTTGGTCTCTTTGGATTGCCCAAGGCAAATATCCTCGTTGGACCCGGCAACCAATTCGTCGCCGAGGCCAAGCGTATCCTCTTTGGTCGCGTCGGAATCGACATGATCGCAGGTCCGACCGATAGCTTGATCCTTGCTGATAAAACAGCGGATGCGGAAATCGTCGCTGTGGATTTGGTGGGGCAAGCTGAGCATGGCTATAACTCACCTGTTTGGTTGGTAACGGATGATCGTGATCTGGCAGAAACAGTCATGAACCGCGTGCCTCAGTTGATCGAAGAGCTCCCAGAGGTAAACCGCGACAACGCACGGGCCGCATGGCGCGATTATGCCGAAGTCATCGTTTGCGCAGATCGCGTTGAAATGGCGCAATGTTCTGATGATTACGCCCCTGAGCACCTCACTGTTCAAGCCGAAGATCTGGATTGGTGGTTGGACAACCTCAACTGCTATGGCTCGCTCTTCTTGGGTGAGGAAACCACAGTTGCCTTTGGAGACAAAGCCTCAGGAACGAACCACGTTTTGCCAACATCTGGTGCGGCATCCTACACGGGCGGCTTGTCGGTGCATAAATATATGAAGATCGTGACATGGCAGCGCGCCACACGCGAGGGTTCAAAAGATGTCGCCATTGCAACCGCCCGCATTTCCCGCCTCGAAGGGATGGAAGGTCACGCACGCACCGCAGATATTCGCCTCCAGAAATATTTCCCCGGCGAAAACTTTGATTTGTCGGCGGAAGGGTAATTCATGACCGCTGCCCCCTCTCATATGTTTGATCTGACGGGCAAAGTGGCCTGTGTCACAGGTGCCAGTTCAGGATTGGGGGCGCGTGCGGCTATCGTTTTGGCAAATGCGGGCGCGCGCGTGGTCGGGCTTGCTCGTCGCGCGGATGCCTTGGCCAAGACAGCCGCGTCCATTGAGGGGGCTTTTACGCCACTGCCCGTAGATCTTTCAGATCGCGACAAGACCGACGATATCGCAGCCCAAGTCATGGATATCTATGGGGGCGTTGATATTGTGGTTCACGCCGCAGGTCTGAATAATCGCCAACCCATTGATGAGATCACGCCAGACGGCTGGGATGATACGATCAACTTGAACCTCGCGGTGCCATTCTTTTTGTCCCGCTGTTTCGTCCCCCATATGGCCGAGCAAAACTGGGGACGGATTATCAACTTCGCCTCATTACAAAGCCACCGTGCTTTTCCTGACAGCCTGTCCTATGGCGCCTCAAAAGGCGGTGTTGCCCAGATGACGCGCGCAATGGCGCAAGCATGGTCTCCCCAAGGCATCACCGCCAACGCGATTGGCCCAGGTTTCTTTAGAACGGAACTAACCGCGCCTGTCTTTGCCGATCCTGAACGCGCGGCGCGCAATGCGGCGCAAACCTGCATCGGTCGTAATGGCGAACCCGAAGATATCGACGGTCCCTTGCTGTTTTTGGCCTCTGATGCGTCAGCTTATGTTACAGGTCAAGTCTTGATGGTTGACGGAGGATTTACTGCAAAATGAAAGCGCTTGTTTATACTGGACCTAAATCGCTTGAATTCCGCGATGTCCCCGATCCCGCGCCGAGTTCGGATCAAGTTCTCATCCGCATCGATAGCGTTGGAATTTGCGGCTCCGACATGCATGCCTTTCTCGGCCATGACGAACGCCGCCCTGCCCCATTGATCCTCGGTCACGAAGCCGCAGGTATCATCCAAGGCGGAGCGCGTGACGGAGAACGTGTTACGATCAACCCATTGGTTTCTTGTGGATCTTGCGTTGCGTGCCAAACAGGACGCGATAACCTCTGTCCTGATCGTCAAATCATCTCGATGCCCCCACGCGAGGGCGGTTTTGCCCAATACGTCGCAATGCGTGAGCAGAATTTAGTCACAGTTCCTGATCATGTGAGCTTGGCCCAAGCATCCCTTGCGGAACCGATTGCCTGCGGATGGCATACTGTTCGCTTGGCGCTCAAGACCTGTGAAACAGCGGGGCAAGACGCAGATGCGCTTGTGCTTGGTGGCGGTGCCATCGGTTTGGGCGCAGCACTGAGCCTCAAGGCCCAAGGTGTGAACAAGATAACGATCATCGAACCGAATGAGGCGCGTCGTGCGCATCTCATCGAAAAATGTGCGCAAACGGTCAAGGCCTCTGCAGATGACAGCGACACGAACGCCTATGACGTGATCATTGACGGCGTTGGCTATGCGGCCACGCGCGAAACTGCGTCCGCAGCGGCCCGCCCTGGTGGTGTGATCGGACATATCGGATTGGGTCAAGCCACCGATGGATTGGACATTCGCCGCATGACCTTGCAAGAAATAACCTTTATCGGGACGTATACCTATACGGCCCAAGACTTCCGCCAGACGGCTCAAGCTATTTTCGACGGCTCGTTAGGGCCGCTTGATTGGTTTGAGGAACGCGCCTTGGCAGATGGGCAACAGGCCTTCCAAGATATTCTAAATGGAACCGTTGCCAGCCCGAAACTTATTCTTAAACCAAACTGATGGAGCCTAATATGTCAGAAATCCCGCATCTCTTGGTGCATGAACATGCAGATAACGTTGGTGTTGTCGTCGTAGAAGGCCTAACCGCCGGAACAGACATGCTTGTTTGCGTCACGCACGATAACTCAACTTTCCGCCTAAAAGCAGAAGCAGATGTGCCAATCGGTCACAAGATTGCTCTCAAGGACCTCAAGGACGGCGATACGGCGACGAAATATGGCGAAGACATCGGAAAAATTATTGCCGACATTCCCCAAGGTCAGCACGTCCACACCCATAACTGCAAAACAAAACGCTGGTAAGGAGAGACTTATGTCTACGAAATACTCAAATATGACAGTCAAAGCCTTCCGTCGTGAAAACGGACGCGTTGGCGTACGTAACCATGTTGTCATCTTGCCCGTTGACGATATTTCAAACGCCGCGTGTGAAGCGGTTGCGAACAATGTCAAAGGCACAATGGCGATCCCGCATGCCTATGGCCGTTTGCAGTTTGGTGAAGACCTAGAATTGCACTTCCGCACAATGATCGGCACAGGCGCGAACCCGAATGTGGCCGCCGTTGTTGTGATCGGTATCGAACCAGGCTGGACCAAGCGCATTGCCGACGGCATCCGCGCAACAGGCAAGCCAGTTGCGGAATTCTCGATCGAACAGAACGGTGATTTCGAAACCATCCGCCGCGCGAGCTGGGCTGCGAAAGACTTCGTCCACATGACATCTGAATACCAACGAGAAGAGTGTTCAATCTCTGAACTTTGGGTCTCAACAAAATGTGGTGAGTCTGACACGACAACGGGCCTTGGCTCTTGCCCAACTGTTGGCAACATGTACGACAAGCTGCTTCCTGAAGGGATCACAGGGTTCTTTGGCGAAACATCTGAAATCACAGGTGCTGAGCACATTTGTAAAGAGCGCGCGATCAACGAAGAAGTTGGTGAGCGTTGGTACAAAATGTGGAAAGCGTATCAAGACGACGTGATCTTTGCACACCAGACAGATGACTTGTCCGATTCACAGCCAACCAAAGGCAACATCGAAGGTGGGTTGACCACGATTGAGGAAAAAGCCCTCGGTAACCTAGAGAAAATCGGTCGTACCTCGAAATACATCGACATCCTAGAACCAGCAGAAGCGCCAAATGCGGGCAATGGTCTGTACTTTATGGATAGCTCCTCTGCGGCGGCGGAATGTGTGACATTGATGGCAGCGGGTGGTGCGGTAATCCACACCTTCCCAACAGGTCAAGGGAACGTTGTGGGCAACCCAATCGTTCCAGTCATCAAGATCACTGCAAACCCACGCACAGTACGCACAATGTCAGAGCACGTTGACGTTGACGTGTCGGGTATCTTGCGTCGTGAAAAGACCATCGACGAAGCAGGCGACGATTTGATCGAAATGATCCGTCGCACAGCAAATGGTCGCAACACAGCGGCAGAAGCCTTAGGTCACCGCGAATTCTCGATGACCAAACTTTACCGCTCTGCGTAAATAGGATAGGCGGCATTCAAATTATGGATGCCGCCACCCCAGATATGACAGATACCGTTACCCTTTCTCTCACTGACGCCACCGACCTCATTCAACGCGCTTTTGTCGCTTTGGGTGTTGCAGATGGCGCTGCTCTTTCTGTAGCGCGCGCGCTCGTTGAGGCCGAAGCCGACGGACAAGTCGGGCACGGACTATCGCGTCTCAGCGATTACATGGCTCAGGTGAAATCAGGAAAGATCAACAAATCTGCGCATATCACGACAAAAGCCGTGTTTCCTGCGGCTCTCATGACTGATGCAGATTGCGGTTTTGCCTATCCCGCCATTGATCAAGCCATCGAGCATGGGATCACAGCGGCGCATAGCTATGGCCTTGCAGCTATGGCAATCGCAAATTCGCATCATTGCGGATCCCTTTCGATCCATGTGGAAAAAATCGCTCAAGCGGGCTTGATTGGCCTAATGGTCACAAATTCCCCGCCCGCCATTGCCCCGCATGGTGGCAACACGCCTTTGTTTGGAACCAATCCAATTGCCTTTGGCGTTCCACGATTAAATGAAAATCCCCTTGTGATTGATATGTCCCTGTCCGTTGTGGCCCGTGGTAAAATCATGCATGCCGCCAAAACAGGCCAACCCATTCCAACGGGATGGGCCCTGGATGCAGAGGGCAAGGACACCACGGACCCATCTGAAGGTCTCAAGGGATCAATGGTTCCAGTGGGCGGTCCCAAAGGCACGGCGCTGGCCTTGATGGTGGAAATCCTCTCCGCCTCAATGACAGGATCAAACTTTAGCTATCAAGCGAGCTCATTTTTTGCAGCCGAAGGTCCAGCCCCCAAAGTTGGGCATTATCTCATCGCCCTTAAGCCAGCCGAAGAAGAGACCAATTTCGCGCCGCGTTTAGAAGAGCTATTGGCTGAAATCATCGCTCAAGACGGGGCGCGTTTGCCCGGACTTCGTCGATTTGCAAAACGCACCGAGGCAGAACAAGACGGGATTACTGTTCCCAAAACCTATGTGGACTTAGCCCAAAGCGTGATTGCCGCGGCCTAAACCACCTTGATACTTTGAAAGGTATCCAAACTGTGATTGACCATTATCGTGCGAAAGCCGCCCTCTTATTCCCGGGCGTGCTTGTCTCGTTGATTGTTGCCCTCTCCGCGCAATTCGTCGCCGACCATTATGGCGCCCCTGCTATGCTCATGGCGCTCTTGTTTGGCATTGCACTGAATTTTCTCTCAAGCGAGGGAAAAACCGTCCAAGGCATACAATTCTGTGCCAAAACCATTCTGAGGATTGGCGTTGCGTTATTGGGCCTTCGGATCAGTGTCTCGATGCTATCTGACTTAGGAGTGCCTTTGATCCTCTTGGTGATAGCTGGGTTGGTCGCCACCATAGGGGTTGGCCTACTGATTGGACCGCGTTTTGGCTATGGTCCGCGCTTTTCATTCCTGACAGCGGGATCGGTGGCCATCTGTGGCGCTTCAGCTGCTATGGCGATTGCCGCGATTTTACCCAAAGATGAGCGCAGCGAACAACGCCTTGTGTTTACTGTTGTCGGGGTTACGTTGCTTTCAACCATTGCGATGATCCTCTATCCGATTTTTGCAACCTCAATTGGGATGGACGAGTTACAAACAGGGATATTCATCGGAGCCACAATTCACGATGTCGCCCAAGTGGTCGGAGCGGGGTTTTCTGTGTCCGAGAGTACAGGCGAAACCGCAACCTTGATCAAGCTCTTTCGCGTTGCCATGCTGGCACCCGTCGTCGTGATCGCAACCATGGTCATCCGAATGAACGTCACCACATCAGATGACATGCAGCGGCCCCCTATCCTGCCGTTTTTTGTCATCGGGTTTATTACGTTGGCGACGCTGAATTCGCTCGCCACCTTGCCGGTCGCCATAACGGACACGGCGGGCACGCTGTCAAAATGGGCCTTGCTGACCTCGATTGCGGCTGTGGGGATGAAAACATCTATCAAAGACGTCGCTCAAGTCGGCGGCGCGGCGATTGCATTAATCGTGATTGAGACGCTATTTCTAGCAGGGTTCATCTTGGTTGGTTTGACCTTTTTGATGTAGGCCAGACACCAAGGCCCAGACCCCAAGACCCAGGCACCAAGACAAAGAAAAGGTGCGGCCGAAACCGCACCTTTATTTTTTATGCATCAAAGCGATCTGCGTTCATGACTTTGACCCAAGCGGCGACAAAATCATTGACGAATTTCTCTTTGCTGTCGTCTTGTGCGTAGACTTCTGCATAGGCACGCAAGATTGCGTTTGAGCCAAAGACCAAATCAACACGCGTTGCTGTGTGTTTGGTGTCCCCTGTCGCACGATCCACAATCGCATAGGAGTTTTTGCCAGTTGGCTCCCATTTGTAGGCCATGTCTGTTAACGTCACAAAGAAGTCCGTCGTCAAGGCGCCAACGTTATCTGTGAACACACCATGCGCTGATCCGCCATGGTTGGTTCCAAGAACACGCATACCGCCCAACAAACAGGTCATTTCAGAGGCCGTGAGGCCCATCAACTGTGCCCGATCCAAAAGCAATTCTTCTGGCTTGACCGCATAGTCTTTTTTGACCCAGTTGCGGAACCCATCATGGATTGGCTCAAGCACTGCGAAGCTGTCTACATCCGTTTGCTCGGCTGTGGCATCCCCACGGCCTGGCATGAACGGCACCTCGACATCGAACCCAGCCGCTTTGGCCGCTTGTTCAACACCGACGTTGCCCGCAAGAACGATGATATCCGCAACACTTGCACCAACCTCAGAGGCAATGCCCTCAAGAGTGGACAAAACAGAGGCCAAACGCGTTGGCTCGTTGCCGTCCCAATCTTTTTGTGGCGCAAGACGGATACGTGCTCCATTGGCACCGCCGCGCATGTCGGATCCACGGAATGTACGCGCACTATCCCAAGCGGTTGCAACCATATCAGAGACAGACAAACCGCTTGCTGCGATTTTAGCTTTGGCGGCCGCGATGTCGTATCCTGTTGAGCCTGCTGGAATCGGATCTTGCCAGATCAAATCTTCTGCTGGAACGTCAGGACCGAAATAGCGGGCTTTTGGACCCATATCGCGGTGTGTTAGCTTGAACCAAGCGCGTGCAAAGACTTCTGAGAAATACGCAGGGTCTTTGTAGAAACGCTCTGAGATTTCGCGATAGATCGGATCTTTGATCATCGCCATATCCGCATCTGTCATCATTGGGTTACGACGGATTGATGGATCAAAGGCGTCGACGGGCATGTCTTCTTCTTTGATGTCAATTGGTTCCCACTGATGAGCCCCTGCTGGGCTTTTTCTAAGTTCCCAATCGTAGTTGAACAAGAGGTGGAAATAGCCGTTATCCCACTGGATTGGGTTCGAGGTCCATGCGCCCTCAATACCAGATGTGATTGCGTTCGGGCCATTCCCTTCTGGGTTCGTCCAACCAAAGCCTTGGTTTTCGATATCTGCGCCTTCTGGTTCTGCACCCAGTTTGGAGGCATCTCCATTCCCGTGTGCTTTACCGACTGTGTGACCACCTGCGGCCAAAGCAACGGTTTCTTCGTCGTTCATCGCCATACGGGCAAATGTTTCGCGCACGTGTTGCGCAGTGCGCAAGGGATCAGGATTTCCGTTCACCCCTTCTGGGTTCACATAGATCAAACCCATATGCACGGCTGCAAGCGGGTTTTCTAGTGTAGAGGCGTCTTCCAAATCGTCATACCGATTTTCACTTGGCGCAAGCCATTCGTTTTCAGACCCCCAATAGGTATCTTTTTCAGGATGCCAGATGTCTTCGCGACCAAAGCTAAATCCATACGTCTTGAGACCCATGTTTTCATAAGCAACTGTACCAGCAAAGACCAAGAGGTCCGCCCAAGACACAGCATTGCCGTATTTCTTTTTCAACGGCCAAAGAAGGCGGCGCGCTTTATCAAGGCTTGTGTTGTCAGGCCATGAATTCAGCGGCGCAAAGCGCATGTTGCCTGTCCCTGCACCACCACGACCATCTGTCGTGCGATAGGATCCTGCAGCGTGCCATGCCAAACGGATCATCAAGCCGCCATAGTGACCCCAATCCGCAGGCCACCAATCTTTGCTATCGGTTAGCAAAGCATGTGTGTCTTTTTTCAAGGCCTCAACATCAAGCGACTTGAGCGCCTCACGGTAATTAAAGTCAGCACCCAAAGGTTGGGTTTTCTGATCGTGCTGGTGCAAAATGTCCAAATTCAATGAATTCGGCCACCAAGCTGTTACAGATTGGTTCTCAGCGGTATTCGCGCCATGCATGACTGGGCAACCGCCCTGCGCATCAACGTGCTTGTTCATATCTTACCTCTCCTAAAATTGTGATATTCAAGTCATGAAATATCGACTCTGTGACACAGATAGCGACACAATCCCGTATTTCATTCATAATTGCCAGTTGTATTAATTTATATTTTCGATAAGAAAAAGTTATGAGCAATATCACTTTGAAACAGATGCGTTATTTTGCAACGCTCGCGCGTATGGGCCACTTTGGGTATGCGGCGGATGCCTCTGCAATTTCGCAACCGGCCCTGTCTCAGCAAATCAAAAAGCTGGAACAAGAATTAGGCACACCTCTATTTGAGCGCGGCGCAAAATCATTTGTCCTGACCCGTTTTGGACAGGAATTTTTAGCCCAGTGTCACAAAATCCTAGAGGATGTCCAAACCATCGAATTAATGGCGCGTGCGGCACGGCAGGATGCGTTTGATCGGCTAAACTTGGGGATCATTCCCACCATCGCGCCTTATCTTTTGCCAAAAATCTTGCGCGCAATGTCTGATAATCACCCAGAGATCACCGTAAGTGTGCGAGAAACGCAAACGTCCAAGTTGGTTGAGGAAACCCTGAACGGCAGCCTCGATATGGCCCTACTTGCTCTGCCAATTGGCGAGGCGCATCTGGAGGAAACTGTTATGTTTTCCGAGGAATTTGTGTTGGTCCGTCCACAAACCGCACGTGATCTGCCTGTGCCCGACCCGCGCAGCTTTGCCGCCTTGCCGTGGCTCTTGCTCGAAGAAGGGCATTGCTTTCGCGACCAAGCCCTCGCCTTTTGCCAAATAGACACCACAGCGAACCGCCGCCATGACGCAAGTTCGCTGTCGACGCTCGTGCAAATGGTTCAGGCGGATTTAGGTATTACGCTGATCCCAGACATGGCAATCGATCTGGAAACCCGCGCAACGGATGTGAATGTTGCACGGTTTCCCACGGACCCACCAACGCGCGACATAGGCGCGATTTGGCGCAAATCCTCGCCTTTGGCCCATAAATTTGCCACCGTCTTTCAAACGATGACACAGGCCGTCACACCAAGCTAGTGAAGCGCCACCAAATCATTTGAATTCTTCACATGACGTTCCGCCAATTTGCGTCCCTTTCGGCCATTCAACACAGGGCGCGCGGGCTCAGGTTTGTGCATCATGTCAAAAATTTCAGGGAAGAGTTCGTTCAATTCCAGCTTTTGTTCCACTGACAAAGACTTGATCGCCTCCGGCCCTGTAAAGAGGGATTCGGACAAACATCCATTCGCCTCGATCAGCTCATGTTGATCAAACATGATGTGCCAATATTCAACCCCATCCTCAGGTGTTACAACATCGACCCCTTTGAGATCAGTCAAATGCTTAGCTGCCACGAGCACCTCACTGTTGCCAACCATGCGCTGTGCAATTTTTGAGCTCGCAAAAATGCGGTGCTGCGGGCTGACCATGAGTTCCCGCTTGGGGATACCATGACCCAAGGCATTGGGCGCAATCCTGATTGGCAAAAGGTTTTCACGTTGTTTGAGGATGTCTTGATCCACCTTGCGATGGCCAATCCAGCGAATGGGGCGATACCCATGATCCGCAGTCCAAACGAGATCCCCTTGGCGGAGGTTTTGAACAGGCACATTGTCATGGATCGTGCGGATCATAGACCCACGCACAAAACACACCACTTTTTCAATATTGGAAAACTCAACAGTGACCAGATCACCGGCGGTGTTTCTAAAGGACACTGTGCCGCTTTCTGAGGTGACACCATCCCACGTCGGATCGGTTTGATCATAGACAATGTTGACATCCGTAAGACCACCGAGGTTTAGAATATCTCCGATGCTGCCGTTGGAGTTATTGATCGCATCAACAACGGCTTCTTCATCGGTTTCACCACCATCTATCGTGATCGTTGCCGTTCCTGACTGGTTTGCGTCGATAAAGAATTCATCATCGCCAGAGCCGCCCAAGACACTGTCACCGCTGCCGGCAATTAGATCATCGTCGCCAAAGCCACCGTGAATCGTGTCGGCACCTTCGCCACCTGTGATAGTATCGCTGCCGAGACCGCCGTAGATCAAATCATCTCCAGCACCGCCGTCAATCGTGTCATTGTCAACGCCGGAGGGCGCCAAGATCATATCAACCCCAGTTGCCGCGTCAAAGGCATCGTCAGTGTCTTCGAATGTTGTGCCTGCCGGCCAATTGGGGGTCACACCATCGCCGCGTCCCAAAGCAATCGCAATGGGATTGCCGTCTTGATCCGTGCCAACAGCCGTGATCGCACCGACATTGGGCGTACCGCCATATGCGGATTGTTGAACTGTCCCTGTGAAAACGACTTCGACACCGTTTTCATCCAAAAACGTGACTTCGATAGTTTCACCACTAGTGAGCGTCGTATTTCCATCTGTCACAGTCAGGTATTGCGGAGTCAATTGCGATGAATTCACATCACCAACATGGAAGGTTCCACCCAAAGCACCATCGCCAATATTGGCGCCAGTGCTATAGTTCATGCCCCAATAAGGATCAGCTGTCAGATCAAGGGTTAGCTCATCTGGATTGCTACCACCGCCATAGATTGTATCGTTCCCGACACCGCCTAAAATCGTGTCGTTTCCTTCATATCCAATGATGCTATCATCATCGCCGCTTGCGAGCGTCGGATTGCCATCATTGTTGTCGATCAAATCTCCATCGGGGTCACCGGCATAACTGCCATTGATAAGATCACCCGACCCAGTGCCTTCGACGATTTTGTCCGATGGCGCGGTCACATTGCTCAAATTGTTTTGCTGCCAATAATAAAGCGACGACCCCGAATAGGTCATGCTCCCATCAACGAGGCCGCTGACATCCCAGTCTTCTGTTCCTACACCGTGATTTGACCCATCGAACGTGAGCTTTGTGGGATATTCACCGTTTTCTTCGATTTCATCCGTGACAATCCCACCACCCCAAGTGTCCGTCGCCAAAGCTTCGTTGCCAAAGGTCGCATAATATTTCACCGATCCATCGCTTTGCGGAACTGCGAAGACCGCCGAAATCTGATGTGACACGTTCGCATGTGTATAACTTGTCCCATCGGCAAATTCCAATGTTCCCCCACGCGCGGCACCCGTCACTGTGATCCCGTCAATGGTCATAGAGGTGTTGTTTGAATCGTTTACGTACCAAGCGCTCCCATTCATATCGTCAACGACATGGAGGGACGGAGGGCTGATTACGGAGAAGGACGCTACGGTATCACCAGATAAAATTGGCGTGTCCGGGATCACTTCATACAAATAGGCGTTATATGCTGTCACCTGCTAATTCCTTGTGCTTCTTAAATGCTCGAGTCGTTTTTATTCGTTGAAACTCGTTAAAAAATCACAAGGTGCGCGGTACCAAATCGCGACCACGGATCAGTAGATCAATCAAATGTGGCGGCTTTGTGTTCAAGGAATGACACAATTGGGCACAGGGACACCCCGCCCAAAACCGATGCAAGAGCGCAACAAACTGGGGTAAACCAGCAAAATTGGTATTCCTTTTGAGGGGATTTAGTCACTTTGGTCTTAAAATTTGGTGAACACAGTGGCGCGGCACCAAGGCTATTTCAGGATCACTGAGCAAGTGTGGTGATCATGTCCTGCGACTCTAGAGCGAATGCGATTCGGGATTAGAGGGTGCTTATGCTCTTTTTGAAATCTTATATATAACGTGATGATGATAGGTTTCATCTGGGCGCAAAATCGCGTTTGGGAATGTGGGATGATTTGGCGCATCAGGCCACGCCTGCGTTTCAAGCGCAATCCCCGAGCGTGCCCCATAGGTTCGCCCCTCTAAGCCGATCCCACCAGAACAGTCCAAGCCATCCCCCGTATAGACCTGTAATCCCGGTTGATTGGTCGCAATACCAACCTCAATCCCAGATCGCGCCGCGCTTAACCGCGCGACGGGACGTGTCGGGACCGTTTTTGAGGACAGACAGAAATTATGATCAATCTGATGTGCACCCAATTCTTTGAGCGCGCGGAAATCAAAGGCATGCTGATCGAGCGCCACTTTGGTTCCCAAGGGGATGAGCGCGTGATCAACAGGCAAAAAGTGATCCGCACTGACCTGTAACTGATGATCCGCAATCGTCTCTGTGCCATCTAAATTGAAATAACTATGATGAGCCAAGGAACAGGGCGTCGCGCGATCACTTGTGGCGGTGATGTCAAAAGACAAAGCCCCGTGCTCATCCAAGGACATGTGCGCCCGTAGGCTCATGTTGCCCGGAAACCCCATGTCCCCATCGTTCAATTCAAGACCCATAACAACGTGATCGGCCCCCATTTCAAGGATTGACCAAACCTTGGACGAGACCCCCACTGGACCCCCATGAAGCGTATGGCCCGTGTCCGCCTGAACCTCGGCCTGATAGGTCGTGCCATCAATCTCAAAACGTCCATGGCGAAGACGGTTGGAAAAGCGTCCCACCAAGGCGCCTGCATACATGAGCGGGCCAAAATATGGCTCTAACGTAGACGCTCCAATAACAAGGGGATGGGCCACGCCCTCAACCCTCAAATCCTGCAATGTCGCCCCATAGGTGAGAAACGCCGCCCGAACACCGCCATTTTCCAAGGTCACGCGATGGACTGGATCGCCATTCGGCAATCTACCAAAGATATCTGGCCTCGGTGTCATGTCCCGTTACTTCAACGCAACAGGTAAATTGGCAATCGCGTCTTCTGCACTCACACGAGGCAGATCGCTGTCAATCCACCCCTTATAGGGCGCTTTGCCTGCCATTCCGCCCTTGGTATCCACGAACCCCGTGAGACCCGCTTCACGAATTTGACGCATCAAGAACCCTGTACGATTAGCCGTCCGACAGATCAAAGCCACAGGCCGCCCCTGTGCCAATTCCCGCGCTTGCATCAGGTTATCTACGAAATCCTTAGAGGTCATATCCAATGGCCACGCCCCCTGAGCAACACCCGTTTGCGCCCACTCCTCAGGACGACGCACATCAATCAACACGACCTCATCCTTTAACAAAGCTGCATGAACCTGATCCACGCTCCATTCATCCCCCTCTTGGGCCAGTCCCAAGCCTGCGCTCACAGACATGGCGATGGTCGCGAAAACAAGCTGACGGCGAGAAATGTTGATCATGATATGGCGTCCTCATTTGGCAGGGGTCCCTGGACAATGTTGCAAAATCAGATGGATTGCAAATGGGGTTTTCAGTTCAGCAATTCACATTCTCCTTGACCTTCCAGTGACTGGAAGCTTTATGCAGACCTAAGACCCCTTTTGTCTGATTGGAAACGCTATGACCTCGCCTATGACTTTGACACTTGACGGTATGACCTGTGGGGGCTGTGCCAGTCGGGCGCAGCGTGCCTTAGACGCGGTGGAGGGGCTAGACGAGGTTTCGGTCAATCTCGCGACGCATAGGGCGCAATTTACCCCTCGGGATGATATAGGCCTCACACGGGCGCTTAATGCGCTCTCAGAGGCGGGATATCCCGCCCGTGGGGTGGATTTGACCTTTGAGGTGGATGGGATGACCTGCGCATCCTGTTGTGCGCGTGTGGAGCGCGCTTTGGGGGGTGTTACTGGGGTCACGGCGGCCTCAGTCAATTTGGCACAAAACACGGCGCATGTGTCGGGGGTTGAGGGGATAACGAACGAACAGGCCTGTCTCGCCGCCCTCGCCGCGATTGGATATCAGGCGCGCGCTGTGCGCAGGGGGCAAGACTTGGACATCACTGCTCGGCAAAGCAAAGAGGCCCGCGACATTGCTTGGCACACGGGAACAGCGGCAGCTCTGGCGCTGCCTGTGTTTGTTTTGGAAATGGGCTCGCATATGATCCCTGCCCTGCATATGTGGATTGCTGGAACGATTGGCATTCAAACCAGTTGGTTTATTCAGGCCTTTCTCACAACAGTGATCATGATGGGTCCGGGCCGCGGGTTTTATACCAAGGGCATTGCCGCGCTCCTGCGATATGCGCCCGATATGAATAGCCTCGTGGCCGTTGGCACATTGGCGGCTTATGGGTATTCCATGGTGGCGACATTCGCCCCTACCCTTTTGCCCAATGCCCTCAGAGCGGTCTATTTCGAAGCCGCCGCCGTAATCATCGTTCTGATCCTCTTGGGTCGGTTCTTGGAAGCGCGTGCAAAGGGGCGCACAGGGGCCGCTATTCAAAGCCTTATCCAGCTGAGGGAACACACCGCCGAGGTGTTCCGCGATGGTGCCTTTGTGGACACCCCTGTTGACAACATCGTGCCCAATGACGTGATCCTCATCAAACCAGGCGCGCGCCTGCCTGTGGACGGGCATGTCAGCGAAGGACAAAGCTATGTCGATCAAGCGATGATCACAGGCGAACCCCTGCCCGTGCTCAAATCCGTCGGAGACGCGGTCACGGGGGGAACGGTCAACGGTGAAGACGCACTGATCATTCAGGCCAGTCGCGTCGGCGCGGACACCAAGCTGTCCCAAATCATCCGTATGGTTGAACAGGCCCAAGGCACCAAGCTTCCGATTCAAAGCCTTGTTGATCGCATCACGCTTTGGTTTGTGCCTGCGATCCTCGCGCTTGCCGCGCTGACCTTTGCAGTCTGGCTGATGGTCGGTCCCGCACCGGTGATCAACTATGCCCTGATCGCAGCAGTTTCTGTGTTGATCGTCGCCTGCCCCTGCGCCATGGGATTGGCAACACCGACCTCCATCATGGTCGGCACAGGCCGCGCGGCACAGCTCGGTGTCCTCTTCCGCAAAGGCGACGCGTTGCAAGGCCTCGCCAATGTGAATGTCATCGCCTTTGACAAAACGGGCACCCTCACCGAAGGGCGCCCTGTTGTCACAGAATTCATCACAGCCCAAGGGTTTGATCGCAACACGCTCTTGGCACGGATTGGCGCCGCCGAAGCCCAATCCCAACACCCAATCGCCCAAGCCATCGTGCAGGCCGCCAAAGAGCAAGGCTTGCTGTTTCCAACCCATGATAAGATTACTCAAACCACGGGCCTTGGGATCGAGGTTCACTTTGACGAGGACACCCTTTTGATCGGCTCTGATCGATTGCTGCGCCGCGCCAATATCGGCCTTGGTGACTGGGAAGCCTCAGAAACCAATATGGCCAACGAAGGCAAAACCGTTATCTATGTCGCGCAAAATGGCCAAGTGGCCGCTATGATTGGCCTCAGTGACCCAATCAAACATAGCACTTATGACGCGCTGAAAACCCTACGCGCGCGTGGCCTCCATATTGCTATGATCACTGGCGACAAAGAAGAAACCGCAAACACCATTGCGCGATCTTTGGGGATTGAAACGGTCTTTGCACAAACACTGCCTGAGGACAAAGTCACCGCCATTGCCACCCTCAAAACCCGAGGCAAAGTTGCCTTTGTCGGGGATGGGATCAACGACGCCCCTGCCCTCGCGCAAGCGGATGTGGGTATAGCCTTGGGAACAGGCACCGATGTCGCCATTGAGACTGGGGATGTGGTTTTGATGTCGGGGGATTTAGGGGCCGTGGTAAACGCGCTTAATTTATCGCGTCGCACCCTTGGCAATATCAAACAAAATCTGGTCTGGGCCTTTGGCTATAACGTGGCCTTGATCCCCGTTGCCGCAGGCGTCCTCTATCCCACATTCGGGATTTTGCTCTCCCCTATTTTTGCCGCCGCCGCGATGGGGCTTAGCTCTGTTTTCGTGCTGAGCAATGCGCTTCGCTTGCGGCACATAAAGCCCCATGAGAGCAAAGGGGCAAAGTCATGAATATTTCCGAAGTATCCAGCGCCACGGACTTACCCGCCAAGACGATCCGCTATTACGAAGATATTGGTTTGGTGATCCCAGATCGCGCCGACAATGGCTATCGTGATTTTTCCCACACCGACCTCCACAAGCTTGCGTTCTTGGGTCGGGCGCGTGCACTTGGATTTAGCATTGAGGATTGTCGAACCTTACTGGCCTTGTATCAAGACAGCACACGGGAGAGCGCCCAAGTGAAATCATTAGCCCAAGATCACCTTGCCGCCATTGACACCAAAATCACTCAGCTACAGTCCATGCGCGCCACTTTGGCCGATTTAATCGAGACCTGTGCGGGGGATAATCGTCCAGATTGCCCGATTTTGGCCGATTTGGGCAAAAAACCATAAATTTTATTTAAAAACAATAATTTAGGGGTATTTCGGGGGGCTTTTGACGATCCCCCCGAATTCTATTTATTTAAAGCTCGTATCAAGCAGGCGATGAAGCTCATCCAAGGCATGTTCAACCAAAACCCGATCAACTTGTTTCCCAGCTAGGCGAATAAAGTGGTTTTTCCCATCAGTTTCTTGGCGCAGGATAATCCCATTTTGCAAACGACGTTCTTGCAAGACACGGCTGGCCTTTTCGGATTTGGGCCGCCCGCCTTTAGCACTCCCCTCCCCTGTTCTTTCGAAGTCGAGAAGAACGGGTTCCATGGCCGCTTGATCCTCTGCCGCGGATGTTCCTTGAGCGGCATCCAAAGCATCCCGCAACGCACCAGCCCCACCTAAACGCAGCACATTGGCAAGGCGCAAACCATAGCGTTCTGAGATGGTTTCAGGCTCCGTCAACAGATCACCAAGTTCCTCGAAGACATGCGCAAAGCTGCGGATTTTGGATCGCTTGGCTTTGGAGGCTGTGGCGAACAAGACGTTGACCGCCTCTTCGACATTTCCGAAGGGCCCATTTTGCGCACTGATAGATGCGATGCGACCGCGTTCAAAATGGCTTAGGTTTGCACGTACTTCGTTTTCTTCGACCATAGCCACAATCGCCGCAGGCACATCCTTGGGTGAGCGGATAAAGCACTTGATGGTGGAATAAGCCTTGGCTTGGGTCATGCCGAATAAGGTCTTGACCGCAAGCAATCGACGATAACCAGAAAGAACCCCATATTGGAAATCATTAGGATCATCGGTTGCGCGCTCATAGACCTCAATCGGAAGGCGCAGACCATTGGCCTGAATACTGCGGCGCAACTCTTCCATTTCATCTTCGTTGATAATGACGCGGTCTCGGGTCATATCGTCGGGATCAATCTTGGAAATATCAATTTCACTGACGATCAATCCGTTCTCTTGGGCCACTCGCAACTGAGCCGCGTCTTTGCTGTCACGTGCAATCTTGGCGCGTGTCTCTGCGTCCTGCAGCGGTGCAGAAGACGCAACATCCGCCGCAACCTGTGCGATCGGTGGGGTAAGACTTTGTGAACGTTTTTGCGGTGAGGTTTCGCTGCGAAACTGCTCCTCGATTTGCACGAGATCTTCGGGTTTGGGCATTTCTAACTTGCGACGCTTTGCCATGACTTATGCCTCCTCTTCTTTCAACATCTGCTCATCTCGCCACCATGTCCCCAGCAAGATTTCTTTGACTTCACCCCACGTGCGATCAAAAGCTTCTCGTCCCCGAGAATAGGTATCGCGGTTAAATTCACGGTAATCAATTTCGTAAATCCCACTCACTTGTTCACCCGCTTGACCGACCAAAGCGGTAAAGTCTTGACGATAGGTCGTCATGAAATCGCCGAAATAAGCTTGGATGACATTTGCCAAATCCGTTTGTTGACCCGCATCAAACCGAGTGATCAGCGCGCGAACAGCATCCCATTCAAACTTTATTTCAGGCAACCCGTCACGCCGACGTTGCGTATTTTCGCCATCCTCTATTGAGGCAAATGTCGAATAGAGCATATCGAAAAAGCGACCCGTTGAGTCAAATTCAAGGAAAGATGCTCCGAGCGGGACCAAAAGAATATCGGCCGCAGACAGTGCATTGATCGTGAGATATCCAAGGGCAGGGGGTGTATCCAGCAAGATGATATCATATTTATCAAGCAGTTCTTCGTTTTCCAAAAACCCTTGCAGCGCATCCCACAGAGGCCAATTGCGCGCCTGCATGCGCCAAACCGGAACCTGAAATTCAGCCCAGTACAAGTTGAGTTGAGCGCCAATGAGATCTATATTTGGCCAATGCGTTTTTTGAACAATATCGTCCGCACGTACCGTTAAGGCTTCGGTAAGGGTTTCATCCAATGCTATGGGCGCCAACCCTTCTGCTTCGCGGACCTTGTTTTCCTCAAGCACATGGGCGGCATAATGTTTGGCCATTAAAGGGAACGCCGTTTGCCATTCGTCTTCGACCTTGCCACCCATGATTGACGTCATCGATCCTTGACTATCGAGATCGACGACGAGAACTTTATAGCCATCCAAAGCCGCTGACATAGCGAGATGGGCGGCGGTACTAGTTTTTCCGACGCCCCCTTTGAAGTTCGCGACTGCGATTGTTTTGGCTTGGACGCCTTCGGGTCGGTAAGAGCGGTAGTTTTTGTTTGCGGCACCTTCTTTTGCGAAATGGTTTCGCAGCGAAACTACTTCATCGAGTGTAAACCATTTAGAACCACTTTCACCTTCGCCTTGTGGCAAGTCTGGGTTCGCTTTCAAAACACGGCGAAAATGAGCTGGAGCGACAGGGATCAAGTATTTGCAAATTTCCCAAGTCGAAAATTTACGAAGCCGTTTCTGTCCATCTGGAGAATACCCGCGTTTAGCGAGGTCATCGCGACCTCGTGCTACAAATGCGGCTGCTTTCGCAAATCGTGCTGTATCAACAGGGCCCGATAATTTTGCAGCTGCCTCAGCTGGATCAATACTCAGAAATTTAGGATGGTCATCTGTTGGTTTCGTTGCCATAATATACCTATGATGTGCTCTGTTTTATTGTATATGCGCATAAACATGGCACATAGCAAAGTAAAAATAAAAGGCTGTAATGAAATCGAATTTAAATTCGTTAATATATTCTAATAGCACAGCTCTATAGTTGAATAGTATTTAGTATATTTAATATACTTTGCTTAGAAAAAATTATTTTTTATCAATAGGTTACATATTTTACAGTCCCCAAATACAGGGTTAAGGGGTACTTGTTACAGGATGAAGAGGACCTAAATACGGGATTAAGGTAGCCGATTCTCGGGTTTTAGGGCGCTATGATTCGGGAAAGGGCGGGTTAGACACTGTTTTTTACCTAATTAGTGTCTAGGCGTAAAACTTATCCACAGAGCGATCCCGTAAGTTGGTACCTGAGGTGAGATCATAAAACAAGAAGGGGACCAATTTACAGGGACCTGAGGCCGACTTGTTCTGAGGTTCCTTTGTGCTATGCTAAGCAAAAAAGAAAAGAGCAGATATATGAATACGATTCGATCAGAAATGCTTCAAGGCGCATTGCGGCGGGAAACGGTTAAAAAGAATGTGGCAGCCATCCACGTCTCAGGCAAGCTCACGCTACTACAACGTAAACTATCTAATGTCCTCTTGTTGAATGCTTATGACACGCTCATGAGCCGTCAGAGCCATCGGATAGACGCACGTACCCTGTGTACGATGGTGGGATATAATTCTAATGACATGGAAACGCTCAAGGCCTCTTTGAGGGGATTGGCGGAGACCGTTGCGGAATGGGATATGTTGGATGATCAAGGGCGGCAGGAATGGGGTGTCTCGGCGCTTTTGTCTTTCGCCAAGTTGAAAGAGGGCATATGTGAGTATGCCTATTCTCCGGCACTGGCGGAAAAGTTGCATGACCCAAAAGTCTTTGCCCTGATCAACCTCAATATTCAGCGGCAATTCACGGGAGGGCATGCGCTCGCGCTCTATGAGAATTGTTTTCGGTTTGTCAAAACGGGCAGCACCGGTTGGTGGGACATTGATATCTTTCGCCGTCTCATGGGTGTTGAGGAATCTGAGTATTATAAATCGTATAAACACCTCAATGCGAAAATCATCAAACCAGCTGTGAGTGAAGTGAACAAAGTAAGCGACATAATTGTTGAGCCTGAAATTCGCAAACAAGGGCGGACGGTGTCGCATATTCGGTTCCTCATCCGGCATAATCCTCAGTTGGCGATTATGAATATCGACGATGGGGCAGGGGTGCGGAACACGACGATCTACGACAGTCTGCGCAAATTGGGGGTGTCGGATCGCCTCGCGCGGCAATGGATCAGTGAACATGGCGAAGATTACGTGACACAAAAGATGGCCTATGTCGCCGCACAGGGGAGCGTCAAAAACCCTGCGCGCTATTTAAGCGCGGCAATTAACCAGAATTTCCAAGAGGACACGGACGTTACACCAGCTGCGCCGACCTCTGAGCGGGCAATTCGGTTAGCGCGGATTCAAAAAGTGGTCGCCGCACGCTCACCGACGCAACGCGATGCGGACAAGCGGTTGTTTGTGTCGCAATTGCAAAGCAATCAAGAACGCGATGATTTTGAGCGTCACGGATGGATGTCAGCGATTAATCACATGGCGATTGTTGAATTCTGGACCGATCTCATGCCTGATGCGATGAGGGCAGGGGACTAGGACCAAAGGGGATGTTTCCGAAATGAAAAAGGCCCGCTGACGCGGGCCTTTTGCTGTTTAGTTTGATCGACGCTTATGCGTCGATGATTGCGTTGAAAATCGCGCTTGGGCGCATCACGGATGCAACCTTTGATGGGTCAGCGTGGTAATACCCACCCAGATCCGCAGGCTTGCCTTGGACAGCGGCGAATTCGGCCGTGATGGCCTCTTCGTTTTCAGCCAATTGCGCGGCGATCGGCGCAAAGTGTGCGGCGATTTCTGCGTTGTCTGTCTGAGCCGCCAAAGCCTCTGCCCAGTATTTGGCAAAATAGAAGTGGCTATCGCGGTTGTCTGGTTTTCCAACACGGCGTTCTGGGGATTTGTTATTGTCCAAAATGCCTTGGGTTGCGGCATCGACTGCGGCGCCTAGGATGCCTGCTTTTGGATTGCCTTTTACCTCAGCTAAGAAGCTCAACGATTCTCCAAGCGCACAGAATTCACCAAGTGAGTCCCAACGGAGGTGGTTTTCGTCAACCAATTGCTCAACGTGCTTTGGAGCAGAGCCGCCAGCGCCCGTTTCAAACAAACCACCGCCATTCATAAGTTTTACGATAGAGAGCATTTTAGCAGATGTGCCGAGTTCCAAGATAGGGAACAAGTCGGTCAAATAATCGCGCAAGACGTTCCCCGTGATTGCAATGCTATCTGCCCCTGTGCGGATGGTTTCCAACGTGAGGCGTGTCGCTTCGCGTGGGGCCATGATTTGGAAGTTATCTGCAACACCTTGCTCGGCCAAAATCGTATTTACATAGGTGATGAGCTGCGCATCATGGGCGCGCTCAGCATCAAGCCAGAAAATCGCCTGAGAGCCAGTTGCCTTTTGACGCGCAACAGCCAAGTTGATCCAGTCGATGATGGGGGCTTTTTTCGCAGTGGATGAGCGCCAAATATCGCCAGCCTCAACCGCGTGAGAATGCAGCACATCACCGTTTTCAAGCACATAGCGCACAGTGCCATTTTCTGACATTTCAAAGGTTGTTGGGTGGCTGCCGTATTCTTCGGCTTTTTGCGCCATGAGGCCAACATTGCCAACGGTGCCTGATGTGGTTGGGTCAAGGGCGCCTGTTTCTTTGAAGTAAGAGATGGTTTCATCATAGACAGGGGCATAGCAATTATCAGGAATCACACATTTTGTGTCGCCTTCTTTACCATCTGGTCCCCAGCCTTTGCCACCGGCGCGGATGACTGCAGGCATTGAGGCGTCGATAATGACGTCGGAGGGAACATGAAGGTTGGTGATGCCCTTGTCAGAGTTCACCATATACATGTCAGGTTGCGCAGCCATCGCCGCATTGAAATCCGCCATGATGTCGGCGTTATCTGCGACACGATCCAACACGTCACCTAGGCCAGAATTGGGGTTCACCCCTGCGGCGGCCAGTGCGTCGGCGTGTTTTGTGAATACGTCTTCAAAGAACACGGATACTGCGTGGCCGAAGATGATTGGGTCAGAGACCTTCATCATTGTGGCCTTCATATGCAAGGAAAAGAGGATGCCTTGTTCTTTTGCCGCTTGGATTTCGGCGCGGAGGAAATCACGCAGCGCTTTGGCGGACATGAATGTCGCGTCAACAACGGTGCCTTCGATCAAATCTAGGCCGTCTTTGAGAACAGTTACATCCCCGTTTTCCGCGATAAATTCGATTTTCGCCTTGCCCGCTTGGGCCGCAGTGATCGTTGCTGATTTTTCGTTGGAATAGAAATCATTGCCTGACATTGAGGCAACATGCGTTTTTGAAGTGCTTGACCAAACGCCCATAGAGTGCGGGTTCTTCATCGCGTAGTTTTTGACGGCACGTGCGGCGCGGCGATCTGAGTTGCCTTCGCGCAGGACAGGGTTCACAGCGGAGCCTTTGATCGTGTCGTATTTCGCGCGGATGGCTTTTTCTTCGTCTGTGCTTGGGCTTTCTGGGTAATCAGGAAGCGCGTAGCCTTGGGATTGCAATTCTTTGACGGCTTCGACCAACTGCGGCACGGAAGCCGAAATGTTAGGAAGCTTGATCACATTGGCTTCTGGTGTTTTCACCAAATCGCCAAGTTCGGCCAAATCGTTGGATTGGCGCTGATCTTCGGTCAAAAATTCTGGAAAGGTCGAAATGATTCGCCCAGCCAATGAAATGTCTTTTGTGCCGACGCTGACACCAGCGGCTTTGGCGAAGGAGCGAATGATAGGAAGCAAAGACGCGCTGGCCAATTCAGGGGCTTCGTCTACAATTGTATACAATATATCGGCTTTTGATGTATCGGCCATGTTTTTCTTACCTTTCCAGAGTAATTGGAAGCTATATTTGGTGAGGAGACTATCGTGAGCAGACATAAAATATTTGCGTCAAAACGATACCCATCCTGCGGGAGCGAACACCGTCCTCTTAGAACATTCAGCGCCGTATATCAATTCGTCAATTCGGCACAGCCTCTTGTTTGAGGGCGAAGGGGGAGACGACATTTATAATTCCACACCACATTAATTGTAGACAATATGTATTATAGTTGGTTAGGCTTTGCATGACGTAAGGAACCCGCCACGTGCCACAAACACCAAAAAGCAAAAAACTGATATGTCTTGAGGATCTGCGCCGACGCATTTTGACCCAAGACTTGGAACCCGCCTCCTATTTGGATGAGGTTCAGTTGGCCGTGGAATACGACATTTCCCGTCCGCCTCTACGGGAGGTTCTCAATCAGCTGGCGGGCGAAGAATACGTCGTGCTTCACAAAAACCGTGGCGCGCAAGTGATGCCTATGTCGCACAAGACCTTGCGCAATTTCTTTGTGGCGGCGCCGATGCTCTATGCTGCCGTGGCGCGATTGGCGGCGGAGCACGCGACCTCGGATCAAGTGGACCAATTGCGCGCTGTTCAAGCGGACTTTCGCGCGGCCATTGATCAATCAGACGGGGCTGAGCGCAGCTTGTTAAATCTGGAATTCCACCGCGTCATCGGCGACATGGCCGATAACGAATACCTCGCCCCAAGCTATCGTCGCTTGTTGATTGACCATACCCGCATCGGAATGACCTTTTATAATCCACGCAATGCCGCCCTCAGCAAACAGCGCAGCCTTGCCGCAGATCACCACGATGATTTCATCACGTTGATCCAAGAGGGGGACGCCGATGGTGCCGCTGCCCTTGCGATTGCACATTGGGATTTGTCTCGCTCTGAAATCGAAAATTTTGCAACGCCTGTTGGGTTGCACATTCCCCTTGGCTCTGCGCCAAGCGGACCACTTTGAAAGGATCCTAAATGAAATTTGATGGCATTTATACGCCCTTGATCACACCCTACACCCAAGAGGGTCAGATAGATCGCGCGGCGTTTGCAGCGCAGATTGAACACCTGATCGCGTCGGGCATTCACGGATTGATCAACGGTGGATCGACAGGCGAATATTACGCGCAATCCATGCAAGAGCGCCAAGAGATGGCCGCCTTTGCCAAAGAAGTCATCGGGGATCGGGTTCCATTGATTATTGGGACCGTTGCCATTCGCCAAGAGGATTCTATCGAGATGGCGGAAACGGCGGCCAAGATTGGGGCGGATGCGCTCTTGATCGGGACGCCGCCTTATGCGGTGCCAACAGAACGGGAAAACGCATTGAATGCCCTCGCGATTGATCGCGCGGCTGATTTGCCCATCATGCTCTATAACTATCCCGGACGTATGGGTGTTGAGATGGGCGAAGAATTCTTGGACCGTGTTGGACGGAGCCGAAATTTCTGTGCCATCAAAGAAAGCTCAGGCGATATCAACCGTGTGCATCTCTTGGCGCGCGATTACCCCCATATTCAAATGTCCTGCGGAATGGATGATCAAGCCTTGGAATTCTTTGCATGGGGTGCTCAAAGCTGGGTCTGTGCAGGGTCCAATTTCTTGCCCAAGGAACATATCGCCCTTTGGAAGGCCTGCCGCGTTGAGGGCAACTTTGACAAGGGGCGGCGGATCATGTCGGCGATGATGCCGTTGATGCGTGTGCTAGAGCAGGGGGGCAAATTCATTCAATGCGTGAAATATGGCTGTGAAATCACTGGCCAATACGCAGGCCCGCCGCGTCCACCCCTGAAGGGATTGAACAAAGACGACAAACGGCAATTAGAACAAGTGGTGCGCGTGTTAAAGCGTACGATTTCAGATATCGAAGCGGAGGCGTGATTATGAGCGATCTATTAACAACCCAAGAATACCAAGCCATCGCAAAAGACCTATCTTTGCCAACTCAAGCCTTTATCGACGGCAGCTTTCGTGCCGCGCAATCGGGTGCCACGTTCGATACGGTAAACCCTGCAACAGGCGATGTTCTGGCAAAAATCGCATCTTGTGATGGTGCGGATGTGGATCTTGCAGTGGAAAAAGCACGCGATGCCTTTGAAGACGGGCGTTGGTCGCGCCTGCATCCAAGTGAGCGCAAAGAGGTTCTGATCAAGCTTGCGAAATTGATCAAACGCAATGCGCGGGAATTGGCGGTCATTGAAAGCCTCGATAGCGGCAAAACCATTTTTGATTGTGAAACGGTCGATGTGCCTGAGACAATCAATTGCCTCATCTGGCATGCGGAATTGATCGACAAAATCTATGATCAAACGGCCCCGATGTCGGATGATCATATGGCGATGATTGTGCGTGAACCTGTCGGAGTTGTTGGGCTCGTCTTGCCCTGGAATTTCCCATTATTGATGTTGGCATGGAAAATCGGGCCTGCCTTGGCGGCAGGATGTTCGGTGGTGGTAAAACCTGCTGAGGAAACGACATTATCCACCTTGCGCATCGCTGAATTGGCAATGGAGGCAGGCATTCCTGCGGGAGTGTTCAATGTTGTGACGGGCGACGGTCCAAACGTTGGTGAACCTTTGGGGCGGCATATGGATGTGGATATGGTGTCCTTCACGGGATCCACGCAGACGGGCCGTCGGTTCTTGGGCTATTCCTCTGAGAGCAACCTCAAGGAAGTCACGTTGGAAATGGGGGGAAAGAACCCAGCTGTTGTGATGGAGGACGCTGAAAATCTAGATCGGGTTGCGGCCCATTTGGTAAATGGCGCTTTCTGGAATATGGGGGAAAATTGCTCTGCCTCGTCACGATTGATTGTGCATCGTGATGTCAAAGACGCGTTGTTGAAACGTATTGTTGCCCATGCACGGGAATGGCCCATGGGAGATCCGCTTGATCCAACCAATCGCGTTGGTGCCTTGGTGTCCCAAGCGCATTTCGACAAAGTTGCGGCCTATCTGAAAACTGATGCCACTGTGATCATGGGTGGATCCGCGCAGGACGGATTTGTGGAACCCACGATTTTGGACATCACCGATAATGATGCGCCCCAAGTGCGCGAAGAAATCTTTGGCCCTGTGTTGGTTGTGCAAACAATTGACAGCTTTGATCAAGCGATTGCCTTGGCAAATGAAACGGAATACGGCCTTGCCGCCTCTCTGTTCACGAGCAACGTAAAACGCGCCTTGCGTGGGGCGCGGATGATCAAAGCGGGGACAGTCACGGTTAATAGCTTTGGCGAGGGGGATATCTCCACACCCTTTGGTGGGTTCAAACAATCGGGCTTTGGCGGGCGCGACAATGGCATCCACGCCCATGAGCAATATACCCAGACCAAAACCATTTGGCTGGACCTCAGCGATGATCAGGATGAGGCGGTCGATTAACTATGCCATCCGTTAAACGGTTGCCAAATTTAGCGGGTCCAGCGGCATGGAATGTGCTGTTGGGTCCACAGCCTGAGCATCCTCCGCTTGAGGGTCATCAAACTGCGGATGTGGTGGTGATTGGTGCGGGGTTTGCGGGTCTGTCTGCGGCCCGGCGGATCACGCAGATTGACGCCCAAGCGCGGGTCGTTGTTTTGGATGCGCTCAAAATTGCCGAGTCTTCGGCGGGTCGCAATTCTGGTTTCATGATCGATTTGCCGCATGACTTGTCCTCTGAAGATTATGCGGGATCAGGGGATGATCGCAAAACAATCGCGCTCAATCGCCATGCCATCCAATTTGCGCGGGATGCGGTGCAAGATTATGGCATTGATCCAAATTATTTCGACGAAGCCGGCAAAATTAACGGGGCCGCAACGCTCAAAGCGCACGCGCATAATGAAAGCTATTTGCAACATTTGAACGCGATGGGTGAAGCGGCGGAGTTGCTGGACGCACAGCAGATGTCCGAAATTACGGGATCTCAGCATTATTTGGGCGGGCTTTATACCTCTGGTACTGTGATGCTTCAGCCTGCGGGATATATCCGCGGAATGGCTGCTGGCCTCGTTCGCGACGGTGTGTCCATTTACGAAAGCAGCCCTGTGGTCTCCTATGATCGACAGGGATCAACATGGACCATTACGACCCCGCAAGGATCGGTTCAAACGGAACGGGTGATCCTGACGGTGAATGGGCATTTAGAAAGCTTTGGGTTTGCAACAGGTCGACTGATGCAGCTGTTTCTTTATGCGGTCATGACACCTGAATTAGATAGCGCGACGCTCAAGACCCTTGGGGGTCATCCGCGTTGGGGGGTCACACCGTCCGATCCAATGGGAACAACGGTTCGCCGTATTGATACGGGGCAGGGGGGCAATCGGATCGTAACACGCACCTGTGCAACGCTGCGCCCCAATATGAAGATCGGTCCGTCCGATGTGCATAGGGCCGAGCACGTCATGCAGCGCAAATTTGATGACCGCTTTCCCCAGCTTGCGGGGCTCAAGATGGAGCATGCTTGGGCGGGGCATTTATGTCTCACTCTCAATGGCGTTGCCGTCGCAAAGGAGCTGGATCAAGGGGTGTTTTCAGGCTGTGTGCAAAATGGGTTGGGAACTGCACGGGGAACTTTGACAGGAATTGCCGCCGCTGAAAATGCGATGGGCTGTCCCAGTGAGATTGCACAGTTTTTTCAATCCGAACCAGAGCCGAAAAAGCTTGTGCCCCAACCTCTGTTAGAGATCGGGGCAAATACGGTGCTTCGCTACAAGGAATGGGTCGCGCGGCGGGATTAATGCGTTTGGTTTAACTCATCCGCCGCTGGGATGTCCCGTTCACGCCGAGCAATGAAGTCCAACAGCTCTTCGTTCTTGGCCTCGTCCAACTTGGGTTCTTCGTAATCGTTCAAGAGCGCGCGTGCATGGGTGAGGGCGCGTTCTGTGATTTCAACGCTGCCTTCGGCGATCCATTGTTCGATTGAATTATTGTCGAACATATCGGGCATAAAGAAAGCGGATTGGAAGTTGTCTTGGGTGTGTTGATGACCCAAGTAATGCCCCCCTGGACCAACATCGGACACAGCAGAGATTGCTTCGTCAAAATCATCCCACTTTGGACCTTCGGCCATGCGGTAAGCCATGGCACATTGTTCCGCATCAACAATGAATTTAGCAACAGAACAATGCATGCCCGCTTCGTTCCAACCAGCAGAGTGCCAGATATAATTCGCGCCCGCATGCATGACAGAGGACAGAGTTGTCGCGCTTTCATAGCCAGCTTGGGCATCAAATGTCTTTGCTCCGCCCAACGTATTCGACGTGCGCCAAGGTATCCCGTAAAAGCGCGCCATTTGCCCAATCATAAAGTTCATCAAGGAAATTTCAGGCGTTCCTGCCATGGGCGCCCCAGATTTCATCGAGACTGTTGATAGGTAATGCCCATAAATCGCGGGCGCGCCACGGCGGATGACTTGGGTATAGGCCAAGGCGGATAAGGCTTCGGCATTGAGTTGCGCAACTGAGGCTGGAACAGAGGCAGGTGTATTTGCGCCCCCCAAGACGAAGGGCGAACATAGCACAGGCTGATTACGGCTTGAAAACGCGCGCATCGCGCCCAACATCGTTTCGTCCCAAACAAGAGGCGAATTCCCGTTGCAGTTTCCTGTGGTTACTGGGTTAGCGTCGATAAAGTCATCGCCAAACAAAATACCGCACATGTTGATGACATCTTCGGCGTTTTTGGGGCTTGTGGTCATGCCCATGAACATCTTGTCGGAATGTTTCATCGACGAATAGGTGATACGCAAATGACGTTGGCTTATTGGATGATCATAGGGTTCGACAATGTGATGAGCTGAGGAATGGAGAGCAGGCATCATATGGCTGAGTTTGTGAAACATCGCCAAGTCATCCAAAGTGGGATTGCGACGCACATCGTCCAAGTCACGCAAAAACGGCGCTCCTGTCATAGGGACAAACACTGCATTTTTCCCGCCAAGGCGCACATTGTTTTTCGGATTTCTCGCGTGATAGGTGAAATCAGATGGGATAGTTGAAATCAGATCGCGCACGAGACCGCGATCAAGATAGACACGATCCCCGACAACTTTGGCACCGATGCGTTTCCAATCCTCAAGCGCGATATCGTCGCGAAATTGGACGCCAACGTTTTCCAAGATATGCATAGAGGCGGCGTCGATCCGTTCGATTTGGGAACCGTTCATGATATCGGTAAACGGAAGCTCGTTGGTCAATCCGGGCAGCATGTTGAAATCGCGGGTTGTGCGAAGTGTGCGACGTGCTGACCGTCCCCCTGCGCGGCTTCGAGTGCGTGTTTCAGTCATATCCTGTCCTCCCTATTTGTTAGACACTACCAAGGGCGGATAGTGTCTACGTGTTTTTTTGCGAAAAAACATGTCGGAAATGGTCAATTGAGAGAGGGTATGCTTTAACATTATGAAAAAGTTAAGGACCCTGCGCATGTCTATACAGGATTTAGGTGCAAGACTTATAGCCGCCCCGCAAAAAGGGGGGCGCAAAATGGTGGCCTTGGCCGGTGCACCGGCGAGTGGAAAATCTACGCTTGCAGAGGGCCTTGTTCAGTACCTTCGGGATGAGGGCTATTCCGCTCAGGTGGTGCCAATGGATGGGTTTCACTTGGATAATGCGATCCTTGAGCCACGCGGGGATCTGGCTGTTAAGGGGGCACCTCAGACATTTGATGCCGAGGGCTTTGTTCATTTGGTGAAACGGGTGCAATCGGAAGATCAGGTTTATTTTCCAACCTTTGATCGTGGATTGGATAAGGCCGTGGCTGGATCGGGATTGATAGACCGGGATTGCGAGATTGCGGTGTTTGAGGGAAATTACCTTTTGTTTGATGTTCCTGTTTGGCGGGATCTCAATCCGATTTGGGATATCTCCATTCGTTTGGATGTACCCTTTGATGAGTTGGAGCGTCGTTTGGTGCAACGGTGGTTGGATTACGGCTTAACACAAGACGCAGCTATGGCGCGGGCCTTGGGGAATGACATCCCAAATGCGCAGTCAGTCATCGATTTTGCCCTACCCGCGGATATCGTGGTGTGACCAAAAGGAAAGCCGCCAATTTTGCAATTGGCGGCTTGCTCTATTCTTTGAGTTTGGACCCTATGGGTCCAAACGGACCGCACCCATTGAGGCGTTTCCAACCAATGAGGCATAGGCGCGAAGGGCGCGGCTGACCTTGCGTTTGCGTGGTTCAGCAGGTTTCCAAGCGGCGTCTCCTTTTGCCTCCATATCCGCACGTCGTTGAGCCAGCTCTTCGTCGGTGAGGGCAACATTGATTGTCCGATTAGGAATATCGATTTCGATCATGTCGCCTTCGACCAAGAGGCCAATATTGCCACCTTCACCCGCCTCTGGTGAAACGTGACCGATAGATAGTCCCGATGTGCCGCCTGAAAAACGACCATCTGTGATCAAGGCGCAGACGGAGCCAAGGCGCATCGATTTGAGATAGCTTGTTGGGTAGAGCATTTCTTGCATGCCTGGTCCGCCGCGCGGTCCCTCATAGCGGATGATAACCACATCGCCTGATTTGATATCCTTAGAGAGGATGCGATTGACGGCTTCTTCTTGGCTTTCGCAAACGCGAGCCGGTCCAGAGAATGTCCAGATGCTTTCATCAACGCCGGCTGTTTTCACGACACAGCCTTGTTGCGCGATGTTGCCGAAGAGGACCGCAAGGCCGCCTTCGGTGCTGAAGGCATGTTCATGTGAGCGGATCACGCCATTTTCGCGATCAAGGTCGAGTTCGCGGTAACGGTTGTTTGTGGAAAAGGCTTGGGTTGTGCGCACGCCGCCTGGTGCTGCTGAGAACAATTTGTGGACATCTTCGTCCTTGGATCGCGTCACGTCCCATTTATCAATTGCTGCGCCGATTGTTTTTGTATGGACCGTTGAACAGCTGCGATCAATGAGGCCTGCGCCATCGAGTTGGCCCAATATACCAAAAATGCCGCCCGCGCGGTGGACGTCTTCCATGTGGACATCGCTGATGGCAGGGGCAACTTTGCACAGGCACGGTGTGACGCGGCTGAGTTTATCCATGTCATCAAGCGTGTAATCTACGCCTGCTTCGCTTGCGATGGCGAGCAAGTGTAGGATCGTGTTGGTCGAGCCACCCATGGCAATATCCAAGGCCATCGCATTGTTGAAAGCCGCATGTGTTGCGATCCCGCGTGGTGTCGCGCCTTCGTCGCCGTCGTGATAATACCGTTTCGTCAATTCAACGATTTTGCGACCGGCTTCTAGGAACAATCCTTTGCGGTCTGCGTGGGTTGCCAAGGTTGAGCCGTTGCCCGGGAGGGCAAGACCAAGAGCCTCGGCCAAACAGTTCATCGAGTTTGCGGTGAACATGCCTGAACAGGATCCACAGGTTGGACATGCGTTGTCTTCGTATTCCTTGACTTGTTCGTCGCTTAGGTCATCATTGGCCGCTTGAACCATAGCGTCGACCAGATCCACAGCGATGATTTCACCGTTGTGATCCACTTTACCAGCTTCCATTGGACCGCCAGACACAAAGATCGTCGGAACATTGAGGCGCATAGAGGCCATCAACATGCCCGGCGTGATCTTGTCACAGTTGGAAATACAGATCATCGCATCCGCGCAGTGGGCGTTGACCATATATTCCACACTATCAGCGATCAATTCGCGTGATGGCAGAGAATACAGCATGCCATCGTGACCCATTGCGATCCCGTCATCCACCGCGATGGTGTTGAATTCTTTGGCGACGCCGCCTGCTGCTTCGACTTCGCGGGCAACCATTTGACCGAGGTCTTTGAGGTGGACGTGACCTGGAACGAATTGCGTGAAAGAATTGACAATCGCGATAATGGGTTTGCCAAAATCACCGTCTGTCATACCAGTCGCACGCCATAAGCTGCGCGCGCCTGCCATGTTGCGGCCATGTGTCGAAGTGCGGGAACGATATGGTATCATGTCATCTCTTTTTTCTAAATGGCGTCCCGTGAGGGGCGACAATTGGTTAAAGTTCCACCGTATCTAGCGTAAAATTCTAAATTGCAAAAGAGGAATTGCACAAGGATTTTATTACCGCATAACAAAGGGGTTCGCCATGGGCTCATCTGATGTGTTGATCCACGTTGTCTTGGTTCTGGTGTAATCCAAAATCGCCTCTTGCCCTGCTTCGCGGCCATAGCCAGATTGATTGAATCCACCAAAGGGCGCAATGGGGGAAATGGCGCGATAAGTATTGATCCAGCAGATGCCTGACCTGATGCGCTTTGACACCCGATGAGCGCGAGCAATGTTTTGTGTGAACACACCTGAACCAAGGCCAAAATCCGTGTCATTTGCCATTGCGATGGCGTCTTCTTCGGTATCAAAGGGGATCAATGACATCACAGGACCGAACATTTCCACCTTGAGGGTTTCGGTGTCGGTGGATGTGCATTCCACCAAAGTGGGCGCCATGTAGTTGCCGTCCCGATCAAGAGGTGCGCCCCCAAAATGGATCGTCGCCCCTTGTGACTTGGCGCGGGCGAGTGTGTCTTTGATTGTCTCAATTTGCGCAGAGGTGCAGAGAGGCCCAACATGCGTATTGGGATCAAGCGGATCGCCGACAGTGATGCCTTTGGCTTTTTCTGAGATGATATTGATCAACTTGTCCAAAACGGAGCGTTGGATCAGACCGCGTGATCCTGCGACACAGGATTGACCAGAGGCTCCAAAATTGGCGGCAATCAATCCATTTGCCGCACTGTCCAAGTCACAATCGTCAAACACCAAAATCGGGGATTTACCCCCCAATTCTAAGGTCGTGACGGCAAAATTTTCAGCTGAATTGCGCACAACATGGCGTGCGGTTTCTGGACCACCCGTAAAGGCAATGCGATCGACATGAGGATGACGGGTTAGAGGAATGGCGCATCCCTCTGCATCCCCAGTAATCACAGAGACAACCCCATTTGGAAATCCTGCCTTATCAATCAGTTTGGCAAATTCCAACATTGGGATTGGCGCAACTTCAGAGGCTTTGAGGATAACACTACATCCCGCCGCAAGCGCGGGGCCAAGCTTGGTTGCAGTCAAAAACATCTGGGCGTTCCACGGGACAACTGCCGCCACGACGCCAATTGGCATGCGGGTCGTAAAGACATGCATATCTGGCTTGTCGATAGGCAAGACGGCCCCTTCGACTTTGTCGGCCAATCCAGCATAATAGCGATAGTAGTCAGCGACATATTTTGTTTGCGCGGATGTCTCTGCCAAAAGCTTGCCACTATCAATGGTTTCAAGCCGTCCCAATTCGCCTGCGTGATCCTCGATGAGGTCCGCGAGACGATAGAGCAACTTGCCCCGTTGGGTTTGGGACATGTCCCGCCATTCAGGAGTATCAAGCGCATGGCGCGCAGCTTGGACCGCGCGATCCACATCTTGGGGCGAGGTGGTTGCAAATCGCGCCCAAGGTTGAGCGCTCGCGGGATTGAGGCTGATGTCCGATGTGCTGTCTGCGCCATCGCAAAAGGTGCCATCGATATAAAGTTGGTAATAGGGATGTGTCATCTGTGACCTCATGTAAACGCCGGCATCACATCATTGATGAACCGGTTTAAGCTATCTTTTTTCCGCTCAGAACTCATGCCGCTGTCGATCCAAAAGGCGAATTCGTCATACCCCATGTCCTCATAGCGTTTGAGTTTGTCGATCACCTGTTGCGCTGTTCCAACCGTCAAATCGCGCGCAAGGTTTTCAGGCGACATCATTTTGTTGTCTGCGATTTCTTGCGCACTTAATGCCTTGATCCGCCCTTGGGTCACAGGGCGTTTGTTTTGAAACCATGCGCCGAAATAGCAATAAAATCGACTGAGCTCTTGAATAGCGTGATCTGCGTCTGCCTGATCTTTGCCGACATATGTATGATGGAGCAACATGATTTTTGGGGATTTTTCGGGGTGCTTTGCCTTGGCCGCGTTAAAGCGCTCCATAAGCGTGGTTATTTCATCCATGCCTTGCCAGAGAGGTGTGACCTGAACGTTGAAGCCCTGTTCCACGGCGAATTCATGGCTATTTGGATCACGCGCGGCGATCCAGATCGGAGGGCCATCTTGTTGAATTGGTTTGGGCGCCGACGTTGTGGCAGGAAAATTAAAAAATTCGCCCTCATGGGCATAGTCCCCTTGCCAGAGCTTGCGAAGGGCAGGGGCGGTTTCGCGCATGCGCTGTCCTGCTTCCCAAGCATCCATACCTGGCATGACCCGTTCGTATTCGTAGCTATACGCCCCGCGCGCTATGCCGATTTCGAGCCGTCCTTTGGTCATCAAATCGGTTGCAGCGGCTTCTCCTGCTAAGGCAATGGGATGCCAAAACGGGGCAATCACTGTGCCTGTGCCGAGGCGCACATTTTTGGTGTGATGTGCGAGATCGACCAACGACAGGAAAGGGTTGGGGGCAATGGTGAATTCCATTCCATGATGTTCCCCAGTCCAGATTGCCCGCATCCCGCCTTGGTCCGCAATTTTGCAAATGTCGATAAATTCTTCGTACAATGTTTCATGAGGTTGATCGGCATCAACACGTTCCATGTGAGCGAATAAAGAAAATTCCATCTCTAGGTCCTATCGTCATAAATATGGATATCACCGCTTTGTTCATTTCCAACATAAAGCCCAAAATGCCCCGTCACCCGTTCCAAAGCATAGCGCGTAAGGATCGCCGTTTCTGTTGCGGAGAGCAAAGACGTCTTGCCCAGCTCCTCGATTGGAATGAATGTGCCAAGAGATGAGGGGTTAGCGGTTTCTGTTGTGGCTTGGATATAGGTATATCGGGTCCCGCTCGTGCGATCAGAAAACACGGAAAAGGCTTTGCCAATGGAAATGGGAAAGTGATGTTTTGCGAAATGCTCGGCAATGGCATGACGTGCTGAGATTTCTGCCTGAATTGGAAGCGTGGGCAGGTGCCAGCCTTGGGGCGTTTTACACAAGAGCACATGGCCGTCTTGTTCGACGATCACACCGGCAACATTTTGTGTATCTGGTTGAGGCATCGCCGCTTCGCGTTCCAAGCCAAGGCTAAAATATCGACCAGATGAATAGCCCAAACCTCTTTGGTCTGATCTGGTGAATTCTTCGATCTCGCCAATGAGGATGATGTGATCCCCTGCGGGTATAATTTGATGCGTTGCACAGGAAAATTGGGTTGCGGCATGATCAATTAGGGGGACTCCATGGGCGTCTGCTTGCCAGCTGACCTTTGTAAAGCGATCCCCTTTGAAGCTTGCGAAGGTATTTGCAATCTCTTCCTGACCCTCTGCCAAGATGTTGACCGCAAACCGTTTGCAGGTTTTGAAGGCCTCAAAACTGGACAAGAATTTCCCGGGACAGACCAAAAGCAAAGGCGGATCAATCGACACAGAAGTAAAGGAATTGGCCGTAAATCCATATTTTTGACCCGTCTCATCAATCGTCGTGACGACGGTGACGCCAGTTGGGAAACTTCCGAATGCTTGACGAAGCGCTTTGGGATCGAGTTGGGTCATGCAAAACACCCTTTCACAAAGGATAAGAGAGATGCGTTGACCTCTTGAGCATGGGTCATGGGCATCATATGCGCCGCCTCTGGAATAATCATGGCGCGACCTTCTGGAGCAAGGGCAGCCATAGCCTCTGACATCGCGGGTGTAGAATTTGGCTCTTTTGATCCGGTCATGAACAAGGCGGGTTTTGTGAGGGATCGTAAATCCTCAGAGGATGGCCCGTTTTCATGTGCAAAAATTGTATAGGCCGATTTGTATGCCGCTGGTGATGTGGTTGTTAACCATTTTGCACAAGCCTGTGCTTCGGCTGACGTTAGATCGTCAAACCATCTCTGCAACGTTGCGGTTGGATCGGTGACGTCGGTTGAGGACAAGGTTGCCGCGCGCAAACGCACCGCGTCATGGGCCTTTTGCGTGCGTTGATATATGGCGTTCAAAGCGACGACGCCCAAGATATGATCTAGCCGCCCCGCCAAGTCTAAAGCGATCATTGCGCCCATGGAATGACCAATCACTACGGTTGGCTCAGTGATTAAGAGCGCAAGTTGATCGCTATAGTCTTGTAACGTTTTTGACGGAATTGGATCGCTTTGCCCATGCCCTGGCATATCCACCGCTGTGACGCGGTGGTCTTGGGATAATGGGTCAAGCTGCGCAGCCCATGCGTCGGCACAGAGCCCCACTCCATGGATCAAGACCACATGCGGGCCATGACCGCGTTCAATAAATGCAAGCGGTCCGCGCTTAGACCGCGGCTGGGTTGTCCACATCATGTCCCAAATCCTTGAGGTCTTGATAACGATCACCAATGCGGTGATGCGGTCGTCCAGACATCGCCGCGCCCAGAACAACAACGATCTCATCATCCCGTGGCGCATCTGGTATAGCAAACTGAATGGTAAGATAATGCGAGCGCCGCCCTGCATCGTTTTTATCCATCAATGGCACCATGATCGGCGCGTTGGCTCCGCCACGGGTGTTTGTAAAGGCTAAATAAGATTTTGCGCCAACCGCCTCGCGGTAAAAATTGCCAAATCGCAAAGTATGGATCAAGCCAGAGGCATGTTCTATTTCCCCATTCAAACCAACAACCGCCGCTTTACCGTAGGCTTCAATAGCTTCGCCTGATCCTGCGAGGGCAATCATGCGATTGGTCATGGCTTCCCCAAGGATAGGTCCAAAGGCTTGGATCTTTGGTTTTAAATTCTCGACATAGTGGCCTTCCCATGGGTTTGTCACAACTGCGGCTACAGCAAATAATCGCCAAGGCTTTGGAGCAGGGCGAAACCCTTCGATTAGGATTTCTTCATCATAGGTTACAAATTTTCGAATTTCTGGTTGCATCACGTCGTCCTGTTTGGGTCAACAAGATGTGACGCGGGATGGGAATTTTGACAAATTATGAAATCATTGGCATATCCATTAGTTAAACTAATGTCGAGGTTATTCAATGGCACGATCTATGCCCCCAATGAATTGGTTTCGCGTTTTTGAAGCAGCCGCGCGCCATTTGAAATTCACCGCCGCTGCGGATGAATTGGGCATGACGCAATCCGCGGTGAGCCAGCAAATCCGATCTTTGGAATTGCGTCTTGGGGTTCAGTTATTTTTACGACAACCTCGGGGATTGGTTCTAACGGATTCAGGGCGTAAATTATTACCAAAGGTCTCTGTTTCATTAGAGCATTTACAATCGGCAACTGAGATGTTCGATGCAGGCCCGCGTCAAGATGTATTAACAATTGCAACCTCGGTGAGTATTGCGCAGTGGATCATTGCTCCTCATCTCAAAGCGTTCTCAAAAGCCTACCCCCATCTGCGCATTCGTTTACTCAGCACAATCTGGGCGGATGATTTCAAATCTTCTCTTGCTGATATCGAAATACGATTTGGCTCCGTCTCACAAGTTGGACAGAATGCTCAGCGGTTGGGTCCAGATCATTTGGTGCCGATTGGGTCTGTGACCTCTGATCGGGATTTTGCAAGCGCCCCCTTGATCGAAGCCGTCGGCACATCCGAAGGGTGGCGCCAATGGTTTGAGGCGGCTGGTCAAAGTCAGAGCGTTGCCCCAAGTCTATTTGTGGATTCCTATGGAATGGCTGTGAGCCTTGTTCAAAACGGGGCAGGGCATGCTTTGGTGAGTTCGCTCATTGCGCGCCCTTTGATGGCCCAAGGTCAGATCGCCTTGCTCAGCGATATAAAAATTCCCTCCAGCGAGGGATATTTTCTAGCCACGCGCACTGAAACAGATAAGGCCACGCTGTTTAAAGAATGGCTGCTGGATATCATAGAAAAAGGCCACATCGAATGACGCGGCCTTTTGGGGGTTATGGAATGAGTTTCGCGATGATGAGATCGGCGGCTTCATTGGGGGTCATTGCTGTGGTATCAATGCGAATGTCTGGGACATCTGGTGCCTCATAGGGGCTATCGATGCCAGTAAAGTTTTTCAACTCGCCCGCGCGCGCCTTGGCATAGAGCCCTTTGACATCGCGCTTTTCGGCTTCGGCCAACGGGGTATCAACAAAGACTTCGACAAATTCACCTGGCTGCATCATGGATCTCACCATGTCACGTTCTGATCTGAAGGGTGAAATAAAGGCTGTTATCACGATCAAGCCTGCATCGGTCATCAATTTGGCCACTTCGCCGACGCGACGGATGTTTTCAACGCGGTCTGCATCGGTAAACCCGAGGTCTTTGTTCAAGCCATGTCGCACGTTATCACCATCTAACAAGAAGGTGTGACGGTTCATGCGCGCCAATTTCTTTTCAACGATATTGGCGATTGTGGATTTGCCTGATCCAGACAGACCTGTCATCCAAAGGACCGCAGGCTTTTGGTTTTTCATCGCAGAATGGCTTTCGCGGCCAATGTCCGTGGCTTGCCAGTGAATGTTTTGGGCGCGGCGCAGGGCAAAGTTGATCATCCCTGCCGCCACAGTGGCATTGGTCATTTTGTCGACCAAGATAAACCCACCCAATTCGCGGTTTTCCGTGTAGGGGGCAAAGGGGATACTGCGATCCGTTGTGATATTGGCAATCCCAATCGCATTTAGATCAAGCGTTTTCGCCGCCGTTTGTTCGAGGGTGTTTACGTTCACTTGGTATTTTGGTTGTGACACTGTTGCGGAAACTGTCTGCGCGCCCATTTTCAAAACGTAAGCGCGGCCGGGGATCATTTCCTCTTCGTCCATCCAAACGATGGTCGATTCAAATTGATCCGCGACTTCTAAGGGTGCTTTGGCATCGGCGATGATTTGACCGCGAGAGCAGTCCACTTCGTCCTTGAGCGTGAGCGTCACAGATTCCCCTGCAAATGCCGCGTCTTTGTCACCATCAAAAGTGACGATGCGGTCAATGTGGGATGTTTTGCCCGATGGCAAAATGCGCACTTCGTCACCTGGATTGACGACGCCGGCGGCGATTTTGCCTGCAAACCCACGGAAATCAAGGTTTGGGCGGTTGACCCATTGAACAGGCATGCGGAAGGATTGTTCCTGATCCGCGTTTTGGTTCAGCTCGACTGTTTCCAAGTGGTTCATCAAGCTTGGACCAGAATACCATGTGGTGTTCTCGCTAGGACCCGTGATGTTGTCCCCTTTGAAGCCTGAAATCGGGATGGCGACAAAATCAGTGATCCCAATCTCTTTGGCAAAAGTTGTGTAATCTTGGACGATGCTGTCAAATGTGGATTGATCGTAATCGACCAAATCCATTTTGTTCACTGCCAAGACGATGTTTTTGATGCCAATCAAGTTCGCCAAATAACTATGACGGCGGGTCTGTGTTAACACGCCTTTGCGTGCATCAATCAAGATAACAGCAAGGTCGGCTGTTGACGCCCCTGTGACCATGTTGCGGGTATATTGTTCGTGACCTGGTGTATCCGCCACGATGAACTTACGTTTTTCAGTGGCAAAGAAACGATAGGCAACGTCGATTGTGATACCTTGTTCGCGCTCTGCGGCAAGTCCGTCAACCAAAAGAGCAAAGTCGATGTCCTGACCTTGGGTTCCGACCTTTTTACTGTCGGCCTCTAGCTGAGCCAACTGATCTTCGAAAATCATTTTGCTATCATAGAGCAAGCGCCCAATGAGCGTTGATTTCCCATCATCAACGGAGCCGCAGGTGATAAAGCGCAAGAGGCTTTTGTTTTGATGTGCTTCCAAATAGGCGTCGATATCTTCGGCGATAAGAGCGTCTGTTTTATAGATTTGATCTGTCATTGGTTTGCGCCTCCTTAGAAGTAGCCCTGTTGTTTCTTTAACTCCATCGATGCGGCTTGGTCGTGGTCAATCGCACGGCCTTGGCGCTCAGATGTCGTGGTTAACAACATTTCTTGGATAACTTCAGGAAGCGTTTTTGCCTCAGACTCAACGGCCCCCGTTAACGGATAGCAACCTAAGGTGCGGAACCGAACGGACCGCATAACGGGTTCTTCGCCGTCTTTCAGAGGAAAGCGGTCATCATCCACCATCAATAACATGCCATCGCGTTCCACAGTTGGGCGGGGGGCCGAGAAATAGAGAGGGACAATTTCGATTCCTTCGAGGTGGATATATTGCCAGATGTCCAATTCTGTCCAGTTGGACAATGGGAACACCCGCATGCTTTCGCCTTTGGTTTTGCGCGCATTATAGACGTTCCATAATTCAGGGCGCTGTTGTTTTGGATCCCAACGGTGTGACGCTGTGCGGAAACTAAAGACGCGCTCTTTGGCACGGCTTTTTTCTTCGTCACGACGCGCACCACCGAAAGCGGCGTCAAACCCATAATGATCCAAGGCTTGTTTCAGCCCTTCTGTTTTCCACATATCTGTATGCATTGAACCGTGATCAAATGGATTGATACCTTTTTCTTTGGCTTCGGGGTTTTGATGAACCAAAAGTTCCATGCCCGCATCTTTGGCGGCCTTTTCGCGCAGGGCGTACATGGCTTTGAATTTCCATGTTGTGTCAACATGAAGCAATGGGAATGGAGGAGGAGATGGATAAAACGCCTTTTTGGCCAAATGGAGCATCACGGCGCTGTCTTTCCCAACGGAATACAGCATCACTGGATTTTCAGCTTCTGCAGCGACTTCACGCATGATGTGAATGCTTTCAGCTTCCAATCGTTCCAAGTGTGTTAATTGCTTTTTGTTCATCATCAAATCTTCCGAACTCGTGCCCATACGCATGGAAATACTCCACTCTTGCCAGCGGTTCTATCCATGAATTGTGGCAAGATCACGGACAAATTCTGAATTTGTGTGAGATTGTGTCAAATTAGTAAATAATTTCCAAGCATGCCTGAACCCACAGAAAAACACTGCATTTTCTACTGTGACTGTGCCGTCATGTTCCTAAAGTGTTGGGGTTTAAAGCGCAGTTTCCTAACGTTCGTCATAGTTTTGCCGTTTTATACCAGAGTGGGAAGCATTGAGGTTTGAAATGAACGAAACTGAAAATAACGCAGACGTCGCCTTAGACATTTATGAGATGGCGTTTGATTTGTTTGATCGCGGCATTGTCGATCAAGCCGAGCTCATGTTTCAATCGCTCACGTATTTGGAACCCGAATGGCAAGACGCTTGGGTCGGCTACGGAATTTGTTTGCGGGTCCAAGGAAAACTAGACGCCGCGCAAGTTGCCTTTGATACGGCGCGCACATTAGCACCGACGGATAGTACGGTGATGTTTCATCGATGCGAATTGGCCTGTGCTCAGCGAGACTGGGCAGGAGCTTATGCCGAAGCCCAAGACTTTCTAGCGCTCCAAGACAAAGGTAAGCCAGTGGCAGGTCATCTTGAAATGGCTCAGTTGGTTGATTTTCTCCAGTCTCGCGTGACGAATGTCAGTGCGTGATGCAAAGCGTGTCCATATATAATGTCTTGCGCAGTGTAGCGCAGGTTCAAGTGGCACAGGCTTTGTCCACAGTAGATGCTACTCTATTGAGCTTGCCTCAGATCAAGCCATCGCCAAATGGGCACACTTCTATTCCTCAACAAGCCGCCCCTCAAAAACAAGCCGCTCCGCATATTGTGGCCCAAACCCAAGACAGGGTGGCGCAGACCACGTTACATACAGTGAAAACCATGTCTAATACTGTGCGACCAGCCACATCCGTGACGACACCTCAAACACCTGTCTTGCCGTCGTCGACAGGGCAGGCAAAAATTGACAGACCACAACAGCCAGCTGAGCCAGCTCGCACGAATAACCCAATGCGGCCGTCTCCTGCGCCGTCGGGACAGGGTGGCTCTGACGTTCCGGTTCCCGTGCACGCGATCACCCTTGCATCCTTGCCACGACCAGAGACCGTTGCCCGTGCACTTATGCCAAGTTCAAATGGGACTCTGCCGTCTGAGCCAATGGCGATGAAACCTGTTGTTGATCATGCCGCGATTGCGGCCAAGCCAGCCGATCCTGTTTTGACACAGCTGGTGTCTCAGCTTCGCCAAGGTGTGTTGACGCAGACTGAATTTGTGAAACGCGTGGTTGCCCAAATTTTATCGGGCACGCTCAAGCAAGAAATTAGCAAACAAACGGCGCCATTGCCGCAAGCCGTTGTTAAAACGCTCAACCCTGACCCTCAGCCTGCACCCGTTGCGGCGCGGCCTTCATCAAATTCTGGCGTCCCTGTGCAAAATCCTGCTCCGGTGATGTCATCCGCGCTCAGTCAATCCGAACCTTTGGCAAGGGCCTTGGCTCAAAATGGGGCGAGCCTATCGCAAATCCCAACGGTTCTGTCGCGCTTTGATCCGAGCGCCTCCCTTCTTCAGATGTCGCCGCAAACTCCGACACTGGCAACTACCGCCTTTCCGCAAAGTCTTGTTGAGCTCGCCGTTGCTCAACCCGCCACTTTGCAAGCAATCCAAACCGCGGCGATTCCGCAGCCCCTGAAGGATATGTCATCCCTCGTCGCACTTTATGCGGCCATGATCCCAGGCTGGCCGACAGCCGTTGAACGCGATACGAAACGGTCTGCCTCCATTCCAGTGCCGCTGATGCAACTGGCTCAGTCAATCAAATCTCTGTCCCCCGAACAACAAGCCACCCTGTTTTCACGAATGGGCCTTCCGTTAGATGTTATCCGCGTTTTGCAACAAATGCTGCGAGATTTGGACAAAAAGCTGAATGCAAAAACGCTTGAAACCTTTTTGGCGGGCCTGCTTGGGACAATGGTCTTTGTCGTGGATGAAGTGATTTCGTTTTTTGATGAGCTCAAAGAAAACGACCTCGCATAAGCTTTTATGAAATTTCCGTCAGGTTTCTACTTTTCAAATGGCGTGCTTTGGCTATGGTGATTTTAACAGATCGTTCTTCGATTAAGGTCAATTCTATTCCTCTGTGTCGGTTCTATGTCATCTTTGACGTTGTTGGACTATCCTTGTGGCATTGAATAATTGCTATTAAGTTTGACGAAACAATCGAACGATGTTGATCTCGATTTGATGAAGTGAGGACCTCAAATGCACTATCATTCTCCGACTAGTTTTGATGCTGCCATTCAGTTGGCTCAGAATGCCTCAGGAACCACACGGTTCTTGGCGGGGGGCACAGACGTCTTGGTGCAAATGCGCGCAGGGATGGTGACACCTGATGTCATGATTGATGTCAAAAACATTCCTGGTGTGCGCGACTGTGTGCGTCGGGACGATGGAAGCTGGGTGATTGGGATTGCTGTCTCAGGTGCGGAATTAGGCGCAAATGCGGATCTCGTGGCTGATTGGCCCGGCGTCGTTGAGGGAATGGAGTTGGTCGGATCGACCCAAGTGCAAGGACGGGCCACTTTGGTTGGCAATCTATGCAACGGCTCACCTGCGGCGGATAGCGTTCCCGGGTTGGTCGCGGCGAATGCCTCTGTGCGCGTCTTGGGACCAAATGGCGAGAGAACCGTTGCCGTTGAGGATATCCCCGCAGGTCCGGGTAAGACGACATTGGCCGCAGGTGAAATGATCACTGCGATTGAATTGCCACCTCGTGGCGAGCAGGGAGGGGATTGTTACCTTCGCTTTATTCCGCGCACAGAAATGGACATCGCGGTTGTAGGGTGTGCAGTGAACCTGGCACTCGACGGGGATACCATAACCTCCGCGCGCGTTGTATTGGGGGCAGTGGCGCCCACTGTTGTCAATGTGCAAGAGGCCGCTGGCGCAATTATTGGTACCTCACTCGATGACGCGGCCTTGGACGGATTGGCGGCGGCGGCAAGAGCCGCCTGCAATCCAATTAGCGACAAACGCGGAACGATAGAATTTAGAACACATGTCGCAGGTGTCTTGGCCTGTCGCGCCGCAAAAATTGCATTGGCACGTGCCAAAGGAGAAAACCTATGAGCAAGATGCACGTTACCACCTCTGTTAACGGAGAGACGGTTGAGTTCCTAACAGACCCGCGTGAAACGCTTTTGGATTGCTTGCGCGATCATTTGGATTTGACGGGCACCAAAGAAGGCTGTGGCACAGGCGACTGTGGTGCCTGTTCCGTGACAATGGACGGCACATTGGTCTGTTCCTGCCTTGTCTTGGGCGTAGAAGCGCAAGGGTCAAAAATTGAGACCATTGAAAATATGTCGCAAGGTGGCGACCTCCATCCGTTGCAACGTAAATTCATTGAACATGCGGCCCTTCAGTGTGGCTATTGTACGCCGGGCATTTTGGTCGCGGCAAAATCTCTTTTGGAAAAGAACCCAGACCCAACAGAAACCGAAGTCCGCTATTGGCTCGCGGGCAACCTCTGTCGGTGCACAGGGTATGACAAGATCATTCGTGCTGTAATGGATGCAGCTGCAGAGATGCGAGGAGCAGCGTAATGGCAAAAGATAACTTAAACGAATTCCGCTTGATCGGGACACGTCCGAACCGTCCCGATGGGTTAGACAAGGTCACAGGCCGCGCGCGCTATGGCGCAGATATCTCAGCGGCGAATATGTTGCATGCCGCCGTTGTGCGATCCCCCCATGCGCACGCAAAAATTATCAAAATCGATGCGTCCAAGGCCTTGGCGCTTGATGGTGTCAAAGCCGTTGTTACACGCGAAGATTTCCCAACTGGGCTAACCGGTGAGGAATGGAACCTGCAAGAAAACACAATGGCAGGGGACGTGGCTCTTTATGATGGTCACGCGGTTGCGGCAGTTGCCGCAACAAGTGCGCTCTTGGCCAAAGATGCGGCCAAGCTGATTGAGGTCGAATATGAAATTTTGCCTCATGTCACAGATGTCGACAAAGCGATGGCACCAGATGCCCCAATCATTCGCCAAGGCGTCGCAGATGCCAGCGTTCCAGAGGGCCTGCATCCCAATGTAGCGAAATACATTGAATTTGGACATGGGGATATTGAGGACGGCTTTGCCAAAGCGGACCTCGTCCTTGAGCGCACCTATAAAACAGAAGCCGCCCACCAAGGTTATATCGAACCTCATGCCTGTCTCGGGCAGTTGGGCGAAGATGGCAAAGGCGAAATGTGGGTCTGTACCCAAGGTCACTGGCACATCCGTCAAATGTGTGCTGCGGTGCTTGGTCTTGAAGGGGCGCAGCTTCGTGTGACACCATCTGAGATTGGCGGCGGCTTTGGTGGCAAAACAACCATCTTTATGGAACCTTTGTCTTTAGCTCTCAGCCGCAAAGCCGGCGGTCGTCCTGTCAAAATCGTCATGAGCCGTTCAGAAGTGTTGCGGGCAACAGGTCCAACAGCCTCGGCTTCAATGGATGTGAAACTTGGGATGACGAAGGATGGGATGATCACAGCAGGCAAGGCCAATTTCCGCATGCAAGGCGGTGCCTTCCCTGGATCGCCTGTTGATTTCGCTCTTTACTGTGGCTTTGCCAGCTATCAGATCCCAGCCCTTCAACACGAAGGCTATGATGTCATTGCCAATCGTCCAAAATGTGCGGCCTACCGCGCGCCTGGTGCTCCAATGGGGGCCTTTGCAGTTGAAAGCCTTGTTGATGAAATGTGCGCTGAACTTGGCCTTGACCCAATTGAGGTGCGTCTAAAGAATGCCTCAGTGGACGGATCCAAATCAAGCTACGGTCCAAAATTTGGCAGCATCGGTTTAGTCGAAACCTTAGAGGCGGCCAAAGCGCATCCAAATTTGCAACATCCACTTGGTCCGAACCAAGGGCGGGGTATTGCAACAGGGTATTGGTTTAACCACGGCGGGGACACATCTGTTTCTGCGGCATTGTCTGAGGACGGTACATTACAAGTCTCCGTTGGAACCCCCGATATTGGCGGAAGCCGCGCCTCCATTGCTTTGATGGCCGCAGAAACGATTGGCATCCCTTACGAAAGCGTTCGGGTGAATATCGTGGAAACGGGCGCTTTGGGTGTGAATGAGCCAACGCACGGAAGCCGCGCAACCTTTGCCAGCGGCAAAGCAACCGTTGAAGCGGTCCAAGCGATCATCAAAGAGATGTGCAAGCGCGTGGCCAAAGAATGGGACATTGACCCCGAGGCTGTCGATTGGGTTGATGGCGCGGCGCAGCCTGCTGGCCCGAATGCGGGCAAATTCCCACCCAAGAGTATCGCGGAGATCGCCGGCAAAATGAGCAGCACAGGCGGACCAATCGCGGGTCACTGTGAAACAGTACCAGAAGGCGTCGGCGCGAGCTTTGGCACACATGTCGTAGATGTCGAAGTGGACCCTGAGACAGGATACACCAAAATCCTCCGCTATGTTGTCGTCCAAGACGCAGGGCGTGCGATTCATCCAGCCTATGTAGAAGGTCAATATCAAGGTGGCGCGGTCCAAGGGATCGGTTGGGCCTTGAATGAGGAATATGTCTATGATGACATGGGCCGTCTGCAAAACCCTGTCTTCTTGGATTATCGGGTTCCTGTCGCCTCAGACTTGCCAATGATTGATACGGTCATTGTCGAGGTTCCCAACCCGGGCCATCCTTATGGTGTACGTGGTGTCGGGGAAACGGGCATCGCCCCGCCTTTGCCGGCAATAGCCAGCGCTGTGTCGGCTGCGACGGGCAAGCGGTTCTATAGCCTGCCAATTACGCCAGTTAAGATTATGGAAGCCCTACAAGGTGGCAATGACAGTTAAGCTGCATCTATGGTCGGGGCTAAGGCGCTTTACCGACGGCGCCTTGGTTATTTCCATCGAGGCGCGCACGGTTGGTCAAATGATGGATGGGCTTTTGGTGGAACATCCATCCTTAGAGCCGATAATCCAAGCTGGGGTTTCGGTGGTGATTGATGGAGATGTCTCGCCAATCAAACGATCAAGAGAGATAAGTGAAGACAACGAAATCTATCTTATTCAACAAATGAAGGGCGGCTAATGAGTCGCCCTTTGCGATTCTAGGTCAATTGGTATGTATCTAACCCTCTAAACGGTGTCATGGCACGATTCACACAATTCTAAAGCGGAATTTGCTGAATTATAGAGTGTGACGCAGGCGGGCCTCTTGTTTGCTTTGCATCATGGGAAGTTTCATCAAAGACGCTAACCCTATATAAATATGGCTCTTTTTCAAAAATCACGTTTTTTTTCGAACTTATGTAACATTTTTACGAAAAAGGGGTTGCGGGTATTTGTTGGTGGTATTAGAAGCGCGTCTACCGGCACTGAATAGGTGCAGGTTACTGGGAATTGGGCCGCTGAGGCGGGTTGGTTTTCGGGAGTTTCAGAGAGAGAGTTGAGCGGATTGCGTTTAAAGATTGAGCGCGTTCTGTTGATTTTTGTCTCTACGTTATTTGAC
>CBFHNR010000007.1:0-20535 GCA_965657215.1 uncultured Paracoccaceae bacterium
GTTTTGCCGTGGTCAACGTGACCAATCGTGCCGATGTTGCAGTGCGGTTTACTGCGGTCAAACTTTTCCTTTGCCATATCCTAAGGCGCCTCGCATGTTATGGGGCCACTTAATTGCGCAATGGCCCAAGTTTCACTGGCGCGGATTTAGTAAAGATAAAGACAAAAATCAAGCACAGTTTCCCGTTAAACGGAAAAGGTTTCTTCAGATCATTCGTTTTGTTGTAACAAAGCGGCCTGCGCCTCTAACGCGGCTTTGCGCGCTTCGATTGTTGAGGTGAATTCTGGGGTGAACCAGCCCTGTTCTTTTTCCTGTGTGCGCAACCAACGTTCGATTTCATAGCCCGCATTTTGCACAAGCTCTGCCAGTTGTTCCTCGGCCGAGCGGGTTAAACCAGACCCGATGATGGTTTTCGGTGAAACCCCTTCTAAAATCATGAATTCTTTGGGTTCGTCGTGGATGGGAATGCCGTTCATATCATCCCAAATCGTCACCTTCAAAAACAAGGCTGATTTTTGCGACAGAACAAGCGGCACACCTGGTTTTGCCAAAATATACCCATCAATGATTGTCGCCATATGATAGAGACGATCCCCGTCAAAGCGTTCGAAATGAGCGCCCAGCGCTTGTTTCACCGAGGCTGTTATCGCGTCGTGATCGCCATCACGCGACAGAGGACCCTTGGCCATATCTTTGCCAACGACAATGTTATGTCCAAACTGGGCATTCCCGATTGGATCAACATTTGGCGTCAACGCAGGACCAGAACAAGCCGCTAAGCCAAGCATGACCGAAAGTGTTAGAAACATACGCTGCATTTGAGATACCCCCATTTTGCTTGGGTTATACCCTTTGGTTGCTAAATTGCAAAATCAAATACAGAGGATGACGTGTCTTTGCTCATTGAAACGCGCAATTGCTATCTTATCTATACTATATAGGAGGACGCAGTATGGCGAAGACCCCTGTTAAAGTTAATTTAGTCACCAAACCTTTATCCCTGGCTCAGACATTCGCAGCTGTTCGCAAGAATGTGCTGTCTATCCTTCCTGAAGTGGCAACGCGCCAACCTATTGTATCAGGGCGCACTGGGGCCGCGTGGCACATGCTGATGGACCCAAAAGGGCTTCGGCGGGTCTTGTTGGAAAATTTGGACAATTATCCGAAATCCAATGTCACCAAGAATATGCTCCGCCCTGCGATTGGGAATTCTATTTTTATTGTCGAAGGCGAAGAATGGCGCTGGCAACGTCGTGCTGCGGCCCCTGTTTTTACGCCGCGAAACATGAAGAACCTGTCCCCGATTATGATTGAGGCCGCAAATAGATGTGTGGATCGATTAACCGAGGCAATGCAGCATCCGATTGATTTGAACGAAGAAATGGTGCGCACCACGTTTGAAATCATTGCGGATGTCACGTTTTCGGATGAAAATGGCTTTGATCGCCAAGCCGTCCACAAGGCGCTGAATGACTATATGGACAGCTCTGCGCGTGTCTCTGTACTAGATTTCTTTAATCTCCCTGACTGGGTTCCGCGCCCTAATCGCATTATCAGTCGATCCGCAATGCAGACCATTCACACCTTGGCCGAAGAGGTGATCACGGCGCGTGAGGGGGCGGGGGCGTCAACGCCGCCTGATCTGTTGGATCTCTTGTTTGACGGCGAAGACCCAGAAACAAAACGCAAAATGGACCCTATTGTCATTAGGGACAATTTGCTGGCCTTTATCACCGCAGGTCATGAAACCACAGCTTTGACCTTGTCATGGGCGCTCTACCTCTTGGCCTTTGATCCAGAGGTCCAAGACAAAGCCCGCCAAGAAGTGCGCGACATTGTTGGCGATGGCCCGTTGACCATCGAACACGTCGAACGGCTCACCTTTGTCCGTCAGGTCATTGATGAAACCCTCAGGCTCTATCCCCCTGCCCCCATCGTGTCGCGGACCGCACAGCAAGATGATGTCTTATGTGGCCGCAAAATTCGCGCAGGCCAAACGGTTCTCATCCCGATTTATTGCCTGCACCGTCACAAAATGCTCTGGGAGGATCCCGATGCCTTTCGACCAGAGCGTTTTGGAGAGGGCCAAAAACATGACCGCTTTAGCTATCTGCCTTTTATTGATGGCCCACGGGTGTGTATTGGGGCGAGTTTTGCGCTTCAGGAGGCTGTGATTATTTTTGCGACCTTACTGCAGAAATTTGACTTTGAAGCGATCCCGTCAAAACAACCCGTTCCTGAAATGATTTTGACAATGCGCCCCACGGGTGGCGTTTGGCTAAAGGTGCGGCCTGCGTCCTAAATAAACTGTGATGCCTGATTTCCGACTGGTGAGACTGAATTTTTCGGCTAATGTGGGCGCATGTTATTTGCTCTACCCGATCACGATACCTTGTATGCGGCGCTCACCAACAAAGACCCAAGCTATGATGGGCAGGCCTTTGTTGCGGTCTCATCCACGGGGATATTTTGTAATTTCACCTGCCCCGCGCGCAAGCCGTTGCAAAAGAATTGCACGTTTTACGATACGATCCATGCCTGTCTAGAGGCGGGGTATCGCCCCTGTAAACGCTGCGACCCAACGGGGATGGGGCTGGCGGAAAACGCGGGCATGAAAACGCTTTATGATGCTTTGACCTCAGATCCCCATCGCAAATGGCAAGAAAGCGATATTGCTGACCTTGGGCTTGATCTGTCTACTGTGCGGCGTCAATTCAAACGCCACTTTGGCATGACCTTCCTCGAATTGGCGCGACTGACGCGGTTGCGCCACGGGTTTGCCCATTTGGCCCAAGGCGGACGTGTCATTGACGCACAATACCTCGCTGGATTTGAAAGCGCCTCTGCCTTTCGCGACACCTTCGTAAAGGTCACGGGCCTCACCCCGTCTCAGCTTCAACAAACGGGGCTCTTGTCGATTGATTGGATAGACACCCCCTTGGGGCCAATGGTTGCGATTGCGGACAAAGACAACTTGCATTTGTTAGAGTTCATCGATCGCAAAGGATTGGCACGCGAAGTCGAAAAATTATACAAGGCCAACAAAGGCAGCCTTGGATTTGGGCGCACCCCGGTCATTGACACTTTGGAAGCTCAGTTGAATGAGTATTTCAACGGAAAGCGCGCGACCTTTGACATCCCACTTGTGATGCATGGAACGCCTTTTACCCAGAGCGTTTGGCGCGCGCTCCAAGAGATTCCCGCAGGCAAGACAATGTCTTATGGCGGCTTAGCCCAAGCAATCGGACAACCCACAGCGAGCCGCGCAGTGGCGCGGGCGAATGGATCAAATCAAATTGCGATTGTCATCCCCTGTCATCGTGTGATTGGGGCCGATGGCACGTTAACGGGCTATGCAGGCGGGCTTTGGCGTAAGCAAAAGCTCATTGAAACAGAGGCTTTGTATTCTTAGGCTACTAAATCTGACGCGTTCACTTGAACCCGTGATTTTTGTCCCATCAGGTCAAGCAGCACCCAAACCCGTTGATCGGCCGCCATCGTCTCGACCGTCGCCGCAAAATCAGCAAAAGGCCCAGCTGTCAGTATGACGTCATCGCCGGGCTTGAAAACCTGTGGCGGTTTCAATTCACCAGCTTCATCGCAGCGCAGTTTCAAGGCGTCGACTAGGTCATTGGGAATTTGGCTTGGCTTGCCTGCAAAGCTCACAAGCTTTGACACACCAACTGTGCTATTGATTTTGCGCCACGGCATAGATGCGCCATCGCAGCCAACAAAGAAATAGCCTGGAAACAACGGGCGTGATGCAGTAACAAATTTTGTTGTCTTGCGCGACGTCACCTTTTGCATTGGCAGAAAGGTATGAAACCCCTGCCGCCCCAAATTTCGTTCCGCAAGGCGATACGAGTTGGGTTTAAACTGAATAAGAAACCAATCAAATTTATCGGACATAAAAAAGCCTTCGCTCAAAATTGAACAAGAAATCCTTAACCCGATTCTAGTAAATAAAAAAGCCCCGACGAAAGTCGAGGCTCTTTAATATTTTATTCGTAACCGATTAGCCTATTGCAGCGGCTTTTACGTCGTCGTCAATGAACGGCACATATTGCGCAAAATTGTCTGAGAACATCTCGACCAATTTCGCGGCTTGGCGGTCATATGCGTCGGCATCGGCCCATGTACTGCGTGGGTCAAGCAAGCTTGCATCCACACCCGCAACAGAAACAGGTACGTCAAATCCGAAATTCGGATCCTTGCGGAATTCCGCACCAGAGAGGTCACCGTTCAACGCCGCCGTAAGCAAGGCACGTGTCGCCTTGATCGGCATACGTGATCCTGTGCCATAAGCGCCACCGGTCCAACCAGTATTCACCAACCAACATGTCGCGCCGTGTTTTGCAATTTTGTCACGCAAAAGGTTTCCATAAACCTCTGGGCGACGTGGCATGAAGGGCGCACCGAAACATGTTGAGAATGTTGGCTCAGGCTCAGTCACGCCACGCTCTGTGCCCGCAACCTTGGATGTGAACCCTGACAAGAAGTGATACATCGCTTGCGCAGGTGTCAAACGCGCAATCGGAGGCAACACGCCGAATGCGTCACAAGTCAGCATGATCACATTCTTTGGATGCCCCCCCAAAGCCGTATCGGAGGCGTTTGAGATATAATCAAGCGGATACGCACAGCGCATATTTGCCGTTAGACTGTCGTCGTCAAAATCAAGTTCCAGCGTCTCTTCGTCGAACACCATGTTCTCGATAACAGTGCCAAATTTTTGCGTTGTCGCATAGATTTCTGGCTCTGCTTCAGCATTGAGGTTGATCGTTTTGGCATAGCAGCCACCTTCAAAGTTAAAGGTGCCGCGATCTGACCAGCCGTGCTCATCATCCCCAATCAAAGTCCGCGCAGGATCCGCAGACAAGGTCGTCTTGCCTGTGCCAGACAAACCAAAGAAGACAGCCGTATCAACCGGATTACCCGTTGCATGGTTTGCAGAGCAATGCATCGGCATGATGCCTTTTTCAGGAAGCAAGTAGTTCAACAGAGTAAAGACTGATTTTTTGTTCTCACCCGCATATTCTGTGCCGCCGATCAAAATCAACTTTTTGTCAAAGTTCATTGCGATGACAGTTTCGCTGCGGCAGCCGTGTTTTGCAGGGTCGGCTTGGAAGCTTGGGCAATTGATCACGGTGAAATCTGCAATAAAGCTATCTAATGCCTCACGCGCAGGACGGCGCAGAAGGTGGCGGATGAACAACCCGTGCCAAGCAAGCTCTGTCACCATACGTACGTTGATGGCTTGCTCAGGATCAGCACCGCCCACCAAATCTTGGACGTAATACTCTTTGCCCTTCATATGCTCAAGCATATCAGCGTGCAGGGCATCAAAGCCCGCTTCTGACATCTCTGCATTATTTTCCCACCAAATTGTATCTGCAACTGAGGCTGTTTTAACCACATGCTTGTCTTTGGGGGAGCGACCCGTAAATTTGCCCGTTGTGACCAAGAATGTGCCACCGATGCCAATTTTACCTTCGTTATTTTTCACGGCCGCTTCGATCAGGGCCGGTTCAATAAAGTTATAATAGACATTGCCCAGACCGTTGATGCCTTGATCTTCTAGTCGGAATTGCGGGTTTACCCGTCCTAATGTCATTGTGGAACTCCTAGTGCCGCGGCCGTACGCGGAATATTTATTACAGGGGTGTCTCAGCAATTTTCGCCCCTCATCCCATCGATCGTTCTATGGAACCCACTCTCTTTAACACGTTGATTTCCAAGGTGACTAGGACGGTATGTCACTGTTAGCGCAACCATTTTCACCGATAGCGCAATCATGTTCCCGATGGGAAACATTCTCAGGCTGAGACAGGTCTCTAAGTTGAAAATTAATCAAAAAATATCGGTTTCAGCAGACAAAAGTCACCGAATCGATATTTGGTCGTTGATTCTTAGCCCTGACTAAAGGCATAATCCTGCCATAATGAGCAGAAAAATAGGACAATAAACATGGCACGTATCGCTCTTGTTGATGACGATCGCAATATTCTAACGTCGGTTTCCATGTTGCTTGAGGCCGAAGGCTTTGAAGTGGAAACCTACAATGACGGTCAATCCGCATTGGATGCCTTCAACCGACGCCTTCCTGACATGGCTGTTTTGGACATCAAGATGCCGCGCATGGATGGGATGGATTTGCTTCAGCGCTTGCGCCAAAAAACAGCAATGCCCGTTATTTTCCTGACGTCAAAGGACGATGAAATTGACGAAGTTCTCGGGTTGCGTATGGGCGCCGATGATTATGTCAAAAAGCCATTTTCCCAACGCTTTTTGCTTGAACGCATCCGCTCTCTCTTGCGCCGCAAAGATGCCAATGAAGGCATAGTTGTCGCCGATAGCGAAGAGACCAAAATCATGGTCCGTGGTGAGCTTTCGATGGACCCGCTTCGCCATTCCGTTTCATGGAAAGGCAAAGATGTCTCTCTGACCGTCACTGAATTTCTATTGCTTCAAGCTTTGGCGCAGCGCCCAGGGTTTGTGAAAAGCCGCGACCAATTGATGGATGTTGCTTATGACGATCAGGTTTATGTGGACGATCGCACAATCGACAGCCACATCAAACGCCTTCGTAAGAAAATGCGCAGTGCAGACGATGAATTTTCCGCGATCGAGACACTTTATGTGTATCGGCTACCGCTATAACGAAGAGTAATCATGACAAGTATCGACGGTATGCGAATGAACGATGTGCAGCACAGAGAACACTCTGATGTGCTGCTCGGCGAAGATTGGGAAAGCTCCGATCCTGCGGTATCAGAGCTTGAAACATCGCGCGCCAAACGTGGCATTTTTGCCTTTCGCAGATCGCCGCTAACACGCAAGATCGTCACCTTTAACCTCATCGCCCTGTTTATTATGATTGCAGGGATTCTTTGGTTAAATTCATCTCGTGACAGTTTGGTTCATCAGCGTGCGCGCTCCATGCTTATCGAAGTTGACATGGCCGCGAATGTTCTGTCGGCAAGGTTGCCAGAGGACACCGCGTCCTTGACTACCTCGCCCGAACTCATCGATGCAATCTCTGGTCTCAGCCTGCGCAATGGAACCACCCTCTTTTTGTTCGACACAGACGGCGAAAAAATCGCGGAAATGCTAAGCCAAGGACAAATCGAGTTTTCCGAAACCTTACGAGCAACAGAGCCCTTTACCCCGATTACAGATGGGCTGAACTTCATCTGGCAGGGATTGTCCTCTTTCATACCAAACAACGACGCTGAACCGGCGAATGCTCAGACACGAGAAGAGCGCATCAAGGCGATCTTGAATTTCTCCTTGCAAGGCGAGACGCATTTCTCAAATTTCCGCGACACGATGGCGGCAAATGAATTCGCCGCTACGGCCCCGGTTGAACAGAATGACATCATCGTAGGCGTCGCCGTGTTGGTGAGCGCGGCTGGTGAAATTGACATGTTGGTGAAACAAGAACGCGAGCGGGTCCTTCAATTGCTCTTGATCGGCGCGATTGTTTCTGTTGCATTGTCCTTGGTGCTTGCCTCCACTATCTCAAACCCGCTGAGTGATCTAGCCACCGCTGCTGAATTGGGCCGTGAGAAGAATTCAAAAAATGTGGCCCCTGCCCGTATTCGCATCCCAGATTTAACAGCACGTCCTGATGAAATTGGTCGCCTCTCTGCGGCTCTTCGTGGAATGGTCGCCGCCCTCTATGATCGCATTGAAAATAACGAGCAATTCGCAGCGGATGTTGCACATGAGATTAAGAACCCCCTTGCCTCGCTTCGATCCGCTGTCGGCACCCTGCGCGTTGCCAAGCGAGATGATCAAAGAGACAAGCTATTAGATGTGATCGACCATGATGTGCGTCGCCTTGACCGCTTGGTCAGTGATATTTCCAATGCCTCACGCTTGGACAGCGAATTGGTCAAAGAGCAACAAGAAAGCTTTAATCTTGTTAACTTGGTCACCAATCTAACCCAATATTTGGGTGAAGACGCCAAAAGCAAAGGCATTGATTTCATTTCCGATTTGCCAGACCACCCTATCGAGATAAACGGGCTAGAACCCCGCTTGGCTCAGGTCTTTGTTAACCTGATCACAAATGCGATTAGCTTTTGCGACGATGGCGATGCTATCCGCGTTTGGGTCAGGATGCGGGAAAACCGTGTTCTCATTGTTGTTGAGGACACAGGCCCTGGCATTCCAGAACAAGCGCTTCACAAAGTATTCAATCGGTTTTACTCGGAACGCCCGGAAAATGATTTCGGGAATAACTCCGGACTTGGTCTTGCGATTTCCAAACAAATTGTCGAGGCGCATGATGGCGTGATCTGGGCGGAAAACATTCGCCCAACGCTGGCCGATGCCACCTCGGCCCCACTTGGGGCACGATTTGTCGTCGGATTGCCCCTCTAGCTATGACACAGGCTCCTGAACAGATCATTCATGCCAATTGCGTCGACATAGACGGCTCTGGCATTCTGATCCAAGGTAAATCAGGAAGCGGGAAATCGACACTGACATTACAGCTGATGGCCCTTGGCGCGCATCTGGTGAGCGATGATCAAACAGAGCTACGGGTTGTTAACCAGCACCTCGTTGCAACCGCCCCCACGGCAATTTCAGGATTGATCGAAGCGCGCGGCGTCGGGATATTATCCGTTCCCAGTCTCCCCAGCACAAAAATAAAATTTTTATTAGATTTAGAGAGTTTAACCACGGAACGATTACCTCTACACAGGTCAAAATCAATTCTCGGACTAAATATTGCAGTACTTCAAAAATCGGAAACACCGGCATTTGCCGAAGCTGTATTTTTGGCTGCAAAATTTGGACTGAGTAAACATGTATAACAGAATTGAACAGACTGACATGGAACACTTGAAGCGATTGGTATTGGTCACGGGCCCCTCTGGTGCAGGGCGATCAACAGCAATTGGCGCTTTGGAAGACTTGGGATACGAGACCATTGATAATCTTCCGTTGTCCTTAGTCGCACGCGTCGTGGATCCAGCGTCCATGAGCAAACCCTTAGCTATTGGCATCGATACGCGAAACCGAGATTTCTCTACCCACGGCGTTCTCGAGTTACTGCAGACCTTAACCGAGCAAGACGGCATTTCATGCGAGCTCTTATATGTGCATTGCCAAACAGATGTCTTGATGCGTCGTTTCTCAGAGACCCGTCGCCGCCATCCCTTGGCCCCTGCGGAAACGCCACTAGAGGGGATTGAGCGCGAATTTGACTTACTTGCGGCGATCAAATTACGGGCCGATGTCTTGATCGACACGTCCGATCTCAGCCCACATCAGCTCAAGACAGAAATTCGTCATTGGTTTGCGAACAAATCTGGCAATGATTTGGCCGTCTCAATACAATCCTTTTCCTACAAAAGAGGCCTCCCCCGCGGCGTTGATATGATGTTCGATTGTCGCTTTCTCAATAACCCCTATTGGGATGAATCCCTGCGTAGCTTTAACGGAACAAGTGAGGCCGTTCAAAATTTCGTTAAAGGTGATCCAAGGTTTGCAGAATTCTTTGAAAAAACCAAAGACATGTGTATGTTCTTGCTACCGGCCTACGCCGACGAAGGGAAAACACATTTTTCAATCGGATTTGGATGTACGGGCGGCCAACATCGCTCAGTTACCCTAGCGGAAACTATGGCTTTGGCTCTTGAAGAGTCTGGTTGGCAAGTGTCAATTAGGCACAGGGAATTGGAACGGGGTTAGTAGGTGTCTGCACCTACCTAGTGAAAGGATCGCACGTGATCGGGATCGTGATCGTCGCACATGGGGGATTAGCCAAAGAATATTTGGCAGCGGTTGAGCATGTCGTGGGCAATCAACCAGGGATCACCGCTGTGTCCGTCGCAGCGGAATGCGATAGACCAGGCAAGGTTACGGAAATCAAACAGGCCATTGAAATGACAGACATAGGCGAAGGCGTGGTCGTTGTGACCGATATGTTTGGGGGAAGCCCAAGCAACCTCGCCCGCCGCGCCTGTCATCCAAATGAGGACTGTCTTTTGTTTGGTGCCAATCTCCCAATGTTGATCCAACTTGCAAAGAGCCGAAAACAACCTATACCCGAGGCGATTGAAACTGCTCTAACGGCAGGCCGCAAGTATATGAACTCGTTAGAAGCACAAAAACAAGGCAAGGTATGAGCACTGACTTACAACGGACCTTCGATATCATTAACGAAAAAGGTCTTCACGCCCGCGCATCCGCTAAGTTTGTAGAAGTGGTCGAACAATTCGATGCCTCTGCAGAGGTGAGCCGAGATGGGCTCAGCACGGGCGGCGACAGCATTATGGGCCTATTGATGTTAGCCGCATCAAAGGGTACATCCATAGACGTTCGCATTTCGGGTGCTCAGGCAACTGAATTGGCGGAAGCTTTAGAAACTTTGATCGCCAATCGTTTTGGCGAAGACCTTTAACGTTAGGCGTTCCATTGACAGATCAAGACCTGAATGGCACCTCGAATTCCGAGATAGCTCAGCTAAACGATCAGCCCTATGATCAACGCCGGCTGTCCTACGCCAATACGTTCAAGAACCCGTATAAAAAGTTCATCATTCAAGCGATGGAGCTTTTTACAGGCAAGCTAACGCTGATCCGTAAGATCCGTAAATTCGAAGCGATGGGTGTTCCCTTTGGCCAACCCTTTTGGGGTCAAGCCCTCGGTGTCATGGGGATCGATGTTATCACGCCAATCGAAGAGTCCAACAAAATCCCGAAAACTGGCCCATTGGTCATTACCGCGAACCACCCTCACGGGTTGGTTGATGGGATGGTTTTGGCGGAATTAGTGGGGCGCGTTCGCAAGGACTACAAAATCCTGACACGCTCTTTGTTAACAGGTGTCATGGAAATTGATGAATTCATGATCCCCGTTCCCTTTCCTCACGAAGATGACTCGCTCAACAAAAATCTTGAGATGCGCAAGACAGCAATGGAGCATCTCAAAGCGGGCGGCGTGATTATCATTTTCCCATCCGGTGCCGTATCGTCGTCTGACACGATGTTTGGCCCCGTCGTTGAAAAAATGTGGAACCCGTTTACTGCGAAAATGATCCAAAAATCAGGCGCCGATGTATTGCCGATTTACTTCCCTGGGTCGAATTCACGGCTGTATCAAATCGCGAACCAAATCTCGGCGACAATCCGGCAAGGCCTCTTGATCCGTGAGATCGTGCACGCTTTGAATAAACCGCAAAATCCCGTTGTAGGGGATGTGATCCCGAATGAGACCGTGTCAAAATGGTCCTCAAACCCACGCGGTTTCATGGAATGGCTCCGCGAAGAAACCCTAAAGCTTGCCTCCCACCGCTAGCGGGTCGGCACAGGCTCTTCGCCACGGTAATCATAAAATCCACGCTTGGTCTTGCGACCTAGCCAGCCTGCTTCGACATATTTGGTCAACAAAGGACAGGGGCGATATTTCGTATCGGCCAATCCCTCATGCAGCACGTTCATAATCGCCAGACATGTATCGAGACCAATAAAATCAGCAAGCTCAAGTGGACCCATTGGATGATTGGCGCCCAACTTCATCGATTGATCAATCGAGCGCACGGACCCGACCCCTTCGTATAAGGTATAGACGGCTTCGTTAATCATCGGCATCAAGATGCGGTTCACAATAAAGGCAGGGAAATCCTCTGCGCTTGCCGCTGTTTTTCCCAAGTTGTTCACAACTGCTAAACAGGCATCATATGTCTCTTGATCCGTTGCAATGCCGCGGATTAGTTCGACCAACTGCATCACAGGGACAGGGTTCATAAAATGGAAGCCCATGAATTTTTCAGGCCGATCTGTTCGGCTCGCAAGGCGCGTTATTGAGATAGACGAGGTATTTGACGTCAAAATCGTGGTGTCTTTGATATGTGGCAATAGGCTGTCAAAGATCTTTTGCTTGATCGTTTCATTTTCGGTCGCGGCCTCAATGATCAAATCACTTTTTCCCAACTCAGCGAGATCAAGTGTCGATTTGATCCGCCCCATTGCGTCTGACTTGTCCGCGGGCGAGATTTTGCCCCCTTTGAGTTGGCGTTCCATATTCTTGTCGATTCTGACAAGCGCCGTATCAAGAGCGTCCTGCGAAACATCATTCAACAGAACATCATATCCAGCAATCGCCATCACATGCGCAATCCCATTGCCCATCTGACCTGCACCAATAATTCCAACTGACTTGATTTCCATAACGCATGTCCTTGCTGTGACTTATGCCACAATATGTCTGAGCCCTCTCAAATAGCAAGGCATGGGCGAAGTGTTTCCAAGTTTAATTGTTAGGCCTTTGGCAAGATTTAGACACCATTCTAAAGGCGGGAAAAAATGGTGGTGAGTTATGACTTATGCAAGAATGGGCCAGCGGAGCCTTGATTTTTCGTTGTGCCAATATGGTCTGTCAAAAAATATTTTTCGAGGACCGAAAAAACAATTAAACAAACCTTTTATCGCGTGCTTTGGGTCTACGGACACCTTTGGCCAAACAGTGGCGGCCCCTTTTCCGTTGCTGTTGGAGCGACATCTGAAACAACCAGTCGCCAATTTTGGCATATTGAATGGGGGATTGGATGCGATCCTAAAGGACCCCGAATTATTGGCATTGTGCAAAAATGCGTCTCACATCGTGATCCAAATCATGGGCGCACATAGTCAATCAAACGATTATTACTCCGTGCATCCACGTCGCAATGATCGTTTTATCACAGCGCATTCCAAGCTTCGCGACCTCTACCCAAATATCGATTTCACAGAATTCCATTTCACGCGGCATATGCTCAGCCATCTGGAAACCGAGGATCCAGATCGTTTTCGTCGTGTGCGCAATCACCTTCGCCAAACGTGGCAAACCAACATGAGACGGTTGTGTCACGCCCTGCCTGTGAAGCCGCATTTATTATGGCTTTCCACACGGGACATGGCCCCACGTGAAAACGGGCTTCTCGAAGCGGATCCCAATTTCATTACAGCGGGTGACATTGATGCAATCTTGCCGTTCACCAGAGGGTTGATCTCGGTCACGAAAAAGCGGTCGTTGAGAAAACTACCAAGCTTTGCCGTTCTCGAAGAAATGGACCAACGCGCGCATGACCATTGCGCAAACATGGTGTGCGGTGAATTACACGCAAAAAGGCCCGCTTGAGTAAGCGGGCCTCTTCGTGAATTCTAATTTAGGCTTAGCCTAGTTTTTCTGTCAATTCAGGAACGGCATCAAAAAGATCCGCAACCAAGCCAAAGTCTGCAACTTGGAAAATTGGGGCTTCTTCATCTTTGTTGATCGCAACGATGATTTTGGAGTCTTTCATTCCAGCCAAGTGCTGAATCGCGCCGGAAATACCAGCCGCAATATAAAGCTCAGGCGCAACAACTTTGCCTGTTTGACCCACTTGCCAATCGTTCGGCGCATAGCCAGAGTCTACGGCCGCACGAGACGCACCAACAGCCGCGCCAAGTTTATCCGCAAGCTTTTCAATGATTGCAAAGCTTTCTTCGGATCCAACACCACGACCACCGGAAACAACGATGCCCGCTGAGGTCAACTCAGGACGATCCGTCGCTGCAACTTTGTCCTCAACCCAAGAGGACAATCCAGGGTTCGCCGCCGCTGAAATAGTTTCAACAGACGCAGAACCGCCCTCGCTTGCGGCATCAAAGCTCGCTGTGCGGAAAGTGACGACTTTCGTCGCATCACCGGATTGAACTGTTTGAATTGCGTTACCAGCGTAGATCGGACGCTCAAACGTGTTGCCATCCACAACGGCTGTCGCATCAGTGATAACCATCACGTCCAACAAGGCCGCAGCGCGTGGCAAGACGTTCTTGGCACTGTTCGTTGCTGGGGCGACGATGTGTTCATAATCGCCTGCCAAAGACACAACCAAAGCTGCGATTGGCTCAGCCAACCCATTGCCATAGGCCGCATCATCTGCGCAAAGCACTTTGGCCACGCCATCAAGCTTGGCCGCCTCATCCGCTGCACCAGAGCATCCTGAGGACGCACAGAGAACGGTGACATCGCCCAGCGCCTTAGCCGCGGTAACAGCTTTTGCTGTCGCATCCGTCGCAAGTTCGGAACCATTCAATTCTGCAAGTAGTAGAACTGCCATTACACTGCTCCTGCTTCTTTAAGTTTCTCGACCAACTCATCAACTGAGCCAACTTTGATACCAGCAGCGCGCGCCTCTGGTTCTGTTGTTTTAACGATTGTTAACCGTGGGGAGACGTCTACGCTGTAATCAGCTGCAGATTTCACATCCAATGGCTTTTTCTTTGCTTTCATGATGTTAGGCAAAGAAGCATAGCGCGGCTCGTTTAGACGCAAGTCAACTGTGATGATGGCGGGCATGTTCACTTTGATCGTTTGCAAACCGCCGTCAACTTCACGAGTGACTGTTGCGCTATCACCGTCAACGTCAACTTCTGATGCAAATGTCGCCTGAGACCATCCCAAGAGGGCGGAAACCATTTGACCGGTCGCATTCATGTCATTGTCGATTGCTTGCTTGCCGCAAAGCACCAAGCCAGGCTGCTCTTCTTCAACGACTTTCGCGATGATCTTTGCCACTGACAAAGGCTCGATATCTGTGTGCACGTCATCAGTCGCTGTTACCAAAATCGCGCGATCCGCACCCATGGCCAACGCCGTACGCAATGTTTCTTGCGCTTTTTCAACACCAATTGACACGACGACGATTTCGTCTGCTTTCCCCGCTTCTTTCAAACGAATTGCTTCTTCGACAGCAATTTCATCAAAAGGGTTCATGGACATTTTTACATTCGCAAGATCAACACCGCTGCCATCCGCTTTAACACGAACTTTCACGTTATAATCGATCACGCGCTTGACGGGTACGAGTACCTTCATGAGCGTAAGTCTCCTTCGTTTTGCATCGCTACCGCGACTCTTTATTGGCTCTCACAGTGTTGATATAAGTTTGTTCTTGCTAGGAATAGGGCAAAATCGTCACGGTAGCGCTAAAGGACGTCGCGTTCTACGATTTCAAAACCGAACACTTCCGCGAAACCGTCCAAGACTTTGGACCGACGCGCGCGCCCCTCGATGGGGCCAAGCGTCGTTTTGCTAGGACCTCTTAGCGATTTGCCCCTGGCACCCAAAGAACATCATCCTTACCGCCATTATTGGCAACACGCGCCGCAACAAAGAACCAATCCGACAGGCGATTCAAGTATTTCACAGCTTCAGGATTAATGGTTTCCATCGTCGCAAGCTCCACACATAACCGCTCCGCGCGACGTGCAACCGTGCGACACACATGCAGATGGGCCGCCAAAGCCGAGCCACCAGGCAAGATAAAGCTCCGCAATGTTTCGAGATTGCTGTTCATCTCGTCAATTTCGCTTTCAAGACGCTTGACTTGAGACTCCAACATTCTGAGCCGTGGGTATTCGGCGGTGTCATCGTTTTCAATATCTGGCGTACAGAGATCCGCCCCCAAATCAAACAAGTCGTTTTGAATGCGAGAGAGCATGGCATCCATATCCCCCTCAGCAACCAGACGCGCCACACCCAAATGAGAATTCAGCTCATCCGAGGTGCCATAGGCCGTGACGCGCACAGAATGTTTTGCAATGCGCACACCATTTCCCAGCGCCGTCTCACCGGCATCCCCAGTTTTTGTGTAAATCTTGTTTAGAACTACCATAATCGTTTCCCTGCTAACTTAGCTGCGTGCGAAATACACAAAAATCAAAATCAAAATAACTGCAACAAATTGCGCCATGATCCGCATCCGCATGAGTTTATTTGCATATTTCTTGTTAAATTCGCCACCGCGACCAAAGCCACCGATACCAATCAAGAGAATGATTGCAACGACGGCCATGGATACTATGACTAAGAGGAAGAGAGGATCACTGAACATTGGGGCTACTTTCTATTTATGTTGTCTCTGTATCTAGTCGGGCCGCTGGAAAAAGCGAATAGCAATTTTCCAAACTATGACGATCAGCCGCGTGCAACCAGTGCTTCCAACATCCGCGTCGGTAAAATTCGTTTCAATCCCGCCATTAAATAGGTCGGCGTTGTGACGAAATAAAACGGCTTTGGATTATGCGCCGTTAATGCCTTGAGCAATTTATCGGTCACCGCACGCGCAGGAAGCTCAAATCGGTCGGGTCCACTGCTGTGGTAGAGACGGTCAATCAACTTGTTTTTATATTGATCCCGACGCGGCGAGTTTTCCCAGTCAATCCATTTCTCAAAATGCGGGATAGAATTTTGACGAATCTTGGATGTGATTGGCCCAGGTTGCAGGGTGATGATGTGAATAGGCGTATCCATCATTTCCATCCGCAGGGTCTGAGTCAAACCTTCGAGCGCGAATTTTGAGGCCACATAAGCGCCTCGCCATTTCATCGGCACCAACCCTAAAACAGAAGAACAGTTCACAATGCGACCATGCCCCTGACGTCGCATAATGGGCAAAACGAGGCGGGTTAATTCGTGATAACCAAATAAATTGGCCTCAAAAACGGATCGCAAAGCATCGGTCGGCAAATCTTCAACAGCACCGGGAACGGCAAAAGCCCCATTATTATAGAGGGCATCAAGTGTTCCGCCAGTCTTCGACAGGACGTAGTCAACTCCGGAGCTCAGGCTCGCACTATCGGAATAATCGAGCAAAACAGTCTCGAACCCCTCAGAGGTCAAACGATCACAATCGCTTTGCCGGCGACAGGACGCAAACACGCGCCATCCCGCCTCACGCAACCCATGAGCCGCGTCGTATCCTATTCCTGATGAACAGCCTGTGATGAGTATCGTTTTTTGCATGTCGCCCCCTATTTGAGGGCAACATGACGCAATCTTAGCAGAGCGACAAGCGACTAGTTAACGAGTGACGCAGCAAGCCACCCAATGCGGTTCGTTTCCACCACACGAAGCTTCAACCACCCATTTCCCGGCTCTTGCAAAATGGCCACTTTTTCACCGCGTGTCAGCTTGGACAGAACACCATATTGCGTCCCCGGACCATTGCGTAGGTTCACGCGGTTTCCTGCAACTTCGCGCACATCATCAATCGAGTCTGTGACATTTACAGGCGCCTCCGCCAAGTCCAAGGAGACCAAGCTCGCCTGAAGCGACCCCAAGTCGAGCGAATCAGATCCTAGAGCTGGAACGTCCCACAAGGCGCGCCCAACGACTTCTTCGCTGTTGGCGTCACTCACAATGTCTTGCGTTGGAACATCGGCTTTATCCAATAATGCAAACTGCGAATTGTTTTGATCAGCACGCACAAAAGGATCAATAACCTCTTGTTCTATCGGTGATTCTACAGAAGCACGTTTTTCCAATTCAGGTGGTTGAAAATCTGATCCACCACTTAACTCGTAGAACGCGAATCCTAATGCTAAAAATGATACTATTATGAGACGCCACATAGTTTACCCCTTACCCACAACGGACAATATACCCTACCTTTAAGGATACATCAAACCATCCGGAAGTGAAAACTTTTAAGTTTTTCCCCGCATCCTGCTTTACCAAGCAAACCCTTGTCGCTATCACATTATCTATGAATGATTTGATCGAAGACCCCAACATGGGCGAAATTTCTGCAGAACCCTTGAGACGTGCAATTGGTGAGCGTTATTTAACCTATGCGCTCTCAACAATTATGCACCGTGCGCTTCCTGATGCACGGGATGGGCTAAAGCCAGTGCACCGCCGCATTCTATATGCAATGCGTGAATTGCGACTGGCCTCAAGCGGCGGATTCCGTAAATCTGCCAAGATCAGCGGCGATGTGATGGGGAACTATCACCCCCACGGGGATGCCGCCATTTATGATGCGATGGCCCGCTTGGCCCAAGATTTCAACGTGCGCTATCCTCTCGTGGATGGACAGGGAAATTTCGGTAATATTGACGGCGATAATCCAGCGGCAAGCCGATATACAGAAGCCCGCATGACCGCAGTTGCCGAAGCCCTTCTTGAGGGGCTGAACGAAAACGCCGTCGATTTCCGTGACAACTATGATGGAACCCTGAGCGAACCAGTTGTTTTGCCTGCGACCTTCCCTAATCTCTTGGCGAATGGATCAAGTGGGATTGCGGTTGGTATGGCGACGAATATCCCGCCTCATAATATTTCCGAACTCTGCGATGCCTGTGTTCATCTGATCAAAACCCCAGATGCCCGTGATGATACGCTTCTCAATTACATTCCCGGTCCAGATTTCCCAACAGGGGGCGTGATCGTTGAAAGCGCAGAAAGCATTGCACAGGCCTATAGAACAGGGCGCGGCTCATTCCGGCTGCGCTGTAAATGGGAAGTCGAAGACCTTGGCCGCGGGCAATGGCAAATCGTCGTTACAGAAATCCCTTACCAAGTTCAGAAATCCAAGCTCATCGAAAAAATTGCTGAGCTGATCCAAACCAAAAAAGTTCCGATCTTGGGCGATGTGCGCGATGAAAGCGCCGAAGACATCCGTTTGATCCTTGAACCGCGCACTAAAAATGTGGCCCCAGAGGTTCTTATGGGGATGATGTTCAAAAATAGCGATTTGGAAATTCGCTTTTCGCTGAACATGAACGTCTTGATTGACGGCCTGACGCCCAAAGTGTGTAGCCTCAAAGAGGTACTACGCGCGTTTTTGGATCATCGCCGCGAAGTGCTTCAACGACGCAGCCAGCACCGCGTGGAAAAAATTGATCATCGTCTCGAAGTGCTCGAAGGCTTTATCATCGCCTTCCTCAACTTGGATCGTGTGATTGATATCATCCGCTATGACGACGACCCAAAATCCGCACTGATGCGGGAAAATTGGTCGCTAGATCACGCGCGCGCCATGGATGAAAAATCCTACATCAGCCCTGCCGCTGGTGATGGTGAGCTCAGCGAAGTCCAAGCGGAAGCCATTTTGAACATGCGCTTGCGATCTTTGCGTAAGCTCGAAGAAATGGAATTGGTTCGCGAACGCGACACCTTGATGGAAGAGCGCGCAGGCCTCGCCGATCTCTTGGCAAGCGAAGACTTGCAATGGTCCGCGATTGCGACCCAGCTCAAGGAAACCAAGAAGAAATTCGGCAAAGACTATGTTGGCGGCGCGCGTCGCTCGCAATTTGCCGAAGCTGGTGAATTCGAAGAGGTCCCCCTTGAGGCAATGATCGACAAGGAACCGATTACCGTTGTCTGCAGCCAAATGGGTTGGATTCGCGCCATGACAGGTCACATTGATCTGTCGCGCGAATTGAAATTCAAAGACGGCGATGGTCCTCGGTTCATATTCCACGCGGAAACCACGGATCGCTTGTTGGTCTTTGGGAGCAATGGTCGCTTTTACACCGTCTCCGCCGCCAATCTGCCGGGCGGTCGTGGAATGGGCGAACCCCTTCGTTTGATGGTGGATTTGCCAAATGATGTCGAAATTGTTGATATCTTAATCCATGATCCAAACGGTAAATTGCTCGTGGCGTCCACTGCGGGGGATGGGTTTATCGTGCCTGAGGCCGAAGTTTTGGCCCAAACGCGGGGCGGCAAACAGGTGTTGAATGTCCGTGCGCCCAACAAGGCGTTGGTTTGCAAAACGGTCAATGGCACTCATGTGGCCGTTGTCGGAGAAAACCGCAAAGTCTTGGTCTTTGATATTGAAGAACTCCCAGAAATGGGTCGCGGCAAAGGCGTTCGCTTGCAAAAATACAAAGATGGTGGTCTCTCCGATGCAACCACCTTTACCCTAAATGAGGGGCTGAGCTGGCTTGATCCAGCAGGTCGCACACGAACAGAAACAGATTTAACAGAATGGACCGCCAAACGCGCCAGCGCAGGACGTATGGCCCCACGTGGATTTCCGAGGGATAATAAGTTTAACTGAATTAAATAGGGACGGAATACTTGACTGATTTTACATACCCAAAATTCGAACAAGACTCGAATGGGATTTTCAAACTCGTTTTTCAAACAAGCGTTTTGTCATTTATTACATTAGGAATTTATCGGTTTTGGGCGACAACGCGTGTGCGCCAATACCTTTGGGGGTCGTTGACAATAGACGATGATCCGCTGGAATACACAGGCACTGGCATGGAAAAGCTGTTGGGCTTTTTGATGGCGATAGTGATCTTGGCGATTTACCTCGGCTTGGTTCAATTTGCCCTCACCTTTGTAGGGCTAAACCTCACAATGAGCGATGATCCAGATGCCGCTTTTACGCAGTTTGTAAGTGCCTTTATTTCCCTTGGAGCGATCCTCCCTCTCATTGCTTTTGCCACCTATCGGGCGCGACGCTATAAAATGTCCCGCACCCTTTGGCGCGGCATTCGCTTTGGCATGGACTCCGCCGCATGGGGGTTTGTCGGGTGGTGGCTGTTTTATACGCTCATCCAAGTGGTGACTTTGGGAATTTTGACTCCTCTGAAAACCTTTCGTTTGGAAAAATATATGGCCGATCGATCCTATTTCGGATCCGCTAAAATTGACCAAGGCGGCAAGTGGACAGAGCTGTTTTCCGCAATGAAACACATCTTTATCGGCGGTGGCATTCTTATCCTTGCCGCGGGTTTAGCCTATGCTGACTCAACT
>CBFHNR010000007.1:20632-24786 GCA_965657215.1 uncultured Paracoccaceae bacterium
TTTGATAAAAACACGCCCAAATCTGTTTAAACGAGAGATTAAAAAACGGGATCGATCTACGTTCTTCAAACGCTTTGGTATTGCAGTTGTTGCTATTGTTGTAATGATTTTCGTTATCCTTCCCGGACTTGCTGGAATTTTTGCGCAGCTCTTACCTGTTGAACGCGAAGTTGCCCTCGGACGATCCTCACTCAGCAATATGGAACGCGCCTATAGTTTCTTTGATGAAGAGGAGGTTACATATTGCTCCTCTCCCAAAGGAGACGCCGCGCTTCGCAAGTTAACGACCATGATCATTGGCGATCAGGACATCGACTATGATCTCGATATCCGCGTTATGAACAATGATATGATCAATGCGTTTGCCCTTCCGGGAGGCATCGTCATTTTGATGAAAGGCCTGCTTGACTCAAGCGACACGGTTGAGGCCACGGCAGGTGTATTAGCCCATGAAATCGGGCATGTTGTTGAACGTCACACGGTCAAGGGTGTGCTCTATACCTCAAGCATGGCGGGCATCTTGTCGATGGTCTTTGGCGATCTCAGCGGTGGCACAGTCTTAGCGATTTTCGGTGAGCAATTGGCAGGCTCGCGATATTCTCGCAACGCCGAAACCGAGGCTGATATCTACGCGATCAAGAGCCTGACCGAGGCGAATATCGATCTGAACGGCTTTGCCTCATTCTTTGATCTGATATCGGGCATGGAACCTGATTTCATGGACAATCTGAGCTATCTGTCCACACACCCGGTTAGCGACAATCGTGCGCAGCAGGTCCGCGACGAAGCGCAATCACAGCAGTCTCATACCTCGCCCTTGAGCGCCGAAGAATGGGCCGCGCTGAAATCCATTTGCGATTAACGGATAATGATGGCTCTGAAGTCGTTTACATTGGTCCCTGTCGGGCCTGTGACGAATAAATCGCCGATACTCTCAAAGGCTGTATAAGCATTGTTCTGCGCGAGATAGTCTTGGCTCGTGATGCCTGTAGCGCGCAATCGCGCGGCTGTGGTTCCATCAGCACAGGCGCCTGCATTATCCTCTGATCCATCAATCCCATCGGTATCAGCCGCCAGCGCTGCAATACCCTCGCATCCATCAATCGTTTGCGCAAATGAGAGCAAGAATTCACTGTTGCGCCCGCCCCGCCCTTTTTGGCGCAGGGTGACGGTTGTTTCCCCACCAGACAGCAAAACAACAGGTTTTGGAAACGGTTGGTTATGCTTGGCAATTTCGCACGCAATGGCCCCATGCATCGCGCCAATGTCACGCGCTTCGCCTTCAATCGCATCGGATAATATATGCGCCTCAATCCCATGATCCAGCGCAACCTGTTGCGCCGCATTCAAGGACTGCCGCGCCGAGGCTATGACATGCGTTTCACAGGTTTGGAACACAGGATCCGTTGGGCTTGGTGACTGGCTCTGCGCAATATGAGCGCGCATCGCATCGGGTAGATCAATTTGATATTGCTCAATCACATCCATCGCGTTTTGCGCGGTCTTATCATCGGGAACCGTTGGGCCAGAGGCAACCTCTGCGGCGATATCTCCTGGGACATCTGACACCACTAAAGTGATAAGCCGCGCTGGGGCCACCTGAGCCGCCAACCTTCCGCCCTTGATCATGCTGAACTGTTTGCGCACTGCGTTCATGGCTGAAATAGGCGCACCTGACGCCAAGAGCCGTTCATTCAAAAGCGCCTCATCCGCCAAAGTGAACCCCTCTGGTGGAGCCGGCAACAAGGACGATCCGCCCCCGCAAATCAAAGCAACCACCAAGTCATCCGGACCAAGCCCGCTGACCTCTTGCATCAAAGCTTGGCTCGCGATGAGACCGTTCTCATCAGGAACAGGATGCGCCGCTTCTAACACAGTGATCTGTTGGGTTTGTGCGCCGTAGCCATAGCGCGTCACAACACAGCCTGACAAAGGGCCGTCCCAATGACGCTCAAACGCAGCAGCGAGTTGAGCCGCCCCTTTCCCGGCACCTATGACACGGGTCTGACCTTTAGGTTTTTCGGGAATAAAAGGCGCGAGGGCTGAATAAGGATCGGCGGCCTCAACAGCCGCCGAAAACATGTCTTGCAATACTACTGTGTCGTCTTGGATCATAGCGCCTTCCTCATTTTGGGAAACGCTATGCCAAAATTCGGGGCAATTCTAGCCCCGACCTTTCCAAGGAACCAACAAACGTTCTGCCCAGCGCATGAGCATATCGATGCCAAAACCGATGATGCCAATGAGGATAATCCCCATAACAACGATGTCTGTCAGTGTGAACTTGGAGGCCACCATGATCATCATGCCTGCCCCTTGGGACGCTGCAACGAGTTCCGCCGCAACAACAGTTCCCCAACAGACACCCATAGCAACACGCGCGCCCGTGAAAATCTCAGGCAAGCTGTTTGGAATGATGACATAGCGCATGATTTGCCATTTGCTCGCCCCCAAGGAATAGGCCGCATGCACCTTGGAAATATTGACGCCAGACACACCAGAACGCGCGGCAATCGTCATAATCCAAAGGGCCGCGAGGAAGAGCAAGATAATTTTACCTGTCTCTCCAATGCCAAACCAAATGATAATGAGGGGGATCAATGCCAACGGCGGCACAGGGCGCATGAATTCCACGATTGGATCAAACCACCCACGGAACCACCCATTTAAGCCCATCGCATAGCCAAGGGGAATACCCACGATGCAGCCAAACAGGAACCCTGACACAACGCGCATCAAAGAATAGCCCAAGTGTTCGGACAATAGGAAACCACGATAGCCTTCTTTTGCGATCTCAATACCACGCTCAAGAACCTTTTCTGGAGGTGGTAAATAAATAGGATCCATCTGAAGACCGCGTGGCGGAGAAAAGCTAATCGCGCCTTTGTCCGTCAAAACATAGCGACCGCTGTCTAGGCGAAGGGGTGACGCTTTGGAAATGGGTTCACCGTTAATCGCTACAATTTTCCCACCCTCTTTGCGTTTCACATCATCGTTTTTGTCAAACGTAATGGTTTTGGAGCGCGACGCCTGCATGGAAACGCTATCATTTTTTGCGAAGCCTTCGCCTGGCTCGACCTCAAGCGTTGAGGGCTTTTCACCAAAATTCAGAACGCGCACATAGACGGTTGCGTCATCTGTCGCCCCATTTGCATCCGCAAACGTATAATCAAACTGCATATCGCCGACAAAAGGCGCTGGTGCATGTAGAAATTTGGGCAACCAATTCGATCCTGTGAACGACCCCCAAATCAAGAACAGCGTTAAGACAGAAATGATGCTCGCGGCACCATTGGCGACAACCGCGCTTTCATCACCGAATGTTACGGTTTTAAGCGATGTGTAATCCTGTCGGCTTTGCCCAATAAGGCGAATAACAAAAGCCGCACCGACAAAAATCGCGATATAAACGATCAGAATAATCAATCCAGTCATTATGCTGTCTCCTGCCGGCCCATAATTTCTTCTTCCATGTCCCAAATCATCGCCAAGATTTCTTCGCGTGTTTTGGCGTAATCAGGATGCTTTTTCACCTCGCGCAGGTCTTGGTTCACCCCAAGATCGGCAAAGGGTAAGCGGTATTCTTTGTGAATACGTCCGGGACGCGGGGCCATGACCAATAGACGTTCCCCCAACAAAAGCGCCTCTTCGACGGAGTGGGTGATCAAAATGATGGTCTTGCCCGTTTCTTTCCACAGCTTCAAAACCAACGATTGCATCTTTTCGCGCGTCAAGGCATCCAATGCGCCCAAGGGTTCATCCATCAAAATCACATCAGGCTCATTTGCCAAACACCTTGCCAAGGCCACACGTTGCTGCATCCCGCCTGATAATTCGTAGACTGCTTTTTCTTTAAAATCCTGAAGTCCCACGACATCTAAAAGGTGATCCACCTTTTCGCGTGTTTCCGCATTGAGCGGTCCCTTCATGCGCGGACCAAAGCCCACGTTTTCACGCACGCTCATCCATTCAAACAGTGCACCCTGCTGAAACACCATCCCGCGCTCTGCGCTTGGACCTGTGACACGATTGCCGTCCAAAGTAATTTGACCCGCTGTTGGGGCTAAAAACCCAGCAACGATATTCAAGAGCGTGGTTTTCCCGCACCCTGATGGTCCTAGAACGGATAAGAGTTCGCCCGATTTTAAACTAAG
>CBFHNR010000007.1:24885-132969 GCA_965657215.1 uncultured Paracoccaceae bacterium
CGTGACATCCTTTAGCGCTTGGACTGAGCTGCCGTTTGGCAAATCAAACCGCATAGAGATATTGTCAATTAAAAGCTCGCTCATTGCTTGCCTCTCTGAAATTTTTGGTGAGGGTGCAAAAGAAGAAAGGGCGCGCAAGTCGCCCTTTCCTAGTTCAACACATAGAACTTACATGCCTTTGGCAGCTGCCAATGGACCTGTGTTCACGGCTGCATCATAGCTGTCGAGTGCAGCGTCGATTGAGCCCGCTTCAACGAAAACATCCGCAACACCCTTCATGAAGGTTTGCGCCGCGCCACCGAGCCATGCACCTGACAATTGCTCGTCAACCGTTGGGAATGTGAATGTCGCAATAGTTTCTGCTGTTGCGTCAACATCCATGCCGGCATCTTTTGCAATCACTGGCAACATTTTCGCGTGGTTTGCTTCATCCGCCCACATCGCGTTTGCGTCTGCTGTGACTTTCAAGAATTTAGCAACCGTGTCGCTGTTTTCTTCAACCCAGCCAGATGGACCAGATGTGACGTCAAATACCAAGATGCCGAGTTCTGTTTTCTCGTCACCTGTGAGAAGAACGTTACCGTGTGCAAGCGCACGACGAAGCGATCCACCCCAGCCACAGAACATGTCGATTGATCCGTTTTCAATCGCAGCTGCCGCATCTGGTGGATCCATGTCAACAACTTGCATGCTTCCAACGTCAACGCCGAAGTGGCTCATTTGCTTGAGGAAGCCATAGTGAGCCGCTGTGCCCAAAGGTACCGCAACTTTTTTGCCAGCCAATTCTTCTGTATTTTCTTTGTCGATCTCTAGATCAGAGCGCACAACACAGTTATCGTTATCCGCGTAGCTGACTGCCACGTCTAAGATTTGAAGGTCTTGACCCGCTGATGTTGCAACAACGAAAGGTGGAACACCTTGGCTCAGAGATAGGTGAACGTCACCAGAGGCCATCGCCGCTGACATTTTAACGCCAGATTCGAAGGCAACCCAGTTCACTTTCATGCCGAGCGCTTCGTCATATGTGCCCATTTGCTTGGCGTATTCGAACGGCATTGGCCATTCTAGGAAATATCCTACAGTCAATTCGCCGTGGCCATCTGCAAGAGCAGCGCCAGCCGATACTGTCATTGCGCTTGCTGCGACAGCTGTCATCAATTTGGATTTAAGTTTCATGTATAACTCCCATGTTATCCGTAACCTCAGTTCCCGAGGTTTTGTTTTACACCGTTCTGACGGTAAACGTTGCTACAAAATAGTCAAACGTAAATCCGCATCTCAGCTGATCCGAGCCCATATCCTGATTCCGTTCAATGCTTTTTTTGAGGCAACTGGTAAGAATGATGTGCATTATGGAACCTCAGCCACCACGCGAAATCGATTAAGTTGATATATTTCAGCTAGTTAAATTGTGATTTCAGCAAACACCCACCAAGATGGCTCCGTTTTTGGCCTTAACTGAACAAGCAATCTGGCCCTATTCTAATCCCTGACTTTTCGGCTCTTGTTTTGAATGCAAATTAAAACGGACTGGGTGAGTCCGTTGTGGATAAGGATTTCGAAAATGGACGGTACTCATCGCGACAATGATATCTCTCGTATTGTAGAAGCTGACCGTGTCAACGTGTGGCACCATTTGTTGCAGCACAAACCCTTTGAAACGGGTGAGCCGCGCATCATTGTCGAAGGCAAAGGTATGCGCGTATGGGACCAACACGGCAAAGAGCATTTGGATGCTGTGTCCGGTGGCGTTTGGACGGTCAATGTTGGCTATGGACGCGAAAGCATTGCAGATGCTGTGCGCGATCAGTTGGTTAAAATGAACTATTTCGCGGGGTCCGCAGGGTCTATTCCAGGCGCGCTTTTTGCGGAAAAGCTACTTGAGAAGATGCCAGGGTTGGATCGTCTGTATTACTGTAATTCAGGATCCGAGGCGAACGAAAAAGCGTTCAAACTGGTTCGTCAAATTGCTCACAAACGCTATGGCGGCAAAAAGCACAAGATTTTGTACCGTGACCGCGATTATCATGGAACAACGATTGCCTGTCTGTCCGCAGGCGGCCAAGATGAGCGTAACGCACAATACGGCCCCTATACACCTGGGTTCGTACGCGTGCCACATTGCTTGGAATATCGCGCACAATGGGATGTTACAGGCGAAGAATACGGAAAAATGGCGGCGGATGCGATTGAACAAGTCATCCTAGCCGAAGGACCAGACACCGTTGGCGCGTTGTGCTTGGAGCCCGTCACTGCGGGTGGTGGCGTTATTACACCGCCTTTGGGATACTGGGATCGTGTTCAAGACATTTGCAAGAAATACGATATCTTGCTTCACATCGACGAAGTTGTCTGTGGCGTTGGACGAACAGGAACATGGTTTGGCTATCAGCATTACGGCATCAAACCTGACTTTGTGACAATGGCAAAAGGTGTCGCCTCTGGCTATGCCGCGATTGCCTGCCTAGCAACAACAGAAGCTGTGTTTGACATGTTCAAGGACGATTCAAACGATCCGATGAACTATTTCCGCGACATTTCAACCTTTGGTGGCTGTACAGCTGGTCCAGCGGCGGCGTTGGAAAACATGCGCATCATCGAAGACGAAGGCCTCTTGGACAATACAACCGCGATGGGCGAGCGGATGGTCAACAACCTGCAAGCCTTATCTGAAAAACATGCTGTCATCGGCGATGTGCGCGGCAAAGGGTTGTTCTGTGGCGCAGAGCTCGTCAGCGATCGCGCAACAAAAGAGCCGATGGACGAGAAAAAAGTGCAAGCCGTTGTTGCGGATTGCATGCAGCAAGGTGTTGTTATTGGTGCAACAAATCGATCTTTGCCAGGGTTCAATAACACATTGTGCTTTAGCCCAGCTTTGATCGCCACAGCAGATGACATCGACAACATCACAGACGCTGTTAATCAAGCCCTCACGCGCGTGTTTGGCTAAGGCTGATTGCGACCCTCAAGGTATGTCAAATATCTTGAGGGAACCTCACTGCGGAAGCAATATCCAGTTGTTCGTGCGGCTTTCAAAATGTGATGCGTTGTTTGCTGAAGCGGCTGCAAAATGATCGGCAAATGAAACCGTCCCGAGGCCGACCCATCATACATGATAATCGTATACCCAGCTAAGAATCCATTTCCAACGAGGGTATGAGTGCTAAAGAAATCAACGCCCATGATCGGCATTGGTTCAGCCGAGGAATAGACAATCCCCAATCCTGAATTGGACTTTACCATCAAACCGCGATGTTCACGATTTGACAAAGGTCCCAGATCAACGCGTTTAGTGTCACCACTTGGGGGATCGTACCCCTTGATCACACGCCGTCCTCCAACATCAAACACACGGACCAGCAATGATAAAAATTTTGCAGGATTGGTGAAAGATGGCCTCCAGATAATGTGAATGCCATCAGGCAATCGATACCCAGTTGCCGATTCGTCTTGTCGTGATGGGATCGTGAAATCATGCTCAAAGAACGCATATTCCACCGCTTCGCGTATGGTGAGCACCCCTTGCTGAAGCTTTTCAGCCTCTTGTTCGATTTCAGCTAGGGGTTGTAAAATAATGCGAGCATCGACACCAAACAGATCACAGATGCGCCGAAGCATCCCTGGTTTAGGAAAACTTTCACCATTCAGAATGCGGTTCATTTGAACGCGATTAATGTCTAAACGATCTGCAACTTCGGCAATTGTCCCAATCCGTGCACATAAAATGCGCAGGTTTTTCCCAAAAATAAGATGGGTGGATATATTGGACGTGTCGGACACCTATTTACCATTCAATCATAGGGCTGTTAAGCAGCTATTCAAAACACACTCATAACGTGCAAGCAAGATATATCTAAGCAAAATTTACGCTCAATTGCGGGAAAATGCATAGTCGCTTAATTACTATTTTTGAGTAACCAAAATTACTTACAAACAAAACACAAGTGCAGTACTGTTAAGAACAAATGCACTCATTACCTTAGCATAAATCAAAGGAAAATGGCACCCTCCCTATGAAATTGCCTGTTGAAACCTTTTTTCTGGACCCAAATTCCGAAGGCACACTTCAGTCGCGGATCCAAGAAATGATTGCCTCAGGCATTCTAAATGGTCGCCTCTCAAAGGGGGCCAAGCTGCCGTCAACGCGCAAGCTGGCAACCCATTTAGGGGTGAGCCGCATCACGGTCACGCTCGCCTATACAGAGTTGTTGTCCAATGATTACCTATCCTCCAAAGGGCGCTCAGGCTATTTTGTGTCTGAAACTGCCCCTGAACCTCCTGTTTTTGCCCCAGCCCAGCGCAACGAAGACAAAGTGGATTGGTCCCGCGCCATTGGCCAACAATTCACAGGCTCCTATGAACATAAAAAGCCCCTAGATTGGGACAAATATGACTATCCCTTTATCTATGGCCAAACTGATCCGACCCTGTTTGATCACACAAATTGGCGACAATGTGCATTGCAGGCACTGGGGGCCAAGGATTTTGGGTCTCTGACATCGGATTATTACGACCGCGATGATCCCAGATTGATTGAATTCATTGCGCGGCACTCTTTGCCACGGCGCGGTATTGCGGCAAATCCTGATGAAATATTGGTCACGCTTGGCGCACAAAACGCGCTTTGGCTGACGGCGCAGGTGTTGCTAAATCAACGGCGCACGGCGACAATTGAAAACCCCTGTTATCCAGCCCTCCGCGATATTTTGAACCAATCTCGGTGTCACGTCCGAACTGTCGATGTCGACCAAGACGGGCTTCCCCCCGAAAACATCCCAGACGATACGACTGTAATTTTCACCACACCAAGCCACCATTGCCCCACCGCGGCGACGATGCCTTTGGCACGTCGTCGCGCGCTGCTTGATAAGGCACGGGCTTTGGATGCTCTGGTTGTTGAGGATGACTATGAATTTGAGATGTCTTTCATAAAACCCCCCTCTCCATCATTGAAATCCTTGGATCAAGATGGGCGGGTGATCTATGTCGGCAGCTTTTCAAAATCCCTCTTCCCGGGTTTGCGGCTTGGCTATCTTGTGGGCTCTGCCCCGTTTATCCGCGAAGTGCGCGCCCTCAGAGCCAGCGTTCTGCGCCACCCTCCCGGGCATATTCAGAGAACAGCCGCCTATTTCCTCAGCCTGGGGCATTACGATGCTTTGATCCGCAAAATGGGCGCGACCTATCAAAAGCGGCGCAAAACGATGGAAGACAGCATTCAAAAAGCCAATTTAAACATCGCAGGGCGTGGAGTCTTTGGCGGGTCGTCTTTTTGGATGAAAGCGCCAGAAGGAGTGGATGTGACTGACTTGGCAAACCGTTTGAGACAAAGAGGTGTCTTGATCGAAACGGGCCATGCATTTTTTGCCCAGACCACACCAGAACATGGATATTATCGCCTCGCATATTCCTCAATCCCAGAACAGAAAATTCCACGCGGTATTGAAATCATTGGCGAAGAAATTTCCAAATCTGGCCCTAGCTCAGTCTAATAACTGGCCCTATTTATCACTCTCAGCTAAGCTTAGTGTCGCCACAAAACCAGCACGATCCCGTGCTGTCTATTTTTTTGCCGTTTCAGGAGATATCTCACAATGAAAATGACCACAGAAGAAGCCTTTGTAAAAGTGCTCCAAAGACATGGAATTGAACATGCATTTGGAATTATTGGTTCAGCCATGATGCCGATTTCTGACATCTTCCCAAAGGCTGGAATCACCTTCTGGGATTGTGCGCACGAAGGCAGCGCAGGCATGATGTCTGACGGCTACACGCGCGTCACAGGAAAAATGTCCATGATGATTGCTCAAAACGGCCCTGGTATCACGAACTTTGTGACAGCAGTAAAAACAGCCTATTGGAACCACACTCCGCTTTTGTTGGTTACGCCCCAAGCGGCGAACAAAACAATTGGTCAAGGTGGCTTCCAAGAAGTTGAGCAAATGAAATTGTTCGAAGATATGGTCGCCTACCAAGAAGAGGTTCGCGATCCATCTCGTATGGCCGAAGTTCTCACCCGCGTGATCGCACAAGCAAAACGCGCCTCTGCGCCTGCGCAAATCAACGTGCCACGTGATTTCTGGACTCAAGTGATTGATATCGAAATCCCTGATCCCATCGAATTTGAACGCTCCTCTGGTGGTGAAAATTCTGTCCAAGCCGCCGCTGATCTTTTGAGCGGTGCTAAGAACCCTGTAATCCTTAACGGCGCCGGTGTTGTTTTGGCGGATGGTATCGACGCATCCCGTCAGCTTGCAGAACGCCTCAGCGCGCCTGTCTGTGTTGGATATCAGCACAATGACGCCTTCCCCGGTTCGCACCCCTTGTTTGCGGGTCCACTGGGCTACAACGGCTCCAAAGCGGCGATGGAGCTTATCAAAGACGCGGATGTCGTTCTCTGCCTTGGCACGCGCTTGAACCCGTTCTCAACGCTTCCTGGCTATGGCATGGAATATTGGCCAGCGGATGCAAAAATCATTCAGGTTGACATCAACCCAGACCGCATTGGCCTTACCAAAAAGGTCGAAATCGGCATTGTTGGCGATGCGAAAAAAGTCGCAGAAGGCATCCTTGCGCGTCTCTCCGACACAGCAGGCGATCACGACCGCGATGATCGCAAAGCACGCATTGCTCAGACAAAATCTGCATGGGCGCAACAACTCTCGTCAATGGATCACGAAGAAGACGATCCAGGCACAAGCTGGAACGAACGTGCGCGTTCTGACAAGCCTGATTGGATGAGCCCCCGCATGGCGTGGCGCGCAATTCAATCTGCGCTACCAACGGATGCCATCATTTCCTCTGACATCGGCAACAACTGTGCCATCGGGAACGCCTATCCTTCCTTTGAGGATGGTCGCAAATATTTGGCGCCTGGCTTGTTTGGTCCTTGTGGCTACGGTTTGCCTGCGATTGTTGGTGCAAAAATTGGTCAACCTGATGTGCCTGTTGTTGGCTTCGCAGGGGACGGTGCCTTTGGGATTGCGGTCAACGAATTGACTGCCATCGGTCGCGGCGAATGGCCTGCGATCACTCAGGTCGTGTTCCGCAACTATCAGTGGGGCGCGGAAAAGCGGAACTCAACGCTTTGGTTCGATGACAACTTTGTCGGCACTGAATTGGACACGCAGGTGTCTTATGCAGGGATAGCCAAGGCCTGTGGTCTAAAGGGTGTCATTGCACGCACTCAACAAGAGCTGACCGAGGCTTTGGCCCAAGCGGTCGAAGACCAAAAGAACGGGATCACCACATTGATCGAAGCGATGATTAACCAAGAACTTGGTGAACCCTTCCGCCGTGATGCCATGAAAAAACCTGTCGCAGTCGCAGGAATTGATGCATCAGACATGACACCTCAGCAGGTGTAACCATGTCAGGATCCAGCACCAACATCTTAGTCTTGAATGCTGGATCCTCCTCAATCAAATTCGCCGTGTTTGACAGCGATTTGAACGAAACCATTTCAGGCATCGCCGAAGGTATCGGCGGTGCCTCTTGTTTGAAAATAGCAGGCAAAGACACCCAAACACCGTTCATTGATCACGCCGCCGCGCTCAAGGCAGTCTTGTCAGCGCTTCAAACGGCTGGGTACGGTGTGGACACCTTTATCGCCGCCGCCCACCGCGTGGTGCATGGCGGGCTAAAACTGACCAAGCCATTGCGCGTCAATGCAGATGTGCGCGCTGAAATCGCCAGCTGCACGCCGCTGGCCCCTTTGCATAATCCGCATAACCTCGCGGCCATTGACACGCTGAATGACATCACACCCGAATTGCCCCAATTCGTGAGCTTTGATACGTCTTTTCACGCGTCAAACCCCGAAGTTGCAACACGCTATGCCATTCCCAAAATGATCGAAACCAAGGGGATTCGGCGTTATGGGTTTCACGGCCTAAGCTATGCGTCTTTGGTACAGCACCTTCCCCAAATCTCTGGTGAGAAATTACCCTCACGGCTTTTGGCCTTTCACTTGGGCAATGGGGCAAGCCTGTGCGCCATCCTCAACGGTCAAAGTGTTGCAACCACCATGGGCTATTCTCCCTTGGATGGCCTCACTATGGGCACACGATCTGGCGGAATTGATGCCAATGCTGTTTTGCGCCTTGTCGAAGAAAACGGCTTAGATCGCACCAAAGCGATTTTGAACCACGAAAGCGGTCTACTCGGCCTCTCAGGTGGCAAATCTGACATGCGCAATCTGATGCTGGACCCCTCAGCCGATAGCGCCTTTGCAATCGAACATTTCTGTTATTGGTCCCTGCGCCATGCAGGAAGCCTCATTGCCGCGATGGAAGGCATCGATGCCATCGCCTTTACGGGGGGAATTGGCGAGAATGCAGTTGGCGTCAGGGCACGGATTGTCAGAGGCTTGGAATGGACAGGCGCCCGCCTGAACCCAGATGCAAATCATGCCCGCCGCCCGCGTCTTCATGCAGATACATCCAAAGTGGCGATCTGGGCGATCCCCGCCCAAGAAGAAAAAATGATCGCCTCGGATGCCTTGTCGTTACTAGGTGCCGTTTAATGCCCTATGCCATTGCCACAGTGACCGCCGTCGCCGCGACAATGTCATCTACGCTTGCCCCTCGGCTCAAGTCACAGACAGGTTTTCTAAACCCTTGCAAGAACGGTCCCAACGCTTGGGCACCCGCTAATTCTTGGGCCAATTTATATGCAATATTTCCTGAGTTTAGATCAGGAAACACGAGAACATTTGCATCCCCTACGCCCAAGCCTTTCTTGGCAGCAATCGTCGCATTCAACGCAGCATCCGCTTGGATCGGCCCCAAAAATCCTGTCACATCGCAAGCTTGGCGCACCAAATCAACGCTCTCGCCAACCCCAGAGGATCCAGTCGAAAACGACAACATCGCCACACAGGCAGTCCCCAGTAACGCCCGCGCAGACACCTCTGAGGCACGTGCAATATCCGCCAATTGCTCCGCATTTGGAGACACGTTCACTGCGCAATCGGCAAACACCATTTCCCGTCCATCTGCCAAGATCATCAAGAAAAACGAAGAGGGCGTTGTCACTCCCTCGCTCAATCCGATGCCAATGCTGGCCGCTTCGATGACCTTTTTGGTTGGGCTATCCGCACCAGCCACCATCGTATCCGCTTCGCCCGCCGCAACCATCGCCGCCGCCCGAAACAAAGGTTTCGATAGCATGCGCCGCGCAATTGCCTCTTTCATGCCGCGCGCTTCAACCAAGGCTGACACTTGCGCATCACTCGGCTCTGCCAATCCGATTGGCTCACAAATGCCGCGCTGCTTTAGAACCCCTGCGGCCTCTGCCACACGTGGGTCGTCTAATTCAGGGAACACGACCCTAAGCTTGCGCTCTTGGGCGGTTGCGAAAATTTTTTCCAAAATTGACATGTATGCCTCCGTATACAGCGAAAGGAGCCACTAATGAACAACGACGTCAAGATCAACCGCGGTTTAAAAGGGATTTATTTTGAACGCTCTGGTGTGAGTCACATAGATGGATCAAAAGGCGAGCTGAGCTATCGCGGCTATTCCATCCATGATTTGGCTACACAGTCGACGTTTGAAGAAGTCTGCTATTTGCTTATCTATGGCGAGCTTCCCACACCCCAAGAGCTGGCAACATTTGATCATGCCCTCAAAGAGGCCCGTGATTTGCCAGAGGCAGTCTATGATGTGATCCGCGCCACCAAAGACGGCCATCCCATGGATGTCTTGCGCACGGCGACCTCAGCTCTCGCCGCTTTGGAGGCAAATAGCCAAAATGTGAGCGAGGCTGATTTCATCGCCAATGGCATTCGCCTCACGTCCCAAGTTCCCATGATCATCGCAGCGCATGAAAAAATCCGCAATGGACACGACCCCGTAAAGGCGGATAAATCCCTTAGCCACGCCGCAAACTGGCTCTGGATGCTCAAAGGTGAAAAACCCTCCCAAGATGCCGCGCGCTTGGCGGATGTCGACTTTATTCTTCACGCAGAACACGGAAGCAACGCAAGCAGCTTTGCCGCACGCGTGACCATTGGCACCGAGGCAAATCTGCATGGCGCAATCGTCACCGCCCTCTCAACTCTCGCAGGTCCGGCCCATGGTGGCGCGGCTGAGGATGTGATGAAAATGGTCCAAGAGATCGGCACCCCAGAAAACGCCGCCGCTTACGTCAAAGCAAAACGCGCCAATCGCGAAGCGGTTACAGGCTTCGGCCACCGCGTTTACCGTGCCGAAGATCCGCGCGCGCGTCACATGCGCGACGGTGTCAAAAAGCTCGGCGAAGAAATGGGTGCACCTGAATGGTATGAAATCCTGCAAGGCGTCGTTGACGCGATGAAACCCTACTCACGGCATGGTCTCAACGTGAACGTCGATTTCTATTCCGGCGTGATCTATCAATTGCACGGCATTCCCATGGACCTCTATGTGCCCATATTCGCCATAGGTCGAATGCCTGGATGGATCATCCAATGCTTGGAACAGCTCCAAGGAAATATCCTTATCCGGCCCCTCACGCTTTATAACGGTCCAGATATGCGGGACTATGTGCCTCTCAATGCGCGCTAATGCTTCTTCTTTTTACAAATATCCTCGCCGAAGGCATCCCCGCCCAAGGCGGGGACCAATCAAAGGTTAACGCATGATAGACGCCCTTGCTCTGACCCCATTTGAAATCGCCTACCTCGCCGCCGTTTGCTTTGTGGCTGGTATCGTGCGCGGATTCACAGGGTTTGGGCAATCTGCTGTTGCTATGGCAAGTGCGGCTCTCGTCTTGCCTCCCGTTCTTCTTATTCCCATCCTGTGGTGGATTGAGCTCGCCGCCAGTCTTTTGATGCTCAAAGGCGGGTGGAAGGACGCCGATAAAGGCATGGCCACAACGCTTTGGATCGGGTCCGTGCTTGGCCTACCTTTGGGCTTGATGCTGACAACCACCTTACCAGCCTATCAATCACAATGTCTTGCTCTTATCGGCATTCTTGTCCTTGCCGCGCTCCAACTTGCCAAGATCAATCTCACACTTTTACAAGGGCGCTATGGCCTTGTCCTAACGGGGATCGCTGCGGGCATCATGTCTGGTATTGCGCATATCGGAGGAATGGTCATCGCGCTTTACACACTGAATTCAAACAAAAATGCGCGGCAGATGCGGGCCTCCTTAACGCTCTACCTCTTTCTTGGCGCGGCAAGCGGGTTTATCTTTCAATCCGCGTTTTCCATGATGGATAGCACCGCGATACTCCGAGGTGTGGTCTTTGCCATTCCCTCAACACTAGGCGTCCTCATAGGATCCAAGCTCTTTAATCCAAAATTCGAACCATACTACCGCCCGATTTGCCTATTTTTGGTAATTGGGCTTGCGCTGTTTGGTTTGTTCAAACTAGCGTGAAGCGAAACAGGGGGGACTACGATGAAAGATCAACCAATAATTGACACATCGCCTAAGGTATCTGACGAAATCAAACAGACGACATGTTACATGTGCGCCTGTCGCTGTGGGATCAATGTGCATCTCAAGGATGGCAATGTCGCCTATATTGAGGGCAACAGGGATCACCCCGTCAACAAAGGCGTGCTCTGTGCCAAAGGTTCAGCTGGGATCATGCAGGTCAATGCGCCCTCTCGTCTACGCTCGCCTCTGAAACGTGTTGGACCACGTGGGTCAGGTGAGTTCAAAGAAATCTCTTGGGACGAAGCGCTGGACATCGCCGTTGATTGGCTCAAACCGATCCGCGATGAAAATCCAGAAAAGCTTGCCTTCTTTACAGGTCGCGATCAATCGCAGTCTTTCACGAGCCTGTGGGCCCAAAGTTACGGCACCCCGAATTATGCCGCACATGGTGGCTTTTGTTCGGTCAATATGGCGGCCGCTGGCATCTATACAATGGGCGGTGCGTTTTGGGAATTCGGTCAACCTGATTGGGATCATACCAAGCTCTTCATGATTTTTGGCGTCGCCGAAGATCACGACAGCAACCCAATCAAAATGGGGATCGGCAAGATCAAAGCCCGCGGTGCCAAAGTCATCGGCGTCAATCCTATTCGCTCAGGCTATAATGCTGTCGCGGATGACTGGGTTGGCATCACACCTGGCACCGATGGTCTCTTTATCCTCGCTCTCGTTCATGAATTGCTCAAGGCGGGTAAAATTGATCTCACCTATTTGGCGCAATACACCAATGCCCCTGTGTTGATCGACCCTGAAACGGGCCTCTTAATGCGGGATAAGGACGGCAAAGAGCTAGTCGTTGATCGCGCAACAGGCAAGCTCACGCCCTTTGATAAAAAAGGGGTGCAGCCTGATTTGAACGGATCAAGCGGCGCGGCCCGCACAGTGTTTCACCAAATGATCGAACGCTATCTTGATCCGCAATATGCGCCCGAGGCCGTCGCGGATAAAGTCGGCATAACGGCTGGTAAAATCCGCGCCATTGCCAATGAAATCGCCCGCGTCGCCTTCGAAGAGGCCATCGAGCTAGATCAGGAATGGACAGATTTTCGCGGTGAAACCCATACCAAAATGACTGGCCGCCCTGTGAGCTTTCATGCAATGCGCGGAATTTCCGCCCATTCCAACGGGTTCCAAACCTGTCGCGCTCTGCATATGTTGCAAATCATCTTGGGCACTGTCGAAACACCGGGGGGCTTTCGATTCAAGCCACCCTATCCCAAGCCCGCAACAATCCATCCTAAACCCCATTGCAAAGTCACACCGGGCGCGCCACTGGACGGGCCGCACTTGGGGTTTGTGCATGGACCAGAAGACCTCGCCCTAAAGGATGACGGAACGCCTGCGCGCATCGACAAAGCCTTTACATGGGAAAACCCAATGTCGGCGCATGGATTGATGCATATGGTGATCTCAAATGCCCATGCAGGTGATCCCTACAAGATCAACACTCTGTTCATGTATATGGCCAATATGAGCTGGAACAGCTCGATGAACACTGGCGGCGTGATCGACATGCTTACGGACAAGGATGAGAATGGCGATTATGTCATTCCAAACATCATTTATTCTGATGCCTATAGCTCGGAAATGGTGGCCTATGCGGACCTCATCTTGCCCGATACCACCTATCTAGAACGCCACGATTGCATCAGCCTTCTTGATCGTCCCATTTGCGAAGCCGATGCAGCCGCCGACGCCATTCGGTGGCCCGTGATTGAGCCCGACCGCGACGTGCGTGGATTTCAATCCGTGCTCTGTGAACTCGGCGCGCGGCTGAACCTTCCAGCCTTCACCAATGAAGACGGATCGCAAAAATATGCCGACTACGCAGATTACATCACCAACCACATCCGCAAACCCGGCATCGGACCCCTCGCAGGGTTTCGGGGGGCGGATGGAACGGAGTCTGGTCGCGGGGATGTCAACCCAAACCAACTTGACGCCTATATCGAAAACGGCGGCTTTTTCGTGGAACATATCCCCGATGCCGCTCTCTATTACAAACCATGGAATTCCGCCTACCAAGACTGGGCCGTGGGAATGGGTATTATCGATAAACCTGAACCCTACTTGTTCCAACTCTACGTCGAGCCGATGCGCAAATTCCAACGTGCCGCCGAAGGGCATGGGGACCGCCAACCCCCCGATCATTTACGCGAGCGCATCAAAACCACTCTTGATCCCCTCCCAATGTGGTATGCGCCGCTTGAGGACGGCCATAGCGATCCCGTTGAATACCCAATCCATGCGCTCACGCAACGCCCCATGGCGATGTACCATTCTTGGGGGAGCCAAAATGCATGGCTACGGCAAATCCACGGCCTCAATCCGCTCTACCTTCCCACGCGTTTAATGCAGGAAAATAACCTCCAAGATGGCGACTGGGCGGAAGTGACCTCGCCTCACGGCACCATCACGGTTCCTGTCGCCGAAATGGCCGCTTTGAACGAAAATACCGTGTGGACATGGAACGCCATCGGCAAACGCAAAGGCGCCTGGGCCTTGGATGAAAAGGCACCAGAGGCCACCAAAGGCTTCTTGCTTAACCACCTGATCCACGAACTCTTACCACCCAAAGGGGATGGCCTCAGATGGGCGAACTCAGACCCAATCACGGGCCAAGCAGCTTGGTTTGACCTGCGTGTCAAAATCTCCAAGACCAAAGCACCAAGCGAAAGCCTGCCGAATTTGCCGCCCATAGCCTCACCTGTAGAAAAAGGCCCAAGCAAATTGGCATGGAAGGTGGCGAAATGATCCGTATTTCATCTTTGTACAAATACTCAGGGGTCTGGGGCATCGCCCCAGGTCTGGACATTTATAAACAGGGGACCAAACTATGACCAATCTCCCAACGTCAACCGACCGTAAGCTCGGCCTTGTTATTGATTTGGATACCTGTGTTGGCTGCCATGCCTGCGTGATTTCCTGTAAAGGCTGGAACACCGAAAACTATGGCGCTCCGCTCAGTGATCAAAATCCCTATGGGGCGAACCCATCTGGAACCTTCCTTAACCGTGTTCACAGCTATGAGATCACGCCAGAGCAAGGCCCAGCCCAGCTCATCCATTTCCCGAAATCCTGCCTGCATTGCGACGATGCGCCCTGTGTGACAGTCTGTCCAACGGGGGCCTCTTATAAACGTGCCGAAGATGGCATTGTCTTGGTGAATGAGGACGCCTGTATTGGCTGCGGCCTCTGTGCATGGGCCTGTCCTTATGGGGCACGCGAAATGGACGCCGAAGAAAAGGTCATGAAGAAATGTACCCTCTGTGTGGATCGCATTTATAACGATAACCTAGAACCCGAGGATCAAGTCCCCTCTTGTGTGCGCACCTGCCCTGCGGGCGCGCGTCATTTCGGGGATTTCAACGATCCAGAGAGCACTGTCAGCGTCTTGACCAAAGAGCGCGGCGGCATGGATCTTATGCCTGAAATGGGCACGAAACCGGTGAATAAATACCTCCCTCCGCGTCCAAAAGATACCTTAGAAGAGGTCGACATTTTGGCCCCTTATTTGGACACAGTGGCAACAGAGACAACTGGCTTTATGGCTTGGCTTGACAAACAATTGGAGAAAATCTGATGCATCCAGCACCCTCCGTTATTATTTTTACAACCTTCTCAGGCTTGGGCTTTGGCTTGTTGATGTTCTTGGGGCTTGGCTATCCAAACGTCACGGGCATGATGGCTTTTGGATTTTATCTGATTGCTTATGTCTTTGCCGTTGGTGGGTTACTGGCATCCACGTTCCACTTGGGCCATCCAGAACGTGCCATCAAAGCCTTTAGCCAATGGCGGAGCAGTTGGCTCAGCCGTGAGGCTTGGTTCGCAGTAGCGGCTTTGCTGGTGATGGGTCTGGTTGCCTTGGGGCAGGTCTTTTTTGACACACGCCTTGCACTGCTTGGTGTGCTGGGCGCGGCGCTTTCCTTTGGAACAGTGCTCTGCACCGCGATGATCTACACACAGCTCAAAACAGTTCCGCGTTGGAACACGCCAATCACGCCAGTTCTCTTCGTGGCGCTGTCGCTCACAGGTGGTGCACTCCTGTCAGGTCGCATCACTTTGACACTTGTGTTGCTTGTGATCACTGGCGTTATCCAACTGGCCTATTGGATCTGGGGCGATAGTGCCCTGCAAAAGTCAGGCACCACGTTGGAAACCGCCACGGGTCTTGGGGAAATGGGGCGCGTTCGGGCCTTTGAGCCCCCTCACACTGGAACCAACTACCTATTGAAAGAATTTGCCTATGTGGTCGGACGCAAGCACGCAGCAAAGCTTCGGATCATTTCGCTGATCCTGATGGTGGGGACACCTTTGGTCCTACTGGCCCTGCCGTTCAATCACTGGTTTGCGCTCTTTGCGGTGCTTTCCCACATCTTGGGCGTTATGACTTCTCGGTGGTTGTTCTTTGCTCAGGCGGAACATGTCGTGGGTCTCTATTACGGCAAACGCTGACACGATAGGACTGCATCCCCGACAGGGGGTGCACTCGGTCATGAACAGTTTGGATACTGAGGCGACAACACAGGTCACCACAAAAGAAAAAGGCCCGCGATTGCTCGGGGCCTTTTCTCGTTTGCGATACCGCAATTCTTAGTGAAGCTTTGTTTCCACATCTGAGATCGCTGCATCAATCAGTTTGTTGCCGTCTGTGGCCGTCAACTGTTTCGCAATGATGTCACGTGCTGCAGACACAGCAATCGTTACAGCGGCGTCACGCACGTCGCGCTCCGCTGAAGCCTGAGCCGATGCAATCTGCTCTTCAGCAGCCGCCATACGACGGGCAACAGAGACCTGTAGGTCCGCTTTGGCTTGTTCAGCCGCCGCCTGTGCTTCGCTTCGTGCAGACTCGATGATGCGATCCGCTTGTTCCTGAACTTCTTTTTGCTTGCGCTCATAAGAGGCCAGAATGCTCTGGGCTTCTTCACGAAGAGCGCGCGCTTCGTCGAGTTCAGACTTGATACCGTCGGCACGTTGATCGAGCATTTTTCCAATCATGCTTGGGACTTTGAAATAGAACAAAACCAAGATGAATGTGATGAATGCCAACGTCACGACGAAATCGGTGTTCGCCAAAGACACAAAAGGACCAGAAGCCGCGACTGCAGGGCTTGCGAATACAATGGCGAATAGTGTTGCTAAAACGCGCATGATCTTATCCCTTCATCCTTGATGCAATCGCTGATTTCACAGCTTTTGCGTCTGCTTTGCCGCCGAGTGCCGAAACAAGTTCACCAGCTGTCGCTGTTGCAACTTCTTCAACGCTTTCCAATGCTGTCGCACGGATTTCGGCGATTGCCTTTTCGCTTTCAGCGGTCTTTGCAGAAATCTCAACATCTGCCTTCGCCATTGCGGCTTCGACATCTGCTTTGATTTCGGCTTTGGTGGTTTCGACAATGCGTGAAGCCTCTGCACGGGCGTCTGCCAATGCTTGGTTATACGCAGCCTCAGCCGCCGCCGCTTTCGCCTTCAGCTCTTCAGCTGCGGCGATATCTTTTGTAATTGTCCCCTGACGTTCAGCTAATACCGCAGCAATGCGGGGTAGCGCAACGCGCGATAGGACGAGGTAGATCACAACAAGTGTGATCAACAGCCAGAAAATCTGGTTGCCCCATGTCGAGAAATCTAGTTGCGGCATACCAGCATTTGATGCTGCCGCCCCTGCTGACTGACTGGTGGCTTCGGTCGTGTTAGATGCCATATCGTCCTCCGTCGGAACCTGAGGGAACCGAGCGCGCCATCAAAGGCCCGCTCGACCGTAAGGAATATTTCCGCGAAGACTTAAACGGCGAACATTAGAAGCAAAGCGACTAGGAACGAAAAGATACCTAGAGCTTCTGCGAACGCGATACCGATGAACAATGTCGCTGTTTGTGATGCTGCTGCTGATGGGTTACGTAGAGCGCCGGCTAGGTAGTTGCCTGCAACGTTACCAACACCGATAGCTGCTGCGCCAGAACCGATTGCTGCAAGACCTGCGCCGATGTGTGCTAGTTGACCTTCCATTTGTATTCTCCTTACGATGGGAAGTTAATATTTAGTAGCGTGTTCAAACTTAGTGACCAGGATGCAGAGCATCTTTTAGGTAGACACAAGTCAGAATAGTAAAGACATATGCTTGGATAAAGGCCACCAAGACCTCAAGTCCGTACATTGCCGTAATTGCGAGGATAGAGACCGGTGAAATCACTGAGATCGCGGCAAATCCTGCAAAGACTTTGATAACTGCGTGGCCGGCCATAACGTTACCCGCAAGACGGATAGAGTGGCTCACAGGACGCACGAAGTATGAAATTAATTCGATAATCGCCAACACAGGACGCAAGGCCAATGGGGCGGATGCCACCCAGAAAAGGCCCAAGAATTTGGTGCCGTTCTTAGCAAAGCCAACGATTGTCACTGTCAAGAAAACGAACATCGCCAAAACTGCTGTTACGGCAAAGTGGGATGTTGTCGTAAATGACATTGGCAAAAGACCGAGGAAGTTCGCCATCACAATAAACATGAACAATGTCATGACATAAGGGAAGAACACCACGCCGTCTTTGCCAGTGACGTCTTCGACCATTTTGTAGACAAAACCATAAGCCAATTCACCGATTGACTGCGAGCGACCTGGAACAACCGCACGACGCGATGTCCCCACAACCATCAACAAAGCAACCGCAGCAACCGCTAGGGCCATCCACAAAGTTACGTTGGTGATTGTATACCAATGAATAGGACCTTCACCAAACAACGGTTTGACGATAAATTGATCCATTGGGTGGAAAACCAAACCCGCTTCTTCGGTGTGTGCGTCACTTGCCACGGTCAAACCCTCTTTCTTTTTCGGCCTCAGCGGCCAATATTTTCTCTTGCGCTTCGTTAGCAGAGCCGATCATTGTTTTCACGCCCGCCACAAAGCCCAGTAATGTAAATATCACGAGAAACAGCGGCAAAGTTCCGAACAGAACATCCAAGCCGTATCCCACGCCAAAGCCGATCCCAAGTCCTGCGACCAACTCTATCACCATTCGCCAGGCATGCTGCGCTGTTGAATAGTGCTCATCCTGACGACCTTTCGGTGCCTGCGAAGTTTTTAGGGCGTCTATCCTGTCTTCCAATGATGCCAAGGGATCATTTTCATTTTGGTCCGACACGCCACAAATCCTTCTGGATGCTTGAGGGTGTTGTTAAATTGACCGCGCATCCGAGTCAACATGGCAAAGGCATTCGCAGAAATTTAGCTAAACCACTGAAAACAAGTAATATAATTGACATTAGCACTGCGACATAATCGTCAACCAACCGCCCTCACCCCTGAAACAGGTCATTTCGCTATATTCAACCAAATGGTTGACGATTGATCCGCTTTCTTCGTAAGACGCGGGTATGAGTACAAATCTTGATGACGTCTTTGCCGCCCTTGCGGACCCAACCCGCCGCGCCATCCTCTCGATGTTGCTTGAGGATGACATGGCCGTCACAGATGTCGCCGAGCCCTTTGACATGTCCCTCGCCGCCATTTCCAAACATCTCGGCATCCTAACCAGAGCTGGCCTCATTAGCCAAGAAAAACGCGGACGTGTGAAATGGTGCAAACTAGAACCAGACGCCATGCGAAATGCATCAATCTGGATGCAAAGCTTCGGCCAATTCGAGGCGGTTAATTTAGATGCCTTCGAAGCCTTTTTGGATCAAGAACTCGCGCAAACCTTTGATTAAGTCTTTACGCTCACTTGTGATGCTGCTTGTTTCAAATGAGCCAACAGGGCTTGCACCTTAAACGTGCGATGTAAATCAACATGCGTCACCAACCACAGAGAGGTTTCCCATTCCTCCAAAGCTGGCATCACTTCGATCAAGCCATCACGCACCGCTTTACTTCGTTCAGCAAAGCCAATGCCGATACCTAAGTTAAGAGCCGAATGCAAAACCCGCACGTCCGTCGCACGAAACACGATCTGGCTTTCAGGGACGTTTTCGGCCAACCATTTGAAATGAGGCGCACGCGCAGGCGTGATATCATGAGACACAAACCGATGGGTTTTCAGATCCTCAATTCCCTTTGGAATTCCAAATTGATCGATATAGGCTTGTGAGGCAAACAAGCCCACTTGGATTTTGACAAAAGGTTGAACAACATTGTCAGGATCCGTCACCGCCGATCCCGCACGAATGGCAACATGGGCCTCGCCATATTCAAGCCGATAGACACGCTCGCTTGTGAGAAACCGAATGCGGACATCAGGGTGTTGACGTTGAAAACGATCCAACAAAGGCACCAAAGCATCCGCAGTTTCCACCAAAGAGGTCACAACGATTTCCCCTTCGACACTGTCCCCTTGTCCTTTGAGGCGGCTCACGAGTTGGGAAAACTGATCCTCCGTGGCTTGAGCCACGCGAAACAAATCCTGCCCTGCTTCGGTCGGCGTATACCCACGCGCATGGCGTTGAAACAGCTTGACCCCCATACGCGCCTCAAGCGCATCAATATGACGAATGATGGTTGCATGATGCACATCCAACGCCTTGGCTGCGCCACTCACCGTGCCCGCTTCGACAACCTTAAAGGCGGATTTCACCTCATCCCAATTCTCCATCACCGGCGCCCTTCATGTGTCACTGTTCCAAGTCTCAGATGCGAGTGTGATCAACCCCTCAGAATTTTGCAACACCAAAGCCTCGTCCACATCCTATCAAAGCAAGATTGACTCTCCCCCCGTTTCACGTTAAATCCCCCAAAAATCACGGAAGTCATAAGCTTCCGGTCCTAGTCTTTATTAGGATCGCCCCCCGTCAGCGAGGATTCGCCCACGGGGGCTATCGTATATTGCAGAGACCGTTCTTATATCTTCTTGAGCGAAACTAGGAATAAGGACCAAAAACGATGTTTGAAAATCTGTCCGACCGCCTCTCTGGCGTTTTTGATCGACTGACCAAACAAGGTGCCTTATCCGAAGATGACGTAAAAACCGCCCTTCGTGAGGTTCGCGTCGCTCTACTTGAGGCCGATGTCTCCCTTCCTGTTGCGCGTGATTTTGTCAAGGCGGTCCAAGACAAGGCCACAGGCCAAGCGGTGACAAAATCTATTACGCCCGGACAACAAGTCGTCAAAATTGTGCACGACGAATTGGTGCATGTCCTCACAGGGGACGAAGACGCAGGCAAGCTCAAAATCGACAGCCCCCCCGCGCCGATCTTGATGGTCGGTTTGCAAGGCTCTGGTAAAACCACAACCACGGCCAAACTCGCCAAACGCCTCAAAGAAAAAGACGGCAAGCGTGTCCTGATGGCGTCCCTCGACGTCAATCGCCCCGCCGCGATGGAACAGCTGCAAATCTTGGGTGTTCAAATCGGCGTCGATACCCTCCCCATTATCAAAGGCGAAGACCCCGTCGCCATTGCCAAGCGCGCGAAAACCCAAGCTGCCTTGGGCGGATATGATGTCTATATGCTCGACACCGCGGGCCGCTTGCACATTGACCAAGAACTGATCGCCCAAGCCGCCGCCGTGCGCGATGTGGCCAATCCCCGTGAAACGCTCTTGGTGGTGGATGGTCTAACGGGTCAAGACGCTGTGAATGTCGCCACGGAATTTGACGACAAAATCGGCGTCACAGGCGTCGTCCTCACGCGAATGGACGGCGATGGCCGCGGCGGTGCGGCGCTCTCGATGCGCGCAGTCACAGGCAAACCAATCCGCTTTGTCGGACTTGGCGAAAAAATGGACGCGATCGAAACCTTTGAGCCCGATCGTATCGCAGGCCGCATCCTTGGCATGGGCGATATCGTCGCCTTGGTTGAAAAAGCCCAAGAAACCATTGAGGCCGAACAAGCCGAACGCATGATGAAACGGTTCCAAAAGGGCCAGTTCAACATGAATGATCTGAAAATGCAGCTCGAACAAATGTCAAAAATGGGCGGCATGGAAAGCATCATGGGCATGCTCCCAGGTATGGGAAAAATGGCAAAACAAGCCGCAGAGGCAGGCATTGACGACAAAGTCCTCAGCCACCAAGTGGCCCTCATCAATTCAATGACCAAAAAAGAACGCGCCAATCCGCAAATCCTGCAAGCCAGCCGCAAAAAGCGCATCGCCGCAGGGGCGGGATTAGAGGTCAGCGATCTCAACAAGCTTCTCAAAATGCAGCGCCAAATGTCCGACATGATGAAAAAGATGGGCAAAATGGGCAAAGGCGGCATGCTTAAACAAGCCATGAAAGGCATGATGGGCAAAGGCGGCGGAATGCCCGCTGGTATGGACCCAAGCCAAATGGACCCCAAAGCCCTCGAAGCCGCCGCAAAACAAATGGGCGCAGGCCTTCCTGGCAAACTCCCCGGCCTCGGCGGAATGGGCGGCGGCCTCCCCGGCGGCCTGAGCGGTTTCGGGAAAAAGAAATAATGCCTTCTTCTTTTCCAAAATATCCTCGCCGAAGGCATCCCCGCCTTCATTCCGTGCAAACGGTAACAGCGGCGTATCGCATCCCAACTGACACAAAATCAGCCATGCGGCAGCATGTCCGAAAGGTCAGGCCATGCTGACCAATGCCCCCACTCTCCACTCAGATACCCTAATCCTGCGCGGTCCTGAAAAACGCGATGCGGAGCCTGTGATCAATTTCCTCTTGGATCAAGACCGCGCCGCAGGGTTCGGATCGTCTCCAAATCGTGGGGATGCATGGCGGTGGTTTTCTCTGAATGTGGGTCATTGGCATTGGCATGGCTACGGCTATTTCACCATTGAAACCAAAGAAGGTGACATCGCTGGCATCAGCGGCATTTGGAACCCAGAAGGATGGCCAGAACCCGAAGTCGGTTGGGTCGTCTTTGACGGCTTTGAAGGTCGCTCCATCGCTTATGAGGCCGCAACACGCGCGCGCCGCTGGGCCTATGAGGATCTCGGCTTCACCACCCTCACCTCGAACATTGTGCCCGGCAACACGCGGTCCGTCAAATTGGCCGAACGCATGGGGGCGACCTATGAGCGGACCTATATGAACATTAATATGGGCGAAGACATGCTCTATCGTCACCCCGCGCCAAGTGAGGTGATCGCATGAGATACCGCACCGACGCAATACCGACGTTTAACCGACGCAATACCGAACCGCATTTGGGGGGATCAAAACATGACTGACGCCGTCACCCGCGCTGCTGACATTCTCAAAGGACATCGCGCCAGCATCGACCGCTTGGATGCGATTTTGGTCTATACCCTAGGCGAACGCTTCAAGCATACCCAAGCCGTGGGCAAGCTCAAAGCAGAACACGATTTGCCCCCCTCTGATCCGACACGCGAAGAAAACCAAATCGCGCGTCTCGAAGCCCTTGCAACCGAGGCCGACCTCGACCCCGAGTTTGCTAAGAAATTCCTGAACTTCATCATTCAGGAAGTCATACGACACCATAAACAACACCAATCTTAGGGGTTCGCCCCTATCCGCCATTCTTAAGGAGAACAAACAATGGCTATGAAAATCCGTCTTGCCCGTGGTGGCTCAAAAAAGCGTCCTTTCTATCGTATCGTTGCGGCTGATAGCCGTATGCCACGCGATGGTCGCTATGTTGAAAAACTCGGCACATATAACCCACTTCTTCCAAAAGACAGCGAAGAGCGTGTAAAAATGAATGTTGAGCGCGTTCAGTACTGGTTGGGCCAAGGCGCACAGGTCACTGACCGTGTGTCTCGCTTCCTAGAAGCCGCAGACGTGCTTCCTAAGAAAGAGCGCAACAACCCGAAAAAAGCGGTTCCAGGCAAAAAAGCCCAAGAGCGTGCAGAAGAAAAAGCAGCCAAAGCAGCAGAAGCCTCCGAGGCAGCTGCAGCACCTGCAGAAGAGTAAATTCAAATTGGCCCGAATTCAGGTTCGGGCCATTTTTTCCGCTTAGGGTATTGAAATGTTTCGGTTAATTCGACTTGTATTTTTTGTGTCTCTCGCATTTGTCGCTGGAATGATCTATGAAACACAATCAAATACAATTCAAATTGACCGCTGTCTCAACGCTGGAGGACAGTGGAATGAGATCGGTTTCTGTGAAAGGTAACCCGTCATGAGCGACTTGATTTGTGTAGGTTCTATTGGAGGCGCCTTTGGCGTCAAAGGGGAGGTCCGCGTCAAAAGCTTTACCGCCGATCCCCTTGCTATTCTTGATTATGCACCGCTGGTAACAGAAGACGGGTCGCGAGATTTTGATTTGGTGTTAACAGGCCAAACCAAAAACGGCCTGACCGCAAGAATGACAGGAATTGTCTCCAAAGAAGACGCCGATGCCCTGAAGGGCGTCAAACTCTTTGCACCGCGTGATCGTCTTCCTGAAACAGAGGATGACGAATTTTATTACGCTGATCTTGTTGGCTTGACGGTCTATGATACAGGCGGCACAGCCCTTGGAACCGTAAAATCCGTACAAAACCACGGGGCGAGCGATCTATTGGAAATCAAACTTCCAACCACATCCGCAACCGTCCTCTTACCCTTTACAAAAGCCGCAGTTCCAACTGTAGATATTGCCACTGGTCGTATTGTCGCCGATCCGCCATCGGGGGTCTTTCCGGACGATGTCACAGAATAAATCACACGGCAAACTGTCGATCTCTGCATCGCTCAAGCCACGCGAATTGATGCAGCATAACCCACGGTTGGCCAAGACATGGACAGCACAGATTATCACCTTGTTTCCACAGGCTTTTCCTGGTGTCCTCGGGGCGAGTCTGACGGGCAAAGCCCTCCAAGATCGCAAGTGGGCTTTGGACACAATTGACCTGCGCGCCTTTGGTGATGGAAAACACAAAAACGTCGATGACACACCTGCGGGCGGAGGCGCTGGTATGGTTCTGCGCGCCGATGTTGTGGGCAAGGCCATAGACCACGCGGCGGCAAACGCACCGCAGGGGCGGCCTATTGTGTACCTGTCTCCACGCGGCAAACCCTTCACCCAAGCCAAGGCCCAAGAATGGTCCCAAGGATCTGGCGTGATCCTCTTGTGCGGCCGCTTTGAAGGGGTCGATCAACGTGTTTTGGACCACTACAACATAGAAGAGGTCTCGCTCGGTGATTTCGTCCTCACAGGCGGTGAAATTGCGGCACAAGCGATGATTGACGCGACGGTTCGCTTGCTTCCTGAGGTTCTCGGAAATGCCGCCTCCACCGAGGAAGAAAGCCATTCAAACGGGCTATTAGAACACCCTCAATACACCCGCCCTCCGGTTTGGAACGGCCTCGACATCCCCGAAGTGCTGCAATCTGGGCATCATGGAAAGATCGAGAAATGGCGCAAAGAGCAATCGCATCAGCTCACCCAAGAAAGACGACCAGATTTGTGGGCGGCCTTTACAGATCACCACGGCAAAGACTAACGGGCCCAAATCGGTGATTTTGACCAAAAATCACCCTAAATGACCTGTATTTTCGCAAGAAAATCCCTTGCGGTCACACCCATTTGCCACTAATTACCGCACCAGTGGTTCAAGGGGGATTCTATGTCCCCTCTTTCTGTTGTGGCTCCTTCGGTCATGAATATGCAGATCCTCCACATCAAGTAATGACGACCTAATTCTCTGGCGGGCTGAATTTTCGGGACCCGATCGAAGACCAAGAGCTCTGAGGCGCGCAACAAACTTTACGGACCAACCGTAAGCATAGGAGAATAGCGATGGATATTATCGCACAGATTGAAGCGGAACAAATTGCCGCTCTCGGGGCAGACATTCCCGATTTCAAAGCCGGCGACACAATTCGCGTAGGTTACAAAGTGACCGAAGGCACACGGACACGTGTTCAGAACTACGAAGGTGTTTGCATTGCACGTAACAACGGCAAAGGCATCGCGGGTTCATTCACAGTTCGCAAAATTTCATTTGGTGAAGGCGTGGAACGTGTATTCCCACTTTACTCAACAAACATCGACAGCATCACAGTTGTTCGCCGCGGCCGTGTTCGTCGTGCGAAGCTTTACTACTTGCGCTCACGTCGTGGTAAATCTGCTCGTATCGCAGAAGTTACAAACTACAAGCCGCTATCTGGCGATAAAGCATAAGGATTGGCGATATGAGAAAAGATATCCACCCAGACTATCACTTCATCGACGTCAAAATGACCGATGGCACAATCATCAAAATGCGCTCAACATGGGGCAAAGAAGGCGACACAATGGCGCTTGATATTGACCCAACTGCGCACCCTGCATGGAACGGTGGCAGCACACGTCTTCTTGATCAGGGCGGTCGTGTTTCCAAGTTTAAAAAGAAATACGAAGGCTTGGGCTTCTAAGCTCACTTCCTTCTGGATTTCAAAACGCCGCTCTTTGAAGCGGCGTTTTTTATTGATATACGCAATTTATAGACATCATTGGCACGTCGTCGTTCCCACTTTTGCATTTTGAGGACAGCACACTGAAGCAACCAGACAGCATTACGACACTGCCAGATAACAGTGCGATTTGGATCTATGTCTCTGAATATGCACGCCATGGCGCCGTCAGCGGGCTTGTGCACCGTATCCTTGAACAGCGTCCAGACTTGTCGCTCGTCCTGACCTCAACGCACATCACCTTTAACTATCAAGACGCACGTATCACTGTCCTCAACGATTTTCAGGAAACGACGCAAACGCGATCCCAATTCTTTGCCTCTTTCGCACCCCATGTTGTCATATGGGTTGGAGGAAGCTTGTCGCATGCCATGATGTCAACGTTCCAAGGTCCAGAAACCTGTGCCATCTTAGCGGACGCCCACGCGGATGGATTCGCCTTACGCAAAATGGCGTTTCTGCCGAATCCAGACAAACGAACATTACAAAGCTTTGATGCGATATTTCCCATCGATCAAGCCGCTCAAAATACATTGGCCAAACTCGGGATTGTTCCCGAAAAATTTACCGCCTGCGGCGCAATGCAGACCTCTATCGCGTTGGATCAGAGCCAAGCACAGAACCAACAAGAGCCGCTCAGTATTGGCTCACGGAACTGTTGGTATGCGGCCCAACTTAGCCCAGACGAATTACCCTTAATTTTGCGCGCGCATCAAACTATTTTGCGACTTAGCCACAGTACCTTGTTGTTGCTCGCGGCCCAATCAAAGGCCCATGCCTCAGGGGTAGCACGCACCTTGAGCGCCTTCAATTTGCGCAGCGCAATATTGGGGCCAGACGCCGCGCCAGATGCAAATATCCAAGTTGGAATTCATATCTGCGACAGGGGCGATGATATTGCTCTTTATCGTGCGGCCTCCGTGAGCTTTTTAGGACACTCCCTCCTATCAGGCCAAAGGGGAACATCCCCGACCCAAGCGGCGGCTGTGGGCTCCGCGATTTGTTATGGGCCTAATAGCTCAGATCACTCCGAGCTGTATTCCAAACTCGCCCAAGTCGGCGGCGCGCGGATGATCAATGACGCTGATAGTCTGGCCCAAGCTGTTGGACATATGTTGACCGCATCCAATGCGGCCACAATGGCCTTGAATGCATGGAGCGTAATGACAGAAGGTGCCGAGATTACAGATCACATTGTTGACCTTGCGCTCGGTCATTTGGATGAGATAGGCATTTAGATATGCAAGCACCCCGTTTTTGGTTCAAACCTCCGCATCAATTCGATTTACGTGCAACCTTGCTCGCTCCTCTTGGTGCTCTCTATGCTTTTGCAACCGCGCGGCGTGTCGGCACTGCGGCGGTGATGCGGGCGAAATGCCCTATAATTTGCATTGGCAATATTAATGCAGGTGGGACTGGGAAAACTCCGACGACCATCGCTTTGGCACATCACCTCATTTACCAAGGTTATGAGGTCCATATCGTTTCACGCGGTTATGGGGGTCAACTTAAGGGTCCAATCGAGGTCAACCCAACACAGCATCGCGCCCGTCAAGTGGGGGATGAACCTTTGCTCTTGGCGGCTTTTGCGCGCACATGGGTCGCTGATGATCGGGGGGCCGGTATCAAGCAAGCCATCGCCGAGGGTGCTCAGGTTATTTTGATGGATGACGGATTTCAGGATCCCAAGGTTCACAAAGATATGTCGTTGATCGTTGTTGATGCCGCCAAAGGGTTTGGCAATGGTCGATGCCTTCCTGCTGGCCCCTTGCGTGAACCCGTCGAGGCAGGCATGCGACGCGCGGATGCTGTGATTTCCATTGGTGGGACTGAGGCACAGCATCAATTCTCCACGCTTTGGGGATCCCATATCACGCAACCGCATTTACGGGCGGAACTGATGCCCCTTCAAACGGGAATGGATTGGAGAACAGGACAATTTATTGCCTTTGCAGGAATTGGTCATCCAGAGAAGTTTTTTGACACATTAAGGTCTCTTGGCGCCACTCTTTTACGCACGGAGGCATTAGATGATCATCAGCCTTTGACGCCTGCATTGGTCAAGCGTCTCAAGGCAGAGGCCGCGCAAACAGGCGCGCAATTGGTCACAACAGAAAAAGACGCAGCCCGCCTTCCTAGTGAATTTCGCAGTGACGTGATGGCGCTTCCTGTTCGGCTTGAATTTAGCGATCAGGACGCTTTGGAACAGCTGCTTGCTCCAATCTTGCCGAGCCGTTAATCCCGCTGGCCCAGCTTGGGAGAGGGGCGATCAAGCGCCAACTCTGCATCGGAAAATTTGAACGGTGATCGCACACCTGACACACCGTCAAAATCTAATTGAAGCTGACGATGGCGCACTTGGGGGTCATCGAAAACTTCATCGAGTGAATTGATAGGTCCAGCTGGAACGCCCCTGTCTTCGCAAGCCTGCAACAGATCGTGCTTGGTCATTGTTTGCGTGACACCTGTGAGACGTCCTGTCAGCTCATCGCGATTTGCGAGACGATCAGCATTCGTTACATATTTAGGATCACAAGCCAGATCGGAGAGGTTCAAAACCTCACATAAGCGCGCGAACTGAGCATCGTTGCCCACGGCGATAATGATGTGACCATCGCTACATTCAAACACTTGGTAGGGCGATAAATTGGGGTGGAAATTCCCAATCCGCGAGGGTGCAACACCGGTAGACAGATAATTCATCGACTGATTGGCCATAATACTCACGGCACTATCAAGGAGAGACATATCAATATGCTGACCCTTGCCTGTGGTGTGCCGCATATGCAGCGCGGATAAGATCGCCGTTGTGGCATAAACCCCTGTAAAGACATCCGTTATGGCGACACCTGCGCGCGTTGGCATCCCATCGGGATCGCCCGTCACCGACATAAAGCCTGACATGCCTTGGATGATATAATCATACCCAGCGCGATGCGCGTATGGGCCGGTCTGACCAAACCCCGTGATTGAGCAATAGATGAGCCGAGGGTTCAGCTCTGATAGAGTTTTGTAGTCTAGGCCATATTTTGCAAGGCCACCGACTTTGAAATTCTCAATCAGGATATCCGCGTCCTTGATGAGATCACGGATAGCCTCTTGGCCTTCTGGTGTTTTGAAATCAATAACGACGCTTGATTTTCCACGGTTGCAAGAATGAAAATAGGCCGCCGATGTATCCTCCCCCCGCTCAACAAAGGGAGGGCCCCATTTGCGTGTGTCATCCCCTTGGGGAGATTCAATTTTGATAACTTCCGCCCCTAAATCAGCCAATGTTTGGCCAGCCCAAGGGCCAGCCAAAATACGTGCCAATTCAATGACCTTTAACCCATCAAGCGGCGTTGTCATTACTCGGCCAGCTTTGCGTCCAGAAGTGTCGCAAATTCTTCAAAGGACATGTTAGAGTATTTCTCGCCATTGATCAAAAAGGATGGTGTCGATTTAACATCATCGCGCGCAGCATTTTCTTGATACCATGCAACCAATGCACGGAGCTTGTCGGCATCTTGCATACAGGTGTTTAGCTGCTCATCACTAAGACCTGCAATTTTACCAAGCTTAGTCAGCTCTGACACGATAGCCAAATCACCACCTGCACGGGCCCAAGTTGACTGGTTGTTCAAGATCAAATCGGTCATGCCAAAGAACCGATCAGGCCCAGAACAGCGCGCGATCATGGAGGCCCACATGCCATATTTGTCAAAATAGACTTCGCGGAAGGTGAATTTCACTTTGCCCGTGTCGATATAGTTTTCTTTGATCTTCTTGAATTGATCCGCATGGAAGGATGCACAATGCGGACAGGTAAAGGAGGCATATTCTACGATGCTAATGGGCGCATCTTCCGCACCAAGTGTCATGTCAACGACTTGCGTCTCTTCGGCCTCAGAGGTGTCAGAGGCCTCTTGCGCGTTTGCAGCAAATGGCAAATCGAATGCCGGCTGAGCAACTTCAGTTGTTTTGTTCGATTGTGTGAACCAAAGGGAGACCCCCCCTGCCACAACGAAAACTCCGAGATATTTTACGACATTGCCCCACATTTTAGGTGCCTTTCAGTTTATGATTTGTTTTTGGTTAACACATTTTTCGCCAAGGTCTCAAGCGCGCGCTGAAGGTTGCTATCCCCCACATCACGCGAGATGTTCTGTGCCTCTTGGAGGACACCTTGGGATTCTTGTTTCGGGATATCAGCGCGCTTGTTTTGGAAAACGGCACGCCCTTCTGCAAATCCTTGCTGCGCGGTTTGCGTGATTTTTATGCGGGCTATTGCGTTATACCCGTAGGTGGCGTTCACGCGATTTCGAATGGTCTCTTTTTGCATCTCAACCAGTGGTGCATTTGGACCAGTTGTGAGCAACGTCAGTGTCGCCCCCATGCCTTGTCGCGCATAGCTGACATTAATGGGATGCGCCATTTCTGCGGTCTGATCACCAACAATATCCACCCAATGCGTCAACACACGGCTTTCGGCGAAACCACGGGTTTCAGACGCGCGGCGAATACGGCCTTCGAGCAGGCTCGCTGTGCGCTTAAATCCAAATGTTGATCCGTTCCGGCTGGACATGACTTGCATCCTATTCATCAATGCTATCTTAAAGACAAATACTGCGGATGCCAGAGTATAAACATGAATTCGACTTCAAAGTTACGTGACCTTCCAAGATCATCTGATTTGCTGGATTGGTACGATCACAATGCCCGCAAAATGCCGTGGCGCGTATCCCCGAGTGATCGGGCCAAAGGTGTTATGCCCGACCCTTATTTTGTGTGGATGTCCGAAGTTATGTTGCAACAAACAACTGTTGCCGCGGTCAAAGACTATTTCAACCGCTTCACAACGCGCTGGCCCACTGTCACCGATTTAGCCGCGGCCGAGGACAGTGAGGTCATGGGCGAATGGGCGGGCCTTGGGTATTACGCGCGGGCGCGCAATTTGCTCAAATGCGCGCGCGCTGTTGTTGCGGATCATGATGGGCAATTTCCCGACACTTATGAGGGATTGATCACCCTCCCAGGAATTGGCCCCTACACGGCGGCAGCCATTTCTTCGATTGCCTTTGATCGAGCGGCTCCTGTGGTGGATGGGAATGTAGAACGGGTCATGTCGCGCGTGTTCAACATTCACACGCCCCTCCCAACGGCAAAAGCTGAGCTAACGGACAAGGCTGCATTGCTCACACCAGACGCGCGGCCGGGGGATTATGCTCAGGCCGTTATGGATTTAGGCGCAACCATTTGCACGCCCAAGAAACCGGCCTGCGGCCTATGTCCTTGGCGGCCTGTGTGCCAAGCAAATGCACAAGGCTGTGAAGCTGAGTTGCCCAAGAAGCTCCCGAAAAAGGTCAAGCCAACACGATATGGGATTGCCTATGTTGTGCGGCGCATTGATGGAGCGATCTTGTTGGAGACACGCCCAGACACAGGATTGTTAGGCGGGATGTTGGGCTTCCCGACCTCAGACTGGGGCGATACGCCGAAGGATACACCGCCAATCAAAGCCGATTGGAAAATCCTGAATTCAGAGGTGAAGCATACATTTACCCATTTCCACTTAAAACTTACGGTAAAAACAGCGTTAGTTCCATTTGATCGGGCCATTACGACGGGAACCTTTGTGGAAAAGGCCGATTTCCGCACGTCCGACTTGCCAACCCTGATGCGAAAAGTATTTGATACCACCAAAACCTAGCCGAACCTAAGAGAGCCACTGGATACCGACATGCAAAAAATCTCGATGCGCCCAATTGGAACCAAGTTCATGCATGCTCTCCCGTTTTGGAGCTCTCTCGCGCTGGTTCCGATCACCATTTTCACCGTGTCACAAGGTGGATTTTGGTTTGTGATCCCTGCCCTCATACTGTGGTATGGCGTTACCATGATGGATGAAATTGCAGGAACCTTTAAGGTTAACGCAGATCCCAACACCCAGGAGGACGCTCTCTTTTGGTACAAGCTGATTACAATGATCTGGCCGTTTGTTCAGTTTGGAACGCTCTTTTGGGCGATCTATTTCCTAAGCCGAAGTGACTTTGCCCTTTGGGAAATTATTGGCGCGGCCTTTAGTATCGGCATGCTCACTGGAACAGTTGGCATTAATTATTCGCATGAGCTTATGCATCAAAGCGACAAGAAGGAACGCCTCTTGGCTGATGTGTTGCTCTCAATGGTTCTCTATTCTCATTTCCGCTCAGAACACTTGCAAGTTCACCACCGCTACGTCGGGACACCACGCGATCCTGTGACGGCTCGGTTTGGGGAAAGCTTTTACAAATATTTCCGACGCGTTTTTGTCGACTGTTACAAATCCGCCTTCCATGCCGAAAAGGCCAAGCTTGATCGCGTCGATAAACCTTGGACAGACAAAAGCAATCCGTTTTGGCTTTATTGGGGATTGCAAACGGCTATGGTGCTGCTTGCGGTTTTAATTGGCGGCTGGATCGGGCTGTTGGTTTTCCTTTATCAAGCTTTTGTTGCAATCAGTCATCTGGAACTGACCAACTACGTTGAACATTATGGATTGACGCGTAAACATCTCGGTAATGGCAAGTATGAACATGTGCAGCCGCATCATTCATGGAACGCGGATCATCGGGCGTCTAATTGGCTTTTGATTAACCTACAGCGTCATTCAGATCACCACTACAAGCCAAACCGCCGTTTTCCCTTGCTGCAAACCTATGACGCCGCAACAGCGCCGCAATTGCCGTTTGGCTATCCCGTCATGGTGCTCTCAGCCCTCTCACCGCGCCTTTGGAAGCGTTCAATGAACCCGCGCGTGCGGGCATGGCGCGACAAATATTACCCAGAGATCACCGATTGGCTCCCTTACAACAAGGGAACAACGGACCTGCCGCGCTAAGTCAAAAAAAAGCCCCACCAAAAGGCGGGGCAGTTACCTTGTGCGTCAGGACACAGGCGGAAAGTAAGGCATGCAAAGAGATTGCATGCGCTTAATATTTGTATGGTTTTGAAACTAGTGAGGACGCTCGGACATTTCTTCGCGAATTTGCTGGCGAAGCATGTCGATGGACACGGTCTTTCCATCGCGCTTAAAGCACCAATAGGTCCAACCATTACAGCTTGGGGCGCCTTCGAGTTTGGCGCCGACTTGGTGAATGGACCCTTTGATGTCTTCTCCGATCAACGTGCCATCAGCGCGAACCTTTGCTTTGTGACGACCGTTTAGGCTCATGAGTTCCTCGCCTGGACGTAACATCCCACGTTCAACCAATTGCCCAAACGGCACCCGTGGCTCCGCCCGTTTTGCCGTGGTCACGGCGATGGCTTCTTTGTCGAATTTACGCGTATTTTTGATGCGTTTTTCGGCGACCTTGCGGTATTCTTCTTCGCGCTCAATTCCGATGAAATTACGGCCAAGCATTTTAGCCACGGCACCCGTTGTCCCCGTTCCAAAGAACGGATCGAGAACCATATCACCAGCATTTGTTGAACCAACAAGTACACGATGCAACAAGCTTTCTGGCTTTTGAGTTGGATGGGCCTTGTCGCCTTGGTCGTTTTTCAAACGCTCATGACCGTTGCAGATCGGCAAAACCCAATCGCTTCGCATTTGCACGCCTTCATTCAACGCCTTCAGCGCCTCATAATTGAACGTGTATTTGCTAGATTCTTGCTTGGATGCCCAAATCATTGTCTCATGCGCATTGGTCAAACGTTTGCCACGGAAGTTTGGCATTGGATTAGATTTGCGCCAAACGACGTCATTCAACAACCAAAATCCTTCGTTCTGCATCGATGCGCCAACGCGGAAAATATTGTGATACGATCCAATAACCCAGATCGCACCATTCGGCTTGAGCAAGCGACGCGCGGCTTTGAGCCATGCGTTCGTAAATTGATCGTAGGCCGCAAAGGACGAAAATTGATCCCAATGATCGTCGACGGCATCAACTTTGGAATTATCAGGGCGGTGAAGATCACCTTTTAACTGTAGATTATAGGGGGGATCGGCAAATATCAGATCGACGGATGCCTCAGGAAGGCTGTTCATCACATCAATGCAATCACCAGCCAATATAGTATTCAACGGAAGCGCGGACGCCTCCTTCACACTGCTTTTTTTCATTTTACTGCCTCAATAAAGCGGCGCTTATGCGCTCTTCTTTGATCCCTAGAATGAGTCAAAGACGATTCGAGGTCAATTTCTTTTTGAAACAGAAGGTTATTTATTTTTCTTGATACAAGATCTTGTGCACTGGTCCGAAGGAACGTCTATGGTGAGGCGTCACACCGAGTTTGACCAATGCTTCTTGATGTATTTTTGTCGGATAGCCCGCATTTTTTTCCCATCCATAGCCAGGAAACTGATTTGCGAGTTCGTGCATCAAGCGATCTCGTGTTATTTTTGCAACAATAGACGCGGCCGCAATCGACAATGATTTCGCATCACCTTTGACAACAGCCGTGGCTGGGATGGTCAAACCTTTGGGTATTTTATTACCATCGATCAAAACATGATCGGGACGGTGTCCCAGTCCCTCAACCGCGCGCACCATGCCGACAAGCGAGGCTTGTAGAATGTTTATCTCATCGATCTCTTCCACAGAGACATGGACAATAGACACCTGCGCAGTCGCCATGATCTGATCAAAGAGCCCTTCGCGCTTTTTGGCAGATAGCTTTTTAGAATCATTCATGCCATCGGGAATGTTCAGCGGGTCCAAAATCACGGCAGCGGCGGTCACTGGCCCAGCCAATGGCCCGCGGCCCACCTCATCCACCCCTGCGATGACAGGTGATCCGCTCTGGATAAGATCTGTTTCTAACAAAAAGTCAGGCTGGGTCATACGACGCCCTTTCTATACCGGAATGGTGTCACACATCATTCCCAGAGGTGACGCCACTAATGAGCTGATATGATAAGAGGTCCGGAATTTGATGAGGATCACGGATCAAGGCGCGCACGCGGGAGCGTAAACTATTCAAAAACTCTACTCCCAAAGGAGGCAGGCTATCCGCCTCTTCAACAGGTATTGGAACAAAGCGTAACTTTGAACCCACTGGCGCTTGAGCGCAGATTGCGATGTCTTGTGATATGACCGTGCCAATCCGTGGATACCCACCAATCGTTTGGCATTCACTGAGCAAGACATATGGCTGTCCCTCGCCCGTCATTTGAATATCACCAGTAACAATGAAATTCGACGCAATCCCCTTGGCCGCAGAACATTCAAACGGGTCGCCCAAGAAATCCAATTTGACCCCTTGTCGATTGGCGGTCCGCGTCACGGAAAATTCTGTTTGATGAAACCGCTCAATGGTTACGGGATCAAACAGCGAAGTTTGCGGCCCCGCAATATAGCGAACAACGCCCCCATTAAACCGATCGATAGGGTCAAGCGTTCTTTGATGATCCTGCGGACACATCGCGTCGCGCAGGCCAATTTGATCGCCCGCCTGCACCCACTGTCCAATCCCTGCTGACATATGTGCTGATTGACTGGAAAACAGTGCATCAGATTGAATGGGGCAAGACGGGGTAACATAGCCATAGCGCCCCTGATCCACAACGCGGATGGTGACGACCTCTCCTGCTAGGATACTGTGCGAGGCGTGCATGGCAAGGCGTCGATCACCAACCGCCACGCTCATAGAGGCCCCTGTCAACGCAATCACCACATCCGCCTCAAACCGCAACGTCACGTGGGACCCCATCAGCTCAAACGCAGGCAACACCGCGCTGACACCCAGCAAAGCCGCCGCCTCATAAAGCGCGACTTTGTCGGCTGCGCCACCTTGTGACAACCCCATACCCGTTACGCCACGGCGACCCAAATCTTGGATCGACACACCCGGCCCAACACGATCAACGTGGACTACAGATCCTGACATTGGGCACCTCCCAAGGGATCTGAGGCCCGTATCAGAGATTGCATATCTTCATAGCCAATCTGGCAAAACGCAATGCCATCACCCGCCCTCAAAGGAATTGGGTTTGCTGACGTCGGATCAAAAGGGCGAAACGCGCATTGTCCAATCTGTCGCCACCCCGTCGGGGATGAATTTGCAAACAACACGAGCTGACGCACCGCCGTGACCAAGGCACCTGCAGGGACCTGCTCAGTGAGCTCTGGTTTGCGCGCAAAATCCCATGACTTTGGCAACATGCCGATATAGGGCTGGCCAGGGGCAAACCCAATGGCCAAGACGCGCAAGGACGTGGTTAACAGATCCTCAACCAAGGCCTGTTCCGACAGACCTGTGAGACTGGACACCTCCGCCAAATCAGGCGCCGCAGGTCCCGTGACACAAACTGGGATCGTCCAAAGTCGTGACAATGTGGGCACTGTCGCATCCCGCAATGATGCCTCATCACAATGCGGCTTAATGAACTCTAGGACGCGATCACGCGACACGTTCATTGGGTCAAACCGAACGAGAACCGAGGTCAGCGCGGGAACAATTTCCACCACGCCATCAATCACATGCTCTTCAAGCCGCGCTTTGATATCTTGAACCTGCGCGACGACCTCATCATCCAGGCGCAACGCGCATTGGATAACAATGACGTCCTGACCTAAAGGATGTAGCGTTATAGTGTCCAAGATGTATCCTGCATCATTCCTGTGTGATTAATGTTTACAGACCAATTTATTCACCAAAACTCAATGCCCGAATAGATCAACGGGGAAATTCCCTCAGTTAAAGATCACGATAATGAACATCTGCCCTTACAATAACAGCAGCGCATTCATAGATTTATAATAACGAAAGACCATTTATACAAACGAAAGGCATTGTACCGTGACACAATCTTCTCCTCCTATTATTGCAGCCAAGGCACCTATCCGCGTCGAATTAACAAAAGATAAGGATTATTACTGGTGCAAATGTGGACGCTCCAAAACGCAACCCTTCTGTGATGGATCACACGCGGGAACTGGGATTAACCCCCTGAAATTCACAGCCGACAAAGATGGTCCAGCCGTATTATGCCAATGCAAAGCCACGGCAAATGCTCCGTTTTGTGACGGAACGCATGCAAGCCTTAGCGCACAAAACATAGGCGATCCTGCCCCTGAGCCAAAGACAGACCTCCCCCAAGCCGTTGCAACACCAGAAGAGCCGACCGTCGCACGCATTCACGAGCTGGCCAAAGATGGGCTGTCCAAGCTTGGACATCACGGCGAAATGGGCGCAATGGGCGTTCCTCGAAAAGACCTCCCGCAGTGGGATGACATCCAAATCCTCCCCGCTCAAATGGCGAGAAAGCCCCTTTTGGATGAGGCTGCCGTCGATACTTCGGTCGTCATTGGTCCCAAAGCCAACAAACCGCTCAAACTTGATATCCCACTATTTGTGTCCTACATGAGCTACGGCGCCCTATCAGAGGAAGCCAAAGTAGCCTTATCACGTGGAGCTGAGCTTGCAGGGACAGGGATTTGTTCTGGCGAAGGCGGCATGCTTCCCGAGGAACAAGCGGAAAATTCACGCTATTTCTATGAATTGGCCTCAGCACAATTTGGCTGGTCCCTAGATCACGTCAGCAAAGTCCAAGCCTTCCACTTTAAGGGCGGCCAAGGCGCAAAAACAGGAACAGGCGGTCATTTGCCTGGCGATAAGGTCCAAGGAAAAATCGCCGATGTGCGCGGATTAGAACCTGGGCAAGCCGCTATTTCGCCTGCGACCTTCCCTGATCTTCACACGCCTGCCGATTTCAAAAAGATTGCAGATCAAGTCCGCGAACGCTCTGGCGGCATCCCTATCGGGTTCAAATTATCCGCCAACCACATTGAAGACGATATCGATTTCGCCTTGGAGGCAAGCGCAGATTACATCATCCTCGATGGGCGCGGTGGTGGGACAGGAGCCGCCCCATTGATATTCCGCAATCATATCTCGGTGCCGACAATCCCTGCATTGGCGCGCGCACGGCGGCATTTGGATAAACGTGCAGGTCGCGATGTGACCTTGGTGATTACAGGGGGATTGCGGGTTGCCGAAGACTTTGCAAAAGCGATGGCATTGGGCGCAGATGCCGTTGCCCTTAGCAATTCTGCCATGCAGGCGGTTGGATGTATTGCGGCGCGGATGTGTAATTCAAACAATTGCCCCGTGGGGATCGCAACCCAGAAGCCAGAACTCAGAAAACGTCTGGACGTTCAAGTGGGCGCAGAACGGCTTGCCCGGTATTTCGGAGCAAGCGTTGAATTGATGCAAGTTCTCGCGCGCGCTTGCGGACACTCTCGCCTCAGTGATTTCACGCCAAATGACATCACAACATGGAAACGCGAGATGGCCGACCTAAGCGGGATTAGATACGCAGGCCTGTCCTAAAACGCATAGCGGAGTTGCGCGATACGGACTTGTGGGGTGTATTATAGCACCCCACATCATGCGAATAGGAAAGGAGCGTGTTATGCTTGATACTCCAATTATTCGCCCAGAAATGTCCGCAGAGATGAAACGCTTGTTGGAACAATACCCAAGAGAGGCGTGGTCTAGTCACCCAGGGTTCAAAGAAAAAACCCAACATTGGCTTGGGGCGCATCGGATGTTTCGCTCTGTTGCGTCACAAATCCTGACGGATACAGAAAGCTATATCGATCAATCGATGGAGACCTCAGAATATGCGGATCGCCTCAGCTATTATGGCAATGGCTTGGTGCGTAACCTGCATGGTCATCACCATTGGGAAGATCACAGCTATTTTCCTGAACTGTTCGAAGCCGACCCAAGGTTTCAAGCAGGGCTGGATGTCTTGGAGCAAGACCATGAAGATTTGGACCAGATTTTGGACGACTTCACCACGACTGGTAATCGTTTGATCAAGTTGACCCATTTTGACGAAAAGCAGGCCAAAGAAACTGCCTTCGCCCTGCGCGACACAAGCGAGGCAATTTGTTCATTCCTAACCCGTCACCTCACAGACGAAGAGGAGTTGGCCGTCCCAATCGTCCTCCACCACCGTTTGCGTGGGTGAGCGGCCTCCCGACTGAGCAATTTCGCTTGGTCGGGGGGATTAAAATCATCTCGATAACATCACACTATACTGGATAGGAAAAATTCCGCAGATCATAGAAACGCTGCATTGAAATATGGTATACAATAACATAACTTTTTGGCCGAAGAGTGACAGTTTCTAATCACCGACCACCTAACCTGTACGTTCCAAAATATTGGCCCTATTTCTATGAAAATTCTATTGCCGGTTACCATCACTGCCCTCGCCTTGCCTGTCTTCGCAGAAGGACTGCGTGAACTAGATAGCCATGAACACGGAGTTGGTAAGCTCAATATTGCTATCGAGGGATCAAAGGTTGCGATGGAGTTTATTGCATCAGGTGCCGATATCGTTGGGTTTGAGCATCCCGCAGAAACCGCACAGGATCGCGCGGCGATTAAGGCGGCACTGGCGATACTTGAGACACCGCTTGACCTGTTTGGCATGTCCACAGCCGCCAAGTGTCGCGTAGAAGACGCCCATGCGGACCTAGACGGCGACGAAGATCATAAGGGGCACGATCATGATAAGGCGCATGATCACGCCTCAGGACATGACGATCATGAGGACGAAGCAGGCCATACCGAGTTCCATGCAGAGTACAGCATGACCTGTGACACGCCCAGCGTATTGACAGATATCGCATTTGGCTATTTTGATGTCTTTGAGAATGCGCGCGAGGTCGAGGTCCAAATCGTGACGCCCACAGGCGCAACCGCCGCTGAGGTTACGCGAGACGCGCCTACACTTGATCTGCGGGATCTGTTCTAGCGTGTCGGACGCTCCTATCATTGAGCTCAAAAATGTCCAGTTTCGCTGGTCGGGGCAGTCCTCATTCGTAATCACAGTTCCAGACTTCACTGTTCATAAGGGTGAAACGGTTCTGTTATTGGGGGCAAGTGGGTCGGGGAAATCAACACTCTTATCTCTGATATGTGGCACCATTCTCGCCAACACTGGGCATGTGTCTGTTGACGGAACCGATTTGAAGACCCTGTCAGGCTGGTCCAGAGACCGCTTTCGGGCTGATCATATTGGGATTGTGTTTCAACAGTTCAACTTGCTGCCCTTTGGCACGGTTTTGGACAACATCCTATTACCACTACAATTTGCACCCAAGCGTCGACATCGCTGCCCTGCACCGAAACAAACGGCAATGGGCCTGTGCCAATCCCTCGCCCTTCCTCAAGAGATCGCAATGTCCAAAGCCTCAAACCTTAGCGTCGGGCAACAACAGCGCGTTGCGGTTGCGCGGGCGTTAATCGGAGAGCCACCCATTTTGATAGCGGATGAACCGACATCCTCGCTCGATGAAACGGCTCAGTCTAGTTTCCTAGACCTGATGTTCACACAAGTCACCACTCTCGGATCGACCCTCGTAATGGTGAGCCATGATCCACGCCTTGGTCAACGGTTTGATCGTGTGGTGCACATGGATGATATCGTCACCATCGAAAGGCACGCGACATGATTTTGCGTCTCGCATTTGGATCGCTATTGGCGCGGGCCTTGACCGTTGGGATGACGATCTTGGCCATCGCTTTATCCGTCGCGCTTTTTCTTGGCGTTGAAAAAGTGCGCACTGGAGCGAAGGCAAGTTTCGCGGACACAATTTCAGGAACCGACTTGATCGTTGGGGCGCGGTCCGGATCTGTTCAATTGCTGTTATATTCCGTCTTCCGCATTGGGAATGCCACCAACAATGTCACATGGCAAAGCTATCAAGAGATAGCGCAACGACCAGAAGTGGACTGGGTTGTTCCCATATCCTTGGGAGATAGCCATAGACAATTCCGCGTTATGGGAACGAGCGTGGATTTCTTTGAACACTATAAATATCGCCAAGGACGCAGCCTCAGCTTTGATCAGGGTCGGGTTATGAGCGACCTATTCGATACAGTCATTGGACATGACGTGGCAAAGGCGTTGGGATACACTGTCAATGATCCAATCGTTGTCGCTCATGGACTGGCATCATTTACAGAGCACAAAGACCAGCCTTTCAAAGTCATCGGAATTCTAGAGAAAACCGGCACGCCCGTCGATAGAACCGTTATCGTCTCAATGGAGGCCATCGAAGCGATCCACGTCGATTGGCAACGCGGAGCAAAAGTTCAAGGACAATCAACACCAGTCCACACAATTCGCCAAATGGACCTCACCCCCAAGGCGGTGACAGCCGCGCTTGTCGGGGTGAAAAGCCCCCTTCAAACGTTCAAACTTCAACGCGCCATCAACAATTATTCACAAGAACCGCTTCTTGCCATTCTTCCTGGTGTCGCCCTTCAAGAGCTATGGGGCATCGTGGGAATTGCAGAAACGGCGCTCTTGGCGGTCTCTGCAATGGTTGTGGTCACCGCGCTCATTGGCATGATGGCCACCATTTTTTCAAGCCTCAACGAAAGACGCCGAGAAATGGCCATCTTTCGCGCGATGGGGGCAAGCCCCATGGCGATCCTTGGGCTATTGATCATTGAAGCGACACTCACTGCGGCAGCTGGCGCGATCTTGGGGCTTGGGTTGCTCTATGGTGGATTAGTCATCGCACAACCCATCATTGATGCCTCCTTTGGTCTCTTCCTCACAATTGACCCGCCCTCTGTGAGAGAGCTAATCGTCTTAATATCGGTAATTTTAGCAGGTGCGATTGTCAGCATCGTCCCTGCGCTGCGGGCCTACCGCTTGTCTTTGGCTGACGGTATGATGGTGAAAACATGAGTGCTATGAATCGCAGAACCCTCTTATCAATAGGCTTGGCTGGAACAGCCTTTCCCAATCTTGGACTAGCAAAAACACCCCTTGAAATTGGATGGGGTGACCTCATCCCACCTGGCGTCCCCTATGCAGAAATCATAGGGGAAGGCGAGCTGGACGAAGCCAATGATACGTGGAACCCAATCTTTGATGCCAATGCAACCAAGCTGAACTCAGCCTTGGATGGAGCATATATAAGAATGCCCGGATTTATCATCCCAATTGAGATGGGGTCTGAAGGTGTCACCGAATTCGTTTTGGTGCCCTATGTCGGTGCCTGCATTCACACGCCTCCTCCTCCACCCAATCAATTGGTCCTCGTCCGCACAATCGACCCTTGGCCAAGTGACAACCTCTGGGACGCCGTTTGGGTCGTGGGCTTAATGGGAACTCAGCTCATGTCCACCGAAGTGGCGGACACAGGGTATGTTTTAACGGCGGAGAAAATGGAAATTTATGAATGGTGAGCAACGGGATCCGCGCCAAGATTTGGCGACTCCGGCAGGATTCGAACCTGCAACCTGCCCCTTAGGAGGGGGCTGCTCTATCCAGTTGAGCCACGGAGCCTTGCCCATGGTTTAATCGCTCAATTACGCAATGTCACCCCTGACATCTCGTCCGAGCTTAGTGTTTGTGCATTCTTGCGTCACGATATAAAGTTAGGTTACAGTCTCATTAAAAGACAAGGATTTCCAGATTGAGCAGGCCAACGCATCGTCCTTTGACGCTTCGAGATGTTTCAGAGGCATCAGGTGTTTCGGAAATGACTGTCAGCCGCGTGTTACGCGATCGCGGTGACGTGTCCCAAGCAACCAGAGAAAAGGTTTTATTGGCCGCGAAAACACTGGGCTATGTTCCGAACAAAATTGCCGGCGCACTTGCGAGCCAACGTGTGAATTTGGTCGCGGTTATCATTCCTTCCATGTCAAATATGGTGTTTCCCGAAGTGATGACGGGGATCAATTCTATTTTGGAAAATACCGATCTCCAGCCAGTTGTGGGCATTACGGATTACCTTCCTGAGAAGGAAGAAAAAGTTCTCTACCAAATGCTGTCATGGCGGCCCTCTGGCGTGATCATTGCGGGGTTAGAGCACTCCGACGCCTCCAAAGCGATGCTCCGCGCGGCTGGTATTCCCGTGGTGCAAATCATGGATATCGATGGCGAAGCGATTGATTGTGCAGTCGGGATTTCGCATCGACGGGCTGGACGCCAAATGGCCCAAGCGATCATTGAGGCAGGTTACAAAAAGATCGGCTTTATGGGGACAAAAATGCCCCTCGATCACAGGGCACGCAAACGATTTGAAGGCTTTACTGAGGTTCTCGCCAAAGCGGGGATCGAAACCGTTGATCAGGAATTTTATTCTGGTGGATCTGCCCTTGCCAAGGGGCGTGATATGACCGCTGATATGTTGACCCGCCATTCTGACATCGATTTTTTCTATTATTCCAATGACATGATCGGGGCTGGTGGGCTTCTCTATCTATTGGAACAGGGCATTTCCATTCCCACGGATATTGGGCTTGCCGGGTTTAACGGTGTTGAGCTGTTGCAGGGACTTCCCATGCAGCTTGCGACAATGGATGCCTGTCGTTCTGATATTGGTGTCAAAGCTGCCCAGATCATAGCCAATCAAATTCAAGGTATAGCGCCAGAGCAAAAGATTGTTGAATTGTCTCCCAAGTTAAATTTTGGCGACACTTTGCGCAAATAAAAAGCCCCGCTTGAACGGGGCTTTGGTGGTCTAACTGGATAATCGCGAGATTTCTTCTTTAAGTCGGAGCTTTTGTTTTTTGAGTTCTAGGATTTGTAGGTCATCCACACCAGGAGACCGCTGTGCGACCTCAACTGCGTCGGATAGAGATTGGTGTTTTTTCTTAAGTTCTTGAACATGAGAAAGTACGCTCATTAAAATATCTCCTTTGAACTGAACAAGATTAGTCCACCACAGAAAGTGAGTCTTGTCACGCTGCACATGCATAATCAAAAGGCGTATATGAGGGATTAATTTAGCTCATTGGTATAGGTAATGCTGCACCATGGCGAAGGACGCGTTGGATATCCTCGCGATAGCTTTCGCCATCTTTATCATGCTGAGCCCCCTCATGCATGACGAGTGGCGCCTCTAATCGGAATGCAGCACGCCCCAATTTCGTCGCGCGCAGAATGAACAATTCGCTCGCGCGTCCAACGCGTGGCTGAATTGGGAACATCTGCAAACTTCCCAACGTGGACGGCATCGCATTTAGCAAATCAGGGAAACGCTCGGTTCGAAAAATAAAACTGACGGTTCCTTTTGCTCGGACACGTTTTGACGCAACCGTGACCCAGTCTTTTAACGCCGTGGCCTCGCCCATTGCTGTCTCACGACCTTCATCACTCGCAGCAACAGTAGCATCGCGGTCAAAATAAGGAGGGTTCATCATTACATGATCAAAGGTCTGAGATTTCAACTCACCCGGTAAATGCGCAAGGTCCGCACATTGCACTGTCAGGGGTACATCGTTTTCTTCGGCATTCTTGATCGCAAGTTCGGCATATGCTTCTTGCAATTCGACCCCATGGACCGTCAAACCCGCAACCCGTTTCGCTAAACACAGGGAGGCAACGCCAACACCGCAACCAAGCTCAAGCACCGTTTGACCCTGTTTTGCAGGGATAGACGCCGCAAGCATGACAGGATCAATCCCTGCACGATAGCCAGATTTGGGTTGGCGGACCAAGAGGCGGCCCCCCAGAAATTTATCTAATGTTGTTTCCATCAAAACGAACCAGTGATGCCTTGATCCTCTAATAAATCAACAGCATCGTCCCATTGGCTTTCGACAACCATGACACGACGCGGCAAAATGCCAATTGACCCTTCTAACGTACTCGTATTTACGTCTAGCTCAAAGGTCGCTATACCCACATCGTCTAAGATCGTCTTAACATAAGAGACCAGTACGATATCGTTCGTTCGCAAAAGTTCTTTCATGGTATAGATTTAGGATTACCGGACGATAAAGTCGATACCGTTCTGAGGAGCAAAAGCCGTGACGGAAGTTTTGGATAAACCACACAACCTATTAGCGGACAAACTCGCTCCGCAGATGCAGGCTGTGAACGACCTTATTCGGGACCGTATGGCATCCAAACATGCACCTCGCATTCCTGAAGTAACAGCACATTTGGTTGATGCAGGCGGCAAACGGCTTCGGCCCTTGCTGACCATCGCAGCTGCAGAGCTCTGTGGATACACGGGTCCCTATCATGTCCATTTGGCGGCGACTGTTGAATTCATTCACACCGCAACATTGTTGCATGATGATGTCGTCGATGAAAGCCAACAAAGACGCGGCCGCGCGACTGCAAATCTTTTGTGGGACAATAAATCCTCAATTCTCGTTGGGGATTACCTCTTTTCCCGCGCGTTCCAATTGATGGTCGAACCCGGCTCGCTTCGGGTACTAGATATTTTGTCCACTGCATCCGCCACGATTGCCGAAGGCGAAGTTCTCCAATTAACGGCCTCACGAGATATCACGACCTGTGAGGAAACTTATTTACAGGTCGTTCGTGGCAAAACGGCGGCCCTGTTTTCAGCAGCGACTGAGGTGGGTGGTGTTATTGCGGGGGCGGATGCACGGCATACGCAGGCGCTCTTTGATTATGGCGATGCCCTCGGTGTCGCGTTCCAGATCGTTGACGATTTGTTAGATGTTGTCGGCGACAGCAAATCGACAGGCAAAAATATTGGCGATGATTTCCGCGAACGCAAGCTAACGCTTCCTTTGATCAAGGCCATCGCCGCAGGGGATGAACATGAGCGCGTCTTTTGGAAACGGACTATCGAAAAAGGCGACCAACACGAGGGCGACCTTGATCATGCGATCAACCTGATGAAAAACCACGGTGCGATCGAGGCGACCCGCCAAGATGCACTAATGTGGGCTCAAAAAGCGCAGGTTGCTATTCGCACCCTTCCTGAGCATCCATTACGGAATATCTTGGATGATCTCGCGCTTTATGTGGTTGAGCGCATCAAATAAAGCTTTGGAAACAGGTGTGCCCCTTGGCGACCCACCAATTTGGATGCTTTGACTGTATGTCATGGGCCAAACGCGTGGCGTCATCTGCATCTTTCATGATGGCAAAACAGGTGGCACCAGATCCGGACATCCGGGCCAAAAGCGTGCCCTCATCTGCCTCAAGACCCGTCAGGACATCTGCGATCACAGGTTCCAGCTCTATCGCAGGGTCTTGTAGATCATTACGCTGATCCCTGAGCCAATCCAACCAATGTGCGCCCATCAGATCAGGCATGACGCTCATTGGTGAGTTTTGCTTGCTCGCTAAAGCATTGAAGACAGCGGGGGTTGAGACCTCAACACGCGGATTAACGAGTAGAATGGAAAAGTCTGGGGGTGCACAAATGGGATCAAGCTTATCCCCGATGCCCTGCATGCGGGTTAAAAACGGCGACATGCAAACAGGGATATCCGCCCCCAAGACGCTGAGATCACGGACAGAGGGCATGGGAATATCCCACAAACGAGACAAAGCCCGAATTGTTGCCGCCGCATCAGACGACCCTCCACCGATCCCAGAGGCAGGCGGCAAATTCTTTTCCAATGTAATCTGTGCGCCGCGCGTATCCGACAACATGCGGGCCGCACGCATGACCAAATTCGACCCATCGCTTGGAACACCCTCTGCGAAAGGGCCGCGCACAGTTAGCGTTAGATCATCCGCCTCTTGAACAGTGATATGATCCCCGACATCTACCATCACCACCATAGAATCCAATTGGTGATAGCCATTTGCAGTCATCCCCGTCACATGAAGTGAGAGGTTCACCTTAGCCGGAGCGAATGTCTTAATCGTCATTTTGAACCAATGACAAAGGCTCTGCACCTTCTTCGGCCAAAACCGCATCCAAACCAACGTCTAACTTGCGACGAATGCGCTCTGCTTCTTTGTCTACGGGGTCAAAGGACAAGGCCCTCTGCCATTGAAACTGAGCCTCAAGCTTGCGACCAACGGCCCAATAGGCATCACCCAAGTGATCGTTCACAATCGGATCAATCGACATCAGTTCGGCCGCTCGTTCCAAATAGGGAACCGCCTCATTGTATTTTCCCAGACGGAACAAAACCCAGCCCAGACTGTCAATAATATAACCACTGTCAGGGCTCAGATCGACGGCTGTTTCGATCATCTCTTGGGCTTCTTTTAGATTGATGCGTTTTTCAACCATTGAATACCCAAGATAATTTAGAACCTGTGGTTGATTTGGCGCCAACTCCAATGCGCGCCTAAAATCTGCCTCTGCAGGATCCCAAAGATCCAGCCTTTCATAGGCAATGGCACGACCATAGACAGTAAACCACTGTGATCTTTCAGGGGTTTCAAACAAGGCGATGGCTTTGTCATAGGCATCAATGGCCGCTTCAAATTGTTCTTCTCGGCGCAGCACGTTCCCTAAACTGGTGTGAACGTCTGAAATATCAGCATGTGTCCGTGCAAGTTGACTTAGGGCTTCTATCGCCCCATCCACATTGCCAGATTTGCGCAACGTCTCGGCCCGACCCATTTCCGCCACGTGATAAATAGGGCTGTCTTGGGGTATTTTGCGATACACTTGTGTTGCGAGTTTGTATTGCTCAAGACGGTCCAGAATTTTTGCGTTCAGTAGGATAACATCAATATGATCTGGGCTGAGGTATTCAGCCAACCTGCCATAGACCAAGGTATATTCGTCATCTGCCTCCGTGCTCAGAACATCTGCTATGGCAAAAAACACTTCGGCAATTCCCAAAGATGCCGAATTAATGGGAAAAGCAGTATCGCCCTCTTCGTCGATTAGCCGCCGCAGTGCTGCGAGCTCAGGATCCATATCACCTTTGAACAACGCGTCCATATAGGTTGCGGCTTTGGCGTAATCTTGTAACTGGATCATCCCTTTGATCCGCAAAATAACGGCACGGCGTGTCATTTGAGTGGGGTCATTTTCCACACTCGCAAAATGGCCCTCTGCCGCCGTATACTCCCCTACGGAGGCGAGCATGACCGCTTTGTGATAGGCTGCAAATCCCGCCAAACCCGGCTCTTGGCCCAAGGCATCAAATGACGCGCTTGCGGCTTGGACATCACCCGCACCAGCAAAGGCCCACCCTTTGATAAGCCCATCAACTAGGTGCCCGATCCCTTGGTTGTTTTCGATGCGATCAGAAATTTGGTCAAATCGACCTTGCTTTGCCAACTCAGCGATTATCGCCATATTTGCAAATTGGCTTTCAAATCCGTCGGCGGTGAATTTGTCAGCAATGGTTTTGGCTCTGTCGATCTGACCCAAAGCAATATGAGCAAAAATCAAACGTTCAAAGGTTTGTGGATTGCTCTGATCCAAGGCCAGAGCGCGCGTGTAATATTGGGCAGCGCTTTGAAAATCGCTTTGTTGGGTCGCAATTTTGCCCGCCAAATAGGCTCCTGCGGCGCCACCTGCATTACTCGGCACCGTGGACAGCGTGAACAAACATGCGGCAGACATAGCAATAATAGACAAGCGCATGGCGAGACCCTTTCAAAACGATACAATAAACTTAGTACGGGATAAGGGGACTAGCAACTGGCAGCGCAATAAAAAAGGGCGGCTTATGATGCCGCCCTGTCGATTACATATTTGGATAGTTCGGACCATCGCCACCTTGAGGCGTGACCCAATTGATGTTTTGGCTTGGATCTTTGATATCGCATGTCTTGCAATGCACACAGTTTTGAAAATTCACAACAAAGCGTGGATCGCTGCCCTCTTCTTCGACGACTTCGTAAACACCCGCAGGACAATACCGCTGCGCAGGCTCTGCATATTTCGGCAGGTTCACCGAAATCGGGATTGATGGATCCTTAAGCTGCAAGTGGCACGGCTGCGCCTCTTCGTGGTTTGTCATTGCAAAGGACACATTGGTCAAGCGATCAAAGCTGAGTGTGCCATCAGGTTTTGGATAGTCAATTTCAGCATGCTTAGAGGCGTCTTCTAAAGACTCCGCATCGTTCTTGCCATGTTTGACGGTCCCAAAGAGTGAAAAGCCCAAAGTGTTCGTCCACATATCCAAGCCGCCCAAAACGAGCGAGGGAATGAGACCCCACTTGGACCACATAGGTTTAACATTCCGCACCTTTTTGAGGTCTTTGCCGATTGCGCCTGTGCGCACTTCGGTTTCATAGGCCGTCAATTCATCGGATGCACGACCCTCTTGGATGGCGTCATATGCCGCTTCTGCAACAGCTTTGCCAGACAGCATCGCGTTGTGGTTTCCCTTGATCCGCGGAACGTTGACCATACCAACAGAGCACCCCAACAGTGCCACACCAGGGGCAACCATTTTCGGCATAGACTGATATCCGCCTTCTGTGATCGCGCGCGCGCCATAGGCCACCCGCTTGCCACCTTTTAGGAGATCAGCAACCATTGGATGATGCTTAAAGCGTTGGAACTCCATGTATGGAAACAGATGCGGGTTTTTATAGTTTAAGTGGACCACAAACCCGACATACACTTGGTTGTTATCGAGGTGATAAATAAACGATCCACCGCCTGCATTGCCACCCAAAGGCCACCCCATCGTGTGGGTCACTGTGCCCTCTTTGTGTTTCGCGGGATCAATTTCCCAAATCTCTTTCATACCAAGACCAAATTTCTGAGGCTCTTTTCCTTGGGCAAGATCAAATTTTTCTATGACTTCTTTGGACAAGGATCCGCGCACGCCCTCAGACAAGAAGACGTATTTACCATGAAGCTCCATCCCCGGCTCTGTGTCGGGACCAATTGTGCCGTCTTGTTCCAAACCAAAGACACCCGCAACCACGCCTTTGACTTCGCCATTCTCACCGTAGACGATTTCTGAACAGGCCATGCCTGGGAATATTTCCACACCAAGCGCTTCGGCTTGTTCGCCCATCCAACGACAGACATTCGCCATTGAAACGATATAGTTGCCGTGATTGTTCATCAAAGGCGGCATTGGGAAATTCGGGATACGAATTTTCCCCGCTTCCCCCATCAAATAAAAATTATCCTCTTTGACCGGAACCGTGAGCGGAGCGCCCTTTTCTTTCCAATCAGGAATGAGTTCATCCAATCCGCACGGATCCAAAACAGCGCCTGACAAGATATGCGCCCCAACTTCGGATCCTTTTTCAAGAACAACAACGTTTAAATCAGCATCCAATTGTTTGAGACGGATCGCAGCAGATAATCCCGCAGGGCCGGCCCCAACGATCACTACATCATATTCCATTGCCTCACGTTCAATCGCAGTCATAAGTGGCCCTCCTTAGCGTCACACGCGTAATATTATTTCAACAATGGTTAGCTTGGGGGTTGAGTGAAGGTCAATGTTTTGGCGGCAATAAATTGTCCCATTGCGGCATTGCTACGCATTTTTTTTGAGGAAACGTAGCGTTACCCTCTTGTGAGATCACAGAATTAGATTGTTTATCGTGGATTGCGCAGACCCCCTTGCTCAGATAACACTGATGGTTAAATATATTCTGCAATCAAACGTGACATAAGAACAGCGATACGAACATGGAAAAAATCCCAATGACCCGCGCGGGCTTTACCGCGCTAGAGGTAGAGTTAAAGCAATTAAAATCAGTTGAGCGGCCTGCAATCATCAAAGCCATTGCCGAGGCACGCGAACACGGCGATCTGTCTGAAAACGCAGAATACCATTCCGCGCGCGAAAAACAGAGCTTTATCGAGGGACGTGTCAAAGAAATCGAGAGCATTTTGTCATTGGCCGAAGTTATTGATCCAGCGACGCTGTCCGGCTCTGTTAAATTCGGTGCAAAGGTCCAAGTCGTTGACGAAGACACCGACGAAGAAAAAGCATGGCAAATTGTCGGCGAGCATGAAGCAAACATCGAAAAAGGATTGTTGAACATTAAATCGCCCATCGCACGTGCCCTCATCGGCAAAGATATCGGCGATAGTGTCGAGGTTCGCACACCGGGTGGTGACAAGTCCTACGAAATTCTAGACATATCCTACAGCTAACACGCGGATGACCAAACCAAAGCGGATCGCGCCAACACCAGAGGGGATTTACAACACCCAAACCACACCAGCCAATTCAAGGCTAGAGTGGCTGGGTGTTGCATTGGCTATCCTTTGGATGGGGGTTGCGGCCTATGTGTCTATGACCGCGGACGCCGCAAGCTCGACGCTCTTTATCGCATTTGTTGGCTCGCTTATGGTCTGTATGCCAATCGCGATGATCTGGGTCGCAATCGTGGTTATACGATCCTCTCAACGCATGAGAGCGGATAACGAGAAATTGCATTTGGCAATCGATGCCTTGCGAAAAGCCTATATTGAACAAAGCAAATTGGTCGGTAAACCCGCGTCTGACACGACGATTGGACGCAAGCTCGATGCAATTGCTGCCGCTCAGCGCAAGACAGAAACCGCATTGACGATGTTCACATCCACACGCGTTGCTGAGGCCCAAAATGCCTCTGCGGCACAGGTGGAAACGGGACAAGATGATCAACCCGCTCTTGCTCTCGGCACTCAGGCAGAAGAGCTTGCACCGCCCCTAAGCAACGAAGATTTCGTGCGCGCGCTCAATTTCCCCGAGACGGCGCAAGATGAAAAAGGATTTGCCTCTCTTCGTCGTGCTTTGAAAGATCGCAAAACCTCACAGCTTATCCAAGCCGCACAAGATATCCTTACCTTGCTGAGCCAAGACGGTATTTATATGGACGACATGCGCCCAGATTTGGCGCGTCCTGAAATTTGGCGCCGTTTTGCCAAAGGGGAACGTGGGAAAACTATTTCCGTATTGGGTGCAATCCGCGATCGGTCATCTTTGGCCTTGACCTCTGGCCGAATGAAGCAAGACGTCATCTTTAGGGATGCAACACATCATTTCTTGCGCCTGTTTGACAAAGGGTTTTCCCAGTTTGAGGAAACCGCAAGCGACGCTGAAATCTCGGCTCTGTCCGAAACGCGAACAGCACGAGCCTTTATGCTCTTGGGTCGTGTCGCAGGAACCTTTGATTAATCAAACGCGCTAAACGGGATATATCGCACCATATCCCCTGTTTGAATTGTCTGCGCCTCATCTGAGAGCTCCACAAATCCCGTGGCCCAACTGAGACCGCTCACGCGTCCAGAGCCTTCGGATTTAAAAACCTCGACTGCGCCGTCATTCATCCTTGCTCTTAAAAATTCTCGACGCCCTGCTTTTTTAGATTTCTCAAAGGCCGCGGGCACAAGGAACCCTTGCGGCTCTTGCCATGCGCCGCCTGCCAGAACGGACATAGCAGGACGCGCAAATATCAATGTACAAGTCAGGGCCGCGACAGGATTACCAGGAAGCCCAAAGACAGGCACCCCCTGCCACATACCAAGCGCAAGAGGCCGTCCCGGTTTTACGGCGATCCGCCACATCGCCATTGACCCTGTGTCCTTTAGCAAAGCCGAGAGGTGATCTTCATCCCCAGAAGAGGCGCCACCTGACGTCAATATGACATCACATGTTTGGCTTGCATGGTCTAATTTATCGCTCAACGCTGGACGATCATCCCCAACAATGCCGAGATCAACAGGTACAAATCCAAACTGTGCAATCAAAGCCAAGAGCATGGGTCGATTGGCATCAAATATCTGCCCCTCCAGAGGCACATCCGACGTTTGGCAAATCTCATCCCCTGTTGAGAGAACGCCAACGCGCAAGGCCTTGAATACAGGCACCTCCGCCGCACCCACAGAGGACAGCAGAGCCAAGTCAGCAGATGTCAGGCGTCGGCCTTTGGGTAAAATGATATCCCCTTCGGCAATATCTTCTCCAGCTTGACGGGTGTTCGCCCTTGTTTTCAATGGTCCGTTGAACGCAATTTGCGTCCCATCGGTAGACACATCTTCTTGCAACACAACAGTATCAACACCCTCGGGGAGCTTGGCTCCTGTCAGGATGCGAATGGCATGCCCGATCGGGACTGTTCCTGTGAATGGCTCACCTGCGGCCGCACGCCCTGTGACCAAAGTCAAATGGACAGGACCAGATCCGGCAGCGTGCTCCCCCGCAAACCCATATCCATCCACAGCCGTATTTGCATGAGGTGGGCTAGATCGACAGGCCGTAATATCACCTGCTAAAATGCGCCCTTGTGCCGCCAAAGTTGGACATGTTTCTTCGCCAACAACCGCCGCGATCCGCGATTTCAAATCTGCCAAAGCTTGATCGACGGGAACCCAGTCGACACCTGCAGGCAAGGCGAAACAATCATTTCGAAGCGGTGGCGGTTTGATCATGTAGATACCTCTGGCAAGGGAACCCCCAATATCCACCCTTCTTCTTGAATGATGGGCGACAGGTCTTTGGTGGCGAGTGTGTTTCCAACCACATCCGTTTCAAGAAATTCTTGGGTGACACGGTACACTTGCCTTGCGTCTTTGATATCAAAAATACCGCCGTCTTGCACGCCGTTTAGATCAAAATAAGAGGGATAGATTTCCGCCACTACGATAGACGCCGAGTCACAGGATTGAAACGGCCAAACAGCCAGCTGGTCACCAAAGGTTTTCCGTAGTCTATTCACCATCGGAATGCCGAGCAAACTTTGCGATCCGACTGATCCTGTTGTGAATAATTTCCACACCGTTTGTGTTGAACTCACATATGTTTCACACAGACGGCGCTCTGGAAAACCGTGTCCCTGTCTTTGGCTACCTTTGTGCGGCAAGGCCTCTAAATGGACTGTGCTTGGGCACCCCCAAAACGGGCCAATCCCCCTGCTTTGTTCATTGAGGCGTGCCGCGACATCGAAGCGATTGTTTCGATTATCTGGAGCATCCATTATTTGCTCGGACAATACATCCCAGATCCCAAAGGCCTCGGCACGACCCGTTAGTGATGCGGCAAATCCAGTAGGATAGCCCAACGCAAAATCCACTCCAAGGAGCACGCGATGACCTGCATCTGTTTCGGCGTTTAGTGTTGCGAGCAAATAGTCAAAACAAGCCTCTCTTGTTCGGTGATACTTTGGCGTTTCGATATCGCCACCTCGCCGCCCAAGGCAGGTATAAATCGCATCCGCGCAAGGGTTAGCAGGAGACGGTTTGGATCGCGAAGACCAGTCTAGCGTTATGACCACATCTGGGATCAAAGACCGACCTCGCCCATAATGAAGTCCGCAATCGCGCGCGTGTCGTTTAAATCGAAAACGGGGCGATCCACATCGAGAGGGCTATCACTCGCAATCGCTCGAATGGTGTCGTCCTCAGGGGCGATCAAGGGGTTGCCCGTTTCTGCGCGAAAGGCTTCGATCTTGGGATGGCGATCCCGTTTGTAGCCCTCGACCAGCACCAAATCCACGGGTGCTAACTTAGACAACAAGGTTTGCAACGTCGGCTCGTCTTCGTCCCGCAACTCGTGCATTAGGGCAAATCTATTCCGAGACGCCAAGAGAACTTCGCTCGCGCCCGCCTCGCGATGGCGGTGGGAATCCTTGCCGATATGATCCACATCGAAACTATGATGCGCATGCTTTACCGTTGACACCCTTAGCCCTCTTGTAACGAACTCAGTGACCAAACGCTCCATCAGTCCTGTTTTACCCGCGTTCTTCCATCCCGTCACACCATAGAGTTTCATGCGATGCCTCCTAATAACGTGCGCGCTGTTTCAAGGTCTTGTGGTGTGTTTACATTGAAAAACGGATCAAAGGGAACCGTGTCAAATTCAACCAATTGACCACCATGCCGATCCGTCCACATGACCACTTTGCGAACGCCGTCCAACAGTGCCGCGCGCAAATCATCACGCAGGGCCACAGGCCAAAGGCCAAAGGTCGGATGACGATAGAGCCGCCCCTCTTCGCGCGTAGCGGACAAGACCAAGGGATGGGCCATGCCATGCCCTTTGGCCGTCAATCGCGCGACCAAATCCTTTGGGAAAAACGGCGTGTCGGCAGCCACTGTCACAATGGTCTCTGCCCCTTGCTCATGCGCCCAATCAAGACCAGCCAAGACACCTGCGAGAGGTCCGACAAAATCGGGAATGCTATCTTGCATTACGGGATAGGGCATATCAGAAAACCGCGACGGATCGCCATTTGCGTTCAAGGCAATCTGATCAACCTGCGGCTCTAATCGCGTCATCACATGATCCAACAAAGACCGCCCAGCAAGATCAAGGCGCCCCTTGTCCCCGCCCCCCATGCGACGGGCTTGACCACCCGCTAAAATGACCCCCAATGGTCGCGTCATTTGGACGATCCTTTTCGACCAGACTTTTTAGGCTCCTCATGGATTTGATCGGGATCAATGTCCCAATCTAATCTGTCCTCTCCAGAGAGACAGATAAACCGCTTACCTCGCATACGACCAATCAACGTCAACCCAACCTGTCGGGCAAGGTCCACCCCCCAAGCGGTGAAGCCTGAGCGAGACACCAAAACAGGAATGCCCATCTGTGCCGTTTTTATCACCATCTCAGAGGTGAGGCGTCCTGTCGTATAGAGAATTTTGTCCTCACTCGATGCCCTCTCAGAATACATCCAACCCGCGATTTTATCGACCGCATTATGTCGGCCGACATCCTCCATATAAACAAGGGGTTGATCCGCTTGGCATAGCACCGATCCATGAATTGCGCCTGCTTCTAAATAGAGCGACGGCATTCTGTTGATTTGATGTGCGAGATTATAAAGCCACGATGTCCGCACCTGAGTTGGAGCCAATTGAATGTTTTCTAGCCCTTCCATCATATCCCCGAACACAGTCCCAACAGCACATCCACTTGTCCGCGTCTTTTTCTGAAGCTTATCTTCATAATTGGTGGCAACCTCGGTCCGCACAACGACTGTTTCAATGTCGTCGTCATAGTCAACACGCGTGACATGATCGCTCGCTTTGAGCATGCCTTGATTGCGTAAAAAGCCAAGCGCCAAGTATTCTGGATAATCGCCAATCGTCATGGCGGTCACAATTTCCTGAGAATTCAAAAAAATCGTCAGAGGACGTTCTTCGACAACTGAAATTTCACTCAACTGACCTGTATGATCATAGCCCGAAATTGGGCGTGTCAGGGTCGCATTGGTCAGATCCGGTGCAATAATTAGATCGTCGGTGTCGCCTTGGCGTGCCATCCCTGTCGTCTCCTCGTGTGGGTGAAACCACCCGTCCAATTCCGCTCACCAAGAGATAGTATTTTTAGCGAAAGGCCAAGGGGCAATGCACCCTCGGCATTTGTTAATTCATTGTGGGTTCACAAGAGACGCATCATAGGCGCGCAATGCTTTGGATTTGTCGGCATCGTCATATTCAAACAAGGCCTCTTCGCGCACGCCCGGGATGTCGCGAAAATTCTTCATCAAAGTGTATGGGAAAAAGGTCACTGAAATCGTGTCAAACCCTGGTAACTTGCGAAGCAATTGCGAAGTCGCGTTCGCACACAGCGCAGAAAATACTGGTCCGTTGTTGATTGCTAGGCTCAGCGCTTGTTCTGCAACCGCTGGAGAAACCTCAACCGTTTGGATCACGACATGATGCGTTTTGCGCGCATGTGCACGTGTGTAAAAATCTAAGATTTGCGGAGTGATGCCATGTATCACGTCATTGCGTTCAACCAAGGCGTCATGACGCACTGTACCAGCAGGGTCAAAAATAACACGCTGTGATCCACTGACCATCAACGCGGAATGGGCTCCATTTCCAGTTTCGTTATTTACCATAGTAAACAACGTCAGGCTTGGCGCGCCAGGATCGCGGTATCTTACGCGTTCGACCACCTCGTCTGGCGCCCAAACATATTGCCCAGCGCACCCTGAAAGAAGCGATAGGCAAATAAGTGATGCCAAAAAGAGGCGCATCCCATGCCCCTTTTTGATTAACCGTTTACGATTGCCAAAACAACCAAAGCAACGATACAGGCGATTGCGGCCTTTGTCGTCATGGTGATGAAGCCTTCGAAGGCTTTTTCTTGTTCAGTTGTGTCCATAGAACCGTGTTTGTGCTCAGCCATAAGTGAACCCTTTCGTCAGTAATTTTTGTCTGGTTATCGGATTCTTTACACGCTGTCACCACAAGAAGTGGTCTTTATGGTCGCAGTTTAAGGAACTATTGCGGCTTTGCACGAAAGCGAAAGGCGCCGTCTGGGTCCAATTCACGGGTGACACGCCCATTTTGATAGAGATGATTCACATGCGCTACGGCCTCGACCAGCGCCAATCCATATTCACCCTCACCAATCGTGCGCTTGAATAAGGGCTGAAAACACTCCGCCGCAGTACGCGGTTCATCCAAAAACGTAATCAATCGCTCCAGCGCAGAATGATGGTTTTCAATCAATTGGGTTAACCGGTGGGGCAACCCTTTGAAGGGCAATTTGTGGCCTGCCAAAACCAAGTGGTCCTCTTTGGCCAGAGTGCTAAATCGCTCACAACTTTCGAGCCACTCACCAACGGGATCTGCGTCGGGCTCAGTCGCATAAACCCCTAAATTTGGACTGATTGAAGAAATAATTTGATCGCCGGAAATAACCAAATTGTCATCCATGCTCCAAAACGTTGCATGCTCTGGAGAATGCCCATTACCACAATGAACCGTCCAACGACGCCCCCCCATTGTTACAACATCATCTTGCTTTATCCGCTTGAAGCCAAGTGGCATGGGATAGACCGCATCAGCAAAGTTGAACGGTTTCCCGTTCGCGCGCTCGGCGCGAATCTCTTTATCCATGCCCGCCCGCGTCCAAAATTCTAATGTCTCGGCAACGGGCAGCTCTTGGACATCCAGACATAGCATTCGCGAAAATAGCCATGCCGTGCGCGTTGTCCATAGTTCAGCACTATGCTCGGTTTGAAACCACCCAGCCAAGCCAACATGATCAGGATGATGGTGCGTGACAATCACGCGCGACACAGGTTTGCCCCCCAATGGAACCTCAAGCAAGTTTTCCCAAATCCGCCGCGTGGTTTTGGAGCTCATACCTGTGTCAATGATCGTCCAACTGTCCCCATCATCCAAGGCGTAGACATTGACGTGATCCAGCTTCATCGGCAAGGGAAGGCGCATCCATTTAACGCCCTCTGCAATATCAATCGCTTCGCCAGATTTGGGGGGATCAGTCCAAGGGGTCTGTACCATCCCTAGGCGCTTAACTCATCAATGGTCATGGAATAAAGGTCCGAGGCCCCTTGGCATGATTGTTCAAGCAATCCTTTATACTCAGGCAAGATTGAGGTGACGTAGAATTTGGCTAATTTTGTACGCGGCCCATTCCCGTCTTCTGCCAAAGCAGCGCGAAGATGATAAAAGCCACCCAAGACGCGGGCAAAGGCCTTGAGGAATGACACTGAGCCTGCAAAACGATCGTTCACATCTTTCTGTGCAACCATCCAGTCTATTGCCTCGCGCAATGATTCTGTAGATTGCCAAATGGGCTCAACAAGATCCGGCATTTTTGAGCGCGCCGTTTCTAATGTGGCTTGGATATCATCCAGCAAATGAAAGGCCGCTTCGCCACCATCCATGAGCTTGCGACCAACGAGGTCCATGGCCTGAATGCCATTCGTCCCCTCATAAATCGCCGTCACGCGCACATCGCGATAATATTGTGCAGCACCCGTTTCTTCAACAAAGCCCATACCGCCATGAACCTGAACGCCCATTTCGGCAATGCGACACCCTGTATCCGTACCAAATGCCTTGGAAATCGGCGTGAGCAACGCGGCTTGAGCCGACCATTCAGCCCCTCCCGTCGCGGTGGCCATATCAATTGCAACCGCATTCGCTAAGGCAATCGAACGGGCGACAAAGATATCCGACTTCATCGTTAAAATCATACGACGCACATCGGCATGATCAATGATAGCGCCACTTCCCTCAGGAACGGGTGTGCGGCCTTGTTTGCGATCTAGGGCATAGGCCAGCGCGTGCTGATAGGCCCCTTCCGCCGCGCCGATCCCTTGGCCACCGACACCGAGGCGCGCATTGTTCATCATCGTAAACATGGCGCGCATGCCGTCATGCGGTTCACCGACCAACCACCCAGTCGCGCCATCATATTGCATGACAGCGGTTGGCGATCCGTGAAGACCCATTTTATGTTCAAGGCTCACAACTTTTAAGGAATTCGCCACACCAGGCGTACCGTCCGCATCAGGGATCCATTTGGGAACGATAAACAGGGAAATCCCTTTTGTACCTGGGACACCATCTGGCAAGCGCGCCAAAACAAGGTGGCACACGTTTTCGGAAAAATCATTGTCGCCCCAAGAAATATAAATCTTTTGCCCTGAAACCGCATAAGTACCATCGCCATTTGGTTCAGCTTTAGACCGCAAAGCCCCCACATCAGAGCCAGCCTGCGGTTCCGTTAGGTTCATCGTCCCGCACCATTCGCCTGAAATCAGCTTCGGCAAATAGAGCGATTTGATGTCATCGCTTGCATGGTGTTCCAAGGCTTCGATCTGGCCTTGCGTCATCAATGGATTAAGCTGAAGCGACAAACAGGACGCCGCCATCATTTCATTGACCGCCGTCGTCACTGTCATCGGCAAGCCCATTCCACCATATTCAGGCGAAGCAGACATACCGACCCATCCCCCGTCGGCTATGGCTTTATACGCTTCACCAAACCCTTTGGACGTGCGAACCACACCGTTTTCCAAAACGGCTGGATCCAGATCGCCACTACGTTGGATGGGATACATAACCTCCTCGGTCATGCGACCTGCTTCGGTTAGGATCGCAGTGACCATATCCCCATTCGCCTCTTCAAAGCGGGTGGTTTTCGTAACTTGATCAAAATCCACAACATGATCAAAGATATAGCTGTACTCATCAACAGGGGCGCGATACGGCATGAGCTCTCCTAGAATAAAAGCGACATTACGGTTGGCACACAGCTCAAGAAACAGTATGCGATGTGTGCGGTTATTGCTAAATTACCGATGTCCCCAACCCCTTCAACCAAAACGCAACGTCAAACATGGTAATCCACCCTACTGAAATTTTGGACCCCACGTCATTCTCTATTGAGCGCGCTGCACAGTTGCTTGTTCAGGGTCGATTGGTGTCGTTTCCGACTGAGACTGTCTATGGATTGGGGGCGGATGCGACCATTGAGTCGGCCGTAAAAGCCATCTATGCAGCCAAAGGGCGACCCAGTTTTAACCCCCTGATTGCGCATGTCTCATCTGTCGAGATGGCCAAAGACTACGTCGAATGGTCAGAGGTGGCGGATGTGTTGGCCTCCGCGTTTTGGCCAGGGCCTTTGACGCTCGTTCTTCCCCTGAAGCCAAACAGTGCAATTGCGCCGACGGTAACAGCAGGGTTGGAGACTTTGGCTATTCGCCTGCCTGCGCATCCCTTGGCGCAGCAAGTGTTGGAACACACTGGACGGCCTGTCGCGGCGCCGTCTGCAAACCCAAGTGGGCGGATTAGCCCAACAACGGCAGCGCATGTGTTCGAGGGGCTTAACGGTAAAGTTGACGTAATCTTAGATGGCGGTCCCTGTGACGTTGGTTTGGAATCTACGATTGTTGGCCTTGCTCCAATTCCAACAGTTTTGAGACCAGGGAGCATTACCGAAAACGACCTCGAAACCGTCCTTGGCCACCCGATGACCCACTATCAAGACGGAAGCCATATTTCGGCCCCTGGTCAAATGCTGTCGCACTATGCCCCAAACGCTGAGGTCAGATTGAACGCAGACACATTCTCCCAGGATGAGCTGAAACTAGGTTTTGGCGCGATGGAATGTGATTTAAATTTGTCTGAGGGCGGCGACCTGGACGAGGCCGCGCGTAATCTATTTTCTATGTTGCGGCAATTAGACAAAAACGGTCAAGGCACAATAGCGGTTGCCCCGATCCCTAACCATGGCATTGGTGTTGCGATCAATGACCGTCTAAAACGCGCAGCGGCCCCCAAAGACTAAATACGTTCATTGATGGCTCAATTGAGATACTCGCGGGAAATTTACTTGGCTTTTCCATAAAATTCGAACATCACCGTCCTATGCAAAATTTTCTCTCACTCACCATGGCGTTAACCTTTTATGCGGGTTCGCTCCTCGCCGAAGCCGCCTCGCCTATCGTGTCATCAAGCCTCAGTACCGGATGGGTTCAACATAACGGACAGTATGTCTCTGCTTTTGAACTCAAGCTGGCGCCAAAATGGAAAACCTATTGGCGTGTTCCTGGGGATGCGGGCATTCCGCCTGAGTTTAATTTTAGCGGATCCAAAAATGTGAAAGACGTGCAAATCATATGGCCCCGTCCCGTTCCCTTTGGGCCAGACGATATGAGATCACTGGGCTACATCGATGGAATGGTTCTACCGCTCTACATCACACCACAAGACCCTGATGCGCCGGTTATTGTCTCATTAAACGCACGGCTCGGAATTTGTGAGGATATCTGTATTCCGGCTGATCTAACGCTTCAGCAAAATTTAGACACCACGCGAACACGCCCAATTCCCAAGATTGTGGCCGCGCTCTTGGATGTCGTTCCAGACCGCACAGATAGCACCTCCGCAAAGTGCCGTATTCACCCCAACGACACGGGGTGGCGCATAGAGGCTGCGTTGCGTTTGCCAAACCTAGGCGCAAAAGAGACTGTGGTTATAGAACATGCGTCTCAGGATAAAAGGGTTGATGTCCACGACACACGTCGGGAAGGCAAAGACCTATTGGTGACAGCCCAACTTCGAGATACCAGCGGAACATCATTGGCACGCAACCAGCTCACGTTCACACTTATTGGTGAACGTAAAGCGGTTTCAATTACAGGATGCCAACGTTAACTGCCTTGTCGTTTGGGTATTAATCGGCTCACGAAAGCTAGAACATAAGCGAGCGCGACAATAGCAATCACCCCAACAGAGAAAAGCCCCAAGGCCTGTGTGACCGTTGTCGCCTCACCAAGGCCAAGGGCGGAATTCAATAGCTCTGGAATGCGCCCGAATGCAATCGTCCAGCCCATTGTTACCACGAGCCATCCTACGATAGCTATGAACAAGGCAACAAATGCAATCTTAATGTTTTGGCGTCGCGCGCGCATGGCAAAGCGAAGCGATTTGATCATGGTTTTTACATCATTTTGGATCACCACAAGCGCAGGAACCACCAAGAGCACCAAGATCATCCCAAATGCCAAACCGTAGACCAGTGTGATGACAGTTGGTTTTAGAAACTGGGCCTGTGATGAGCGCTCGTACAACAGCGGCAATAGCCCTAGAACCGTTGTCATTGTGGTTAGCATAACTGGGCGAAGACGATCCGAAACCCCATCAATAACAGACGGAATAAGCCCGCGCGTTTTTGCATGTTCATCGATCGTCGTTATCAAAACAATTGAGTCATTGATTATGATACCCGTCATTCCCAAAAGGCCAACAATCGTAAACATCGACATCGGAACGCTTTCGACATAATGCCCAAAAATTGTCCCCACCAAACCAAACGGTATGATCGCCATAATCACCACTGGGCGCGTCCAACTTGAAAAGACCCAAGTCAAAACAAGATAAATTCCAGTGAGAACTAAAATCAAACCAGTCCGCGCATCGTTCAAGAACTTGTTTTCTTGCTCCGACAAACCAGCAAGGCGGAAATCAACTTGGCGAACTGAGGCAATTTCGGGCAAGATTTCCTTTTCAAGCGCTTCCATAACCTGCTCGGCGGCTTTGGGGTCATCCTCAGAAATGTCCCCAGTTACCGATATCAACCGTATGCCGTTTTCACGTCGCACCGTGGAAAACCCTTCGCGACGCTGTACACTCACAATGTCGGCCAGTGGCACATAGGTTCCGCTTGCCGTTCTCAGTTGAGTTCTTTCTAGAAAGTCCGCCGTCAATTCATCGCCCGGCAATTCAACGCGGATCGTCGCGCTTCGTGGTCCCATCGGATAGGTCGCCGCCTCGATACCATTCAATCGATTTCGCAACACGGCCCCAAGACCATCAATCGTGAATCCCAAGGCCTGACCCTGTGGAGTGAGCTCAAGGATCAATTCTTCTTTGTCGTAGGAGAGGTCATCTTCGACAGCTGATACGATTGAAAACCGTGTCAAAGCCGTTTTCAAATCTTCGGAGGCAGCCTTTAGTGTTTCGGCACTTGCCCCATAAAACTGAACATCAAGCGCATCGCCACCCGGCCCTCCACGCCACCCTCGGAAGGAAACAGTTTCCGCCAATGGATGCTTGCGCACACGGTCCTGAAGGTCGGCGACAAAGGCAAAGCTCGAATAGGGGCGCAGGTCTGGATCAATCAATTCAAGGGATATCCCCCCAAGCTGGTCTGGTGTCTTTGTATCCGATCCAGGTAAAGGGCGACCCGAATTGCCCCCAATTTCAGCAATGGCAAATTTGATTGGATTACGTCCGTGTTTTTCTTCGTATTCTTTGCCAATTTCATCCACTGCACGTTGCATTTCGCGCATCATGGCGAGGCCGTCTTCACGCTTTGCGCTAGACAACATTGCAAAATTTCCCGTCACAGAGGACTGTTCAGGGGAATTGAAAAACCGCCAAGGCACTTGGCCAGAAATCAAGAAAACAGCCTGCGTCGCCAAAAGCGCAATCGCCCCTGCGATCACCACGTAGCGTGCGCGCACGACCCATCCAATGAACCCTAGAAAGAAACCATCGCGCATCCATTCAAAGCCGCGGTTGACCACACGGCTAGGCGCATCATACCAGTGCTTTTTGTCACCTGAACTCAGCGAATGCGCCATGTGATTAGGCAGGATAATAAAGCATTCGATCAAAGAGGCCGTCAAAACCATGATCACAGTAAAGGGTATATCCGCAATCAAGCTGCCAAATCGGCCCCCGATCGCGACCAGTCCAAAGAAGGCAATAACCGTTGTCAAAGTCGCCGCAAAAACAGGAAGCGCCATCCGCTTGGCCGCTTTTTCAGCAGCGACCATTGGATCATGCCCTTGTCGGGCTTGGTAATCAGCGTGTTCCCCAACGACAATGGCGTCGTCCACCACGATCCCAAGCGTAATGATCAGAGCAAAGAGCGAGATCATATTAATCGTCACGCCAAAGACGTACATGATTGCAACCGCTGCTAGCATTGCTGTCGGAATTCCAGCCGCCACCCAAAATGCCGTTCGAGCATTCAAGAACAAAAACAACAGGATCACAACCAAGGCCAATCCACTGGCACCGTTATCAAGCAAGATATTTAATCGGCCAGTGATCAATTCCGCTAATGTACGGATGAGCTCAATTTTGGTCCCTTCAGGGAGCGTCGCTTCTAATTCGCGGGCCACTCGTTCGACTTGATGCTGAAGACCAATCGCATCACCTTGTTCAGAACGGTCTACGCGAATGGAGACAGCAGAATTTTCACCGACAAAATACGTTCTTTCGCGATCCACACCTTCAACCCGGACTTGCGCGACATCCGCGATCCGAAGAGTTGACCCATCGGGGTTTGAGCGCAAAACAATATTGCCAATATCCTCGACGGTCCGTTTTGCAACGCCAGTTCGCACGCGGGCATTTGCGCCCGAAACATCCCCTGCGGGGTCTGCGCTCACTTCTTCGGCAATTGCACTCGAAATTTGGCGCATCGTCACATCATAAGCGATGAGGTTTGCCGAGGGCACTTCGATCACGGTTTCGGGGGCGACATATCCGCGAATAGTCGTGCGTGTCACGCCTTCGGCAAACAGCCGCAGAACCATTTCATCAGCGAACAACCCCAATTGTTCCACAGGAACGGGACCAGAGATCACAACATCAGTCACCCGATCTCGCCATGATCCACGCACGATGGTGGGATCCTCGGCGTCCTCGGGTAGGTTGGAGGTTTGATTTAAGACCGTTTCGACATCACTTGCAGCGCGCGACATGTCCCAATCTGGTTCAAACTCCAGCGATATTCTTGCACGCCCCTCGGTCGAGGTGCTTTCTGCGTCTGTTACACCTTCGACAGATAGCAGTGCTGGTTCAAGAATTTGTACGATGGCATCATCGACATCCTCGGCACCCGCGCCTTGCCATTGCACGCTAACAGAGATGTTATCAACGATAATATCGGGAAAGAATTGCGACCGCATGCGGGGCAACGACATGAGGCCCGCGATGATCAAAACAACCAGCAGCAAGTTCGCCGCCGTCTTATGCCGCACAAAATACGATAAAATACCGCCCGCAGCCTGAGGGAGTTCGCGTACCATAGCCTAGCCTCCCATTCTGCTTTCTAAGCGTTGCACCATTTCAGCGGGCACCTTGTCCTCTTTTAACTGAGACAAGATACGGTCTTTGGCGGCCTTCGGGATACGAGTGTTGGCCTCAACAGCCGCTAGTAATTTCGCGCGACGCTCCTCAGTCAGCTCTACCATTTCACGCTCTTCCAATTCGAGTGGTTGCGCTTGATTGAGCGCCTTCACTTTGATGCCAGCGCCCAAAACAGGGGTCCGCTGCGCCACGACATCACGGTTGATAATATCGCGAGAGCGAACAAGCACATCATCACCTTGGCGTCGCATCAAACGCACGGAGACTTCTTCAAGCCTATCTCCTTCGCCAACAACCAACACAGAATTGTCCGCATCAAGCGCAGTCGCAGGAAGACGTTTAACAAAATTCATTTCAGGTTCTTGGATTTGCACCGTCACAAAATCGCCAGGCTTGAGACCGCGACCCTGTTGAATATCCGCAAACAAGAGGCGTCCCGTTTGGCCCGCGGCGACCGATCCACTATCTCGGCTCAGAACAGCCGTTGATTCAAGATCGGTTCCAAGAACATTCAACTGCACAGTCGCATTAGCCCGAATAAGCGAGCCATCCTCGTCCAAAAGGCGGGCATATTGTTCTGTGGAGACACGCAAAGCGACTTCTAAACGGGCGGGGTCCATGAGGCTGCCGATGCGTTCGTTATTACTGACGAGACCGCCTTGAACCAAGGTGACTTGGCTAAGCGTTCCTGAAAACTCCGCATATAATTTAGCGTCCTTCAAACGACGTTCAGCGTCTTGTTGCGCAAGTTGTGCACGGGCAAGCCGCGTCTGCGCATTTGCGCCGCGGGCTTTGGCTTGATCAATGGCACTGCGACGGGACAGAACAGATTGTGACGCTGACGACGCCGCAAGTTCCGCCGCCTCAACTGCCGCAGCCGTTCCAACGCCGCGTTGCGCTAGATCCATTTGTCGTGCCAGCGCGCGATCCCGCAGGTCTTTTTGCGCCAGTGCCGCATCTAGTTCATCCTGCGCGAGGATGAGCGCACGCGCCGCTTCATCGACTTCGGCTGTGGCATCCACGACATCGCTCGTTGCGCGGCTCAGCGCACTTTGGGCATCCGCATCGTCTAGGCGCACCAATAGTTCGCCTTGCTCAACTTGGCCGCCCTCGACAAAGTTTTCAGACAGCATAGTGACCTGACCACCCGAAGCCATGCGCAGATCAAGGGTGCGTCGGCTTTGCACTTCGCCAAAGGCTTCGAGGATCGGCGAAATCGTTTCAGGTTGTGCTGTTACGACATTGACCGTGAACACACGTTCGCGCGCCTGAGGTGCCCGTGGTTCGCGGCCCATGCGTTCGCCAATCGCAGTTTGAATTTCATATCCCGCGAAAACGAGAAGTCCCAAAGAGAGGCTTGCAAATAATAATCCAGTCAAAGCCTTGTTGATGAAGCGCATTCTGTTTCAACCTTAAAAATATCTGTTGAGGGACCATCTAGTTCGATTTTAGATAGAGCCCAGTTCACATTGTACGAACCAGAAAATCATTTCCGTCGCAAATGTTCATCTAATCGCGGCATTATCTCAACAAAGTTACAAGGCCGATGACGGAAATCCAATTGTTTCACCAAAATTTCGTCCCACGCATCTTTGCAAGCGCCCGGGCTTCCCGGAAGGGCAAACAAATAAGTTCCACCTGCGACGCCACCCGTTGCCCGCGACTGAATCGCGGATGTTCCAATTTTTTGCATGCTTATGATTGTGAACACGGTTGAGAACGCATCAATTTCTTTTTCATAGACGTCTCTGTGCGCCTCAACGGTCACATCGCGGCCTGTCAATCCTGTTCCGCCCGTGCTGATCACAACATCGACGGCGCTATCGGCGATCCACGTTCGCAGCTGTTGCGCGATATCGTGACGTTCATCTGGGATAGTTTTGCGATCAACAACGCGGTGCCCTGCGGCCTCGATCCGATCAACTAGGGTTTGACCTGATTTATCCTGATCCAAACTACGCGTGTCTGAAACCGTCAAAACCGCGATACGCACAGGAATGAAGTCTTTGGTTTCATCAATTCTGGACATTATGCATCCAATCGCAATTTCAGCATTAACAAATCTTGCCAAGCGGCCCGTTTCGCATTTGGGTCTTGTAGCAAGAACGAAGGTGGGAAAATCGTCAAAGCGGGTTTGCCCCCAAGCTCAACCAAATTGCCACGCGCGGATTGCATGCTGGATTTCTTGAGCAAAGCTTGACAGACTAACGGCCCCATGACGACGATATAGTCTGGCGATTTCAACGCGATATGCCGCAATAAAAACGGCAACATCATATCGACTTCTATCGCAGTAGGCTTACGCGCAGGGTTCCACGGAAATAAATTCGTGAGGTAAAGCGCGGTCGCATCGACCCCTGTGTTCCGACTGAGCCCAATCGCTTCAAACATTTTGTCAAACAAAGCGCCCTCGCGCCCTGCAAAGGGATGGCCCGCATCTTCGTCAGCGCGTGTCGGGGCATCCCCAATGACCATAACGCGCGCCTGAGGTGATCCTTGGGCAAACACAAACTTGCGCGCGCCTTTTCGCAATTCGCAGAGATCAAAACTTTGAACGATCTGCTCGAGGCCTGCAATGTCAGTAGCTTGTTGTGCAAGCTGAGTTGCCACGTCACTTGGGCTCACCTCAGCAATCGGTTTGACTGGCTCTTTTGGTGATGCTTTGGCTGCGGGTTTTGTGGATTGGTCCAATTCAAAACGGTTGATCGGCGCATCCAATATCGCCTCTGTCGCGCCAAGCTCTGCTTGCCACTCGTATAGTGCCCGTGCTGTGTGCCAATCAATGTCCGATTCCATGCCCCTAACTTAGTGTGATGTTCCCGAAACGGAAAGGGGCGTTTAATTCAGATGCCTGCTTGCCCAAAGCCATCTGTCTACCTATAACCCCCAAGAACAAAGCGAGGGTTAGGCGATGAGTTTCACGCACAAACATCTTTTGGGGATCGAGCCCCTTCGTCCCGAAGCAATCACTGAAATATTAGACGTTGCTGACAGCTATGTTGGTTTGAACAGACAAGCCCACAAGCATACGGATGTGTTGGCGGGCCTCACGCAAATAAACATGTTCTTTGAAAACTCGACACGCACCCAAGCCAGCTTTGAGATTGCTGGTAAACGGTTGGGCGCGGATGTGATGAATATGTCCATGCAGGCTAGCTCCATCAAAAAAGGTGAAACCCTCATTGATACGGCGATGACATTGAATGCGATGCATCCTGATTTGTTGGTCGTGCGACACCCGCATTCTGGTGCGGTGGATTTGCTGGCGCAAAAGGTGAACTGCTCCGTGCTGAATGCAGGGGATGGACGCCATGAACACCCTACTCAAGCTCTCTTGGATGCGCTGACCATTCGTCGTGCCAAAGGCCGCTTGCATCGCCTCAATATCGCGATTTGCGGGGATATCGCCCACAGCCGAGTGGCGCGATCAAATCTGATCCTATTGGGCAAAATGGAAAACCGTGTCCGCCTTGTTGGTCCGCCGACTTTGATGCCAAGCCAGATTTCAGAATTTGGGGTCGAGGTCTATGATGACATGCGCGAAGGGCTCAAAGATGTGGACGTTGTCATGATGCTGCGTCTTCAAAAAGAGCGTATGGATGGTGGATTTATCCCATCAGAGCGCGAATATTATCACCGCTATGGATTGGACGCCGAAAAGCTGTCTTATGCCAAAGAAGACGCGATTGTGATGCACCCGGGTCCGATGAATAGAGGTGTCGAAATTGACGGTGAATTGGCCGATGATATCAACCGCTCGGTTATTCAGGAACAAGTTGAAATGGGCGTCGCGGTGCGGATGGCTGCGATGGACCTTCTCGCCCGAAATCGTCGCGCGAGCACAGGGGGAACATTGGTATGAAAACGCGTTTCACAAATGCCCAGTTGATTGATCCCGAAGCAGGAACCGTAACAGAGGGATCCCTCATGATTGAGGACGGGATCATCGTTGAAAATGATGGCTCTTCGGATGTTACTGTTGATTGCCAAGGGAAATTCCTAGCCCCCGGGATCATCGATATCGGCGTCAAAGTCTGTGAACCAGGCGAGCGCCACAAAGAAAGCTATCGCTCCGCTGGATTGGCTGCGGCCGCAGGTGGAGTGACCACAATTGTGACACGGCCAGATACCTTGCCAACAGTTGACACACCCGAGGCATTAGAATTCATCCGACGTCGCGCAAACGAAGCAGCGCCTGTCAATGTCTTGCCCATGGCCTCCTTAACCAAGGGGCGCGACGGCAAGGAAATGACCGAAATCGGGTTTCTCTTGGACGCAGGCGCCGTTGCCTTTTCTGACTGTGATCATGTCGTTCAAAATACCAAAGTGTTTTCTCGTGCGCTCACCTATGCGAAATCGCTCGGGGCTTTGGTCATTGCCCACCCCCAAGAGCCGAATTTATCCGCAGGCGCCTGTGCGACATCTGGTAAATTTGCATCTCTAAGGGCGTTGCCCGCTGTGTCCCCGATGGCTGAACGCATGGGATTGGACCGCGATATCGCATTGTTAGAAATGACAAACGCGCGCTATCACGCGGATCAAATCACAACAGCGCGCGCGCTACCCGCGCTTGAGCGTGCAAAGAAGAATGGATTGGACATCACCGCAGGAACATCCATCCACCATTTAACACTGAATGAAATGGACGTCGCGGACTATCGCACCTTTTTCAAAGTCAAACCGCCGCTGAGATCCGAAGATGATCGGCTCGCCATTATTGACGCAGTGGCAAGTGGATTGATCGATATCATCAGCTCAATGCACACCCCCCAAGATGAAGAAAGCAAGCGTTTGCCCTTTGAAGAGGCGGCCTCTGGTGCCGTTGGGTTGGAAACATTTTTGCCAGCAGTTCTGACGCTTTATCATGGCGGGTACTTGGACCTTGCGACACTGTTCAAGGCTATTTCGTTGAACCCTGCAAAACGGCTTGGGCTTGGCTCGGGACGATTGAGCATTGGTGCACCTGCTGATTTGCTGATTTTTGATGCCGAGAAATCGAACGTTTTGGATCGCTCAAAGTTACGGTCAAAGTCCAAAAATACGCCGTTTGATGGACGTCCGCTCGAGGGGATCGTTCTACAGACTTATGTAAACGGGCAACAAGTTTTTGAGCATGAAAAAAGTCCTATTATTCATTCTGAAACGCGTTAAATTAGCCGCATAGAAATATAATTAGGGATGCAATGTCATGGATTTTAAAACCTCGGTTTCGACCGTTTTAAATAAATATATCGAATTTTCAGGCCGCGCCAGTCGTTCAGAATTTTGGTGGTTCGTTCTATTTTCAGTGATTGGAAATATTATCACGGGGATCCTCGACGAGGTTCTTGGAACAGTAGCCGCGATCAATCTGTTATTTTCACTGGCAATTTTGCTTCCATCAATCGCAGTAGGTGTTCGCCGACTACACGATACCGATCGCTCGGGTTGGTGGTTGTTGTTGTCATTCATCCCAATTGTTGGATGGCTTGTTCTACTGTATTTCAATGTTCAAAAAGGAACCGACGGAGAAAACCGTTTTGGGGCCGATCCCCTCGCATAATTAAGGACTAAAAAGCATGGACACCTCCACACCCTTAGTCGCACTCACTAACCCATGGGTGTGGAGTGGTCTTGGCTATCTTTTGGGGTCTATTCCCTTTGGAATGGTGCTTGCCTCCATAATGGGGTTGGGCAACCTTCGCGATATTGGGTCGGGTAATATCGGCGCAACCAACGTCTTGCGCACGGGAAACAAAACCGCGGCCGCATTGACCTTGATCCTTGATGGCGGCAAAGGGGCCGTTGCGGTATTGCTGGCGCGCTATTTCGCTGGCGAAATGGCCGCGTATATCGCAGCTTTGGCGGCAATGATTGGTCACTGTTATCCGATTTGGCTAAAATTTGCAGGCGGCAAAGGCGTTGCAACAGTTTTAGGTGTCTATTTGGCCCTTGCTCTTCCGCTTGGCGCGTTGGCTTGTGCCACTTGGCTGGTGACAGCAATCATTCTGCGGATTTCTTCTTTATCAGCCCTTGTCGCAGCGGCCTCGGCAATGGTGTGGGTCTTTGTACTTGGACAGTCCCAAATGCTGTGGCTTACCGCTGCTCTGGCCGCATTGATTTTTTGGCGGCATCGCTCGAATATTTCGCGGCTTTTGGACAGGACCGAGCCTAAGATTGGTAAAAAATCCTAGGCCCGCGTTCCGTTTGATTCACCTAAGAACCAATGCTCTTTTGTTAAAGAGTGCCTGAGAGATAAGCATCCAAGTCATCCAACCGATCTTGACCCCAGAACCTTTGGTCATCTTCAGTAATGTAAAACGGCGCGCCAAAGACGCCTCTATTCACCGCCTCCTCTAAATTGGCAGCGTATTCTTCAGCACCCGCTAATAGACCGCTATTGGCCAGCTCAGGATCAAAGCCTGCTTCGCTGAGGCACGCGCGAATAACATCTTCCTGCGCAATATCTTTTTCATCAGCCCACACAGAGCGAAGAATCGCATGCGCCAAGACACCCAAATCTCCGCCACCCGCTTTTTGAGCCGCGATAAAGGCATAAGACGACGGCGCGCCATTGGTGGGCCAATGAGCAGGCTTTAGGTTGAACGGTAATTTCGCCTTTTGAGCCTGGCGGATCAGCTCTTGGCTGCGGTATTCGATGCGTGAAACGTGACGCTCTTTGGGAGGAACACCGCCCGTGCGTCCGAAAAGTGCAATGATGTCTAACGGCTTATAGGTGATCGTAATGTCATGTTTTCGCGCTATAGCTTCAAGTCGCGTCCCCGCGAGGTAGGCATAGGGAGAAAGAGTCGCAAAAAAGTAGTCAATATTAGCCATTTTATCCTCACAAGGGTTCTGTTGCTTTGCTGAAACTGTAATGCCGTGCTAAGCGGTGTCAACGTCACGAATCTGTCACAAAGCGCAGCTTGGGGAAAAATCGCATGCCTACTTTGACCGAACCAAAACTAATTTCTGGAAACGCTAACCTACCGCTCGCGAATGCGATTGCAAAACGCATGTCTTTGCATCGTGGTTTGAACATCGGTCTCGTTGACGCACGCGTCGAACGTTTTAATGACCAAGAAGTCTATGTCGAAGTCTACGAAAATGTTCGTGGCGAAGACATGTTCATCATTCAACCGACCTCAAATCCGTCAAATGACAACCTGATGGAGTTGTTGATTATGTCGGATGCCTTGCGTCGTTCGTCCGCCAGCCGCATTACAGCCGTTATTCCATATTTCGGATACGCCCGCCAAGATCGCCGGTCCCGTGCCCGCACCCCCATCAGCGCCAAACTGGTTGCAAATATGTTGGTTGAAGCAGGTATTGAGCGTGTTTTGACAATGGACCTTCATGCCGCACAAATTCAGGGCTTTTTCGATATTCCTGTTGATAACCTATATGCGTCACCCGTGTTTGCATTGGACATCATGCACCAATTCAAATGTGCTATGGACGACGTGATGATCGTCTCGCCAGACGTCGGTGGCGTTGCCCGTGCGCGTGAATTGGCCAAACGGATCAACGCGCCCCTGTCAATCGTGGACAAACGCCGTGAGAAAGCCGGCGAAATCGCCGAAATGACGGTTATCGGAAATGTGCAGGGCAAGAAATGTATCATCGTCGATGACATTTGCGACACGGCTGGAACGCTCTGCAAAGCCGCAGAAGTCCTATTGGAAAACGGTGCGTCGGAAGTGCATTCCTATATCACGCATGGCGTTCTGTCTGGACCAGCGGTCGAGCGTATCCAAAATTCGGTTATGAAATCTTTGGTCATCACAGATTCTATTCAACCAACCGACGCCGTTCGTGCGACACCTAATATCCGGATTGTCCCAACAGCGCCAATGTTTGCTCAGGCGATTTTGAACATCTGGAACGGCACATCTGTTTCTTCGTTGTTTGATACAGAAACGCTCGAGCCGATCTACGACGGTCAATTCAGCTAAGACTTATAGGACCCAGGCGTCGTCTGGGTCCCCAACTTGGCCAATTGATTGCCAAGACATACGAATCCTTGCAACACGTGTATCGCTCCATGTTCTAAAAACGGCTGTGAACCCCGTTTCAGTTACATCAACAGCGCTAATATCCATACGCGGGTTTGTGTTTGCATCCAGATCCCACAGACTAATCCCAACTGTTACCGCAGGTGGCGAAAGATAAGTTTCACTAAATTGAACTAGCTGCCGTCGTTCACGTGGACCTTCACCAGTCCACATTTCCCCATCTGTGTCGAAGTCAGAAAACAAATTAATTGTGCCCTGATCAATACCGATCATATGACTGCGGATTTTTCTCATGTTTATGTCTTCAACTAATAATTCGGCTATGAGGTTCTAGAGGCTTAAAAACGTAATGACTAGCCCCCATAAGAAGGGCTAGTCATTTTTGTTAAAGTTTTGTGCTCTTATGATCGTGAAAATTCAGGATAGGCTTCCATGCCCAATTCAGACATATCCAACCCATTGATTTCGTCTTCTTCGTCCACACGAATTCCAAACAGTGCCTTGAGCGCTAACCAAACGAGGCCTGAGGCAACAATCACAAAGGCTGCGATTGTGACGACACCGATCAACTGAACCCCGAAGGATGCATCTGGATTTGTCACCGGAACAACCAATGTCCCAAAGATACCAGCCAAGAGGTGGACTGGAATTGCGCCGACCACATCGTCAATTTTCAGGCGATCTAGCATTGGCACAGCGACAACAACAATCAAACCACCGACAGCACCAATCAGCGTAGCCTCACCAAGAGTTGGTGTTAGTGGCTCCGCAGTGATTGCGACCAAACCAGCAAGCGCGCCGTTCAATACCATTGTCAAATCCGGCTTCTTATAAAGGAACTGTGTCAACAAGAGAACCGCGATTGACCCACCTGCTGCGGCTGCATTTGTATTGGCAAAGATGCGACCAATATCTGTGACATCGCCAATTGAGCCCATCGCCAACTGAGACGCACCGTTAAATCCGAACCAACCCATCCACAGGATGAATGTTCCCAAAGTCGCGAGTGTCAGGTTTGAACCTGGGATTGGAATGACACGGCCTTCTTTTGAATACTTGCCAATACGTGGTCCAAGAATAAGAGCCCCCATCAACGCAGCCCAGCCACCCACAGAGTGAACAACAGTTGAGCCAGCAAAATCAGCAAATCCCATTGCATCAAGGAAACCACCGCCCCACTTCCAGCTTGCTTGGAGTGGATAAATCACGCCAGTCAGTGCAATTGTGAAAAATAGGAAGGGCCATAGTTTAATACGCTCAGCCAACGTCCCAGACACGATTGACGCTGTGGTTGCACAGAACATCAACTGGAAAAAGAAATCTGTTGAAGTCGCAGCATAGCTGTAATCATCTAGCTGATCTTGGCTTGCACCCACAACTTCAAGAGCGGCTGTTCCCCAAATCCCTGACAAAACGCCATCAATATTCCATGTTCCGAGAGGGTACATGAGGTTGTAGCCGATCAAATAGTAAAAGATCGCCGCGAGAGAGAACAACGAAATGTTCTTGATCAACTGCATAGTCACGTTCTTGGAGCGAACAAGTCCTGCCTCTAACATGGCAAAACCTGCGGCCATCCAAAATACAAGAAATCCCCCAACCAAGAACAAAACTGAGTTCAAGATAAAGACGACATCGGTCGGCACCATCGCTGGAGCCGCGTCTTGTGCAGCAGCGACACTAGGAGACAGTAACGCCCCTGTTAAAAGTAATTGTATTGCACGTTTCATTTGATCATGCCTCCTTAGATAGCATCCACGCCAGTTTCACCTGTGCGCACTCGGATTGTTTGTTCTACGTCTAGGACAAAGATTTTGCCGTCCCCAATTTTGCCTGTTCTCGCAACAGAGGTGATGGTTTCGATGGCTTGCTCTGCCATGTCATCATCGACGACTAGTTCCAGTTTTACTTTGGGAACAAAATTCACCGCATATTCTGCACCACGATAAATTTCCGTATGTCCAGATTGCGCGCCAAAGCCTTTGACCTCGGTGACCATCAAGCCTTTTACCCCCAAGAGGGATAAAGCTTCACGAACATCTTCGAGCTTAAAAGGCTTGATTGTTGCAATTATCAACTTCACAGCGTTTCCTTTTCTTCACTACATTTGCCTGCCTTTACTCAACTGATAAATGCTGCGCGTGCGAAGGTGCTGACACAGGCTCTCGGACGAAAATTCCCAAATTGTGCATAATTTTTGCGCAAATTTGTTAGATTGATTAAAAAATAGACGAAAAATAGGAGGCCGCTTTGTGGAATTCCCCCTAAACATACGACTCAAAGACGCGTAAAATAGCGGCGCATAACAAAACCCGGGCAGGGCACATGACAGGCAAACCAAGAAAGCCACTCGTGGCTGAGCGTCGCCGCACGCAAGCAAAACCAAAAGCAACGCCAAAAAAGGCCACGCCTCAAAAAGCGCGCAAAAAGCCGGCCCGCAAACAGGCCGCCGCTCGTAAACACAACATTCTCGTCCGCATCATTTTGTGGATCTTTGGCAAAGTTACACGCCTGATCTGGGCTGTCATGTGGCGCGGGACTTTGGTGTTTGGATTGATCCTTGCTGCGGGGATTATGTATTTTGCCTCAACTATCCCAGACCTGAACGAATTGGTTGATGGGCGCGCGCGGGGTTCTGTTACATTAATGGATCGCAACGACGCGGTATTTGCATGGCGAGGGGATCAATATGGTGGCCTTGTCACCGCTGAAACAGTGTCGCCCAATCTCAAGAATGCCATTATCGCAACCGAAGACAAACGATTTTACCGCCACCTTGGGATTAGCCCAAGAGGGATCGCCAGCGCCGTTCGCATCAATCTAAGAGAGGGTCGTGGTCCCCTTTCTGGCCACGGCGGATCAACCTTGACCCAGCAAACAGCCAAACTGTTGTGCCTCGGGGTTCCGTTTGATCCAACTCAATGGAAATCTGAGGCCGCCTATGAAGCAGACTGCCGCGAAGGGTCGCTGTGGCGCAAAGTCAAAGAAGCCGTCTATGCGATGGGTCTTGAGGTAAAATTCACAAAAGATGAAATATTAACGATCTACATAAACCGCGCCTTCTTGGGCGCAGGGGCACGCGGCTTTGAAGCTGCGTCACAAAGATATTTTGGCAAATCCGCAGCCGAAGTCACCCCTGCCCAAGGCGCTATGCTGGCTGGTCTCTTGGTCGCTCCAACGCGCTACGCCCCAACAAGCAATTTGACCCGATCCCAAAACCGCGCAAACGTTATCATCGGCCTGATGGAAGCCCAAGGATACATCACACCGGCACAAGCAAATGAGGCGCGTCAAAATCCAGCTCAGCTCTCTGAAGCTGCCGAAGCTCGCGCAGGTGGCTATTTTGCAGATTGGGTCATGCAATCCGGTCCTGAGTATTTCACCAAAAACACGACCGAAGATGTCATCATCAAAACCACCCTGGACCAAGACATTCAACGCGCAGCAGAGCTCGGCCTTCAGAAAGTGTTCGAAACCAAAGTATCCCCAGAGTCCAAGGCGCAAGCCGCCATTGTCATCATGTCAGCAGATGGCGCGGTCCGCGCAATGGTGGGGGGACGCAAAACCAAAGTGTCAGGCGCGTTTAACCGCTCGACACAGGCGCTTCGCCAAACAGGGTCAGCGTTTAAACCAATTGTTTATGGCACCGCTCTTGAACTTGGTTATTCGCCTTTTGATCTGATTGATGACACACCTTTGACGCTTGATATTCCAGGATCAGGGCCATGGACGCCAAAGAATTACACTGGGAAATTTGCAGGAACCGTTACGCTTACTGATGCGCTGAAAGACTCACTCAATATTCCAGCTGTTCGTATTTCAGAACGTGTTGGGCGCGAAAACGTGCGCAAAATCGCATCTGATTTTGGCATTTCCACTGATTTAGCACAGGGCCCCGCAATTGCCCTTGGCGCATCGGAATCCACGCTTATTGAAATGGTAGGCGCCTATGCAGGGATTTTGAACGGTGGTTCTTCTGTGACGCCTTACGGCCTTGTTGAACTCAGCCTCTTGGGCGAAGGAACACCATTGATCGGTACAGACGGGGGCATCGGGGAACGGGTTATCCAAGAACGTGCCGCACGTGATTTGGTTTTCATGATGGAAAAAGTCGTCTCTGCAGGCTCAGGACAACGGGCCAAATTAGACGGGTGGCAAGTTGCTGGTAAAACCGGAACCACACAAGCCGCGCGCGATGCATGGTTCATTGGCTTTACGGCTGATTACGTTGCAGGCGTTTGGATGGGTTATGATGACAATACCCCGCTTCGAGGTGTCACGGGTGGCGGATTGCCTGCTGAAATTTGGCGCGAAGTGATGGCCCCCATTCACGCAGGCTTGCCCCCTCTGCCCCTGCCGATGTCCAACCCAACACCACCGAACACAGTACAGCCCAATCAAATAGAAAACGCCCCGAAACCGGAGCGCTCTATTAATGACATCCTAAAACAGATCTTTGGTGGGAATTAGGTTTACATCTTTTTGAGGTCAGCAATCAATTTATCAAGATTTCCGCCACGCTTATCAAGCATCGCGCCAATCTCTGATCTCTCGGTTAGCAACAAGTTGATGCCCTCAACAAACATATTAAAGAACATCGGACGCCCTCCTTTGTCAGAAACAAGGAATGTGACGTCAAATGGGGATTGGCCGCTCAGAAATGCAGTTGTTGACACTTCGAAATAGCTCTTCACAGGTTTTGAGTTATTCACCTGAATTTTGCCGCCAATAAATTCGCGAAAACGCTTGCCGTATTTGCGCGACACGTATCCTGTGAACGCAGTGGTGAAATCTCTCATTTGGCGTGCGGATGCCGCGCGGGCATCGCGCCCTAGGGCATAGCGCGCGATTGTTGGAACATCGGCATATTTCAAAAAGAGCTTTTCAAAATCTTTCAACATGCGTGCCTCAGAAGAACCAGACGAGATAATCCGATTGATCTCCGCAACAACGCTTGTCACCAATGTTTCAGCTTGGCGATTTGTCATTGCAAGGCTTGGCGTGGCTGAAAGAAGTCCAGTCGCAAGCGCCCCACTTAATACAGTTCTTCGGTCCAAATTATTCATCGCCATAAATATCTCCGTAAGGGTCATCATCCCCGCCTTCTGTTTCTGCACCTAGTGTGAAACGGCGGTTCTGAGTGTAAATCATTTTTGATTGCGTGTAACTATCGGCACTGTCGTAATAAACGGAGTCCAGAATTCCAGGCCTTTGCCCGCGGAAGGTCAGCGTAGATCCAACTTTGGCACCAATTACATATTGCTGTTCAGGAAGTCCAACCAAATTCCCGACAGGGTCCATCAGCGTATCGACAATTCTACCCACTGTGTCCCGCTCTGTTGATGGACCAAGAAGCGGCAATTCGACATAAGCCCCCTCTTCGGCACCCCAAACATGAAGCGTTTCACCGAAATCCGTCTGACCGCCATCAATACCAAATTCAGCAGCAGGCGTCGCAATCCCACAAAGACCGATTGTTGTATTGAGAACAAATTTAATCGAATTGTTAACAGCGCCTTCGATATTGCCCTGCAATACCTGATTTACCACATCGCCAGGCACAGTGAGGTTTGTTGCAAAGTTCTTAATTAGTAACTCGAAATCGTCCGGAACCGCTTGGGAATAGGTTACCGCAACAGGACGCAAAAGGTTTTTATCGACAGCCTTGTTAAAATTATGCGTCTTACGATTGACGTTTTCATAAGGATCCAACACCTCAACGGGTGCAGTTTGTGTTGTACAAGCCGATAACCCTAAAATTATCATCACAACGCAAGTTATTCTTGTTAAGGTTCGATTAAACATCGTTAGCTACTTTGAAATTCTACACTTATTTATACCCTCTGAAATATAGCTCTCTGCGTGGAATCCAATGGGCAACCAACGAAGGATTTGAATCTGTGGCTAAACTGCGACATACAAAATCCTAAGAATCGACAATTTTCAGTAGTTATGCATATTTTGCAGTAGCGTTACTTTTGACAGGTTTACACATGGCGACGAACTTTAAACTAAAAGGCCGCGAAGAATTGCGTGCCGCACGAAAAGAAAGTCGGAGCCTCTATTGGTTTGTGGCCATTTTCAGCTTTTTCGTAAATCTTCTGATGCTGACCGGCCCTCTCTATATGCTTCAAGTCTATGACCGAGTGCTTGGAAGCCGATCCGAAGCCACGCTGATCGCCTTGTCCCTACTTGTTGCGTTTCTCTATGGGATGATGGGGTTGTTGGATTTCGCCCGCGGTCGCGTTATGGGACGCGTGGGCGCGAGGTTTCAGGCCCGCCTTGATCGTCGTGTGTTTGAAGCGGTTATGCGACGCTCAGCAATTGCATCAGATGAGAAATCTGCCACAGGATTGCGCGACTTAGAAGCAGTCCAACGCCTCATGACATCGCCGGTGCTCATGTCTCTCTTTGATATTCCTTGGACACCTGTATTTCTAATCGGGATCATGATATTCCACCCATGGCTCGGATACCTTGCCTTGGTGGGTGGCGCCATTTTGATTGTGATCGCTCTATTGAACCAGTTGAGCACACGCGAACCCGTGAGCAAAGCGAATATGGCGACGTTCAAATCGGAAAATATGGCCGAGCAAATTCGCAACGAGGCTGAGATGATCCGTTCGCTTGGTATGACAGGGGCCGCCTTTCATCGCTGGCAAACCGCACGAACAGAGTCTTTGCGATCCGCTTTGAAGAGCGCTGATTTGGCAGGTGGCTTTAATACCTCGACAAAAACGTTTCGCTTGTTTTTGCAATCCGCAATGCTTGGCTTAGGTGCCTATCTCGTGCTTCAGGGTGAACTGACCCCTGGTGCGATGATTGCTGGGTCTATTTTGCTTGGCCGCGCCCTTGCCCCAATCGAAAGCGCGATTGGTCAATGGCCGATGGTTCAACGGTCCCTAAAAGGCTGGGACAGTCTTTCAGAATTATTGGGCGAAGTCCCCCCAGAGCCAGAGCGCACACCGCTCCCGAAACCCAAAGCAAAACTAGAGGCACAAGCCGTCACTGTTATTCCCCCAGGTGAACAACAAGCCGCGCTTAGAGCTGTGAATTTCGTCATTCAACCAGGTCAAGCGGTTGGGGTCATTGGACCTTCGGGTGCGGGGAAATCAACCCTTGCCCGTGCGATTACAGGTGTGTGGCGCCCTGCGGGTGGTAAAATGCGATTGGATGGGGCATCTCTTGATAATTATGCGCCCGATGTACTCGGTCAGCACATCGGTTACTTGCCGCAACGCGTGCAACTTTTTGATGGAACAATTGCCGAAAACATTGCACGCCTATTACCTGACGCCGACCCACAAAAGATCGTCGAAGCTGCGCAACGAGCAGCGGCACATGATATGATCCTCAAACTACCCGACGGCTATGACACCCGTGTTTCTGCGGCAGGTGGTCGCCTCTCGGGCGGTCAAATTCAAAGGATTGGGTTGGCGCGGGCGCTTTACGGGGATCCTGTTATTTTGGTTTTGGATGAGCCAAACTCAAACCTTGATAACGAAGGCAGTATGGCCTTAAACCTTGCAATTCGCCAAATGAAGGAAGAGCAAAAATCAGTGCTCATCATGGCCCATAGGCCCGCTGCAATCCAAGAATGCGATACGCTTTTGGTGTTGGATGGTGGTGTGCGCACCGCCTTTGGTCCCAAGGATGACGTCTTGAAAAATATGGTCCAAAACCACGAAGCAATAACAAAATCTTCAACGCCAGGAGGGGTCAAATGAGCACTCCCAAATCTGATTTCCCTGTTGGTAAACCCCTCTTTTTGGGCTTGTTAACCGCTATTGTCTTAGTTGTCGGCTTTGGGGGTTGGGCAAGCTTGACCAATATCTCTGGGGCTATTGTGGCAAGTGGCCAAATTGAAGTCGATCAAAACCGCCAAGTTGTGCAACACCCAGATGGGGGCGTTGTTTCGGAAATAATGGTGGATGAAGGCGATGTTGTAACAGCTGGCCAAGTTGTCATGCGCCTCGACCCCACGATTGAACAGTCCGAGCTGTCTATCATTGAGGGCCAATTATTCGAGCTTATGGCGCGCAGAGGCCGCCTTGAAGCAGAGCGGGATGATTCAGCGACCATCACTTTTGATCCTCGGCTCATACAAGCCTCAAACGAAAACCCCGAAGTTGCGGAATTGATGGACGGTCAAGAACGTCTTTTCGTGGCGCGACTGAATTCAGTTAGCAATCAGATCGACCAATTGAGCAAACGGCGCGGTCAAATCCAAAACCAAATTGAAGGTATTGATGCGCAGATGACGGCTTTGAGCCAACAGCTTGAACTCATCCAAGAAGAGCTAACCAGTCAACAAAGTTTGCTGGACAAAGGCCTCGCACAGGCAACTCGCGTCCTAAGCCTACAACGCACCCAAGCGCAGCTGAGCGGTCAGGTCGGCGATTTGACCGCCAAACGTGCAGAAGCTGAGGGGCGGATCACCGAGATCGCAATCCAAGTGAACGCACTTACAACGCAGCGCAGAGAAGACGCGATTACACGATTGAGGGATCAACAATATCGCGCACTCGAACTTGAAGAGCGGTATCGCGCATTGACCGAACGACTGAGCCGTATGAATATTCAAGCGCCCGCGTCTGGTATCGTTTATGGCTTGACCGTGTTCACGCCGCGATCTGTCATTCGGCCTGCTGAACCCGTACTCTTTCTCATTCCACAAGATCGCCCCTTGGTGATCGCGGCTCAGGTCATGCCTATTCACATTGATGAAATGTATGTAGGCCAAGATGTTATCTTGCGCTTTTCCGCCTTGGATAGCCGCGCAACGCCTGAATTGATGGGACGTGTGACACAAATATCTGCGGATGCCTTCCAAAACGAAGCGACTATGACATCCTATTACCGCGCCGAAATCGTCCTGAATGAAGGTGAGGCGTCCAAACTGCCACCCGGCACCACTTTGATCCCTGGAATGCCAGTTGAGGCGTTTATAACGACCCAAGATCGCACGCCACTCGCCTATCTCGTTAAGCCGTTTACAGACTATTTCGTGAAAGCCTTCAGAGAAAGCTAATTTGGGGTTTCCGACGGCCTTGAATCTGAGTAGCGTCTGGGCAAACTTAGATTAAGGGAGCTTGAAAATGAGCGGACGTTTCGAAACAAAATTAGCAGAGCTTGGCGTAACACTTCCCGAGGCGCCTGCACCAGCGGCGAACTATGTTCCTTATGTTGTGATTGGGGACATGGTATATGTTTCTGGGCAAATCTGTCAAAATGCGGAGGGGTTGATCGTTGGAAAAGTGGGCAAAGACCTAAGCACTGAACAAGGGGCCGATGCCGCAAGATGCTGTGCCATTAGCCTTTTATCCCAAGTCAAAGCCGCCTGTGGCGGTGATTTGGATCGGTTGGTGCGCGTTGTAAAGCTCACTGGTTTTGTGAACTCAACAGACACCTACACGGAGCAACCCCAAGTCATCAATGGCGCGTCAAACCTCATTGGTGAGGCGCTTGGCGATGTTGGAAAACATGCTCGCGCGGCGGTATCAGCGTCCGCTCTTCCTCTAGGTGTCGCAGTGGAAATCGAAGGGATCTTTCAGATCAAATGAGAGTGACCCTTCCTAACGACCTGATCAAAACACCGATAACCCATCGCGCGTTGCATGATCGCGCGGCGGGTGTCATTGAAAATAGCACCTCGGCCATAGAGGCCGCGATAAACGCAGGCTATGGCATTGAAATAGATCTGCAATGCTCCAAAGACGGTGTCGCAATGGTTTTTCATGATGACCAAATGAACCGCCTGACAGAAGAACGGGGATTGGTGCGTGATTTCACCTGTGCAGAATTGAGAGCGATCAATCTAAAAGATAGCTCAGATACCATTGCTCCGCTCCGCGATATTTTGGAAATGGTTGATGGGCGTGTCCCACTCTTGCTAGAGATCAAGGATCAGAGCCTAACCCTAGGCGATTTGGATGGGGTCTTGGAGACGGCCGTGGCTGAAGACTTGGCCAACTATACAGGATCCGTCGCAGTTATGTCGTTTAATCCGAACTCTATCGCCTTGATGCAAACCCAGGCCCCAAACGTCCCACGCGGATTGACCACCTGTGATTTTGCCCTCGCCTCTTGGCCGCAGTGCCACCCAGATCGATTAGAACACCTCAAAAAACTGAGCGACTATCAATCGGTGAATGCCAGCTTTGTCAGCCATGATTGCACCGATTTATCCTCCCCCTATGTCCAGACCATCAAAAATTTGGGCGATCCAATTTTGACTTGGACCATAAAAAGTGAGGATCAAGAACAGCAAGCGCGCGGTATTGCCGATAACATCACCTTTGAGGGTTATCTTGCACAGACCGTTTGATTTTTGACCGTGTAAGCACACCATGTGTCGGAGTGGAGAGACCCAATGACAGACTCGGCAATTCGCGTTGACCTACACACATCTTTAGAAACGGTATCGCAACAGGATTGGGACCGGTGCGCCGATGCGCTGAGCCATCCACCTGCAGATCCGTTTACAACCTATAGATTCCTCAAGGCGTTAGAAGACAGCGGTTCCGTTGGCGAAGGCACAGGTTGGATCCCCTATTACATGACGGCCCATTTGGGTGATGTCGTTATTGGATGTGCGCCGCTTTATCTAAAATATCACTCCCAAGGTGAATATATTTTTGATCACAGCTTTGCACATGCCTATGAACAGGCAGGAGGACGGTATTACCCCAAGCTTCAGATTGCAGTTCCCTTCACACCTGCCACAGGTTCACGGTTCCTTGCGCTCGAAGAGCATAAAGATATCGCACAAACCAGCCTCACACGGGCCGCGATGGAGTTTGCCACAAATAACAACCTCTCCTCTGTGCACGTCACTTTTTGCACTGGCGAAGAAAGCGGTTTTGGCCAAACGATGGGCGTCTTGCCAAGGGTCACGCAACAATTTCACTGGCAAAACGCATCCTATGCGGACTTTAACGAATTTCTAAGTAATCTCGCGTCGCGCAAACGAAAGAACATCCGCAAAGAACGCGACACCGCCAATGCGTTTGGGGGCGAAATTGTGACTTTGACGGGTGATGACATTCAGCCAGAGCACTGGGATGCATTTTGGCAATTCTACCAAGATACCGGTGCACGCAAATGGGGACAGCCCTATTTGACGCGCGAGTTTTTCAATTATGCTCAGGAATATTTGCGCAATGATATGGCACTTATCTTGGCTGTACGAGAGGGGCGCTATGTTGCTGGTGCGTTGAATTTTATTGGGCGCATCACCCTGTTTGGACGGTACTGGGGATGTGTCGAACACCATCCCTGTTTGCATTTTGAAATCTGCTATTACCGTGCGATTGAATTTGCCATTGAGCGGGGACTTCAACGCGTTGAAGCAGGGGCGCAGGGTGAACATAAATTAGCCAGAGGCTACATGCCGACGAAAACGCATTCTTTGCACTGGTTTCCAGAACCGCGATTTCATGAGGCCGTCAAAGATTATTTACGCCAAGAAGAACAAGCCATTTCCGAAGACATCGACATTTTGACAAGCTACGGGCCGTTCAAAGCTCAAAAGGTCGAAGAACAAAATTAAGGGGGCCGTAGCCCCCTGTTATTTTAAAGTGCGGCGAGCAATGCTTCGCCCCCAGAGATTTCGCATGTTCCCGGCGATTCTTCTGGATGGAAAATCGTGACAACACCGTCCTCAACGAGCATCGCGTAGCGTTTTGAACGTGCAATCAATCCTGCTGGCGGTGCATCAAACGCCATGCCGATTGCATTCGTAAATGTGCTTTCTGCATCTGAGAGCATATGAATACCCGCCTCATTTGCACCTGTCGCCTCACCCCATGATTTCATCACGAATGGATCATTCACGCTGATGCAAATGACGTCATCAACGCCCTTATCCGCAAAGGCATCTTTTGTGCGAATAAAGCTCGGCACATGTGCGGAATGACAGGTTGGGGTAAAGGCACCAGGAACCGCAAAAATCGCAACTTTGCGCCCTGCTGTCAGAGTGGACAAATCCACTGTTTCTGGACCGTTGTCACCTAGCCTTGTTAGGCTCGTTTGGGGAAGTTTATCACCGACGGATATTGACATAATTTGCCTCTCTGCATTGCGTTTCAATGGAGGATGAATATAGGGTCTTTTCAATAAGAGCCACAACCTTTGGACAGAAATATGACAAAAATTGTTATCGTTGGCGCCGGCCAAGCAGCCTCGTCTTGCGCAGCTAAATTGCGGAACTCCGGTTTTGAGGGAAGCCTCACGATTATTGGCAAAGAACCTTTCATCCCATATCAGCGGCCGCCCTTGTCCAAGAAATACATGTTAGGTGATATGGAATTGGATCGCCTTTTCTTACGTCCAGAAGCATTTTATTCAGAACACAGCATTGACCTGCGCCTTGGTCAAAACGTTGAGGCAATCAATCGAGAAGCCAAGACGATTTCGATCGGCGACAGAGAGCTAAGCTATGATCAGTTGGTATTAACAACTGGATCATGGCCACGTCGCCTTCCGCCTGCGATTGGGGGTGACTTGCAAGGTGTCTATGTCATGCGTGACTTGGCCGACGCTGACACAATGGCCAAAGAGTTTGTTGCAGGCAAAAAAGTGCTTATCATTGGCGGAGGATATATCGGGCTAGAAGCAGCTGCGGTTGCGGCTGCAAAGGGGCTTGATGTGACATTGGTTGAAATGGCTGACCGCATATTGCAAAGGGTCGCGGCCCCCCAAACATCGGACTATTTCCGTGCCCTTCACCAATCACACGGCGTCAAAATTATAGAAGGTGTTGGCCTGTCGACGTTAGAGGGCAATGATGACAAGGTGAGCACAGCCACCTTGAGCGATGGCACCGAGTTAGACGTAGACTTTGTCATTGCAGGCGTCGGTGTTGCGCCGGCGGATGAGCTTGCGCGACAGGCTGGATTAGACATCGAGAATGGGATCAAAGTGAATGGCTTTGGTCAGACATCGGACCCTGCGATTTGGTCCGCTGGTGATTGCGCATCCTTCCCATATGAAGGCACCCGCATACGGCTTGAAAGTGTCGGCAATGCCATCGATCAGGCCGAAAACATTGCGGAAAACCTGATGGGTGCTGATAAACCCTATGCCGCGAAGCCTTGGTTTTGGTCGGATCAGTTTGACGTGAAATTGCAAATTGCCGGCCTTAATATCGGGTACGACGACGTTATCATAAGGCACGGGGATACAGAGAATTCTCAATCCCATTGGTATTATAAGGGCGACCGCCTCATTGCTGTTGATGCGATGAATGAATCCCGCTCTTACATGATTGGCAAACGCTTAATCGAGGCTGGAAAATCACCCGACAAAGCCACGATCCAAGATCCAACCACCGATATGAAAGCTCTGTTAAAAGCGTGAGGATAGTTGCCGGTCAATTTCGTGGGCGCGCCCTTACACCTGTTGGGAAGGGCGACCAAGCGGCACATTTACGCCCGACAACGGATCGCGTGCGCGAAAGCTTGTTCAATGTTTTGTCTAGCGGGCGTTTTGGTGATCCGATTACAGGTTATCGCGTCTTGGATCTTTTTGCGGGAACAGGCGCGCTAGGTTTGGAAGCTTTATCTCGAGAGGCAAGCCATGCAACCTTTGTTGATGACGGCAAGACGGCGCAGACCCTTATCCGTAAGAACATCCAAATTTGCCAATCTTCTGAGTCTACGACTGTATTAAAAATGGACGCAACGCAGCTCGCACAAAATCCCGATGCGGCGTATGATTTGATCTTCATGGATCCCCCCTATGGCAAGGCTATGGGAGAGCAAGCCTTAACGCAGTTAGAGACAGGCAATTGGATCGCCGAAGATGCAATCCTTGTATGGGAAGAAAACAAATCTATGCCCGCTCCCAAAGGATATGTGCACTTGGACACCCGCAAATATGGCGATACATACATAACAATTCTGCAAGCGTAATGCGCCTAAAAGGGTTGGTTCAAATATTTGGCTATGATGGTCGGCGTTCTGTTCATAGAAAATAATTTACTAGACAAGCGCGCCGCCTCAAGGATTGCCTGTCGATTTTGCGGCAAAAGTTCCAAGATACTTCGCGACATACGACGTTTGCCGACATATTCATTGCGACCCAAAACTGTATAGCCACCAAACATATTATCTGCGAAATATGTGCGTCCGAAAAATGAATACCCTACGATATTAGAGGGGTCGGGACTGATGTAAATTAGGGAATAGCCATCACTTGCGGCAACCGCGACACCGCGGTATTCGCGCGTCTGTTGGTTCACGATATGATCGTCTGCCGTATATCCTAAAATGGGGTCGTAACCTTTTAAAAGCCGTACACCATTTTCTGTGGAAAGCTGGAATAGGGTACAGGTGGTCATTGTTTCATCTCGAAACGAATGTCGCCACACGCGATGAATTCCATCTGGTATCTCGGCTTGAGGGACGGCAAGGTCGGCGCCCCTATCCATGAAATCACCGGCTTGTCCAAGATAAGACGCCGTGGACCACCCCGCCTTCAGAGATTCACCTCGTTTTATTGCCTCAACTTGCTGATCGGTCAGTTCGTCAACGTAAATACGAGCGTCAACGTCAAAATAGTAACAAATACGTTCTAATACATTTGGCTTGGGAAAAGAGTGACCAGACATGTAACGATTGAACTGGACCCTGTTGATATCCAAATCCCGACAAACATGTGCGATGGTCGGGCGAGTCGTACATAGTTTTCGCAGATTTTTCCCAAAATTTAGTAAAACACTCACGGGATCCTCCCACAAGAGCATAAAATACATCCATGCTCTGTCGAACCTACATAAAATACTTAACACTAATGGATTGATGATTTCACCATTCTGTTGAGTTTAATATAACGAATTTGTTAAACTGAATGCATGTAAAAACAATTTAGGGTTGAGATTCAGAAATACGATTTACCAAAATTGTGAATAAATATGAATTATTTACCAGATGAGTTGTTTATCTCTTAAGTATATCCTTGAGGCATAACTCTCCTTAAACAAGATTAGATTGTGCCGATAACAATTTTGCCTTAACAAAAACGTATATTGGACGAACAATTTAATAATATCGCTGAGCCCAAAAATTAGGGATAATCTTTCCTTCATTATTGGAGGTGACAATGGCAAATTGGGACGATTTGAAGTGCCTCATGCATCTTGCTAAAGGCAAGACAATGACAAATGCGTCAATTGCTTTGCGTACAAATGTCTCCACTGTTTCCAGACGATTGGAGCGGTTGAATTCTGAGCTCGCATCTCCTGTATTGTTGAAACAGGGAAATGGCTGGGATCTAACCGCGTATGGTCGCCGTTTGGCAGAGGCCTCTCTTGAATTCCAGCTACAAATGGATCGCCTTGAGGCCGAGACCTTAGAAGCTGCCTCTGGCAAGATGGTTGCCCGCAGCATCATTCTCTGTGCCCCGGACATATTAATCTCTCGATACCTCAGCCGATATGTTGGTGAATTTTCAGAAGCCTATCCAGGAATTGATCTCAGCATCATATCCGACTCTGCAAATGGTAGCGTGGCCGATGGCACTATTGATGTGTCACTGATGGTGGAACGCCCGACCAAAGGCCGGATGGTGTGCCGAAAGGCAGGAACCATTCAGACAGGTATCTTTGCCAAGAAGGGCACCGCGCCAACGAAATGGATTGGGCTCGATCGTAGCATGGATCATTTACCCGAAATGAAAGCCGCGTTTGAGTATTTTGAAACCGGGCCTGAGCTTCGAATGTCAACAATGGTCGGTATTCGGCGCACAATGGAAAACACGAATTGGGCGGGTATTGGAACGCGCATCTTGTTCCCCGAAACCGATGATTATGTCATTTTAGGCGGAGACACAGCCCTACATGATCGTGAAATCTGGCTCGGATTTCATGAAACGCGTCGCCATGACAATGCTATTCGCGAAGTCTGTGAATGGATCGTCGATATCTTCAAAAAAGAAGAGCGCCTGTCAGCAAAGCCAGATATCAAAAGCGAACCTTTGGGCGACTTGTTTCAACAATCTTAATACGTCGGGTGGAATTTATCCGCAGGGGATAGCGTGAATATTTCAACGCCATTGCTGGTGACTCCGACGGAATGTTCAAACTGTGCGGACAAGGATTTGTCTCGCGTCACAGCAGTCCAATCATCCGCCAAGACCTTGGTCTCAGGGCGCCCCAAATTCACCATCGGCTCGATCGTAAAGAACATGCCTTCTTCTAGCACAGGGCCACTTCCCGCTTTGCCGTAGTGCAAAACATTCGGTGGCGCGTGGAACACCTGCCCCAATCCATGTCCACAGAAATCACGCACAACGGACATACGCTGCGCTTCGACGTAGGATTGGATGGCGTGGCCAATATCCCCAAACGTGTTTCCAGGCTTCACCGCTTCGATACCTTTGAAAAGGGCGTCATGGGTGACTTGGATCAATCGCTCTGACTTGCGCGACAGCTTTCCTGCGACATACATGCGGGATGTATCGCCGAACCAGCCATCCACAATGACCGTCACATCGATATTCAAAATATCGCCATCTTTGAGCTTTTTATCACCTGGGATGCCGTGGCAAACAACATGATTTACGCTGATACAGCTTGCGTGTTGATAGCCCCGATACCCGATCGTTGCAGAGGTGGACCCATATTCGGTGACTTTGCTCTCAATCAACGCATCCAAAGTTGCCGTGCTCACACCAGGAACGACATGTTCCGCGATTTCATCAAGAATACGCGCGGCAACTTGCCCTGCTTTGTGCATACCTGCAAAATCGGCCTCTTGATAAAGTCGAATGCCGTCTTTCGTCAGATGTCCCTTGTCACCGGTAGCCATATCAAACCTCTTGAACTTTGCCCCTATTTAACCTGCAACCCAACGAGTTACCAGTCCCCTATGATCTAAGCGCGATGGAATTGGCCAAGGTTACACCCTTTGGGGAAATGTCACAGCCATATGCATAGACTTCGACGCCATTGGCTTTCACATCGTCTAAGGCTTTGGCGTAGGTTGGGTCAATGTCTCGCGCCACATCAACCACATCACAATCCGTCCGATTGACAACATAGAACAAGGCCGCCCGAGCCCCTTGCGTGACAACCTCTGACAGCTCGTTCAGATGCTTTGCCCCACGTGCCGTCACGCTGTCTGGAAACTCAGCTAATTTGGGGTGCCGCGATAGGGTCACACTTTTGACCTCTAAATACAAATTGCCGAGCGAGCTATCCTCAAGCAAGAAATCAACACGGCTTTTGTCCCCGTATTTCACCTCGGGACGAAACCCTGAAAATGAGGACAGCTCCTCAATTTTTCTAAGGCTCAGCGCCTCTTTAACCACACGATTAGCAATGGACGTATCAATCACACAAAAGGTTCCATCTGGATATTCGTTCAACTTCCATGAATAGTTCAATTTCTTTTTGGGATCGTCATTTGGTTCAACCCAAACACGCGTATCGGGCACAGCAAGCCCCATCATCGACCCAGGGTTTGCGCAATGCGCCGTTACGATTTCTCCGGTCTCAAGCTCGATATCCGCCAAAAACCGTTTATATCGTTTGATAAGACGCGCAGGAAGGAGTGGGGTTTGAAAATCCATGTCCAAGGCGTATACCATCACTTGAGAAAATGGAAGGAAACTGAATGACAAATCCAACGGCTGCGATGCTGGTAATTGGGGATGAAATCCTATCTGGCCGCACACGGGATGCGAACATGCACTATCTCGCACAACAGCTCACTGAGCAGGGCATTGACCTCAAAGAAGTGCGGGTTGTCTCCGATGATCGTGACGCAATAATCGAGGCCGTTCAACAGCTCTCAGAACGGTATGAAACCGTCTTTACCTCTGGAGGAATTGGCCCAACACATGATGATATTACCGCCGATTGCGTTGCCGCAGCCTTCGACAGACATATCGATGTCCGCGACGATGCAGCAGCCCTTTTAGGTGCCTATTATGAACGCGAGGGCAAGGAATTCAACGATGCACGTAAACGCATGGCGCGCATTCCAGATGGGGCTGATTTAATCGATAACCCTGTGTCTATCGCCCCTGGCTTTACGATTGAAAACGTCCATGTGATGGCGGGCGTGCCTTCCGTGTTCAAAGCCATGGTTGCCAGCGTTATGCCGCATCTAACAGGCGGTGCGCCTGTTTTAAGTGAGACCCACAAACTGAACCGTGGCGAAGGGGATGTGGCCAAACCCCTTGGCCAGCTTGCCGACAACTATCCAGACCTATCCATCGGATCCTACCCATTTCAGCACGAAGGACTCTATGGCACAAACATCGTTATCCGAGGCACAGATGCTACCATGATCACCGCAGCGATGGACGATCTAAAGGCGCTCTTTCCAGGATGACGCCAAATGTCCAAGACCTCTATCGCACCTGCGAAAACACGTGGCCCCCTGCGGCGATCAAAGAGGTCGGGGGCTTTACCCTTCGCAATGGTGAGGGCGGTGGTAAGCGGGTCAGTGCGGCAACCTTAAATTCCCCAGACGGCATAGGTCAAATAACTTTGGCCGAAACCGCAATGATAGAGATGGATCAAACACCCCTCTTCATGATCCGCGACGGAGATGCCGAGCTCGATGGGGTGCTTGAGGATTTGGGTTATGAAATTATTGATCCCGTGAATATCTATTGCGCTGAAGTAGAGGCAATCGCAACAGAGCGGCCGCCTCGGGTCAGTATGTTCAACATTTGGGAACCCTTACAAATTCAACTAGATATCTGGGCACAAGGCGGCATCGGCCCCAGTCGCATTCGCGTCATGGACCGCGCACAGGGCCCCAAAACCAGTATCATCAGCCGATGGGACGACCATCCCGCAGGCACCGCCTATGTCGCCATCCATGAGAATATTGCAATGGTGCATGCCTTAGAAATCCTCCCTCATCAGCGTAAAAAAGGTGTCGGCACATGGTTCATGCGCCAAGCCGCCTTTTGGGCCAAAGATCAAGGAGCCACGCATCTTTCCGTGATCTGCACACAACACAACATAAGGGCGAATGCGCTTTATACTTCCCTTGGAATGGAACTTGTGGGACAGTATCACTACAGACTTAAGAAGTAGCGTTTATGACAAAATATTCCAAAACAACCGCCCTCGATTTGCCACCACTTGATCCGTTACCTGAGAAAACACAGGCCTATTTTGACATCTGTGAAGACAAGCTTGGGATGGTGCCGAATGTATTGCTTGCCCATGCCTTTGACATCAGCAAATTGGACGCTTTTTCCGGTCTCTATAACACCCTTATGTTGGCGGATAGCGGGTTATCAAAGCTCGAACGCGAAATGATCGCCGTTGTCGTTTCCTCCATCAACAAGTGCTTTTATTGCCTAACGGCCCATGGCGCGGCGGTTCGCGAGCTTTCTAATGATCCGAAATTAGGTGAAATGTTGGTGATGAATTATCGCGTGGCCGATTTATCCCCACGTCATCGTGCGATGCTCGAGTTTGCTGAAAAAATCACCAAGGCCAGTGCCGAAATCGAAGAAAGCGACCGCCAGTCCCTCCGCGATGTTGGGTTTTCAGATCGGGATATTTGGGACATCTGCAACGTCGCTGCCTTTTTCAACATGACGAACCGAGTTGCCAGTGCAACAGACATGCGCCCTAATGACAACTATCACGCACAATTTCGCTAAGCTCGCTGTCATTGCGGCTTGTGTCTTTGGGCAAGGCGTCTTGGCGCAAGGGTCAATCCCGCTGCCCGTTGGCGCAAGTGAAACCTATAACGAAGTTACAAAAACAAGCGATTCATCCATTGCAACTGATGTTTGGGACGGCGCAGAGGTACCGAGCGTTCACATCACGGGACGCCAACAGGCCATCGTTTGGAAATCCGAAGGTGCGTCATTAACACTGGCGCAAATTAGCGAACCAATCCTAAGTTATTTTTTAGAAAACGGATATGATATCCGCCTAGATTGCATAGCCTCGCAATGTGGCGGATTTGATTTTCGTCACGCGATTCAGGCCATTGATGCCCCCGATTTGTACATAGATCTTCGTAAATTTCGGTATTTCAGCTTTACCAAAGGGCCGAAATCTTCCCCCAATCAAGCGGCGAGTGTGCTGGTGACCCATGCCTTTGGCGCAAGTTACGTCCAGATCATTTTTGCAGACAAGGCAGGTGAGACGCCTATGGAAATCAATACAGCGTCAACGGTTGGCGCCTCAGAGGCCAAGGAAACATCTTTTGAGACAACTGGGTATGTAATAGGAGATTTGACCACGAAAGGCCGCGCAATTTTAGCCGATTTGTCATATGCATCTGGGTCGTCAGAATTAACCGACGACACCTATGCGACGCTCAAGGAGCTTGCCACATTTCTAGAGGAGAACTCCGATAAAGACGTCGTCTTAGTTGGTCATTCAGACAATATTGGCGGGTTATCAGGCAATATCAATTTGGCAAAAAATAGAGCGCAATCCGTCGTTGACTTGCTGGTTCGCACCTACGGCGTGTCTGAAGATCGGCTCTCTGCAGAGGGCGTTGGATTTCTTAGTCCGCTGACTTCGAACGATACTCAAGAAGGACGCGACATTAACCGCCGCGTCGAAGCAATCATTGCCCCGCCAAAGTAATCACCAGTTATCTGGTCCCTTGCTTGCAAAGGCCTGCGCTAAGAAATCAATAAAGACTCGCACTTTGGGTTGGGTGAATTTACCTGGTGGGTAAACCGCATATATCCCTTGGGTATCTTTTGGGAAGCTTGGGAAAACGTCTTGGACCAATCCCGTTTCCATCGCATCATGACAGAGGAAACTTGGGAGCTGAGCGATGCCTAGGCCTGCAACAGTTGCATGCAATAGAGACTGCCCATCATTCACGCTGAGACACCCTGTTGTTCGGATTTGACGCTTTTCACCACTAAGTGCCGTGACTTTCCAAACCGCAGAGGAAGACTGTGTCGAATAATGCAACAACTTGTGATCATTTAGATCATCTAGCCGTTTCGGGCGACCATGTTGAGCAAGGTAATCAGGGCTTGCCACAAGGCGCACTGTTGTATCTGTCAGCTTTCTTGCACGCAGGGAGCTATCTTTGAGTTCTCCCACACGGATTGCCGCGTCAAAGCCTTCTGATATCAGTTCAACATACCGATTGTTCAGCTCCATATTCACCGAGACACCAGGGAATTTCGACAAAAAATTTCCTAGGATCGGTGATAAATGGTTTACGCCGAAATCGGTTGCCACAGACACACGCAGTTGACCAGAGGGGGCCGTTTGCATGGATGTGACCAAAGCGTCTGCTTCACCAGCATCGCTTAAAACGCGACGAGCGCGATCGTAATAGGCGAGGCCAATTTCAGTAGGGCTAACCCTACGAGTCGTGCGATTTAGCAGACGAGCCCCAAGGCGTGCTTCTAGACTGGATATGTATTTGGAGACTGCGGATTTTGACATCCCCAGCTTTTTCGCCGCGTCGGTAAACCCACCTTGGTCTACAACGGTCGCGAAGGCTTCCATTTCCGTTAACCTGTCCATTAAACAAACCTCTTCACTTTACAGGTCTGTTATCGTGGTCGAATGAGGCAAGACTTGGGCGCGCCTCAGACATTAGTTAGGTTATTCTAGGACTCCTAAAGCGAGGCGGCCAATCGTGTGCCCTGATCAATTGCACGCTTGGCGTCAAGCTCGGCGGCAACATCGGCACCCCCAATGACATGGGGCGTTCTTCCCTTTGCGATCAAATCATCCGCCAGACTCCGTTCTGGAAGCTGTCCCGCACAGAGAACGATTGTGTCCGCTGGAATGTTTTGGGGATTTTCGCGGGCGTCGCCCATTGAGACGAGTAACCCTTCGGACGTGATTTGTTCATAGTTCACGCCGCCCATCATCGTAACATTCTTCATCTTAAGCGCCGCACGATGAATCCAACCTGTTGTTTTACCCAAACGTTTCCCTAGGCGTTCTGACTTGCGCTGAAGCAGCGTTACATTACGCGCAGGTGCGGAAGGTTGCGGTCCGCTCGCAGCCAAGCCGCCACGCGTTTCTTGCGGGTCTGTGACACCCCATTCCTTCATCCAAGCAGGAAGATCGGTTGTCAGGCTTTCGCCTTCATGCGTCAGGAACTCAGACACATCAAAGCCAATTCCACCAGCCCCGATGACGACAACATTTTCGCCCGCTTTGCGGCTTCCGTTTAATAGTTCGATATAGCTGATGACATTCGGGTTATCTTGACCGTCGATTTCTGGATCACGAGGAATAACCCCTGTGGCAATGATGACTTCATCAAATCCGTCTAGATCAGCAGCGGACACCTTTGTATTGAGGGCAAGAGTGACCCTAGTTGTGTCCAACATCGTGGCAAACCAATCCACAAGCCCAAAGAATTCTTCTTTGCCTGGTACCTGTTTCGCAAGGTTCAATTGACCTCCGACTTCTGGCGCTTGATCAAACAAAGTCACCTTATGACCCGCTTGTGCCGCCGTCATTGCCGCACTCATTCCTGCTGGACCCGCGCCGACAACCGCCACGGTTTTCGGTGTAGTCGTTTGGGAAATAACCAATTCAGTTTCAAACCCCGAACGTGGGTTGACCAAACATGAGCTGATTTTACCAGAAAACGTATGATCCAAGCAGGCTTGGTTACAGGCGATGCAAGGGGCGATTTCATTTGCACGTCCCTCTATCGCCTTTGTTACAAATAGTGGGTCCGCCAAGAAAGGACGCGCCATGCTCACCATGTCGGCGCAGCCATCTGCCAAGACCTCTTCTGCGACCTCAGGGGTGTTGATCCGATTTGATGTGATAACAGGGATCGACACCTTGCCTATGAGCTTTTTCGTCACCCACGAAAAGGCAGCGCGCGGCACGGATGTCGCAATGGTAGGAATGCGTGCTTCGTGCCAACCGATACCCGTATTGATGATCGTCGCACCTGCTTTTTCAACTTCTTGCGCCAGCTGGACCACTTCGTCATGGGTTGATCCATTAGGGATAAGATCAATCATGGAGAGGCGGTAAATCAGGATAAAGTCTTTCCCAACGGCGGCACGAACACGTTTGACCACTTCAACGGGCAAGCGCATTCTATTTTCGTACGACCCGCCCCAACGATCTGTGCGCTTGTTGGTATGTTCGACGAGGAATTGATTTAGGAAATACCCTTCGGACCCCATGATTTCGACACCATCATATCCCGCTTGTTTGGCACGGGCGGCGGTTGTTGCGATGTCTTGAATTTGCTTTTCTATTCCGTCTTCGTCCAATTCTTTGGGCGGAAAGGGCGAAATGGGTGATTTGATCGGGCTAGGCGCCACACAGTCAGGGCCATAAGCATACCGGCCCGCGTGCAAGACCTGCATCGCAATCTTGCCACCTGCTTCGTGCACACGATCCGTGACGATACGATGATTTTCGATATCTTGATCTGTATACAGCCCCGCCGCCCCAGGAAAGACGCTGCCTTCTCTGTTGGGGGCAATCCCGCCCGTCACGATCAAGGCAACCTCACCACGTGCCCGTTCTGCGTAGAACTCTGCAACACGATTCCAATCCTTGGTTTCCTCAAGGTTGGTGTGCATCGACCCCATAAGGACCCGATTTTTTAAGGTCGTGAACCCAAGATCAAGTGGAGTTAAGAGGTTTGGATAAAGCGAAGACATAAAAATACCCCTGTCAGTTTTGGGATATTTTGATCAATGGAGCCAGAATGTCACCCCATACGCGGCGTCAATTAACTAGCTATTTTCGCTCACATAGCGGCGGAAGGCCCGTTTTAGCAAATCCAGCTCACCACGGATCAAAGACAGCTCCGCCCGCAAATCATGGGCGACTGGTGTGCCACCCATCAATGTAAAGCTTATCAATGTCTCAGGATTGTCGCGTTCCGTGACGATGAAACTATGCACACCTTCACCAATCGCTTCTCTAGGGATGGGAACAGAAATTTCCCACAAATTCGTGTCAACTTCTTCAACCGTAACAGTGTTCAATTCCTGACCACGATACGACACAACAACATCTGGCTGATCGACGGAAACGATTTCTGCCTGCCAAATTCCATTTTCAAACGCGGCTTCGCGAACTTCGTTTATTGACATGTTGACCCTCTAAAATTCACCGCGCGGTCTGCGAAAGACTGCTAGATCACGGATATTGATATAATTCATGGCTGGATCTTCAAAGATGATATCCAGCCAAATTCGTTCAAGCCGCTTTTCGTTAAGCTTTAAGTATCCTAAATCAAATTCCAGCGATACATTGGTTTGATCCGTTGCAATACGATTCAAAAGCTGTTCGACGTTTGGGCCGTGTTTGATGTTCAAACGCGCAAAAACCCCCATATGATTTTCAGCATCCATTACCATGTCCATTTGAAAAATATGGCGAATGCTCAGACCATTCAGAGCCTCATCTGGGAGCTGCAAAGCAAGAGATAAAAAAGACCCATCAAACTGAAACACCTCAACCGATACCCCAAATGGGGCCAAATCTGTTGACCGCTGATTGCGCTGTTGGCGCAAGATAATCGATGACGTAGGGCAGTCGTGAAATAACTGAATCTCACGCCCCAAAACGGTTTTCCGCGAGGCGGACGCAACACCCTTGGATCCAATATCAGCACGCCATCCCTCGGGACGCCATGTCCAATCAGCATCGCGTGGTGCTTGAAAATTATTCGTCTCTAACCGTGGCAGTGCAATTCTATCTTCAGCTGCAAAAATCACATCGTCGAGTTCACTACGCTTTTGCTTTGCATCAGAAACCACAGAGGCCAGATCATCAAATGACATCTTGGCAATCCGATCCCGCACAGATGCAAACCGCGTCTTGGAGTTTTTGCGAAAGGCTTCCAATAATTTCATGAGACGTTCACCACTGGTTTCAGATGCCCTCAGACATAGACGATAACAAAGATACGATACACTCTAAATATTAGAGAGTTGGCAACTATGGCCGCGCACGTGGCCGCAACATCGCAGGTTGGTCCATCGCGATTTGCTCAACACGCGCGCTTTCTTGGTTTAACGACACGGTGTCCATGAGGTTTAGCAAAACTCGTTTTGCCCGCGATTGTGAAATTTTTTGCCCATCGGGGATCAATAACGTCGCCATAATCAGATGATTTTCTCGATTTTGCACGGCACGCCAGAATTGTTTTTGATACCCCGAAAAAGTTTTTCCAGATGCCTTGGACAGTTTGGCAAAGGTCACGTTTCCAGACACTGAGCTATCCTCCACCTTATGATCACGCGCAAGCGCCCTCAAGACATCAGGAGACGTTGTCTGATCCTCATTTCCAGCCCGTCGAACCGTCAACAAAATATCACCAACCCCATTACGACCATTCATGGCGCACCCAGAAAATCCGATCAAAGAATGACGGGCATCCCCTTGCTTAAGGGTGCTTCGAGTACAGTAACCAACAGGGACAGGAACACTATGCCCTGCGGACAATGTCACTTTATCTTGTTCCACAGGAGTTGGTTTCAACATATCTGGAATGGGCAAACCACCACTACATCCGCTTACCAACATGGCAAGCAAAACCGCACAAAATCTAACCATTAAACCTGGTTTATGCCTTAACACCGCTCAAATTCCCCTACACACCTTGGTTAGGGATACCCAAGCCGCCGTGATCTGACAATAGCTAGGGCAGGAAACTTGCAAAATATGTGTTATCCTACAGAAGGCTGCAGAATTCAGAGACGATCGCATGATTGCATAGAAAATTGCCCAATTCCCCGTTGATCCTGAATTGCATTTCTTGAAAAGCACGCTTATTTGATAACAAAGCACGCTTATGAGGGACAAGACATGAACTGGATCACAAATTACGTTCGACCACGGATTAATTCGATCTTCTCTCGGCGTGAAACACCAGAAAACCTCTGGACCAAATGTGATGAGTGCGGAACCATGTTGTTCCACCGCGAATTGGCGGAAAACCTGAATGTGTGCACACAGTGTAATCACCATATGGCGATTACGCCAAGAGACCGTTTTGAAGCATTGTTCGATGGCGGCATCTTTGTTGATGTTGCGGTTCCAGCTCCGATAAACGACCCCCTCGCATTCAAAGATCAAAAGAAATATCCAGATCGCATGAAAGCCGCCCAGAAAAAGACGGGCGAAAAAGAAGCGATGTTGGTTGCCGAAGGTGAAATCGGGCGGACCCCTGTTGTCTGTGCGGCTCAGGATTTTTCCTTCATGGGTGGATCCATGGGAATGTATGTCGGCAACGCGATAATTGCCGCGGCTGAACGCGCTGTTGCATTGCACCGCCCTCTCATTTTGTTTTCTGCGGCAGGGGGTGCGCGTATGCAAGAAGGCATACTAAGCCTCATGCAAATGCCTCGCACGACAGTCGCAATTCAAATGCTAAAAGAGGCAGGATTGCCCTATATCGTTGTGTTAACACACCCAACGACAGGGGGCGTAACAGCCTCTTATGCGATGTTGGGCGATGTTCAAATTGCAGAACCAAATGCATTGATCTGCTTCGCAGGTCCCCGCGTTATTGAGCAAACCATTCGCGAAAAACTTCCCGAAGGGTTCCAGCGTGCTGAATATTTGCTAGACCATGGGATGTTGGATCGCGTGACGTCTCGGACGAAAATGCGCGAAGAATTGGTTACCATTGTGCGCATGTTGATGGGAATGCCTCCTGCGATAGCTGGGGATTTACCAAAACCTGACGACGCGCCTGCTCAAGAAACTGAGACCGCTTCACCTGCTGAATAAGGCAATTCCTGAATGACGCATCCCTCTTCTGACGTCATCCTTGATCGGATGATGGCATTGCATCCCAAGGTGATTGATCTCACGCTTGATCGTGTTTGGCGACTTCTTGACACACTCGGTAATCCGCAACGTGATCTCCCGCCTGTTGTCCATATCGCTGGGACCAACGGCAAAGGATCGACCCAGGCCATGATCCGCGCAGGCTTAGAAGCGGATGGAAAACGGGTTCATGCTTATACATCACCCCACCTTGCACGATTTCACGAACGTATTCGCCTATCAGGTCAGCTCATTACAGAAGACGCCTTAACGCAGGTATTGGATGAATGTTATGCGTCGAACAATGGTGAGGACATCACCTATTTTGAAATCACCACCGTTGCTGGGCTATTGGCCATGTCGCGCGCTCCTGCGGATTATACGTTATTAGAGGTCGGTCTTGGGGGTCGTCTTGATGCAACGAATGTGATCGACACCCCCGAAATTTGCGTCATCACGCCAATTTCTATGGATCACGAACAATTCCTCGGCAACACGCTTGCGAAAATTGCCGGTGAAAAGGCCGGGATCATCAAGCGTGGCGTTCCCGTGGTCATTGGCCCGCAACCTGATGAGGTGATGGACGTCATAGAAGCCACTGCCGCAAAGCTTGGGGCACCGATACTGGCCTATGGTCAACACTGGCATGTGAGCAAGGAACGTGATCGTCTAATTTATCAGGACGAGAACGGCCTTTTGGATGTGCCATTGCCCAATCTCCCCGGTGAACATCAATATGAAAACGCAGGCGCCGCCCTTGCAGTTTTGCGCTATCTCGGCATGTCGGATGCGGCCTATGACGGCGCCGTAACCCAAGCATTTTGGCCCGCTCGTATGCAACGTTTGTCCCAAGGGCGCATCGCTGAGCAGGCGCCAAATATTGAGCTGTGGTTAGATGGCGGTCACAACGCCGCCGCTGGTCAAGCCATTGGCAAACACCTCAAGACATTGCCACCCAAGGACACCTACGCAATTTGCGGAATGCTGAATACCAAAGATATAAGCGGGTATTTGTCGCCAATGGCCCCGTCGCTCACGGCGCTTTATGGTGTATCGATCCCAGGTGAAGCGAATACTTTACCTGCCGAAACGACAGCTGAGTTTGCCCAAAACGTTGGGATTTCCGCTTTGACTGCGGACAGCGTGGCTGAAGCATTAACGTCAATTTCAGCCAAAAACCCAAATGCACGCGTCCTAATTTGTGGGTCTTTGTACCTTGCTGGCGCGGTTTTACGCGAAAACGACGACTAATTCAGAGCAATCCTTAGAAAAACGAATCAGTAACCCTTGACTGATTCGCACCGATTCGCCTATATCTTGTGGTGTCGGGACGTACTCGCCCACATTTGGCGTGTACAGCAGAGGGTAAGCGGAAATACAGGCTGCTGAAGGTGAATGGGAAACGCCGTCAGGCAATCTCAGTCGTCTTCAAATAAAAAACTCCGCCTACCCTACTTTATTGGTTAAGGGAGAAGCGTATGCTTCGTATTCTCGTTATTTCTTCTGCATTTTTAATTGTCACTATCGGCTTGCTGATGATTCAGCCAACTCCAAGAAGTGATCGGTTTGTTGACGAAACGGTTGTCCTTGATGAGGTCACGCGATCCGAGGCAACGCTCTTGGATGTGAGCCTACCTGATCCCACATTGACCGAAGTTGCCAAGATTGTGGAACCCGAGATCGTCACGCCCGTCTCAACGCCGGCTCCGGTTGCTGTAACCCCACAACCCGTTACAGTGGCCGCGCCCGCACCTAGCGGCATTAACATCGAAGGCTTGGAAGAATTGGTCAAAGTCGCGCTTGAACGTCAAATGAGCGGTGAGCAGATTGATCAATGGCTTGAGCAAGCGGCGGCCAGTGGTGTTCTCACCATTCCACCTTACATGCGCCGCGCCGATGGGACACTGGACACACCCATGATTTTGTCCACTTTGGTTGAAACGCCAAGTGCGGCCACCATCAGCCCAAAAACAGGTAAGCCTTATATCGTAAAAGCAGGAGATAGCCTCGCGTCCATCGCGTTTGACAACTATGGAACAACTGATCCTGTCGAAGACATATACTGGGCAAACAAAGATCGCTTGGCCAGCCCAGACAAGATTTCTGTCGGGCAAACCCTGTATTTACCTGCGCTCTAGAGCTGTCCCCAGTCCGCCGCCTGCATCTCCATCAGACGGCTGGCGGTGCGTTCAAATTCAAACGACCCTTCACCCTCTAGGTAAAGCATCTGTGGCCGATCCGCCGCTGAGCATATAAGCCGTGTCTTTGCCTCATAAAGCGTGTCGATCAATGTTACAAACCGCTTGGCCTCATTGAAATTACCCCGCCCAAGGGTTGGGATGTTTTCCAGAATGAGAACGCGAACATGCTCGGTTAGAGCCAAATAATCAGCGGGCCCCAAGGGTTGTCCGCAGAGATCATAAAAATCAACGCGCGCCACGCCATTGTGAAACTTTGGGAGCCTCAAGGTACGACCCTTCACCGTAACATCGAAAGACGTGCTGTTGCCTTGCGACAAATCTTGCCAAATCGCCGCGACCTCTTTCGAAGCGGCCTCGCCCAGTGGATAAAAATAAACCTGTGCGCCACTCAGTCGATCCTGACGGTAATCCGTCGGACTCACCATTTCATGCACAACCAAGCGATCCTTGATCAAATCGATGAAGGGCAAGAAAAGCTGTCGGTTCAAGCCGTCTTTGTATAGATCATCGGGGATACGATTAGAGGTGGTCACAACGACGACACCGTCCTCGAACAAGAGCTGGAACAAGCGCCCTACAATCATTGCGTCCGTAATGTCCTTGATTTGCATTTCATCAAAGGCCAACACCCGCGCATCCGCCGCAACTTGTTTTGCGATTGGCTTGATCGCGTCTTCTTCGCCTCGTTTGCGGGCCTCATGAAGCGCGGTTTGAATATCTTGCATAAACCCATGAAAATGGACGCGTTTTGCAGGGACATCTAAGGCATCGACAAACATATCCATAATCATCGATTTCCCGCGACCGACACCACCCCAGAGATATAACCCTTTGGGCGGCTCGGTTTTTTTGCGAAAGAACCCTCTTTTTTGGGGCACTGCCAAAGCCGCGCGTATACGTTCGAATTCAACCAAGACCGCAGCTTGAGCGGCATCAAAGCTCAGTTCACCGGCCTCAACTTTTGTCTTGTATATCTCTTCGAGGGTCATCATTCGCCTCCTTTACACTCAAAACAGACACGAGGAAAGCATCAGAACAGTTTGACCTCGAGATGGATATAGGTAAGGTCACTGCAAATCACAGGGGTATTTTCATGACAAGATCTTCAATTTTTACGCCTGTCCTCATAGTCGGCTGTTTAATCATATTAATAAGCTTTGCCGTGCGTGCGTCGTTTGGTGTGTTCCAAATCCCAATCGCGGCAGAGTTCGGCTGGCTTCGCACTGATTTTTCGCTCGCGATTGCAATCCAAAACCTTGCTTGGGGCATTGGTCAGCCGATTTTTGGCGCGATTGCTGAGAAAATTGGGGATCGCAAGGCCATCGTTATTGGTGGTTTGACCTATGCCTTTGGGATGGTCCTGTCCTCCTTTGCCGTTACGCCCGGGGCGCACCAGTTTTATGAAATATTCGTGGGGTTTGGTGTCGCGGGCACAGGGTTTGGCGTTATCCTCGCCGTTGTAGGACGGGCCAGTAGCGCCGAAAACCGATCCATGTCATTGGCAATCGCCACCGCCGCAGGCAGCGCAGGTCAAGTGGTCGGTGCGCCAATGGCAGAATGGCTGCTCTCTCTAATGCCATGGCAAAACGTGTTTTTGATTTTTTCCGCAATCATCCTTGCAAGCCTCTTTATGTTGCCCTTCATGCGCTCGCCTGCTGCGGCCAGCAAAGCTGAGCTAGAAGAAAGCATGGGCGCTATCCTGATCAAAGCTTTCAAAGATCCAAGCTACACTTTGATCTTTCTCGGCTTCTTTAGCTGTGGCTATCAATTGGCCTTTGTGACCGCGCATTTTCCCGCGTTCGTGACCGAAATGTGCGGCCCTATCATGCCCGGTGGTGCGCTCTATTCAATGGGCATTACATCAACCTCTCGCCTCGGTGCTGTGGCTATTTCGCTGATTGGGCTTGCCAATATTATCGGCACCCTGACCGCGGGATATTTAGGCAATCGCTATAGCAAGAAATACCTCTTAGCGGGGATTTATCTGGGCCGCACAGTTATCGCTGCCGCCTTCATCATGACGCCAATGACGCCCACAACTGTCTTGTTATTCTCTGTCTCTATGGGGTCACTCTGGCTTGCCACTGTGCCACTCACAAGCGGATTGATCGCTCATATTTACGGGCTGCGCTATATGGGCACGCTCTACGGCATCGTGTTCTTTAGCCACCAATTAGGAAGCTTCCTCGGCGTTTGGCTTGGCGGTCGGATGTATGACATCTATGGCAGCTATACCGCCGTTTGGTGGGTCGGAGTCGCCGTAGGCGCCTTTAGCGCCATTGTGCATTTACCCATTCGTGAAAGAGCGCTTGGATTCAAAGCGGCCTAAGGGGAAGACGGCCTCCAGCACCTCATCTGTATGCGTGTACGGAATTCCGTGACCTGCATTGTCAATCACCACATTCCGAACGTTGGGATTCCACGCAGCCAACTTATCCTTGGCTGCCAATGGGATAACCGCATCATCTGCGCCCCATATGGCTGTAACATCCAACTGGGATTTCGCAATTCTTTCATGCTCAGCTTGTGTTTGCGCAGACAGCGCGCCGCGCAGTGAGGAGAGAACACTGGGCAAGAACCCTTTGTAATTCAATTCTCTTTGTTGGCGATCAACGATAAAGGGAACGGAGCTTGGCAAACACCGCTCCAATTCACAGCCTTCTCGGTGTTGTTTCGCAAGCTGGCTATAGAATAACCATTCCCCCAAAATAGGAAGCCTTATCAATTTCGCCAAGAGACCCAAATCATGGCCCATACCACCCGGGGCTAACAAAATAAGCCTGTTAATTCGGCTTGGATAGATCGATGCAAAGGCAGTCACGACCCATCCTCCCATGGAATACCCATAGAGATCAAATTGCCCATCTTCGCCCAATTCATCCAATAGCTCGCTGAGGTGGGACACAAAGAATTCTCTGTCCTGAATACCTTTGGGTCGATCTGAAAATCCACGACCATAGTGATCATAAACCAAAACGCGATAGCCCTTAGCGACGAGCTCTTTTGCCAATCCTTCAAACACAAAACTCGGCGTTGTTAGCCCATGCACACAGACCGCCAAAGGGCCCTCTGGGTCGCCTATGTATCGGTAATGTGTGGCCCCTTTGGTGAGGTCAATAAACTGACCAGGGGCGTCCTCTCTTGATATTCCATCCATCGTCATGCGGCGTGCCTCAATAATAAAGGGCACTGCAAACACCGCAGCAAGAAAGAGAATAAAAAGGGTCATTGATTGGCTCTCCATTTATCTAAAATATGACGGGCAGTCATTAAATCCAAATGCGCCCCACCCCCATTTTTGAACAATGTGATATCATCATCAGACTGTCGGCGGAATAACTCGGGAGAATAGTAATCGGCAATCACATGATCGCGGTCAATGATACCCGCCTCAAGGGGAATTTTCAGCTCGCCAATATGACCAAGGGTCGTGGCAAAGCTATCGACAAATACGCGCGATTTGAGAAGGGCGGTATCATCCACTTCGCGCATGTCGGGACGATAGGCGCCGATAAGATCAATATGCTGTCCGGGCTGAAGCCAGTCGCCATTCAAGACAGGTTCCTTCGACATTGTCGCGCTCGTCACAATATCCGCTGACCTAACGGCGGTTTCTAAATCTGTGACAACGTCAACATGGGGAAATTCTTGTGCAAGCTCTTGGGCTTTTGACGTAGTGCGGTTCCACAACAGAAACCGCGCTGATGGAAATCCTGCGCTATAGGCTTCGATCAAAGATCGCCCAACGGTTCCAGCGCCAACGACCAAGATTACGTTGCTATCGGCGCGCGCCAGTTTCTTGGCGGCGCAAAGGCTATCGCCAGCCGTTTTCCATTTCGTAACAAGGTGAAAATCAACAATAGCCTCAAGCGTTCCGTCAAGATCAGAAAACACACTCACCGCGCCGTTGATCATGGGTTTGCCTGCCGTTGGGTTTTTCGGAAAAACCGTCGCCGATTTCACGGCAAGCCCTAACCCGTCAATCCAAGCGGAACGCGACAAAAGCGTGTCTGGATCGCGATACAAAAATGTGTCCCCAATCTCAGCTTTGGGTAATTGGTGACCCGCATCGAATGCATCGCATAACCCAATCCAGTCCAGTAGGTCCTGACCGTCTTCAAAGGGAATAATTGCAATGCTCATGTGGCGTCCTTTCTTTTGTTGATTTGGGCCTCTCGCCAGACCATGTAGAGACCCGACCCTATAATCAACACCATTCCTGATATGGCAATAAGATCGGGGAATTCGTCAAACACTGTGACGCCCCAAAAAATTGCCAAGGGGAGCGAGATATATTCAAACGGCGCAACAAAGGCCGCATCACTTTTACGGTAAGCCTCAGAAATCAACATCCCCCCAGCGACGCTTGCACAACCGATCAAAAGGAATATGGGAAAATCAGGTGTCGCAGGCATGCTCCAATCCCGAAACAAGAAGCCGAGTGCAGGGTGGCCGTAACCATCATACCGGCCGTGACCTAAGAGAAGACCGATCAAAGCTGAGCTCGAAAGGAATGTAATCAAGGTGTAAAACGTTAGGGTTGCTGCGCTTTCTGTGGCGCGAATTTGACGGGTGATGATGTGCAAAAACCCATATCCTACCGCAGCAATCAGAGGCAGGAGGGATGCAATTTGAAATGCATCTGTTCCGGGTCGAATGACAATCACCACTCCGATCAATCCCAAGACGACAGCCGCCCATCGTCGTGGTCCTACGTATTCACCCAAAAAGATAACGCTAAAAATAGTGATGATGAGCGGACTTACAAAAAAGATTGCGACAGCATCAGCTATCGGCATCGCAGACAGGCCAAGAAAGAACATCAAATTCGCTGTGACGGCGCATAATCCCCTCAGGAGGTTAGCCCCCAATCGGTTGGTCCGCATAAGGGACAGACCCCCATTTAACGGCATCAAAACCACAAGGAACAAAGCCATTCCAATCAGTGTACGAATAAAGACAACTTCGTGAAGGGGAAAATCCCCAGACAGGAATTTGATCCCAACGTCATTCAAAGAAAACGCAATAGCTGCGCCCAGCGCACAGAGAGCCCCAATTAGGTTGTTTGATAGATGTCGCAAAATAGGTCCCTTTCGGATGTCCTATTTCACTTGGCGTAGGACCCGCTCTAATGCGTCTAGAAAACGCGACCTATCTGCCTTTGTAAAGCCCTTGCCGCCTCCTTGTCGAAACGGATCCGCCGCCCGCAGGTCGGCCATCAAATCTCGTGTCGCCAAAACGTTGCCGATATTGGCGGATGTTAATGCCTCGCCATTATGTTTGAGCACTTTGGCCCCTGCTTCGATGACTTTGGCGGCGAGTGGAATATCACCCGTGATCACCACATCCCCAACCCCCGCACGGTCCGCAATCCACATATCGGCGATATCTGGTCCCTCTGGAACAATGACATTTTCGAGATAGGGGTTTTGGGATGGCCTGAGGCCACCATTGCTCACCACGAATGTATGGACTTTATGACGGGTCGCGACGCGTTCCACTTCGGCTTTGACAGGGCAAGCATCGGCATCAATGTAGATATTCGTCAAATCCGCACCCGTCTCATTTTTTCGTCTTTTTCTTGGCTTTGAACTCATCAGGGATTGGCATCCTGTTGAATGCATCTAATCCTGCGATTTTATACGCCTCTGCCAAAGTTGGATAGTTGAAGGTATTTTGGATAAAGTAATCCACGGTCCCTTTTAGGTTCATGACAGCCTGACCAATATGAATCAATTCCGTCGCCCCTTCGCCCACAATTTGAACACCCAAGATGCGGCGCGTTTTGAGGCTCACCAGCATTTTCAACAAGCCATGCTCAAGCCCCATAATGTGACCACGCGATGTTTCACGGAACCGGGCCTCACCAACCTCATAGGGAATTTCGCGTTCCTGCAGTTCTTCCTCGGACATTCCACAGGTCGAAATTTCTGGAACAGAATAGATGCCATAGGGGAACCATGGGCTTTCTTCCAAAGTTGGCGTCTCTAAAGCATGACAGGCCGCCACGCGACCTTGTTGCAACGAGGTTGACGCAAGGCTCGGATGCCCAATGACGTCGCCTGTGGCATAGATATGTTTTACTGAGGTTTGATAAGATTTGCGATCTACCTCAATGCGCCCACGATGATCCGTTTCAAGCCCAACTGTATCGAGGCCCAAACTATCCGTCGCCCCCATGCGTCCCGCTGCGAAAAGCATCATTTCTGAACGAACGTGACGGCGATTTTCCAGCGTCACTTCGACATGCCCGTCCATATCTTCTATTTTAGCAACGCCAGAACCAAGTCGTAAGTCCACGCCATTCTCACGGATATGGTGCGAGAACTCTTGAATGGTGGCTTTATCGACAAAATCCAAAAAGGTTTCCCGCGGTTCAATCAAGGTCACCCGAATATCGAGTGCCGAGAACATTGTCGCATATTCAACGCCAATCACCCCTGCGCCAATCACCGTCAGACT